>JAHEYT010000041.1:0-58744 GCA_023251455.1 Bacteroidota bacterium
ACTCTTGAAGCCGGTTATTATACCGAGTCCTATCGTCCGCAAATTCATTTTTCGCCCGAAGCGCACTGGATGAACGATCCCAACGGGCTGGTCTTCTCAAACGGGCAATATCATTTATTTTACCAGTATTATCCTGATAGTTCGGTGTGGGGGCCAATGCACTGGGGGCACGCCATAAGCAAAGACTTAATTCACTGGAAACACTTGCCCGTTGCACTTTATCCCGATTCACTCGGTTGTATTTTCTCCGGGAGTGCAGTTGCCGATGTGAATAATACTTCAGGATTGGGAAAAGACGGGAAAGGGCCGTTGGTGGCTATGTTTACTTATCATGACTTTGAAGGAGCAAAAAACGGAACAAATACATTTCAGAATCAGGCTATCGCATACAGCAACGATGAGGGACAAACTTGGATCAAGTATGACCACAACCCGGTGGTTAAAAACCTTGGCATCCGCGATTTTCGCGACCCCAAAGTGATGTGGCACGAAGCCTCCAAAAAGTGGGTTTTGACATTGGCTACTCTAAATACAATCACCTTCTTTTCTTCTCCTGACCTGAAAAACTGGACGAAAGAAAGCGAATTTGGCGAAGGCGTTGGCCAACATGGCGCAGCTTGGGAATGCCCCGATTTATTCAAACTGAAAGTTGAAGGAACCGATCAGGAAAAATGGGTGCTTTTGGTAAGTATCAATCCCGGCGGGCCAAATGGCGGTTCAGCAACGCAATATTTTGTGGGTGAATTCGACGGCAAGGTATTTCATAACGAAAGTCCAAGTTCTGAAGCGCGATGGATGGACTACGGAAAAGACAACTACGCTGGAGTAAGCTGGTCGGGCGTTCCGCAAACCGATGGCCGTCGGCTTTTGATCGGCTGGATGAGTAACTGGCAGTATGCGAATATAGTTCCAACAACGGTTTGGCGCGGCGCAATGACTTTGCCTCGTGAACTGAAACTTCAGAAACTTGAATCGGGCGAAATCGCTTTAAGCGGCTACCCAACTACCGAATTTGAAAATTACGGGACAAAATGGGAAGCTCTACAATCGGAAGAATCACCAAATACATATAGTCTGGGCTCTGCCGATGCTTTTGATTATTCTGTAGAACTCGATTTGGCGTCGGCCAATCAGGCTACCATTCAGCTATCGAACGGCAAAAATGAGGTATTTGATATTGTCTTGGATAAAGCTAAACAGCATGTGCGTATCAACCGCAATCAATCAGGCGAAACAGCTTTTAGTAAAGAATTTCCGGTCGATATTGTTGCACCGGCCAGCATTAAGGATAGAGTAACACTCAGGTTGGTTATTGACCAGGCTTCAGTTGAGCTGTTTATGGATGGCGGATTGCTGGAAATGACTAATATTGTATTTCCGGGAGAAATATACAATAAAGTGAAAATAAAGTCGGAACAGGAAATAAAAATAACTGAATCAAAAGTAAGGAAACTCGCCTCGATCTGGCGTTAAAAACTAACTCATAATTATGAAAAAAACATCTGCTCTCTCATTAATCCCTATTATGTTGGCATTTTTTGCCATGGGTTTTGTCGATTTGGTTGGCATAGCCGCCAATTACGTAAAAGCTGACTTTAAATTATCCGATACCCTGGCAAACCTGTTGCCCTCCATGGTGTTCTTGTGGTTTTTTGTTTTTTCGGTTCCAACAGGAATGCTGATGAACAAAATTGGAAGAAAAAACACTGTATTGTTGAGTTTGGTGGTTACTCTTCCGGCATTAATCATTCCGCTAATTAGCTATTCATTTGTCTCGATGCTAATTTCCTTTACCTTTTTGGGTATCGGGAATACATTGATGCAAGTTTCACTGAATCCGCTGATTGCAGGTTTGGTGAGCAAAGATAGGATGGCAAGTACTTTAACGTTTGGTCAGTTTGTTAAAGCAATCGCATCTTTCATCGCTCCAATTCTGGCAGCTTGGGCAGTCATTCGTTTTGCTGATTGGAGAATGATACTGTTTCCTTTATTCCTGACAATATTGGTATTGGTGATTTTCTTACTCTTCTTTACCAAAGTAGATGAACCCAAAGCCGAAAATAAATCGACCTCTTTTGGAGCCAGTTTTTCACTTCTGGGCGATGTCACTGTACTTTTCCTGTTTCTTGGAATTATGGCACACGTCGGGCTCGATGTTGGTTTAAATACAACCGCACCCAAACTTTTGATTGAGAAGTTGAATATACCATTAGCCGATGCTGGTTATGCCACAAGTTTTTATTTCATTTTCAGAACAGTGGGCTGTTTGTTGGGCTCAGCCATACTCGCAAAATTCTCAGGGAGGAGTGTGTTTTTGGTAAGTGTATTGATGATTTTAGTGGGCGTATTAACCATGTTTACTTCCGACAAAACCATCATTTATGCTGGTATTGCCTTATTTGGCTTAGGTAATGCCAATATTTTTTCGGTCATGTTCTCGCAAGCCCTTGTTTGTCAGCCCAAATATAACAACGAAGTTTCTGGATTAATGATCATGGGTGTATTTGGTGGAGCTGTTTTTCCATTAATCATGGGAGTTATGTCGGATACCATGGGCGGACAAGTCGGTGCTGTTATTGTTTTACTTGCCTTAGTTAGCTACCTTATTTTCGGCGTTTTCCCTAAAATTAAACAAGCTTAACAACGAGCGAAAACATCCAAATCAATACATTTATCATGAATAGTACAATCAAAAAACATACAGTAATCGGAATGGGCGAAGTGCTTTGGGATTTATTGCCCGATGGAAAAATATTAGGTGGCGCCCCGGTTAATTTTGCGTATCATGCAATGCAGCTTGGCGCTGTTGGCGTGGCCGTCAGCTCGGTTGGCAACGATGAATTGGGGCGCGAAATCATGGATTCGGTTAACTCAAAAGGGGTTGAAAACTGTATTGCAGTGAATGATCACCCAACCGGAACCGTTGGAGTTACCCTGAAAGATGGAAAACCGGATTACACGATTTATGAAAATGTAGCCTGGGATTTTATCGAATTAACTCCGGAAGCGATCAAAATGCTGCAACAAGCTGATGCCATCTGTTTTGGAACTTTAGCGCAGCGAAGCGCCGTTTCGCACAGTGCCATCCAAAAAGCTTTAAAGCTCGTTCCTGAAAATTGCCTGAAAGTTTATGACATCAACCTGAGGCAGAAATATTACAGCAAAGAATTGATAAGCGAATCGTTATCAATCGCCGATGTGTTCAAGATTAACGATGACGAGGTTGAACTCTTTAAGCATTTGTTTGGTTTCGAAGGAAGCGAAATAGAAGTTTGCAAGAAAATTAAGGAAACTTATTCATTAGAATATCTGGCATTGACTAAAGGCGAAAAAGGAAGTTACCTTTTTCATGATTCTGAAGTATCATTTCTGCCAACGCCTTTAGTTGAAGTTGAAGATACCATTGGCGCAGGCGATTCGTTCACTTCGGCTATGGTGATGGGAATTTTAAAACAGCAACCTCTTAATGAGATTCATCGAAAAGCAGTTGATATATCGGCTTTTGTTTGTACCCAGAAGGGGGCAACACCTATTTTGCCTGAAAAGATTCTGGCATGAAGTAATGGTTATTCAGTTTAAAGATATAATTATAAAAGAGGGCACATTCCATTGGTTTTGTGCCCTCTTTATGAGTATTCGAATCCGATAATAGGTGCAATTATAAATTATGATCCTGATTTTTTGAACATGCATAAAGGAGGCTGTCAAACGTGTATTTGCGTTCTGTTTTGTTTATGATCGCATTCAAATTGTTTAGCATTTCTTCAACCTGCTCGTATTCTCTACAGCCCAACTTTTGCTGTAATTCTGATGCCGAAAATACCTGATCAGACGAGGTAAGCATAAACATAGTTATAAACCAATATTTTATAGGAAGCTTTGTATTCTCCATTATGGTGCCGGATTTGATGTTTATCCGGGTTCCGCACTGCTTACATTCAGACTGGTCTCTTCCTTCAATCCAACTATGTGTAATGCCACCACATTTGGGACATACAGTGCCAACATTTTCGCGGATAGTTGTAAAGTATTGTAGACATTCATTTTCTCCGGGAAACCTTCTGATGAAATCTAGTAAATTCATAATATAGAAGAATCAATGGTTTAAAGATACCAAGGAAGATAGTTTGTTACAATCAGCAAAAGCCTGATTTTAGCTTCAGGAAAACTGAGATTCAACTTCATAAAGACTGATATTTAGCCAAGTAAGTGATGGTTTTGGTGTTGTTGTGTGTACTCAATTAACTTTAATCGATTGATTTGGAAGAGTTTTTTTGATGATTATGGTTATAGGAACCAGTTCCAGTTTGGGGTGTACTAAAAGTCCGAGTAATGAAAAATTTTAGCAATATTTATACTGAAATTGCACTAAGTAAGTATAAATCCTTGAAGAGCCTCATAGGCTTTTTTACTTATGCATAATAGATAGCTAAATTGATGATTAATATTAAATTAAGCCAATATTAGTTGTTTTGTTTCTTCTTTCATTTTAGGCAGCCAATTGATAGTTTTTGCCCTTTTGGAAAGAGAACTTCGAGCTTTGATTCTTTTTCTTTTTCGAAATAAATATATCTTTAGCAAAGCAATTTACATGTGATTGAAAAGGAAGTTTTACTGATTTTTTTTCTGAAGAAAACCAGCAATATTTTTCATTTATTTCTTTCTAAAACTTTAAGCTAACCATTTAGTGCAGGATATGTATTCAAAGAAAAATATTTTGATAATTGATGATTTGGAGATAAATCTCAGGCTTGTTGAAGCTATCCTGAAAAAAAGCCATCCTGAATATGAAATTTTACTTGCCACATCCGGAAGTGAAGGCATTGAAATCGCTCAATCACAATTGCCAGAAGTTATCCTCCTTGATATTTTCATGCCAGAGATGGATGGTTTTGAGACCTGTAGAAAGCTTAAATCCGACAAAGCAACCACCAGTATCCCTATCTTAATGGTATCGGCAGGGGGAAGTATTTCTGACATTAGAGTTGAAGGCCTTCAGGCAGGAGCTGATGCTATTATTTCAAAACCATTTAATAAAGAAGAGTTTGTTGCTCTTGTAAATGTAATGATTCGCATTAAAAGAGCTGAAGACAAGCTTAAAATGCAAAATAAGGAACTTGAAATCTATATTAGAAAGCAAATCAAAGAGTTTCGTGATGTTGAAGATAGATTTTTACAGGTTTCGGGTTATGCACTTGAATTTTTTTGGGAAATTAATCCCGATGGACTAATCACCTACGTAAGTCCTGTCATCGAAAAAAATCTGGGGTATAAGCCTGAAGAAATTGTGGACAAAATGTACATTTTCCCTTTCACTTCTTTCAAGGGAAGTCATCCGTTACTGAAAAAGATAAAAAATGATTTTGAGTCGTCCTATTATTTTAAAGATGAGCGATTAATATTTCGGCATCGGAATGGGAAAAAAGTATGGATGGCAGCAAGTGGATTTCCTATAAAAGACAATGTGGATAATTTAATTGGATACAGGGGTGTTTGCCAGGATATTACAGAGCGCGTCAAGGCTGAAACCGACCTTCAGAAGAGCCTCATAAAAATTAAAGAATATCAGATAAAACTAAAAAAAATGAATACTGATTTATCAATCACGGAAGAAAAGGAGAGGCGAAGAATCTCTGAATTCCTGCACGATGGGATCAGTCAAATTCTATCACTCGTATATATAAAACTGACGTCTCTGCTTAATTCAGAACAATTGCCAAAGACTGACCGGACAATCAGAGAATCGGTAGAATTAATCAATAATGCCATTGTTGAGACCCGCTCGTTAACTTATGATCTTAGTCCACCAATTTTATATGAACTTGGACTGATTCCGGCCATCAAATGGAAATTAGAGCAAATTGAAAATAGATATGGTATTGCTACCACAATCAAAGGAACCAATGATCCATTGGAGATAGATGCAGATATCCGGATTCTGTTATACCGGATAATTTCGGAACTGATTGTAAATGTCATCAAACATGCAAACGCCGATTTAATTAAAATAGAAATTAATAAAGATCAGAAATATTTGTACATTTCAGTTGTTGATAACGGACAAGGATTTAAATATACGGCCGAGACTAAATCGAATGAACGGGGCGGATTTGGCTTATTTAGCATCAGAGAACGATTGGATTCCATTCAAGGCTCCTTAATTTTTGAATCAGATAATCAAACAGGAACAAATGCTATTGTGCAAGTTCCTATATAAGAATAAAGATTATGCCAATTAAAATTATTATTGCTGACGATCACAGGTTATTCAGGGAAGGTTTGGTCAATCTATTATCCGACTCGAAAGATATCGAAATTCTTGCGCAAGCCGAAAATGGGGCAGATGTTATTGTCAAAGCAAAAGAGTTAAATCCTGATGTTATTATTATGGATATTGGAATGCCAGTACTAAATGGTGTCGAGGCAACTGGCAAATTGTTAAAGGATTTCCCCTCAATTAAAGTTATTGCGCTTTCAATGCATTCCGACAAACAATACATTAAAGGTATGCTGGAAGCTGGTGCTTCAGGATATTTGTTTAAAAATTGTGCTTATGACGAATTGATTGATGCAATTCATACCGTCCATGCCGGAAAAAAATATCTGAGTGATAAGATTACTGAAATAATGATTCAGGATTATCTGGGGAAAGAAGAAAGTATACCAGAAACAGATTCAGAATTAACTGAAAGAGAATCGGAAATTTTGAAGCTAATCGCTGAAGGGGCTTCAACCAGTGAAATCTCGGAGCTTTTATTCGTTAGCGTAAAAACAATAGGCACGCACAAACAGCATTTACTTGAAAAGCTAAATCTGAAAACATCAACGGATTTGGTTAAATATGCTATCAAAAAAGGAATAATTTCTTTAGACTAGATTTCGCATATCGTGTATCGTTTAATAATTAGTCCATCATTAATGAAGGTTTAAGCAACTTCATTAATGATGGACTAATTATTTGTGACATCCCACTTATTTCTTTAGCCACATTCGCTCGATGTCTTCGAGCGATTTACCTGTGGTTTCAGGTAATAATTTCCAGACTATCCACATGTATGGCAGGCACATCAAGGCAAATAGCCAGAAAGTACCGGCAGGTGTCAGATTGGTCAGCATCCAGGGAGTTAACTGGCCAATCAGGAAAGTCCCAATCCAAAGTGAAAGTCCTGAAATTGACATGGCGGCACCCCTGACTTTGGCCGGATACATCTCGGAAAGAAGCACAAAGATGACTGCACAAATGGAAATGGCACAACAAAAAATGTAGAGCAAAAAGAAGGTCAGAAGATAAACAGACGACAGACCCCAGGCCGCACCAAAAGTGAAATAAAGTCCTATGCAGATCAGGGTAATGATCATTCCTGAAACGCCCCAATAGACCAGTTGTTTTCGCCCAACTTTGTCTATAATAATTAATGCTAAAACAGTTGTCAGCATATTTACCAATCCCACCATAACCTGATAAAACAGTGAATCGCCGCTCGATAGTCCACTTTCTTTAAATATGGTCGGTCCATAATACAAAACCGCATTCACTCCCATAAACTGCCCGAGTATGGCCAAGGCAACGCCGATGAAAAGTGCAATCCGAAATCCAGGTGAAAACAGCAATCGCCAATCAGATTTCACTTCTTCAGTTATCAAATCTTTTACATTTTTAATTTGCACCTGAATCTCGTTACCTTTGTATATCTTGGTCATAATGGCTAAGGCTCGGTTTTCTTTTCCGCGCACAATCAGCCAGCGCGGACTTTCAGGAATTAAGAAAAGTATCAAAAAGAACAGCAGCGCAGGTAATGCTTCCATGCCCAGCATCCCGCGCCAAGCCTCGACAGCAAATATTTTATGGTATAAACCCTGAGTCGCTCCGGATTTGATCAGCGAATCGGAATAATTTTGCAAACCAAAATTTGCCAGATAAGCTCCTAAAAATCCTATTGTTATAGCGAGCTGATAAAGCGAAACCAATTGGCCACGGTAACGCGGAACCGAGACTTCGGCAATGTACAAAGGTGAAATAACCGATGCAACCCCAATTCCAATTCCTCCAACGATGCGGAAAATAATGAGTTGCATTTCATCGGCGGCAATCATACAGCCAATACCCGATGCCGAGAATAGAATTGCCGATAATAAAAGGACGATTTTACGGCCATATCGGTCGCTCAGAGGTCCTGCAATGACAACTCCGCCAATTGACCCGACCAACGCACAGCCCACATACCATCCTTTCCCGAAATCGTCGAGATTGAACTGAGATGCTACCTGATCGACAGTTCCGGAAATTACAGCCGTATCGTATCCGAACAAGAATCCTCCTAGCGCAGCTACAAACGATAGCCAGATGATGTAACCTAATCTATAATTTTCTTTACTCATTATTATTTGATGTTGAAATATTCTTTGTAGCGGTTGTATAAATGGCCGGCCTGGAGATAGGACGACTGTGGACTCATGAAATGCGAGAATTCGAAAGTGATTCCTTTATCGTATCCGGCGCGGGCTGCGGCTTCCAGCTTCATACGTAGCTTGTCGAATTTAATTGGGAAAAATTTGATGGGCATGTCGCGGTCGAACGTTTCGGCGTTGGTCCAGCATTTCATGTTGTATTTGTCGGCCATCTTTTTATTTACTGAAAAGAAAGCATCCAACTCGTCGTAGTCGATGTGCCCATCCTGAAAGGCCACAGCATCAACCACATCGTGAATTCCTTCGAATATTTCGCTCCATTCGCGTTCGTGTTCCTGAACCGAAACTGAATTCGCTTTGGTAATGTCGCTTCCGGCCGCTTCAACGGCTTTTTTGCCGTCAATCCATGGCGAAATAAAGGTTGGCAAACCTCCCGAAATATCTTTGCATTGTTTGCCCATGGCATGAAAGGCACCAATGGCACCTTTTGTTTTTCGGCTGATTTCGCCACTGATGTACCAACCTCCAAAACTTTTGTATTTGCTTCCGTAGTTTTTCCAAACTTCGTCGATCACATATTTATTGTCTTCCACTTCCCAGCTTAAATCGCCGGTGTCCCAATATTTTCCGGAGTCGTACAAACCGAAATAAAATTTCATGCCATACTTTTCAGCCAGTCGACAGTACATATCAACCAAATCAACCGATGGCATATAACAATTGTGTTTCTTGAGAAGGTATTCCGATGGATAGGTGATAAATTTTCGGTATCCTGATCGAATCATGATCACCGTATCGATTCCAATGGCTTTCATATGGGCAAAATCGGCATCCCATTCCTTTTCTCCCCAGTTCTGGTGCGGAATATCGTGCGAAATCTCATCGAGGAAAGTTCCGGTAATTTTCAAGCCTTGGGCTTTTGGAACAATCAGTTTACTTTCAATTCCTGAAATGGATTGGCTTGGCTCAAAATCAGAAGCTAAGCCAACAAAAGGAAGAGTCATTGCTGCAATTCCGGTGAGTGATGTTTTTTTGAAGAAGTCGCGACGTGAGTTTTGCTCGTTTGACATGACATATGGATTTTCGGTTCGATTAAAAGTATTTATTTTATTTGGTGATTCTTATTCCAGAATTTTCCAGATTTCGTATAACCCGCGGGGAACATGAAAACAGCCTTTCCATTTGCCGCCTTTCAGTTCGAGTAGCGGCTTTCCTTCGCGGTTTAGGTAGCCAAACCATTCGGGGTACTCCGGATCTTTAAAGTGATTCCAGGTGTATTCGTGTATGGTTTCGAACCAGTTTCGGCAGGCTTCGTTTCCGGTTAAACGATACGCTTTTGCCATCGAAATCAGGGTTTCGATGTGAACCCACCATAGTTTTTGATCCCATTCCAGTTGTTGAACCGGATGGCCTTTCACGTCGAGGAAATAAAAAATTCCTCCGTATTTTTTGTCCCAGCCTTTTTCGGTTGAACGGAGTAAAATTTCAATGCACTTATCAATTAATGCCTTGTCGTTATTGCGTACAGCCAAATCCATCATAAACCACATCGACTCGTTGGTGTGGCCAGGATTTAGCAATCTTCCTTCAAATGAATCGCTGAAATTGCCTTCCGGAGTGACGTTTTCAAGTATTAATCCTGATTCTTTGTCATAAAAAACCTCCATTACCTCTTTGATGAGTGGCTGAATGGTTTTATTCACATGTTCGGTTCCAAGAATTTCTTCCATAATTAATGAAAGGTTGCACAAGATCATTGGCAACGAAAAGCTTTTCAATGGTCTTGTTCCGGGGTAAGCTTTGGTGTAAATTCCCTTCGGGTTATCCTGACGGTTCTGGATATTCGAGAAGGTATTCAGTGCAATTTGTTTGTGTTCTTCATTTGCTGTTGCTTTATAAAGCTCGCTGAAAGCCATGGCAGCAAAGCAATCGGAGAAAATATTGTATGGCTGAACCAGTGGTTTTCCTTCGCGGGTAAGCGAGAAATACCAGTTGCCATGCGCATCCATACCATGTTTCTTCATGAATTCAGCGCCATGCAAAGCCATATCGAGCCATTCCTGTTTTTGCTTTACCTTATTATATAGCATCGAAAAAAGCCAAACTTCGCGACCTTGAAGCCACATGAATTTATCTGTGTCGAAAACCTCACCGCGACGGTTGAGGCAGGTGAAATAACCTCCTGAAACCTCATCTTTTGAGTGGTTTAACCAAAAAGGGACAACAGATTCAAGCAATTCAGCTTTATATTGTCCGGCGTATTTTGCTAATTCGTTCATTTTTGAATACTTTTTTGAGGATTATTTTTCTTTTGTCTTAATAGTGTCGCGTTAACTTCAAATTCCTTAGACTTGATTTATAAAGGATCTGAGTTTTTTAATTGTAAATTCAGATGTTAAATTAATTTAAATTTTTAAATTGTCGTTAATTATTAAATTAATTTAATAATTAAAATATAAGATTCTGCTTTTTGTATCGTTTTCAGAAAAAATGAATTATTCGATGGAGTAAAGTAACTTGTCTCTAAGTATATAGCAGGCTCCAATAATACCAGCTTTTGAGCCGAGTGACGACATTTTTAGTTCCATGTCGAGGCTCACCAGACTTAATGAGTATTTATGAATGTTTGTGCGGACAGGTAACCGCAGATACATGCCAGTGTCGGCAAGCGCCCCTCCAAGTATAACCAGTTCCGGATTAAAAATATTGATAAGCATGGACAGATATCGGCCCAATTTACTGCCAATTTCATCGATGATTTCAATGGACAAAGAATCTTCGTTTTCAGTAATGGCAGCTAAGATATCGTCAATGGTAATGTCGTCAATGGCTTTTTTTCCTGAAAGAATGGATGTTGACCCGTTTTCGAGTGCCTTCTTGAATTTTCGTTCCAGCGCAATTCCCGAGATCTCGGTTTCGAGGCAGCCTTTTTTCCCGCAATGGCAAATGATTTCGTTGTCGAAAACCGGACTATGCCCAAATTCGCCGGAATAACCCGATTTTCCGTAATACAATTTCCCGTTCGATACGATGCCGATTCCAACTCCCCATCCAATATTTACAAAGATGACATCCTTCTCGTTTTGAACGACACCATTGTTGTATTCACCGTAAGTCATGGCGCGGGTGTCGTTTTCGAGGAATGTTTTTATGTGTATCTCCGATTCGATGATTTCGCTCAATGGCTTTTCTTCAAAGAAAAAGTAGCTGTAGCTGAACCCTTTGCGCGAATTGATTCGTCCACTGAGGTTAATGCAGGCGCCAATTATTTTTTCGCGCGGCACTCCTGAATCGTCGACAAATCGGTTGATAATTGAACACAACGACGAAAGCTATTCTCTTGTATTTTCAAGCGTGTATGAAATATTTTCGGAAAGTTGAACGAATTTGTTGTTGAAATCCTGAATGCCAATGTTGATCGAGTTTCGTTTCACTTCAACGCCCAGGTAATAACAGGCGTTTGGATTTATTCCATATTGTGATGGCCGCCTTCCTCCGGCAGTGTCTACTTTTCCGGTTTCCGAGACGATACCTTCTTCAATCAGTTCCGAAACAATTTTAGTAACCGTTGGTATGCTGAAGTCGGTTTCTTTACAGAGTTCGGCTATCGTCGCTACGCCTGTCAAGGTGAGGCGTTTAATGATGCTCTTTTTGAGTTTGATCAGTTTCAGCGCCGAAAGCGAAATGTCTTCAGGATAATCGAGCAGTATGGAAAGATTCATGATGGTTATTAAAACAATTTAGAAATAAGGTTCAGCTTATTTAATAACTCAAAAGAAACGATTTACGTTCGGAAATCCAAACATTCATTATTTCACAATTGGGAATGCCACAATTCTTATTTTGGTGCATCCGATTGGAACAAGCGTCAATTGGTTCGTTTTTTCTGATACTTTTCCTTTGTAAATTCCATCACGGGCGGTTACGGGCTGAAAAGCAACTCCTTCAACGGCTTTCCATCCGGGAATTTGCTTTCCTGGAACAGTTATTTCGATAGGTGCGTGCGCCAGATTCCAAACGAAATCTGAATTCACGGTTTTAATCTGCGCCACCTTTATGTGTTCTTTTGGATTTTTAACCGCATCCTGAACCAATCCGTAATTCCACTCCGATTCAGGAAATACCGAAAAGTAGTCGCCTTCTTTTTCGTCATTGCCTTTTTCCCAGCGCTCTTTAATCTTGAGTGCATAAACCAACGGCCCGCGTTCTACTGCCGCCGAGTTTCGCCCCCAGTTAGAAATAGTGACTTCCATTGGAAAGTTCACAACCAATTGATCGAGGTTCGACCATTTGCGATTAATCGAAATGATTTGTCCATTGTTTTCTACAGGTAATTTTTTGCCATTTATTTTGATCGAAGGATCTTTGCACCAGGCTGGAATCCGGATGTCAAGCGGAAATTCGACCGAAGTCTTCATTTTAAGATCAAACTGAATCTTTTCGTCAAAAGGATAATTGGTCGTTTCAACAATCTCAATTTCATTATTGTCAGCTCCAACGGTGGTTTTGACCGTATTTGGACTGAAAGCCAATGCCGCCAACCCATTTTTTGCATTCTTGAACCACAAGTGTTGGGCGAATTTTGGCCAGCCCTGGTGCATATTTGCCAGGCAGCAGGTGTATCCGCTCCGCATTCCAAGCACATTGTTCATCTCACGGTCGAAAGGCAGCGAAAAATTAAAAACCCCGCGCGAAATCTGTACCTGATTAGCAATCTGAAAATATTGTTTGTTGTTGTAATCGTCGGTTGTTTGCGATGGGAGTGCGTTGAAAGTCATTCGTTCCAAAGCATCCATGTAGAAGGGGTCGCCGGTAATTCCGATTATTTCTTCCAGCGAATACATCGACTCAACGATGGCACAAAGTTCGGTTCCCTGGGTTGGGTCGTTCCCGTGTAAATCTTCGTCGGCCGAAAAAATCCCCATGGGAAGGCCGTGCAGTGTCATTAAATCATTAAATCCAGTTTTTAAGGCTTTCAGGTATTTTTCGTCACCCGTGCGCTGGTAATTTATTGCCGGTGATTTTATGGCCATGCCCACATTCACGCCATGTCGGTGCATCCAGCGGTCGCCATTTTGGTAAGCTGCAGCCCAGATCACCCAATCACGGTTTCCGAGCCATTCGCTCCAGTTGAACGATTGCGATTCAATTAGACTGGCTAATTCGAGCAACGATTCATCTTTTGTGATCTGAAACAACCACTGCGCCATCATCACATTTTCGGTTCCCCGCGAGGTTGCCCATTCCGTCCAATTTCCAAGCGGGGCGTTTTTGAGCGCATTGATCTGGAATTCAAAATACTTTTTCATGAATCCGATTACACGTGGATCGCCAGTAGCCTGAAAGTACTGTTTCATTACTTTCAGCATCACCATTTTAGGCCACCAATCGTCGCCTGCTTCTTTTACATTTTTGATTGTGACAACTGTATCGTTTTGTTGTTCAAATTTGGTAATTCCGCCAAAATAGCCCGACGGACGCTGGTGGTCGATGGTCCAGTCGATGTATTTCTTTACTTTTTTCTGAAGGGTCACATCTTTAAGTAACCATGCCAACGGCACAGCGCCATCGAGCCAGTAAGGAGTTTCTTCCCACGCATCGCCTGCCCCACCAAGCCAGCCATTGTTTTTTCCTACCTTAGTATAAACTTCATCCAGATGGCCAGAAGTCCCATTGCGCATAATTTGCAGCTGATGTTTCAGCCAACCTTCAGGTTGAATGGCTCCTAAAGGTAATTCCTGATAGACAGGTTGCATAAATTTTTCTGTTCCGGAAAGACTTTGTCCGAAAATATGGAATGAAATCAAGCAGATTATCAGCAATGAAAGAGCGTATTTCATATAGATTGTGTGTTTAGTTAAATCATTTTGTTGTACGAATATCGGTAATTCATAATAAATACAAGCAAGTAGACCCAAATACTCTTCAACTCAACAGTTTTTTATATTGCTTGATTTAGGAACCTGCTATTATTTGGTTTTTGCTTCAAAAACGTGGATATTTCTATACTTTTACGCGAACAAATCCCGAAATTTCTCATCATGCTTTCCGGAAAATACAATCAACTATATCAGCAACTTACGCCACAAATTGATCCGAAACGAATCTTTCACGATCCGCTTCATACTTTGGCTTTTGGAACAGATGCGAGTTTTTACCGGCTCATTCCGAAAATGGTAATTAAAGCCAAAAACGAAGAAGAGGTTTCATTCATCCTGAAAGAAAGTTCAAAGCTTGCGATACCTGTAACTTTTCGTGCTGCTGGAACCAGCCTTTCAGGTCAGGCCATTTCCGATTCGGTACTTGTGATTGCCGGAAACCACTGGACGAAATTTAAAATCGATGCTGATGGTTTGAAAATTAGCTTGCAGCCGGGTTTGACCGGTGGAAAAGTCAACTCACTTCTAGCTCGCTACGGACGAAAAATAGGCCCTGATCCGGCTTCGATTGACGCAGCCATGATTGGCGGAATTGCCGCCAATAACGCCAGTGGCATGTGTTGTGGAACAGCCGAGAATTCGTACAAGACAGTTGCCAGCATGCGCGTCATTTTTGCCGATGGTTCGCTGCTTGATACTTCTAATCCTGAAAGTAAAGTTCAATTCGGTCAAACTCATCCGCAATTGATTCAGGATATTACAGAGATGGCTGCATCGGTAAAGGCCGATTCGGAATTGGCCAACCGGATTACCCGGAAGTTTAAAATGAAAAACACCACCGGATACAGCCTGAATGCGTTGGTCGATTTTGCCGATCCGTTTGAAATTATTGAACATCTGATGATTGGCTCGGAAGGAACTCTGGGTTTTATCGCCGAAATCAGTTACAAAACGGTTGTGGAACATCCATTCAGGGCCAGCTCTTTGATGATTTTTCCGGATATCGAAAAAGCCTGTAATGCCGTTTCTCTCCTGAAGTTGGCACCTGTGACTGCTGTTGAACTTATTGACCGTGAAGGTTTGCGATCGGTTGAAGATCAGTCAGGAGTGCCCGGATACCTGAAAACGCTCAGTCCAAAAGCAAGCGCCATTCTGGTAGAAACCCGCGCCCTCCATAAAGAAGAACTTGACCAGCAAATAGCAGTCATTCTTGATACTATAAAGGCAATTCCTTCTGAAATACCCATTGAATTTACTACGGTTCCATCGGAATATGCCTTGCTTTGGAAAATCCGCAAAGGAATGTTTCCATCCATTGGAGCCATTCGAAAGACAGGAACTACAGTTATTATTGAGGATGTTGCGTTCCCTGTGGCCTGGCTATCCGAGGCAACGCTCGATTTGCACCGGCTATTCGCAAAATGGGGGTATCACGAAGCTGTGATTTTTGGCCATGCGCTGGAAGGAAACCTGCATTTTGTGTTTACCCAGGATTTTGGTTCACAGAGCGAGATAGATCGCTACGCCAGCTTTATGGCCGATGTGGCCGATTTGGTAGTTTCGAAATACGATGGTGCGCTCAAAGCAGAACATGGCACTGGCCGAAATATGGCGCCCTTTGTTGAAAAGGAGTGGGGGAGCGAAGCGTACCAGTTAATGAAGCTGATTAAACAAATCTTCGACCCGCAAAACCTGCTCAATCCGGGTGTTATCCTGAACAATGATCCGGAAGCACACCTCAAAAACCTGAAACCGATTCCGGCAGCCAGCGAAAAAATTGATAAGTGTATTGAATGTGGATTTTGTGAACCAACTTGCGTTTCGGCGGAGTTAACGCTCACTCCACGTCAGCGAATCGTAGTTTATCGCGAGATGGCCAGTCTGGCAAAAACAGGGCACAAACCGCACATGGCAGCTTCACTTGCCAAAGCCTATCAATACGCCGGAAATGAAACCTGCGCCACCGATGGTCTGTGCGCCACCGCTTGTCCGGTTAAAATCGATACCGGCAAACTGATTAAAAGTTTGCGCACCGAAGAAATTGGTTCAGGACAAAATCGAGCCGTTTGGATTGCCGACCGCATGGCCGGAACAACTGCTGTTGTTCGTAAATCGCTTTCAGTGGTTGGATTCTTCCATTCAATTCTAGGAACTCCAATAATGAAGGGAATTTCGGGAGGACTCAGAACTATCTCAGGAAATCGTATTCCTCTTTGGAGTCCATATATGCCACTCGGAGCTAAAAAGATAAAAACCGATCAGGTGCTCACGACCAAACTGGAAAAGAAAGTGGTGTATTTTCCATCGTGCATCAACCGGGCAATGGGCGTTTCAAAGGAACACCGCAAAGAAAAACAGCTTTCTGAAAAGATGGTTGAGCTACTGAATAAAGGCGGTTTCGAGGTTATTTATTCTGAAAACCTGAACAGTTTATGTTGTGGGATGGCTTTTTCGAGCAAAGGATACACGGACGCAGGAGGCAAAAAATCGAACGAGTTGGAAGCTGCTTTGTTAAAGGCCAGCGAAAATGGCAAATACCCGGTTTTATGTGACATGAGTCCGTGCCTGTTTACCATGAAAGAGAATATGAAATCAGGCATGAAGCTTTACGAACCGGTTGAATTTATTCTCGAATATTTACTTCCGAACCTGGAGATAACACCATTACAGGAAATAATCACCGTATTTCCTGTTTGCAGCATGAAAAAAATGGGATTGGAAGATAAGCTTGTTGAACTTGCTGAGAAGTGTGCAACAAAAGTGGTTGTTCCTGAAACCAACTGTTGCGGTTTTGCTGGCGATCGTGGTTTTTCATTTCCGGAGTTGAACAAACACGGGCTACGCAACCTGAAAGCCCAGCTTCCGGAA
Organism: Bacteroidota bacterium; assembly: GCA_023251455.1. Lineage (GTDB taxonomy): Bacteria > Bacteroidota > Bacteroidia > Bacteroidales > Prolixibacteraceae > Aquipluma. The sequence goes on from JAHEYT010000041.1 coordinate 17,157, forward strand.
GGTGTTCGTTACGGTTACTCAACCAGCCGAACCTGCGAAATTGGGCTCAGCCTTCATTCCGGAGTTTCACACCAGTCAATAGTTTATTTGGTTGATAAGGTAAGCAAAGCGAAAGTTATTAACGGATGAAAATAACAAACCCAACTACTTTTTAAACAAGTAATTGGGTTTTAGTTGGGTGGATGATGGGATTTGAACCCACGACCCCTGGAACCACAATCCAGTGCTCTAACCAGCTGAGCTACAACCACCGTGTATGATTTTGCGGTTGCAAATATAGTATTAAATTTTTTAGTTGTGCAATAGGAACAATACGTTTTTTAGTTTTTTTTGACTTCCGGAGAGGTGCTGAATTTGACTTGCGAAAAATAAATCAGTACGAATTATTGATAAATATTTGAAGCGAAGAATGTTACAAGTTTTGTGCTTGTCTGAATATTTCGGTCGTCAGACAAGGATTACACAAACTTAAAGTTTACTTTTATGAATTAGTCCTCCTTTTTCATTCAAAAGTAAGGAGAATCTAATCAGCGTTTCGTCGCGGACAATAAGTTCGTACCCCACAATTTCATCTTCCCTGATCTCAATTACATTCATTAATTCGCCGTGCAGAGCCGCTTTTCTCTTGATGTGTTCAGGTGTAGTATGAATTGGAAGATTCTTCTTTAAGTTAAGTAATTTACCCAACGAATCGAAACGGGCAATGTATTCAATGTCTTCAAGGTAAAAAATAGCTTCGTAGAAATCGTCGGAATGGAGCCATTCAACATTAATGGAATCTCCAAATTTCTTAAAGAATGAACTTTTTACAGCTTCGGGCAACGAAACATTAGAAAAACTAAATATTTTGCTTAAAATGTTTTTCATAAATCAGTAATGTAATAAAGGGTTCAGGTTAGTTTATTGATTTTGTATTATGGTCGCCAGAACGAACTGTAAATAAACGTTCTAAGCCTTCTTTTATATAGACGGAGGATTGTATAAATGTAACGTCAGGGTAAATAATTAATTGCTGGAATTAAACTTTTGATTATACATATAAATTACCCGGGAACGGGCTCTTTTAAGTCTCATCTTCACGGCATCCTCGCTAATGCGTAAAGTTTTTGCAATTTGCTTGATTGGAAGATTGTCCTGATATTTCATTAACAGCAGCACTTTTTCCTCCGGATGAATTAATTCAAAAATTACAAGCAAGTTCTCGTAGCTTGCTTCTTCAAAATCAGTTCCCGATTCATCAATGATTTCCGGAATCTCGTTACTACTGTTCCAATCCGGATAATGAAGTTTCTTTTTGACCCTTAAATAATCAATGCAATAATTGTACGTTATAGAATAGAGCCAGGACGAAAAGGAAGAATTGCCTTTAAATCCTTGGATTTTTTCGTAGGCTTTGGTTAAAATATCATTGGCAAATTCTTCCGATAACTTGGTGTCTTTAAGGAAACTAAAGCATTTGTCCCTGACTTTTTTGAAATACCGAAGATAAAGTAATTCGAATAATTCCTGATTGCCTGAATTAATTAGAAGCACAATATCTTCGTCTGACTTTTGTTTATATTTGGTCTTTGGTGCCATTTATATGGTATTGGAAATGTGAAATCTAGAAAAAAAATACAAAAAAATAAATAAAGTTGTGTTACTTCTTCGAAAACCTTCGTCACAATGATAAATTTGTCAGAAAGTACTTTGATAATTCAATGTAAAAATAGAACTTTGCAGAAGTTTTTAGTATATTATAAAGTTAATAGTTTTAGAGAAAAACAAATTTAAAAATTGAGTATGAAAAGTAAATTAATTATTGCTATCGCAGCAATGGGTGTTGCAGTTTTATTTAGCTCTTGCGCTAAAGTTCCACAGGCAGAAATCGATGCAGCTACTGCTTCTATCCAGGAAGTAAAAGACGCTGGTGCTGACTTGTATGTTCCAGAAGCTTACCAGGCTTTAGTTGATTCAATGAAATCAGCTAACGAAAAAGTTGAAGTAGCTAAAGCAAAATGGTTCCCAAGCTACACAAAAGCTAAAGCTACTTTAGCTGTTGTTAGCCAGATGGCTGTTGACACAAAAGCTAAATCAGAAGCTCGTAAAGTTGAGTTGAAAGCTGAAACTGAAGCTATGATCGTTGAAGTAAAAGCTTTAGTTGCTGAAAACACAGCTTTGATTGCAAAAGCTCCTAGAGGCAAAGAAGGTAGAGAAGCTTTGGAAGCTATCAAAAGTGATGTAGCTGTTGCTGAAACAACTGTTGCTGAAGTTGAAGCTCTTTTAGCTAATGGCGATTTGATTGGTTCTAACGACAAAATCAAAGCTGCTAAAGAAAAAGCTACTTCTATCAAAGCTGAATTGGAAGAAGCTATTGCTAAAAAAGGTGGTAAAAAATAATAACTCTTAGGAGTTAAGAATTTAGAATACCCGGGGCTTTCCCCCCGGGTATTTTTTTAATATAATTCTGATGGTTTTAGATAAGAAGAAGAAAATCAAGTGGATAGTTGTTATTTTATCATCGTTTGTTTTTCTTGTAATAACGATTTGTGTAATTATTGTTTCACAACGAGAACTTCCAAACGATGATTTGAGATTGGCAAGGGAGGCCTTGTCGGAAGCCAAGGAAGCTGAAGCCGATGTATATTCTGAAAGCAAGTATAACCAAGCATTGCAGACATATGAGACTGCCATGAAGGGTTGGTCGAGGGAAAACGATCGTTTTATTCTTGTCAGGGACTATGTCTATGTTATAAGTTCAGCTCGGAAATCAAAAAAGATTGCTGATGAATCGAAAGAAGAATCAATTGCAAAAGCGGACGACCTGAGTAAAAACGTAGATGCTGCTTTTGTTGCGATGGAAAAAAAGATTGAATTGTATAAAAAACTCTTTAAAAATTTACCCATACCAAAATCAGTTTTTGATGCGCATAACAAATCGAAAATGTTTTTTAGCGAATCAAAAATTGCTCAGGGAAACGGTAAATTAAAAGAAGCAGAAATACTATTCAAAAAGGCTGAGATTTATTGTAATCATGCCAATGTAGCAGCTGCAAAAATGTTGCGCGACTATTTCAATGATTACGGTAGGTGGAAAAATCTGGCAAATGATGCCATTTCTGCTTCCCGTGGAGGTAATAAAGTTATTTTGGTTGATAAAGTAGCGCATATATTATATGTATATCAATCGGGAAAGGCTATTCGTAGTTATGATGTAGAATTTGGTCCTAACTGGATGGCTCATAAAGAAAGAGCTGGAGACAAAGCAACCCCTGAAGGAAATTATCATATTACTAAAAAGAAAGAACGCGGTAGTACGACATATCATAAAGCCATGTTGATTGATTACCCAAATGCCGATGATCGTGCCAGGTTTGCCCAGAAGAAACGTCAGGGAATTATTTCACGTAGTGCTGGAATTGGGAACCTCATTGAAATTCATGGTAATGGAGGACGAGGTTTTGATTGGACGAGTGGTTGCGTAGGGATGCGAGATCGTGATATTGACGATTTATATCGTTTGGTTGGTAATGGTACACGAGTAACAATTGTCGGCTCAATTGAACCGCTTTCAGTGATTACCGGAGGGGTGGATTTCTAGAATATTTTGAAACTTTTTTGCAAAATGATAGTTTGTGTTATTGAAGAATGATATATAAAACAGGTTTAATAAAAATTCAAAGTCTATGATTCGTAAATTTTTTATTTATCTGACAATTTTGTTTGTTGGAATTCTGTTTTTTGCATCAATGGTGCTTTTTGCGATTCCTGCTCTTCAGGAGTCAACTTTGGTTTTACCTCTGATTTCAAGTGATCAGGCTGGCAATGCCGATGGCACTATTGATCAGGCATCTCTTGAAAGTGATATTAGTAAACTACAGACTAAACTGGATAAACTAACTCCTACCGATGCATATATAATAATAAATACTTCTGAAAACCATTTTTATTTGTATCAAGGGAAACAAATGATTCGTCATGGTCTGTGTTCAACAGGGAAGAATGAACGGTTAGTTTCAGAAGAACGCAAAAAAGAATATGTATTTTATACTCCACAAGGAGTTAAAACGGTCAAGGGGAAGCAAAAAAATCCGGTTTGGGCAAAGCCAAATTGGGCTTTCATTGAAGACGGAATGCCAATACCTCCTCCCGGAGATCCATCTCGTTTTGAAAGCGGAACACTGGGCGCATATAAACTTACACTTGGTGATGGTTACATGATTCATGGTACTATTTACAAACGATTTATAGGTCAAAGCGTTACTCATGGCTGTGTTCGATTGCTCGATGAGGATTTAGAGGCTGTTTATAATACATTGCAAATCGGTTCAAAAGTTTATATTTACTAGTATGAAGGATCATTCAGATGAAGGCTTTGATAGCTTGTTCGAGAAGAAAAAAAGTAGTGGTACAAAGATTTTTGCGATTTTATTTTTTGCAGTCGTTATTGGATTAACGTCTGTTTATGCCTATTTGTCGATTGGAGTAGTACGTGATCGGATGCAGGTGGCAAAGTCTCAGGTAGAAGGGATTGCTTCTGTAAATCCTTCTTTGATAGATTTGATGAAGGAAAAAGCATGGGTTGAATCACGTCTTAAAATGTCTGCTGGTGACTCTGTTGGCTTGTCAATTGATTTGGGACGACATCTGATTCAGCTTGAGTTGAAAGGCGTTGTGGTTATGAAGTCAAAAATTCGTGATTATTCGGCATCTGGCTTTTTTAAGCGTATGGATGGAAATGTATATTTCAACATGTTTGGAAGTCCGCTTACCATTGAGAAATTTGAATCGTCTATCGAAAAAAATCCATTCAAAGTTGTAATCGCTCCTAAGAATGAAGCCGAAGCCGAAGCTGCTGCAACTAAAAAAGATTCGATCAAAGATGAAAATGTTTTCTGGACAGTAAAGTTTGATCGTGATTTCGAACTAAATATTCAGGGAATAGATTCTGTTGCAGAATCGCAGGCGAAATACAAATTAGGTAAAGGTTTTGAATTCGAACGCGACTTAAAGAATATTGCCAGTTCATTCGAACACATCTTAAAATTCTCAAAACCAGTTTATACGCCCGAAATATTAATAAGTATACCTGAAAATGAAGCCAAGTCAATCCTTCGTGCATTGCCACGTAAGGCTTTGGTAACCATTCGAATATAGGCTTAACTCAACTTGGGTTAAAAGGGGAAACCGGGAAACGCATTTCAAAAATGTTTTTCCCGGTTTTTTGTTCTTGAAAATTGTTTAGCTTAGGACATAATGAAAACACTAAAATGGGATTAGGCATGAATAAAAAGTCAGATGTTTCAGGATTTATTTTAGCTGGCGGAAAAAGTAGCAGGATGGGAACTGATAAAGCTTTATTGACGTTTCAGGATAAACCTTTGCTTCAATACATGATCGAATTGATTGCACCTTTTTGCGATAACCTGGCTATAAGTGGACATAATTCAGACTATTCAACTTTTTGTATTGAAATGGTTCCTGATTTGTATCCGGATTGTGGCCCGATTGCCGGTATTTTTTCTTCTTTGAAGTATTCTGATTCTGATTGGAACCTGTTGGTAAGCGTTGATGTTCCTTTTTCCAACGATGAATTATTTCAATCCCTGATTTCAAGCATCGGTGACTACGATTGCATAATTCCGCAACATACTTCCGGAGTTGAGCCATTAATTGGACTTTATAATAAGCGAACATTGACTGTAATCGAAGAAATGATAAAGTCAGGAGATTACAGACTTACAAACCTGCTCTCCAAACTAAATACCTGCTATATGGACTGTAATAACCTGATAAAAAAATACCCGCGATTGTTTATGAATATTAACCGAATGGAAGATTATCAGTCAATTTAAGCTTCATTTTTCCAGAGATAGCAAAGCTTTTAATACTTTTGAATTAAATTAAATGACATGTCACAGATCTTATTTTATATCATTATTGGCCTTTTGTTGGCCGATTTTATTTTTGAACGTTTCCTCGAATTTCTGAATTCGACCCAATGGAGTGATAAGCTTCCGGAGGAAGTGAAAGATATTTACGACGAACAGGAATACCAAAAACAACAGGCTTACGAAAAAGCGAATTTCCGTTTTTCGATGCTTAGTTCGTCATTCAGTTTTGCATTGATGTTTTTGATGGTACTTTTTGCCGGATTCGCGTTGGTGAACAATTGGGCGTTGTCAGTTTCAGTGAATCCAATTCTTGCGGCATTGGTGTTTTTCGGAATCCTGATGTTGGCCTCCGATCTTTTGACAACACCGTTTTCAATTTACGACACTTTTGTAATCGAAGAAAAATTTGGTTTCAATAAAACTACTCCAAAGACCTTTGTCCTCGATAAATTGAAAGGATATCTACTTGGGGCAATCATTGGAGGCGGGCTTTTGGCTTTGATTATCTATATTTATCAGCTGACCACTACCAACTTCTGGATTTATACTTGGCTTGTTATCACCGGATTCTCAGTGTTTATGGTGTTGTTTTATTCCAATCTGATTGTTCCTTTGTTTAATAAGCAAACTCCGCTTCCTGAAGGAGAATTGAAGTCGGCCATCGAAGATTTCTCAGCAAAAGTGGGCTTTAAGCTTGATAATATTTATGTGATTGACGGCTCAAAACGCTCGACCAAAGCCAACGCCTATTTTACCGGATTTGGCGCCAAAAAACGGATTGTTTTATACGATACATTGATAAATGACATGTCCACCAACGAACTGGTTGCTGTTTTGGCGCACGAAATCGGACATTACAAAAAGCACCATGTGATTTGGAGCTTGCTGTTGGGGACTTTGCAAACCGGAATCGTTTTGTTCATTTTTTCATTGTTTGTAGGGAGTCCAGAACTTTCGGCAGCTTTGGGAGTCGAAACGCCTAGTTTCCACATTGGCCTGATCGCTTTTGGAATTTTGTACTCACCAATTTCGATGATAACTGGTTTGGCGATGAATATCTTCTCCAGAAAGAATGAATACGAGGCGGATGCCTTTGCGGCAAAATATTTCGATGCCAACGAATTGGTCTCAGCCCTGAAAAAGCTGTCGGTAAAAAACCTGAGCAACCTTCGGCCACATCCGGCCTATGTGTTTTTTCATTATTCGCATCCAACCCTTTTACAACGATTACAGGCATTAAAAATATATTTAGAGTAGAGGCGCAATGCATTGCGTCTCTACAAAAAAACAAATTTATGAAAGCAGAAATAATAACCATAGGCGACGAAATTTTAATTGGGCAGATTGTTGATACCAATTCGGCCTGGATGGGGCAGCAGTTGAATCTGTTAGGTATTGAAGTGTATCAGGTTACCTCGGTTCACGACAATCATGAACATATCATGAAAGCTTTTGCTGAAGCGGAAGATAATGCCGATTTGGTGCTGATTACAGGGGGTTTGGGGCCAACCAAAGACGATATTACCAAAAAATGCCTGTGCGAATACTTTGATACCGAACTGGTATTTCATCCGGAAGTACTTGAACATGTTAGGACGCTGTTATCTTCCCGGAATGTGACCATCAATCAATTAAATAAGGATCAGGCACTTTTGCCTGCAAGTTGCACGGTTCTGCATAATTCCGCAGGAACAGCTTCCGGAATGTGGTTCGAGCGCAACAATACCATCTTTGTGTCGATGCCCGGAGTGCCTTTCGAGATGGAAGCCATTATGACAGAAGAGGTTTTTCCACGCTTGGTCAAATTGGGAATTACCCAATCTATTGTACACAAAACGGTGTTGACCATTGGTTTGCCTGAATCGATGCTTGCTGAAAAAATTGAAAAGTGGGAAGATGCTTTGCCTGATTTTATCAAGTTAGCTTATTTGCCCAGTCAGATGATGGTTCGCCTTCGTCTGAGTGGTTATGGAACTGACGAAGCATCGATAAAAGAAGAAATCGATAAACAAGTAAATGAGCTCCTGACGATTATACCTGAATCGGTTTTCGGTTTTGATGACGATAATTTAGGCATTACTTTAGGCAGGATGCTGGTTCAATCAGGGCAAACTTTGGCTTTGGCCGAAAGCTGTACCGGCGGAAACATAGCTCATTTTATGACTTCCAATGCCGGGAGTTCGGCCTATTTTAAAGGTGGAGTGGTGGCATATTCGAATGAGATTAAAAACAGACTGCTCGGAGTTTCAGCAGAAATTCTTGAAAAATTCGGAGCGGTGAGCCAGGAGGTTGCGGAGGCAATGGCTTTAGGGGCTCAAAAAGCTTTAAATGCTGATTATGCTGTGGCAACAACCGGAATTGCCGGACCTGACGGCGGATCGGACGAAAAGCCGGTTGGCACGGTGTGGATTGCTGTGGCTGGGCCTTCAGGAGTGACGAGCAAAAAATATATATTTAAGCATAACCGTGAACGGAATATAATACGTACAACCCATACAGCGTTAAATCTGTTGCGCACATTCATTTTAACCGATAATTCTGCTTCAAAATGAAACGAAAAATATTAATTATCTCCGGAGTTGTTGTTTCGATTTTTGGAATATTGGCAGCTTTGCCGTTTTTGTACAAAGACAAACTGCTCGCCAAAGTAAAAACAACCCTGAATAATCAGGTGAACGCAAAAATTGATTTCACCGATTTTAAGCTTTCGTTGTTTTCGCAATTTCCGAAGGTTGAAATGGAAATCCGGAACCTGAGCTTGATTGGTATTAACGAATTTGCTAACGATACTATTTTTTCGGCTAGTTCGATCTCAACCAATATTTCGCTGATGGATATGATCAGCAATAAAGGGCTTGAATTGAATAGCCTGACGATTGAAAGTCCGCGTATTTCATTGATTTCGGATAAGGCCGGAAAAGTAAACTGGGATATTGCTAAAGCCTCAGCATACGGTAAAACCGCAACAGCCAGTCCAGAAGCATCAACTGATGAATTTAAGATGAAACTGAACGATATTCGGGTGAATAGCCTGAATCTTCAGTATAACGACATGGCAATGCCAATGAAACTGTGGGTGAAAAACTCGAATCTGAGCTCTTCCGGCGATGTTTCGGGAACAGTTACCAGCTTTGACATGAAAGCCGAGGTTGGCGAATTTATCTTTGAATACGATTCGGTAAAATATATCTCGAAAACCAAACTGAAAGCCGAAACCAAGCTGAAAGCCGATTACGAAAAAATGAATTTTGCGTTCGATCAGGGTAAATTGTGGATCAATAATCTTCCGCTGGAAGTGAATGGTTCGTTCGCTATGCCAAACGATAGTATGCTTTTTGATTTGGGTTTCCAGAGTGAAAAAAGCGATTTTGCGACCATTTTGTCGTTGGTCCCGGCAGACTATCAAAAATATCTTGAAAAGGCCGACATAAAAGGTTCTGCCGAGTTTAAAGGTTCGGTAAAAGGATTGTTTTACAACGAGATTTATCCGGCAATCGATATTCTGCTTTCGGCCAGTAACGCAAGTTTTAAATATCAGGATTTACCTGAAAGTGTTCAGGATATTCAGGTTTCGGCCCAGATTACCAAGCCTGAGGGCGATTTGAATTTGCTGAAAGTGAATGTGGAAAAGGCTCATGCTTCGATTAAAAATAATCCGATGGATTTACGATTGCTGGTAACCGAGCCAATGACCGATCCAAATATTGATGCTTCATTTGCCGGAACGATTGATTTTGCTTCGCTCAAGCAGGCCATTCCGATTGACAGCCTCGATATTACTGGTATTCTGAAAGCTAAAATGCAGATGGCCGGAAGAATGTCGTCGATCGAAAAGCAAGAATATGAAAAGTTTCAGTCGAGTGGGGAAGCGGCTATTCAGAATTTCAGGATTGAAAGCACCCAATTGACCAAGCCAATTGAAATTAGCCAGGGACAAATAAAAGCGAATACCAAACAGATTAATATCGAGCGTTTTGATGCGAAAGTAGGGCAGAGCGATTTTTCGCTTCGTGGCGATGTGAGCAACTACCTTGCGTACATGTTCAAAAATGGTGTACTGAAAGGTGATTTTAACCTGAAATCGACTTTTATGAATTTTTCGGAGTTGTCGAATATTCAGAAACCGGCAGTAGCTCCTTCAGGAAAAGTTGCTGAAGCAAAAACTGCGCCGGTAGCTTCGACTGATTCGGTTACAGCGTTTCAGGTTCCTAAAAATCTCGATTTGAGCTTCCAGTCTTCGATTCAGAAAGCCGTTTACGACAAAATGCCAATCAATAACATTAACGGATTGGTCAAGGTTAAGGATCAGAAAATGGAATTGACCAACCTGACGATGGACATGTTGCAGGGAAAACTGGCTATTAATGGCTCATATACCAGCAATAAGGAGAATAAGCCGCTTTTCGATTTTAAACTGAATATGGAGAACATCGATTTGCCAACTGCTTATCAGTCGCTCAGTACCATGAGGCATTATTTGCCAATTGCCGCCAAAAGTCAGGGTAAGATCTCGACTCAATTCGGACTTTCGGGAGGTATGAATGAAAAAATGAAGATTGTACCAACCAGCCTGAACGGATTGGGCATTTTCAATACTCAAAACCTGATGATTATTGATTCTCCGGTATTTGATCAGATTCGCGGAATTATTAAAAAGGAAAAGCTTAAAAACGTGAAAATCGACGATTTTACGGCTAAATTCCAGTTCGAAAATGGTCGGTTGAATATGAATCCGTTTAAAACCAATATCGCTGACCAGCAGGCAACGATCTACGGAAGTCTTTCGGCCGCCCGCGAAATTAACCTGAATATGGATTTTGTGGTCAATCGCGAGGATTTGGGTGCCGACATCAACAAAGGGTTGGATATTTTACCCGGTTCGCAAAACATCAAATTGATTGATGCTTCGGTTATCCTGAAGGGATCGCTGACCAAGCCCGAAGTTTCACTCGATTTAAGCAAAGCCCGCGCCCAGATTGAGCAACAGGTGAAGAAAGCTTCGGTTGAAGAACTGAAAGGATCGGTTAAGAAAATTGGCGATGAACTGAAAAAATTGTTTAAGTAGTTTTAGTCACTTGTTGTCATTTGCTTCGCGTCATTGGTGGTCATTTATTGTTTATAAACAACGACAAATGACTATTGATGACAATGAATGACTAATTTTACTTTTTCAGGAACGGCAAAATACTCCACATGGCAGCTCCAAAGTAAATAATCCCGGTGACCATCAGTGCCGTTTGAAGGCTGAAAGTGTCGGTGAGGTAGCCCAGAATTGGTCCAATAGCAGCAAAAATAATGCGTATTTCCAGGTTCCGAACCGATAAAATTGTAGCACGTACTTTGGAATCGGTATATTGATTAATCTGATCTTTCAGCACCGGTGTTGCAATTCCACGAACCATATAAAAGCCAAAAAGTATAGCAATACCCGCCAGGCTTATCTCAATTGAGGTTAAGATAAAGCCAAGTGAGATAAAGATTACAATGAACAGTAATGTTTTCTTATTTCCCAGCAAGCGCTCAACCCGGTACGAATACATAGAGAAGACTCCGGCTGAAAGATTGAGCAAAGTCCATAAAATCCCGAAGACCGAAACCGGCACACCTGCTTCCTGAAAATACGGCTGAACAAACCATGCATAGGTTAAAGTTGCAGCTCCTGTAAATGATGAAATCATGATGGCACTTCGCATTTCCTTTTGCTGATAGGTAAGTTTTACAATCGAAAGGATTTCTTTCATCGTTAACTTAATTCTCTCCTGAATGTGCAGTGGCTCTTTTAGGAAAAAGGCTGCCGGAATGGCAATTGCAGCAACACCGACTTGAAAATAATAAGGTGTTCGTAAACTGAACGTAGCCAATAACCCACCAGCGACGCCGGCAAAAGCTTCCGCAAAATTTCCGGCAGAGGTTATTCTTCCTTCATATTTAATGTATTCGTCTTCACGGTTCACGGCTTTGAGCGAATCGTATAGCAGGGCAGAGTCGGCCCCCGAAATAAAACTGAAACCCACGCCTAAAATGACTTCGGCAATGGCAAAACTGGCAAAGTCAGCTGAGATGCAGTAAATGCCAATTCCGATAGTTCCCAAAATCGCTCCCAAGAGTAGAGTTCTCCGACATCCCCAAACGTCGGCCAGATAACCAGAGGGCAATTCGGTGACTACCATTGCGATGGAGTAGATGGATTTAAGGATGAAAATTTGCGACATGGTCAATCCATTCTCCTGATAGAACAGAACAACAATTGGCATGATCAGATTGAACCACTTGGCAATTTTGATCAGGTATAACTGGATGGTATTTTTAGGGAATCTGTCCAATTTGAATTTTGTGCGAAAGTAAAGATTCTAATTCTACTTTCAGATGTTTTTACCTCGAAACCCTTTTTCGGAAGGTTGATTGCCGGATTTTAGCTTTCTAAAAGTTGGAATTGCATTGTTATTGATAAATTGTTTGCTTTTGATAATTTTTCGCAAAAAGGTATAAAAAATGATCGATTTCGTGCAAAAATGATCAAAAAAGCTTCGAAATGATCAATCCATTGCTATTTTTGTGACGAAAAAATGATTATTTGATAATCCGTAATTAGTAACTAAAATAAAGTATTGAATTAATGAAACTATTCATCCCCCAAAATTACCAGCCTTTGCTTGATGTCAATCAGACTGAAAAGGCGATTAAACTTGTGAAAGACAGTTTTCAGCAGGATTTGGCTTCTGAGCTGCGTTTGCGTCGTGTGACTGCGCCTTTGTTCGTGATGAAAGGTACCGGTATCAATGACGACCTGAATGGCATTGAGCGCCCTGTGACTTTTCCGGTAAAAGAGTTAGGTGACAACAAAGCCGAAGTAGTCCATTCGCTCGCCAAATGGAAACGCATGACACTTGCTGATTTAAATATTGGCCTCGGTTATGGATTGTACACCGATATGAATGCCATTCGTCCCGACGAAGAGTTATCGAATATTCACTCACTTTACGTTGACCAGTGGGACTGGGAGCGGGTTGTTTCAGCCGAAGAACGGAATCTGGATTTCCTGAAAAAGGTTGTCCGGAAGATTTATTCCACCTTATTGCGTACCGAGTTTATCGTATCCGAAAACTTTCCGCAGATTAAACCAATACTTCCTGAAGAAATTACTTTCGTTCACGCTGAAGAACTGGAAGAGCAGTATCCTGAGCTTACTCCAAAAGATCGTGAACACGAAGCTGCCAAGAAGTATGGCGCTGTATTTATTATCGGTATTGGCGGAGCGCTTCCCGGAGGCGAAAAACACGATGGTCGTGCTCCCGACTACGACGATTGGACAACGCCAACCATTAAAAATTTCAAAGGATTAAACGGTGATATTCTGGTGTGGAATCCGGTGATGGAAACATCGCTCGAATTGTCATCGATGGGAATCCGTGTTGATAAAGATGCCCTCTTGAAACAGTTGGCAATTACCGGAACTGAAGATCGCAAAAACCTGTATTGGCATAAACGGTTGCTGAACGACGAGATGCCATTGTCGGTTGGCGGCGGTATCGGTCAATCACGTTTGTGCATGTATTTTCTCCGGAAAGCGCACATCGGCGAGATCCAATCGAGCATTTGGCCCGATGAAATGAAGGCAATCTGCAAGGAAAACAGGATTGAACTGATCTAAAAAACTCAATGAAACCGGCAATCCCAGCATACTTTAAGAGTATTGCCGGTTTCTTTATATTTTTGTCATAAAACGTGACCGAAGGTTGACAAAAATTGATATATTTGCAGCCGCTAAAAAGGATGTCTCGGTAGCTCAGCTGGATAGAGCAACGGCCTTCTAAGCCGTAGGTCTTGGGTTCGAATCCCAACCGGGATACTAAGCTGAATAGTAAAACCCTCTGAAACAATAGTTTTAGAGGGTTTTTTAGTTTTTATACAGATAATACCCACTCTTGTAAAACGGAGAATTGTAATCGTTTTCACTATCCGGAAGTATTCCATTCTCTTTATCCGCCCACTTTTATTACCTGAAAACGATCTCCAATCTAAAATAGTCGTTTTGTAATCTAAATGTCTCTTCGGAAGCGTCTTTGTTTCGATTTCAATAAAAATAATGTAAAAAACTAACAGATAAACGTGCGTAACTCGTTTGATCATCGTAACTTAGTGTAAATAACAGAAAAAAAATCAAGATAAAATTAGCTGTATTCATGATCAATTGCATGAAAAACCTGCAATGACTTTCTTTAATTGTATTCGAAAAGGAAGGATATTTCATTTTGAAAGAATCTCGTTTCCTTTAATGCGATGCTACTAGAAAACAGAAATACAAATTGAATCAAACACACAAGTAATGAGACTGATACTCGAAAACATCAAAGAACTGGTTCAGGTTGATCCCAAACAAAGGTTGTGGGTTGCCGGAAAGTCGATGGCTGAAGTTCAGACCATTAAAAATGCATTTCTCCTGATCAAAGGCGAACAGATTGTGGATTTTGGTCCGATGGAAGAGCTCAGTCATTCTGATTTTGAAGCCGACGACCTGATTATGGAAATTGACTGTTCGGGCAAAATGGTTTTTCCTAGTTACTGCGATTCGCATACCCACCTGGTTTTTGCTGCTACCCGCGAACTCGAATTTGTTGATCGCATAAAAGGGCTTACGTATGAGGAGATAGCACAAAAGGGAGGAGGAATCCTGAATTCGGCCAAACTTTTGCAGGAAATGCCAGAGGATGAATTGTTTGATAGGGCGACGTTGAGGCTCGAAGAGATTGCCTTGTCCGGAACCGGGGCGGTTGAAATAAAAAGTGGCTATGGACTGACCACCGAATCAGAATTGAAAATGCTGCGTGTCATTCACCGGATGAAACAGCATTCGCCACTGATGATCAAATCAACTTTTCTTGCTCATGCTTTTCCTCTTGAATACCGCGGGAAAAGGGAAGAGTACATGAATTTGTTAATCAACGAAATGATGCCTCAGATTGCAGCTGAAGAGCTGGCCGACTATGTGGATGTTTTTTGCGACCGTGGATTTTTCACGATGGAAGAAAGTGAACGAATTCTGATGGCTGGCATTAAATTGGGTATGCAAGGTAAAATCCATGCCAACGAATTAGCCAATTCAGGAGGCGTTCAGGTAGGAATTAAATACAATGCTGTGTCTGCTGATCACCTCGAATTTGTTGGCGATAAAGAGATCTTAGCATTAATGGACAGCGAAACGATGCCTACCGTATTGCCGGGGGCAGCTTTTTTCCTGAATCTCAAACTGGCGCCTGTTCGCAAAATGATCGAAGCGGGTTTGCCTGTGGCATTGGCATCCGATTACAATCCAGGTACTTCACCTTCAGGAAATATGAATTTTATACAGTCGCTGGGTTGTCTGCGTTACGGAATGACCCCGGAAGAAACCATCCACGCTACCACGATCAACTCGGCTTATGCCATGGGAATCAGCGAAAGTTACGGAAGCATTGCCAAAGGAAAAGTGGCCAACTTGTTTATCACCAAAGATATTTCGTCGTATGCCGTTATTCCTTATTCCTTCGGATCAAACCTGATTGAAACGGTGATTCTGAACGGTGAAATACAATAAATTCCAA
Source organism: Bacteroidota bacterium (assembly GCA_023251455.1). Classification (GTDB taxonomy): domain Bacteria; phylum Bacteroidota; class Bacteroidia; order Bacteroidales; family Prolixibacteraceae; genus Aquipluma. The sequence goes on from JAHEYT010000041.1 coordinate 32,611, forward strand.
GTTTCATGTTCCAAATTCCAAGTGGTAAAAGTCTTGGAACTTGGAATTTGAAACAAATCGTTTATCTAAAATCTAACACTATATAATCTAATCGAATGAAACAACTGATTGAATGTGTTCCGAATTTCTCGGAAGGGAGAGATGAAAAAATAATTAAGCAGATTACTGATGCCATTGAAAGTGTTGATGGAATTAAATTACTGAATGTAGATCCGGGAAAGGATACTAACCGTACTGTTGTCACTTTTGTGGGCGAACCAGAGCAAGTGATTGAAGCCGCATTTCAGGGAGCAAAAATGGCTGCTCAACTCATCGATATGAGCAAACACAAGGGTGAGCATCCGCGCTTTGGTGCAACCGACGTTTGTCCGCTGGTGCCAATTGCCAATATTACTATGGAAGAAACGGTGGTTTATGCCCGGAAACTGGCGCAGCGGATGGGAGAGGAGTTGGGTATTTCTGTTTATTGCTACGAATTTGCCGCCTTCAGCGAAGAACACCGGAGCCTTGCCACTTGCCGCGCAGGAGAATATGAAGGATTGAAGGAAAAACTTCAGAAACCGGAATGGAAACCCGATTTTGGACCTGCAGAATTGAACGAACGCTCTGGCGCAACAGCTGTTGGAGCGCGTAATTTCCTGATTGCCTACAACGTCAACCTGAATACAACTTCAGTTCGTCGCGCCAATTCAATCGCTTTTGATGTTCGTGAAGCTGGTCGCGTAGTTCGCGAAGGCGATCCGATTACCGGAAAAATTGTAAACGATGCGAACGGTGAACCGCTTCGCATTCCCGGAACACTGAAAAAAGTGCGTGCCATTGGTTGGTTTATTCAGCAATATGGTGTGGCACAAATCTCCATGAACCTGACTGACATTACCGTAACCTCGATGCACCAGGCTTTTGATGAAGTGGTTGAACGTGCCCGCGACCGAGGAATTCGGGTAACTGGCTCTGAACTTATCGGGGTCATTCCGTTGCAGGCCATGCTCGATGCCGGTAAATATTTTCTCCGGAAACAGGAACGCTCGGTTGGAATTCCTGATGCCGAAATCATAAAGATAGCAGTTAAATCATTGGGATTGGACGAATTGGCACCTTTCGATCCAAAGAAACGAATTATTGAATACCTGATCGATGATCAGTCAAGTAAATTGATCGACATGAGTTTGTCGGGTTTTTCGAACGAAACCTTATCAGAATCACCTGCTCCGGGTGGCGGTTCTGTTTCAGCTTATGTTGGTGCTTTGGGCGCCGCTTTGGGATCGATGGTTGCCAATCTTTCGGCCCACAAAAGGGGTTGGGATGAGCGCTGGGAAGAATTCTCGGATTGGGCAGAGAAAGGTAAAATGGCTCACGACCGGCTTCTAAAATTGGTTGATGAAGATACTGCTGCTTTCAACGCCATTATGGATGCATTTAGCTTACCAAAAAATAGCGATCAGGAAAAGAAAAACCGTTCAGCAGCTATTCAGGCCGCAACAAAACATGCCATAGAAGTGCCATTTGATGTCATGCAAACAGCTTATCAATCACTTGAAGTCATTCAGAAAATGGCTGAAATTGGGAATCCGAACTCGCTGTCGGATGCCGGAGTTGGAGCCTTGTGTGCCCGCACTGCGGTTTATGGTGCTTATCTCAATGTCAGGATAAACGCCGGAGGATTGGCTGATAAAGTGTTTGCTGAAGATATTCTTGAGAAGGCGTCACAACTCCTTCAGAAAGCGATAAGAAAAGAAGCCGAAATATTAGGCTTGGTTGAAGGGAGGATATAAAAGTTTACAAGTCAATTTTTTGCGTATGCCAAAAAGAATCAGATCATTCCTGAAAAAATACATAATGAATTGAATTTCAGGAAATGGGTCATCTTATAGTTTTAGTTATCTGTGATTTATGTAATCGTTCTGAAAATTAAGTTTGAATCGAAAACATATTAACAATCAAAATTATCAGATCATGAAACGTATCATTTTATCCATTTTGCTAATTATTCTGGCAAGTTCGTTCTTAATGGCGCAAGAGCCCTCTGACACCCTAAAATACTGGAAGAAAGGAGGTGATTTCTCCATCAGTTTTAGCCAGGTTTCGTTTTCAAATTGGGCTGCGGGCGGAAAAAATTCGGTTTCCGGGGTTGGTCTGTTTAATTGGTTTGCCAATTATTCAAAAGACCGGATGGGCTGGGATAACTCCGTAAATCTCGGATATGGCTTGTTGAAGGAAGAGCAAAGAGTTCTGGTTAAATCAGAAGATAAGCTCGAATTTAATTCGAAGGTTGGGTATAAAATGACCGAATCTGGAAAGTGGTTTTTATCTGGTTTGATAAACTTCAGAACACAATTTGCCAACGGATTTAATTATACCAATATCGAAAATCCGATGCGCATTTCCAGTTTCTTCGCACCAGCCTATTTGACTTTCGCGGTGGGTTTCGATTACAAGCCAACTGATAAATTCAATCTGTTTTTATCTCCGTTAAGTAGCAAATTTACTTTTGTAGACGACAACAATTTATCGGCAATCGGTGCATTTGGCGTCGATCCGGGGAGGAAATTCAGGGCTGAAATGGGGGGAACCCTTAAATCTGAATTGAAGTTCAAAGTCGCGAAAAATGTGGATGCGGTAACTAATCTGACGCTGTTTTCGAATTATTTAAAAAATCCGCAGAATATTGATGTTAACTGGGATTTCAGATTGAATATGAAGATTAATGAATATTTATCCGCCAACTTCTTGACAAACCTGATTTATGATGATGACATTTTAATTTCGGTGGATCGGAATGATGACGGAATTATTGATGGCAAAGGCCGTCGGGTTCAGTTAAAACAGTTGTTTGGTGCCGGATTAAGTGTGAAATTTTAACGCATTTTCCCTTGTATGCTTGCACAAACACCCACACCACCATACTATTCGGTAATTTTTACATCAATTCGAACTGAAGGCGATAATGGCTATGCTGAAATGGCTGACCGTATGGTTGAACTGGCTCGTCAACAGGATGGTTTCCTTGGTGTAGAATCAGCCCGGAACGAAATTGGCATAACTGTTTCGTACTGGCGCGATCTGGAATCTATCCGAAAATGGAAAGAGCATATAGAGCATTCCGTGGCCCGAGAAAAAGGCCGCAACGAATGGTACCAATCATTTAAAGTCCGCATTGCCAAAGTTGAAAGGGATTACGGATTTGAACAGGAGTGAGAATATTGTAAAAAGTTCAGTATAAAAATAGACTGTGGTTTAGTTGGATTATGATGTAAATGGCTTAACTTAGCTTTAACCAGAAAGATTTTACCAAAGAGGGGCGCGATTTTGTTATAAAACACTGCTTTTTCTTCAGATAAAATATATGTTCGATTTTTTGCCATTAATTTGGTTGAAGCATTGTGTCGTCATATTTTTCATGACCTTTCTGCACGAGGATGCTGCTATTCTGGCTGCTGCATTTTCTCGTGTTGAACACGGAATACCACTTTTCCTTGCCTACGGAACCATTTATTTAGGAATTATCTCGGGCGATCTGATTATTTATAGTCTTGGCCATCTTGCTCAGAAAAATGCATGGCTTCGATCAAAAATCATTGGACCAAAAGTTGAGCGAATCAAACTATGGCTCGAATCTCATTTGGTACGCGTACTTCTGCTTTGCCGAATCACTCCCGGATTATTATTCCCAACATTTGTTGCTTGTGGCTGGTTCAAAATTCCATTCGGCCGTTTCGCACTTATAACAATCATTTCCGGAGTCGTATATTCTTCCGTAGTGCTTACTGCAATTATACTTTTCGGCGATTTTGTACTGATTCACCTTGATTATTGGGCATGGATCTTATTGCTGTCACTAATAGTTGGATTTGGCATCAGGAACTCGTTTAAACCTCGGTGGAGTAAAGCTACTGAGCAGGCCATGGGCGATCTGCCTCCTTCTTTTTTTAGAGTTCTGAAAAAATATGTACCCACGTTTAAGCACAAATTTAACGGAATGCCATCGCTTGATGGCCTTAAGCGTGTCGTTTCATTTGCCAAACGCCTGCCTAATGGACTTTTTTATATACCAATAGGGCTGCGTTGGTTGCTGCTGGCTATTCGATATCGGAGCCTGACGTTGCCCACAGTTTCAAATCCGATGATTGAAACCGGTGGTTTGTGGGGCGAATCGAAAAGTGGTATAATGAATCAGATAGGAGCCGATCAGCAATCGTGGGTAGCTGAATTTATAACTCTTCACCGAAACGGGAAAGGAACTCAGTCTGATTTTGATGAAGCCCTGTTTCTGATGAAGGGTAAAGGTCTGGAATTTCCTGTCGTTGTTAAACCTGATATTGGCTGGCAGGGTTATGGTGTTAGGCTGGTCGAGGATGCAAGCAATTTATTCCATTATATTTCGACCTACCCGGTTGGCGAAAAAATGTTGCTTCAGCGGCCGATATCGCACGATGGCGAAGCGGGTATATTCTATGTCAGGTTGCCCGTAGAAGAGCATGGACGAATTTTGTCTGTCACTTTAAGGTATTTTCCTTATGTATATGGCGATGGTGTATCTACTTTGCAGGAGCTGATAAAGAATAGCCCGCGTTCGAAATTAAAGGCCTGCTTTTATCTGGGTGGAAGATCGGAACATATCGGTTTTGAAAAGGAACATCTGGAAATGGTTCCTGCGAAGGGTGAGCTTGTGAGGTTGTCGTTTATTGGAAGCATCAGGGTTGGTGGTCTTTATCGCGATGCCAGTTATTTGATCACTACTGAAATGACCAGGAGGTTTGACGAAATTGCTCGCAGTATTCCTGAATTCTATTTTGGGCGCTTCGATGTTCGGTTTGAATCGACAGAATTACTTAAAGCGGGCGAAGGATTTTCAATCATTGAAATCAATGGCGCCGGTTCGGAAGCTATTCATGCCTGGGATCCTGAAGTGTCGATCTTCAAACTCTATCGCGAGCTATTTCGAACTCAAAGCCTATTGTTCAAAGTTTCGGCAATCAACCGGTCGCGCGGCTATAAGCCGACAGGATTCATAGAGTTTCTGAAAGCTGCCCGGCACCAGAATAAACTCATCGACAACTACCCACCTGCAGGATAATCTGTAAATTTAATTGTTAACGGCAAATTAGCTATTGACTAAAATCCATCATTCGTTTTTTATTCCAGATATTAGGTATTAAATCTTAGATTTGCGGCCAAATTAAAATTACCAAAAATGAGTGTAGAAAAAGAAATCCAGGCGCGGAGCGGTTCAAAATGCGAATTTTGTGGAGCAACCGACGACTTGAAAGTTTATGAAGTTCCACCATACTATAACGCAAAAGCGGATCAGTGTGTGCTTGTTTGTGAAACTTGTCTGGAGCAAATTGAAAATCCGGATAAAATGGATGCCAATCACTGGCGCTGTTTAAACGATAGCATGTGGAATCCTGTTCCTGCGGTACAGGTAATGTCTTGGCGGATGCTTCACCGGTTAAGTGCCGAAGGTTGGTCGCACGATTTGCTCGATATGCTTTATCTTGATGAAGATACGTTGAAATGGGCACAAGCCACAGGAGAAGGAATTCCGACAGATGATTTAGACGTAAAACATATTGACAGCAACGGCGTTGTGCTTCAGAGTGGCGATACTGTGGTGCTGGTAAAAGATCTGGAAGTGAGAGGTGCAGGCTTTACGGCCAAGCGCGGAACAGCCGTTCGCGGAATTAAACTGGTCGCAGATAATCCTGAACACATTGAAGGCCGCGTAGAAGGTCAGCAAATTGTGATTCTGACCAAGTTTGTGAAAAAATCGACTTAGAAATTCCTGATCCGATGCACTCGTGTCATCGGATCAGGAAATTCGCACTTATGGGGACCATGGATTTGAAAAGATTAATCAAAGAAAATGCTGACAAGCTCTCCTGGTCGCGTGTGACTACTTTATCCGTATTCATTTTCGTAAACTTCTGATTTTATCTTAGAACAATATCAAACCGGTTTTGCATGGTTTGTCGTAATAACTCCTGAATCTGGTTGATTTCTTCATTCAGCAAAGTCCGTTCGTTCGAGCGGTAAGTAATCCGGTAGGCCAACGAAACATCTGTATCTTTCCTGAATTTGTCAATTAAATCAATGCTTTCAATCAGGTCGTTTCCAATTTCCCGGGCAAGTTCGCAAAAGTTGTTGTGGTCATTCCAAATTTGCTCAGCATTTTCAGCATAATTTTTAACCCAGAACGAAATATCCCTGTTGATTGGCGGATATTTGGAATATTCTTTGAAATTAGCCAATCCGTTACGAAACTGACTGAGAAAACGATCATCATTCGTCCATAAATACCTGATATCAGGAATATGGCAATAACTTAGGAGCAATCGATCAATTCCAAGGCCGAAAGCCCATCCGGAGCCTTCAATTTTACAGTTTCGTAAAATCTCTGACTGAATAACCCCGGCGCCAAGTACTTCCATCCATTGTCCCTCGTTTTTAACTTCCACTTGTAATGAGGGGTTAGTGAAAGGAAAATAATCGTCCAGAAATCGAAACGCCTGCCCTGGGAAAAGGTATCCTATCAAACCTTCTATTGTTTCTTTTAAATCATCCAATGCCATTTCAGGATTCGGGAGCAATTTAATCCCTTCCATTTGGTGGAAAACGGGGTAATGAGTTCGGTCGATGGTATCTTTCCGGTATACATCGCCGGTAGCAAGAAACCGGGAATATCCTTTTCGGAGTAACTCGTTTTGATGGGCCGATGTATGTGTGCGCAGGACATGGTTTTCGTCAACGTAATACGTGTCGTTTGCCGAGCGTGCCGGATGATTTTCCGGGAAAAGCAAATCGTCGAAATTAGCTTTTGTACTGACAACTTCTCCAAGCTCGTCAAACAGGCTGAAACCTTCGAAATAGTGTTGTATATGTGATTTTAACTGACAAACCGGATGATTGGGGTTATTGTGCAGTTTCAGCTTTCTCTTCTCCTGAATAGATACAGTTATATTATTCATAGTGATTATGTTTTAAATGTTCAGAACATTTAATCGTTTTAAAATTAATGATTTAAATAATGAGATGGTAATTATTCTATGGGCAATATGGTAGTCGTATTGGCTCGTGGCGAGCCCAAAAAGAAGAATGAAAAGCTAAAAGATTCTGTTGAATAAACCATACCTCAAAAATAAGCTTTTTCAGGCAAATTTTCGAGGTGCTATTTGTTGATTATGAGGAAGTAACTAAAAATTGACTTTCTAACCGGAAACTTAAATCCTTTCTTTGATCGTTGCCCAATTGTGTGTGGTCAAAAAGCTTTCAGGAAGAAATCCTGCCAGTTTTTCCAGAAAAGAGTAAGGTAAAGAGAATGACAGCAAATCGGCTGGCAGCCTGGTGCGCGCTGCAATATCGAAATTTCCGATGATCGCTTTTTCTTCATTCTTTCGGGCCAGTTTCAGCGGCAGAGTTACCAAAGCCATGCAAGACGAGGCAAACGGCGCCAGCACACGATCCATGCTTCCAGGCGCATCGAAATGCGATAAAAATACCAGCGCACTCAGTTGGTCGGCATTCACAAAAAACAGAACCGATTCGGGCACTTCATCCGCTACAAAATCTTCGAGCGGCTTAATAATCAGGTAAGGTTTGGTCGGTTTCACCGGATGAATATTGTCAATTAGCGTTTTGGCCAGTCCCGGATTTTGGATAAATCGCTCACATGGCCGCCAGAAATCATCTTTGTTCGACAGGAAATATTCGATTCCTTCAAAAATGGTATCCTGAAAACCAAGGTAAAAAGCCGAACACGGCCAGCCCGTCGATTCTTCGGCAAAAACCACCGGAATTCCGGTCGATGCTTTCAGTATTAGCGGCACAATACAGCCGTTTCCTTTTTTCTTTAATTCAAGGGCGTTGGCGGGTTTTTCGTCGCTGAAATATACGCCACAGAGTTTGTATTTTTCCAGTTTAAGCGCTTCGGAGAATAATTTTGCTATTTCGATTGGGTTCATAAGTTCAGTTTCAAGTTTGAACCCAAAAGTCATGAAATTTTTGGGAATAACCTAGGTTTTTGATACCTGAGCTGATGATTGGAGTTTATCTGATCAATGGTTTTATTTACTATTATCCTGTGTGTTATTGTATGAAAAGTGTTGAATTGAAGACTAAAAGGTACATTGATTTTGCAAAAAAAAAACCAGATTTATTATGTCTTTAGTCTTGGAAATTATCTGTCTTTTGCAAATATGGTAAGAATTATTGCCACCTGCAGATATATTGGATTGGCGTCTGATCCCTTATCATTATCATTTGATGATTTGGGTGAAGTAGGAATTGTAAAATAACAGGACTTGTCGATAATTAGTCAGGACTTGTTTTAAGGGAAATACATAAACTTATGCAAATTTTCAGGTGATAAAATAGACTAAAAGTTTTCTAATTTAGCCTTTCACTTCACTAATCAATTTGATAATATGTCCGATATCCATAGATTGAAATCTACATTTTATTTTTCAGGCATAGGTTTTACTTTTCTGATTTTTCTGTTTTGCCTGAATTTGTTTGCACAAAAGTCGGTTTCGATTTCCGATTTCAGCGAATTACCTCAAGTGAATTGGAAATACAACACGAAAGCACCGATTTATTCATCGCCTGTAGCGATGGATGGTTTGGTATATGTTGGTGGAAATGACAGTATTTTGCATGTGTTGGATTTGAACTCGGGGAAGGAACAATGGAGCTTCCGGACAAAGGGCGAAATCCGTTCAACGGTTTGTCTGGATTCGAATCGTTTGTACCTGAATGGCGGTGATGGCAATCTGTATGCTTTGGACCGGAAGAATGGTCGTTTGATGTGGATATTCAGTACCGAAGGCGAGCGCAAATACGATTTTGCCGATTATTTCCATTCTACTCCAATTCTGCGAAATGGAGTTTTGTATTTTGGATCGGGAGATGGAAATTTTTATGCTGTTCGCTCTGAAAGTGGCAGTTTACTCTGGAAGTTTAAAACCGGCGATGTAATCCATAACACTGCTGCATTAACGGATGACAGACTTTTCTTTGGTTCCTTTGATGGCTTTGTATATGCACTAAATTTGGCTGACGGAGCATTAATCTGGAAGTTTAAAACTGTTGGGCATCATTACTTTCCAAAAGGAGAAGTTCAAGGGTCTCCGGTCGTAAATGGCAATTTAGTGATTGTAGGCGCCCGTGATTACAATGTGTATGCACTCGATCAGCAAAAGGGATATGGACATTGGAATAAGGCATTTACGAAAGGGTGGGGACTTTGCAACACTGTGTACGATTCGGTTTTATACATTGGTTCGGCCGACGAGCGCCGGCTGATTGCTGCCAACCCGGCTACTGGAGTTGAGTTTTGGAATAAACCCATGGAATTTCTGGTGTTTGGTAACAATGCATATAGCGACAGTATGTTGTATGTGGGTACTACCATCGGGAAATTGCATGGGATCAACCGCAAAACAGGCATGAAAGTTTGGACCTTTGCTACCGAGTCATACAGCAATACAGCTGCAAAATATTTTAAATCCGATGATTCATACCGTGATGATATCTACTCCATTATTAAATCAAACGAACAGTTTCTGGAAGTGGAAGAAGAATTGGGTGGAATCTTCTCATCTCCCTGGATTTCGAACGATAAAATCGTTTTTACCAGCACCAACGGTAAGGTTTATTGCTTCAGGAAGTAAAACCGAACATTGTCAATAGCCAAAAAAGCCGAGTCCCAATTTTAGGACGCGGCTTTTTTATCGGGTGTCGCGATTTCTAATCGCGGTTAACAGTCGGAAATTGAAAATCTCCGCACCCCTATACTACATAGGTTCTCGAAGTGGTGTCTCCACCTCTTCCGGTCCAGTTGGTGTGGAAGAATTCGCCGCGTGGTTTGTCGGTACGTTCGTAGGTGTGAGCGCCGAAATAGTCGCGCTGAGCCTGTAACAGGTTTGCTGGCAAACGTTCGCTGCGGAATCCGTCGAAATAGCAAAGTGCTGAAGTCAATGCAGGAACAGGGATTCCATTTGTCAATGCGGTGGCACAAACACGACGCCATCCGGCCTGAGCTTTTTCAACAATTTCTTTGAAATGCGGATCGAGCAACAAGTTCGATAATGTTGGGTTTTTGTCGAATGCTGTTTTGATATCACCCAAGAATCTTGAACGGATGATGCAACCACCACGCCACATCAAAGCGATACCACCATAATTGAGGTTCCAACCGTATTCTTTGGCAGCTTCCATCATCAGGTTGTAACCTTGTGCATAGGAAATAATTTTAGCTCCAAACAAAGCATCTTTCAGGTCGGAAATCATCTGTGCTTTGTCGATGGTTTTGTCAACAGTTGGTCCGCTGATCACTTTCGAAGCTTCAACGCGCATGTCTTTCTGAGCCGATAAACAACGTGCAAATACTGATTCTCCAATCAAGGTCAATGGAATTCCGAGATCAAGGGCAGAAACGGCAGTCCATTTTCCGGTACCTTTTTGTCCGGCGGTGTCGAGGATTTTTTCAACCAAAGCGTCACCATTTTCGTCACGATAACCCAAAATGTCGCGGGTAATTTCAATCAGGTACGAATCCAGATCGCCTTCATTGTATTTTTTGAAAACGTCATGCATTTCGTCAGCGCTCAGGCCCAGCATTTCTTTCATCAGCTGGTAAGCTTCGCAGATGATCTGCATGTCGCCATACTCGATACCGTTGTGAACCATTTTTACGAAGTGACCGGCACCGCCTTCGCCAACCCAGTCGCAGCAAGGTGATCCGTCTTCCACTTTAGCCGAAACAGCCTGGAAAATTTCTTTCACTGCTGGCCAGGCTGCAGGTGATCCGCCAGGCATCATTGAAGGTCCTAACAGAGCGCCTTCTTCACCGCCTGAAACGCCTGTTCCGATGAAAAGCAAGCCTTTGCTTTCAACATATTTGGTGCGGCGAATGGTGTCAGGGAAATGCGAGTTTCCACCGTCAATAATGATATCGCCCGGTTCCAGGTGAGGAATAATCAGTTCGATAAAATCATCAACCGGTTGTCCGGCTTTAACCAACATCATCACTTTGCGGGGACGTTCCAGCGAAGCGCACAATTCGGCAATCGAATGGGCACCAATGAAGTTTTTACCAGCGCCCCTACCAGCCATAAACTCGTCGACGCGAGCGGTTGTGCGGTTAAAAACGCCTACGGTAAAGCCTTTGCTTTCCATGTTCAATACCAGGTTTTCGCCCATCACGGCCAACCCGATCAATCCAATGTCTGCTAATTTTTTCATTTTGTATAGTTAATAATTCATATTTTAGTTTGAACCATATAGACACATAGGGCACATAGATTAGATTCTATCTTTTCCCTATTGTGTTCTATGTGCCTATGTGGTTTGTATATTAAAACCTAGTTTTTTTAATATTTCTAAAGTTCCGTCAGGCAAATTTCTCGGAACAATTGTAAACGCCGGAAACTCCCTTCTTACCGGGTAATCGCCTCTCAATTGCTCGAATTGCGCAGTGTTTTTCCTGAAATCCTGATCGTCATTCCGGATGTCGTAGGTGTGCATTATGGCTTTGGAAACAATTTTCTGTTCGCTCAGTCCTGTTCCGTCGAGTTCAAAAACCGGGTTAGCCGGAAGTTCTACTCCTGAAGGATGCCAGCTTTCCAATCCAAGTCCAAAGAATTGACTGATAGCATGAACGCTCATTTCAGTTCCGGTAGCTTTTCCATCTTTCGAATAACCGGCAATGTGCGGTGTTGCTATTTCGGTTATCGCCAACAATTCCAGATCAATATCCGGTTCATTTTCCCAACAGTCGCATACAAATCCTGAAATTAGATTGCTTTTCAGTGCAACTTTTACTGACAGCGTATCAATCACTTCTCCACGGCACGAGTTGATCAGAATTGGTTTCTTTTTCAATCCTGAGAAGAATGCTTCATTGCCCAAATGGAATGTGGTATCTTCGCCTTTCATATTCAGCGGAACATGCAGGGTAATAATATCGGCTTCGTCCATCACCTGTTTCAGGTTGACAAAAGCGGCAGAACCTTCGGCACGTTCACGTGGCGGGTCATTCAACAGGACTTTCATGCCAAATAAATTGCAAATGCGGGCAACTTTGCTTCCAACATTTCCAACGCCAACCACTCCAATACACAAATCCTTCAGTTGAAGATTTTTCCTCTCGGCCAAAACCATCAATGTGGAGGCAATATATTGTTCCACCGATTTGCTGTTGCATCCAGGTGCGTTGGTCCAGCGAATTCCTGCAGCATCGCAATAATCGGTGTCAATATGGTCATAGCCAATGGTTGCAGTGGCGATGAATTTAACAGATGAACCGGTCAACAATTTTTCGTTGCAGATGGTGCGGGTGCGGGTCACAATCGCATCGGCATCTTTCACCACTTCCGAAGTAGTTTTTGATCCGGGCAGGTAGACAACCTCAGCTACTCCTTCAAAAGCGCCGCGGATATATGGGATTTTATCGTCGATTATAATCTTCATATTTTGTTAGTTGAACCACATAGACACATAGATCACATAGTTTTTTTTTTGCTGTCTATTTGATTATTAGCTTGGTTTTTAAGTTATTTCTATGTGTTCTATGTGCCTATGTGGTTAATTTTTTATAATACTCTTTCACAATTTCTTCCAGAACCCAACTGGTACGGGCTGCAGATTTTCCGGTACTAACACATTCGCTTTCAGTCCGTAATGTTTTTACAACCTGATCAATTAGATTGTGCTGTATATTTTCAGGATTTTGAGAGCTGAAACTGACTGTTCCTTCCGGAGTTGCCAGTATTACATCGCCATGCTGAAAACTGGAGAAACTGAGTTTGCCTTTGGTGCCGAATATTTCAATGGTATCTTCTTCGCTTCCTTTGGCGACAACAAAACACCAGCTTCCAGTGCCAATGACCCCGTTTCCAAAGCGAAAGGTTCCGGTAACAGTATCTTCAGTTTCGTACAATCCTGCCTGATTTACAGCTAAGCCATGAACCTGAATGACCGGACCGAACAAAAAATCAAGGTAATCGAACTGATGGGACCCTAAATCATAAAAATAACCGGCGCCAGCAATCTCCGGATTAACATGCCAGAATTGAGTTTCAGGGTTTAAATCACGTTCTGGAACCGATTTATGCAGGCGAACATTTACCGTCAATGGCTTACCAATAATCCCATTGTCAATCAGCTCTTTAACTTTTAAAAAAGCAGGAAGAGTCCGTCGATAATAAGCTACAAAAAGCGGCATTCCTGTTTCCTCTGAGACGCGCATCATTTCCTGACACTCCTGATAGTTTCTTGCCATGGGTTTTTCCACATAAACCGGTTTTCCGGCTTTCATGGCTGCAATGGCATACGAAGCATGGGTATCAGGCGGAGTCGCAATGTAAACAGCATTAACTTCAGGATCATTAATCAACTGATCAGCATCGGCATACCATTTTGGCACGCCATGACGTTTGGCGTAATCCTCGGCCAAAGCCCCGTTCCGGCGCATCACAGCAACCAATCGGGAATGCTCCACCTTGTTAAAGGCCGGACCACTCTTCAGCTCGGTCACGTTTCCGCAGCCAATAATTCCCCAGTTTACTTCTTTCAGTGTCATAGTTATTTTTTAGAACCACATAGGCATATAGGCCACATAGTTTTTTCTATTGTGTTCTATGTGTCTGTGCAGTTCAAATATTAGTATTTAAACCGATCTTTAAATGCCCACAAACCCAACGCTGGATTTGAAATGTAGAAGATTTCTTCTCCGTCTGCCATGACATTGTATCCATCGCGCAATTTAGCGGGATCATATTTAGCAGTTACTTCGTCAATGTCAGCATACTTAAAGCCAACACTTTCGATTTCAGCCTGAGTCAGGTTTTCCTTTCCTTTTCCGGGGCAATATGTGATGCTGAACCGACCTTCTGAAGAACCATGAATCAGGTGAGCCGCTGCACTTAAATTGTTGCGCAGTTCTTCATTCTCGTCACAGGCTTTCAAGGTTGCCGGAGTTCCAAAGTAACCGTATTTGCGGATCAAACGGTCGATTTCCTTGTCTTCGCCAAATTCTTTCAGAGCTGGAGCCAAAACGATCAATTCACCATCATCGTCAATGGCCATGCGGGTACGGTAAACCGATTTGTTGCCCAGCCATGTACTTTTAAATTCGGTAGGATCGAGGTAAACCACCACTTTTTTCAGTGGTTTGTCGAGCATTTCGAAGTTGACCAGCAAAGCCAGTTTGGCCGCTTTGTCGAACACTTCAAAGTCATCGCCGATAAACAATCCGCGGGTTTTGATCTTGCCATCAGTTTTGTCCAGTCCAACTACAGTTTGCACATAAACAATCGGCATGTGATTGGTGAAATTATCCGAGGCATAGTTGAAAATGCGGCGTACCGGTGTGTCGGCATGACCCATCATCTTCTCCATTCCATAAGCTGCGCCCACAAAATGGCTTTTGTTGATGCCTTCCACACCGCCGGTTCCGACGAAAATATTTTTGTTGTAATTGGCCATTCCCACTACTTCGTGAGGAACCACTTGTCCGATCGACAAAATCAGATCGAAGTTTCCTTCAATCAATAACTTGTTGACCTGTGCGGGCCACGGAAATTCAACTGCTCCGCCCGAAACTTCTTTGACGAATTCGGCAGGAACAGTACCAACAGTCACCACATCATTCCGCCAGTCATGTTCACGAATGAGCGATGCGGGCATAGAACCAAACATGTGCGAAATCTGGTGATCTGTCATTGGCGAATGTGTTCCCAGTGCGGGAAGCACGTCAGTCAAGGCATCGCCGTAAAACTGCCAGGTCATTTCGGTCAGCTCTCCGGCACGACTTGGTAAACGCGTGTAATCCGGCGGAATAGCCAGTACTTTCGTTTTCTTGCCAATTTTTTCAAATGCTTCAAACAGACCCTTCTTCAAATCATCCGCACTTAATTCCAGTTCTGTTGAGCCAATCTGATAATATAACATGTTTTTATTTTTTAAATTAAACTATTGTGTTCTATGTGTCTATGTGGTAAAAATTTATGAACCACATAGGCACATAGAACACATAGAAAAATGAATTAGCGTTTGACGCGCGCATTTCCGCCCCAGATGCTCCAAACCATTTCTTCATCAGCTGGTTGTGCATAGTCGGTGAGGAATGTGGTTGCCAGCGCGCCGGTTGCCCAGCCAAATTGCGGCCATTTTTCAGGTGTCCAACCTTTCAGAATGCCATAAAGCAACCCGCCAACAAAACCGTCGCCACCGCCAATGCGGTCGAGAACAGTAATTTTGCGTGGTTCGATTACCTGCCAGTCGTTGCCTTCGAGCATAATGGCGCCCCAAAGGTGTTCGTTGGCGCTGATCACCTGACGCAGCGTAGTTGCAAATACCGATGCATTCGGGAAAGCTTCTTTTACGCGGTTAATCATGCCTTTGAATCCATCGATTTCGGCTTCAATACCTTTACCGCCTGCTTCCGGCCCCTGAATGCCTAAACAAAGTTGGAAATCTTCTTCGTTACCAATCAGGATGTCAGCTACCGAAGCTATTTCAGTAAAGCTTTCGCGCAATTCCTTGTCTCGTCCTTTCCAGAACGAAGCGCGGTAATTCAGGTCGAATGAAATGCGTGTTCCATATTTTTTTGCTGCACGGGCAATTTCCAGACAGAAAGTTGTTGTTTCGTGAGATAAGGCGCCAATCAATCCCGAAAGGTGAACAATCTGAACACCTTCCTGACCGAAAATACGTTCCAGATCGAAATCTTTCACGTTCAATGTACGTCCAACCTCACCGGCACGGTCGTTTTGTACGCGCGGGCCGCGGGTTCCGAAACCACTGTCGGCAATGTTGAACTGGTGACGATAACCCCAAGGGTCGGCTTGTACCACTTCAGGTCCTTCGTAATCCATGTTCCGACTGCGGAGGCTGCTTTTTATGAATTGAGCAATCGGGCTATCCTTCACAAAAGTGGTGAGCACTTTTACCGGAAGTCCGAGTGACGAAGAGATATTTGCAACATTGGTTTCAGCGCTGGTAGCCTGCATTTCGAAGAGGTTGCTACAGTGTACCGGCTGTCCGTTTACCGGTGTAATGCGAACACCCATGCTGGTTGCCACTAACAGGGAATATTTACAGTCTTTTTTTAATTCGAAGGCCATTGTATTTGTGATTTATGAGTTGTTATTTATTATTTGTTTTGAAATGTTAGTTCAAAGCTTAAATCTCATTTTTTCCAACACTTGGAATTTGAAACCTGGAACTTGGAACTCGTTTATACTCCTCCAAACGCGCTGTATCCACCGTCAACAGGAACAACAATTCCGGTAATGAACGACGAAACATCAGAAAGAAGGAATAGGGTAGCACCCTGTAAATCTTCCGGTTCGCCGAATTTGCCCATTGGTGTGTTGTTTACAATCTTTTGGCCGCGTGGAGAAAAGCCTCCGGTTTCTTTATCGAGAACTAAAAAACGATTCTGGTCAGTAATGAAAAAACCCGGGGCAATTGCATTTACACGAACTCCTACCTTTGCCAAATGAACGGAAAGCCATTCAGTGAAATTGTTGATCGACGCTTTAGCAGCCGAGTAAGCAGGGATTTTAGTCAACGGTTTGTACGAGTTCATTGACGAAACGTTTAGAACCACACCTTTTTTATTCTTCAGCATATCGGTTGTGAAAACCATGGATGGGAGCAGAGTTCCTTTGAAATTGAGGGCAAATACTTTGTCGAAACCGTCCATTTCGAGTCCGTAGAATGTGTCTTCCAGATGATCGAGGCTGTTTTCGTCCATTTGCTCCACTTTGGTGGTTGCGGTTGGGTGATTTCCTCCGGCGCCATTAATCAGCATATCAATGTCACCCAGTTTTTCATTAATGATTTGTTTGGCTTTGATCAAAGACTCTTTGTCTAAGACATTGGCTTCAACGCCAATTACATCAGCATTATATTCTTTTGAAATTTCAGCAGCTACTCTTTCGGCTGTTTCCTTGTTAAGATCGGCTATTGCAACTTTAACCCCTACCGAGGCCATTGCTTTAACCATCGCTGAACCGATAACTCCGCCGCCACCGGTGATTACACATACCTTACCACTTAGGTCATTAAAACTGATTGGATTCATTTTCTTATCGTTTAATTATTTATAATAGTCCAGATTTTCTTTAGTAATGATATCGATGGAAGTATAGTTTTCGCTTTTTACCTCTTTTTTCAAAACCAGATGTTCGAAAAGTGTGATAATCGCGTTGTATCCTTGTTCTTCCGGTCGCTGGCAGATCAGGAAGTCAACAATTCCTTTCTTCAGGAAACTGATGTTTTCTTTAATTAAATCGTGACCAATCACCCGAATGTTGGTTAGGTTTAGTTCTTCAAGAATATTGGCCAGGTAATAAACCTGAGAGTTGGTTACAAAAATTCCCTGAATTTCGGGATTAGTTTGCAACAGTGCTTTGATTATATTTTGTGATTCTTCGGTAGTCGGATCAGCAATTTCCTGGGTAATCAGCTTTCTTTTTGTTTCAGGCTTGTTTTTGCTGAAATATTCATAAAATCCTTTCTCGCGTTGCACCAAATGGTTCATGTTATCCAACTCTTTGGCAAAATGCAAGATCAGGATTGAAGCTTCTGACGTAACGGAATAATCGAGCAATTTGGCTGCCAGTGTTCCCGATTGAAACGAATTCTGACCAATGAAACTTAGTTTACAACATTCATTGAGGTTCGAATCGATAAATACATAAGGAATGTTTCGTTTCTTCAATTCTTCAATAAACTCTTTTGATTCCCGGAGAAAGAACGGTGCAAGCAAAACTCCTTCAGGATTATTTTCAAGAATTAACTCTGTTTCTTTGTTAAAGGTTAGTGGGTCAGACTGTTTGAAGAGATGAGTTGAAATATTTACCCCATATTGATGAATTTCTTCAAATGCTTTTCTGACGCCGATCAAGGGTTTATTCCAATACGATTCCGGAGAGATGGGTTCAGGCATGAGCAGGGCAAATGAAAATGTTTTTTTTGATGCCAGCGTGCTTGCAAGCAAGTTGGGTTGATATTCCATCTCATCAATAATCGTAAGTATTTTATCGCGGGTGGCTTTCGAAACTTCTCCGCGGTTGTGAATCACACGGTCAACTGTTCCTATTGAAACGTTTGCTTTCTGTGCAATATCCTTAATTCGGGTTCGATTAATTGCTTTGATAATGATTCAGTTTTAAGGTTTAATTTGTTGTGCAGGAACAAAGCTATATAAATTTTCTTTGACGTCGTGTGCGAACACGGAAAAACTATTTTAAAACATTTTTTGCTATTTTTAGTTCATCACGGTTGCAGATTAAAGATATTGTCCATACTTTCGTGTTCGTACACGGAGTCTTCGTTGTTTTATTTATGTATCAGTAAATTAATATCATATGAAACTAGGAAAATATAGTTTAGGAATTGGCGACCGCTTCTCTCATCAGGGAGTTGCCCAACTTCTTGGAATTGTAAAAGCCAATCAGGCAGGTTTGGACATTAGTCCGGTTTGGAACAAGTCGAACCGCGAGCATATGTATGTGCATTCGCATCCGGCTGATGTACGGAAAGAAGCTGACGCGGCGGTTGCTGCTTTAGGTTTCTCTGGAAAATATTTTGTAGATGCCGACCATATTAACATGGGAACGGTTGCTCCGTTTGTCGAAACTGCTGACTTTTTTACCCTCGATGTGGCCTCGTTTATCGGGAAAGAAAGTCCGGAAGCCGATGTGAAATCTTTTGTGGCTTCGTGTTCAAAATACGTTGGAAAACTGCAAATCCCGGGAATAGATCATGCCATCGAGGTTTCAGAAGAATTGATTGAAAAGATTGCGCATAAATTTTTGGCGGCTACACAACAGGCATCTGAAATCTATAACTTCCTGAAAGAAAAGAAAGGTGTTGGTAATTTTATTACAGAAGTTTCGATGGACGAAGTTGAAAGTCCGCAAACGCCTGTCGATTTGTTTTTTATCCTGAAGATGTTGGCTGATAAAGGCGTTCCGGCGCAAACCATTGCCCCGAAATTTACTGGCCGATTTAATAAAGGAGTTGATTATACCGGTAATGTTGAGCAGTTTACCAAGGAGTTTGAAGAAGACGTTCTGGTAATTGATTATGCGGTGAAAGAATTCGGGCTTCCTGAAGAATTAAAGCTGAGTGTGCACTCCGGAAGCGATAAATTTACGATTTATCCGATCATGGCCGGAATCATTAAGAAATACGATAAAGGTATTCACGTGAAAACAGCCGGTACAACCTGGCTCGAGGAGGTGATCGGACTTGCAGTTGCTGGTGGCGAAGCTCTGGAAGCAGCCAAATCAATTTATACCATTGCGTTGGGCCGCAAAGACGAATTGTGCGCTCCATATGCTGATGTGATTGATATTGACGATTCGAAATTGCCTTCGGCTGCTGAAGTTGCCGGTTGGTCGAGCGAAAAATTTGCCAATACGCTGCGCCATATTCCTGGCCATCCTGATTATAATCCAAATCTTCGCCAGTTGATTCATGTGGGCTACAAAGTAGCTTCCGAAATGGGGACAACTTATACCGACCTCCTGAAAAAACACGCTGAAGTGGTTGGCCAGTGTGTTGAAGAAAATATTTACGATCGCCACCTGAAAAGGCTGTTTAACCTGTAAAAAGTTCGAAGTGTCTAAAGTTCGGAGTATTGGTTTTTCAACTTTAGGCACTCCGAACGTTAGCTCACTTTAGGCACTTTTTATTCAAATATCACACATTTAATCAAAACAATATGAAACCATTTATGGACGAGAATTTTCTGTTGCACACCGAAACTGCGCAGAAATTATACCATGAACATGCGGCAAAAATGCCGATTTTCGATTATCACTGTCACATCAATCCAAAAGATATTGCCGACGACCGGATGTTTAAATCCATTACTGAAATCTGGCTGGCCGGCGACCATTACAAATGGCGCGGAATGCGCACCAATGGAGTTGATGAGCGCTTTTGTACCGGTGATGCCTCTGATTGGGAGAAATTCGAAAAGTGGGCTGAAACCGTTCCTCAAACTTTACGCAATCCGCTGTATCACTGGACTCACCTCGAGCTGAAGAAATTCTTTGGAATTAACGAAGTTTTGAGCCCGAAAAATGCCCGTCAGATTTTTGATGCCTGCAATGAAAAGCTGAATACACCGGCCTACAGTTGCCGCAACATCATCCGGATGGCCAATGTGCATACCATTTGCACTACCGACGATCCGATAGACAATCTTCAATATCATCAACAAATTAAAGCTTCAGGATTCGAAGTTGCTGTACTTCCGGCATGGCGTCCTGATAAAGCCATGATGGTTGACGATCCTGCTTTCTTCAACAGCTATATCAATCAGTTGGCAGTTGCTGCAGAAATGACCATCACTACATTCGCTGATTTGATGACTGCTCTGGATAAACGTCACCAGTATTTTCATGAAAATGGATGCCGTTTGTCTGATCATGGTTTGGATACTGCATTTGCCGAAGAATATTCTGCCAAGGAAATTCGTGCAATTTTCACAACGGTAAGGTCGGGAAGTAAATTGACGAACGAAGAGATTTTGAAATTCAAATCGTGCATGTTGTACGAATTTGGAGTGATGGATCACTCACGCGGATGGACACAGCAATTGCACATTGGCGCATTGCGCAACAACAACACGCGTTTGTTCAACAAATTAGGACCGGATACAGGATTCGATTCGATTGGCGACAAACCGGTTGCAGAGCCGTTATCTAAACTGTTGAATAAACTGGATACGGAAGATAAATTGTGCAAAACCGTACTATACAACCTGAATCCGGCAGATAACGAATTGTATGCTACCATGATCGGCAACTTTCAGGATGGAAGCGTTCCCGGAAAAATGCAGTGGGGTTCAGGATGGTGGTTCCTCGATCAGAAAGATGGTATGGAAAAACAGATTCAGGCTTTATCGAATCTCGGATTATTGAGCCGTTTTGTAGGTATGTTAACCGATTCCAGAAGTTTCCTGTCATATACTCGTCACGAGTATTTCCGCCGTACTCTTTGCAATATTTTGGGTAACGACGTGGAAAACGGTGAAATTCCGAATGATATGGAATTATTGGGTCAGATGGTGGAAAACATCAGTTTTAACAACGCGAAAAACTATTTCAATTTTTAAGAATAAGTTGTTTTTCCCGCCTTTTGGTACGAACAGAACTTGGTGAATTTGATAAAAATAGTAGATTTGCAATCGATTGCACTTATGAAAAGGAAAAAAGAAAGCAGGAATGAGGAAACGTTTCCTTCTTCCTTTTAACTCTTTCCTGTCTTTGGGTAGTAAATTGAAAATCAATAAATAGTAAATAGAACAAAATGAGAGTAGTTACATTCGGAGAAATCATGTTGCGACTTGCAACTCCTGGTTATTTGCGTTTTAATCAAACTGATAGTTTAACAGCCACTTTTGGTGGTGGTGAGGCCAATGTGGCCGTTTCGCTTGCAAACTTTGGTATCCCGGTCGATTTTGTAACCCGTTTGCCTAAAAACGATATTGCTCAGTCGTGCGTAATGGATTTACGGAAATACGGAGTAGGAGTGGATCAGATCGTTTATGGAGGCGACCGTTTGGGAATTTATTTCCTCGAAACAGGCGCTGTAAGCCGTGGATCGAAAGTGGTTTACGATCGTGCACATTCAGCTGTATCTGAAATCAAATCAGGAATGATTGACTGGGACAAGGTTTTTGAAGGAGTAAACTGGTTTCACTGGACTGGTATTACCCCGGCAATTTCTCAGGGCGCTGCCGATGTTTGCATGGAAGCAATTCAGAAAGCCAACGAAAAGGGAATTACCGTTTCGTGCGATTTAAACTACCGCAAAAACCTTTGGAACTATGGCAAAAAGGCCGGCGAAGTGATGCCTGCACTGGTTGCCGGAACCGATGTGATTTTGGGAAATGAAGAAGATGCCGAAAAAGTACTTGGCATTAAACCTGAAGGTGTTGATGTAACCGGTGGTCATGTTGAGGCTGCAGCTTATGAATCTGTTTCAAAACAGATTATGGCGAAATTTCCGCGTTGTAAAAAAGTAATTACTACTTTGCGTGGATCAATTAATGCCAACCATAACAGTTGGTCGGGTGTGCTTTGGGACGGTAAAACTTTGTTTGAAGCTCCGACTTACCAGATTACAGATATAGTTGACCGCGTTGGAGGTGGTGATTCATTTATGGGTGGTTTGATCTACGGTTTGCTGACTTATACTAATGACGATCAGAAAGCCCTGAACTTTGCAGTTGCTGCATCGTGTCTGAAACATACCATTTATGGTGACTATAACCAGGTAACCGTTGATGAAGTTGAAAAATTGATGGGAGGCGATGCTTCAGGCCGGGTAGCAAGATAATGATGAATTTTGAATGATAAATAATAAATGAAAAATAGATGCCTTTTTCAAAAGCCAAACCTGGAATTTGAAATTTGGAACTTTAAACTGATTTTATGGCAAGGTTTACAAGAATAGAAGTAGCAGTAAAAATGAAAGAAACCGGTGTTGTTCCGGTATTTTATCACAAAGACGCTGAAGTATGCAAACAGGTGGTGAAAGCCTGTTATGAAGGTGGTATTCGCGTTTTCGAATTTACTAACCGTGGCGATTTTGCTCACGAAGTTTTTGCTGAAGTGTCGAAATGGGCAGTCAATGAAGCTCCGGAAATGATTTTAGGCGTTGGTTCGGTAATCGATAGCGCGACAGCGGCTTTATACATTCAGCTGGGTTCTAACTTTATTGTTTCTCCTTTGATTGACGAAGATACAGCACGTTTCTGCAATCGTCGTAAAATTGCCTGGAGTCCGGGCTGTGGTTCGGTTACCGAAATTAATCGTGCACACGAATTGGGTGCCGAAGTAGTAAAAGTATTTCCAGGTTCATCGGTTGGCGGTCCTGATTTTATTTCAGGAGTGAAAGGCCCGATGCCATGGGCGAGCATAATGCCAACAGGAGGTGTTTCACCGGATGAAGCTAACCTGAAAGGCTGGTTCAAAGCCGGAGTTCATTGTGTGGGCATGGGTTCGCAATTGTTCCCTAAAGATGTGATTGACAACAAGGACTGGGCTTTTATTGCTGCCAAATGTGCCGAAGTGCTTGCAATCGTAAAAAAACTGAGATAAAAATTACACTAAACTAATATCCTAATCACTAAAACTAAATTATGCAGTCGACTAAAAGCATTGCGAAGATGACGAATTACCGATGGACAATAGTTGCCCTCTTGTTTGTGGCCACAACTATTAACTATCTCGATCGTCAGGTTTTATCCCTAACCTGGGATGAGTTTATTATGCCCGAATTTCATTGGAATGAAAATCATTACGGTACAATTACCTCCATTTTTTCCATTGTTTATGCCATTTCAATGTTGTTTGCCGGAAGTTTTGTCGATTGGATGGGAACCAAGAAAGGATTTTTGTGGGCAATTGGAGTGTGGTCGGTAGGTGCTTGTATGCACGCTCTTTGTGGTGTGGTTACTGAAAGTTGGGTTGGCTTGCATTCTGCGGCAGAATTGGCACAGGCTGTTGGTGATGTTGCTGTACTTATTTCCACTGTCAGTATGTATGCCTTTATTGTTGCACGTATTATTTTGGCTATTGGAGAGGCTGGAAACTTTCCGGCTGCTATTAAAGTTACTGCTGAATATTTCCCCAAGAAAGACCGTGCTTATGCTACCAGCATTTTCAATGCAGGTGCTTCGGTTGGCGCCCTGATAGCTCCGCTTTCAATTCCCTTTTTGGCCAAAGCTTATGGTTGGGAAATGTCTTTCATAGTGATTGGTGCTTTAGGTTTTATTTGGATGGGTTTCTGGGTTTTCTTGTATAAGAAACCAGAACAAAATAAACACTTAAACAGCGCCGAGTTAAATTATATTTTATCAGACAGGGAATCGAAAGACGAGTTGGAAATGCAAGCCTCTGCTGTTCAGGAAAAGAAAGTTTCGTTTATAGATTGTTTCAAGTATAAACAAACCTGGGCATTTGCATTTGGTAAGTTTATGACCGATGGCGTTTGGTGGTTCTTCCTGTTCTGGACTCCATCGTATCTGAATACACAGTTTGGAATTAAAACATCCGCCGGATTAGGTGTAGCTCTTATTTTTACTTTATATGCCCTTGCTACGCTTTCGATTTATGGAGGGAAACTACCTTCAATTATTATCAGGAAAACCGGGCTGAACCCATATGCAGCCCGCATGAAAGCCATGTTTATTTTTGCATTTATTCCACTTTTGGTTTTGTTGGCCCAACCTTTAGGAACCTTTTCGCCATGGTTCCCGATTATCCTGATTGGTTTCGGATGCGCGGCTCATCAATCGTGGTCGGCAAATATATTTACGACAGTTGGCGATATGTTCCCGAAACATGCCATTGCAACAGTCATCGGAATCGGCGGTATGGCTGGTGGAGTTGGCTCTATGATTTTGCAAAAATCGGCCGGAGCTCTATTTGTTTATGCTGGCGAAACTAAGATGACATTCCTTGGATTTGAAGGAAAACCTGCCGGTTATTTCATGGTATTCTGTTTTTGTGCCGTAGCTTACCTGATTGGCTGGACGGTTATGAAATCATTGGTTCCAAAGTATAAACCTATTACTGATTTATAAAATTAAACTGAAATATAGGAAAAAGAAGCAGGTCGTTTGGCCTGCTTCTTTGCTTTGTATATATTTATGGACTTTCAACTTTTCAGAATGGGGATTGTTTAAGTTTTGAAGTCTGATGAGGTTGAATCATATTGATACCGTTTTCAAACTTAAAATCTAGAAATATGGCAATGAAATTTTTGGAACATTTTGATCATCCGGAACGGAAGCAAGACAAGGAACATTTTATTCACCTGATTCAAATGGCAAATGCTGATGGAAAAATAGATGATGTTGAATTGGAAATGCTCAGTAGGATGGGTAATAAATTGGGACTTACTTCCACAGAAGTTGCTGATTTATTGGAGACCAGTAAAAAATCGGAATACATTCCTCCCTACGAATTGTCGAAACGCTTTGAGCAACTTTACGATGTGATTAAAATGGTTTATGCTGACGGTGTTATAGAGGAGAATGAAATGAGATTAGCTTCCGGACTTGCCATGAAATCTGGATTTGCCGAAGAAGAAATTCCTGTGCTGCTTTCAGTTTTAATTGATGGCATAAAAAGAGGGGATGATGAGGATGATCTTTTTACTTTATACAAAAAGCGGAGAATAGTTCGATAGAAGGAACCAAATATCAGGATTCGACAGAAAAGATTAAAGAGCCCTTTGCATTGTTTTGCATAGGGCTCTTTTGGTGTGCGCGAAAGCTTTTGCGAGTACGATGGGTAATCCCTAAACTAACTCCTATTGGCCAATTCTTTCACTTTTGACCAGATACCATCATCAACCGGAATACCTAACTCCATATTTTCGTTTCGGGTTTTTAGCGATTGCTCGCCCGGATAAAATATTTCACCATTTTCAGTCGCCGGAACCGACGATTTAAGCTGCTCAACGGTTTTGTGCAATGCCTGATCGATGAATTCCTGTGTATTGATTTTTCGTGGATCGATTGCGATAAAAACCTGGCAACAGCTACCGCAACTGCCTTTGTCAGCTTTGTCAATTCCGGCAGTGGTAAGCCCTCCCGAAAGCATGGCAGAAATCAGGTCGAGCATGACCGCAAACCCTGAACCTTTCCAAAAACCCATCGGTAAAATCCGACGAGTTTCTTCTATTTCTCCGGGATTATCAGTGAGGTTTCCTTCCTGATCAAATCCACCGGGATAGGGGAGTTTCTGACCTTTCAGCCGGGTGGTCTGAAGTTTTCCATACGAATATTGCGACATGGCCATATCGAGTACCACATGCCCTTCTTTTCGCGGAACAGCCATGATAAACGGGTTGTTCCCGATTCCGCCTGATTTGGCACCCCATGCTGGCATACACGATTCGGTATTGGTCCAGCAAATGCCGATAAATCCTTTTTCGGCAGCTTGCCAACCGTAGGCGCCGCCACGCATCCAGTGGGTGGTATTGTTGAGGCTCACCAAACCAAGTCCGTTTTTTTCGGCGATTTCGGTAGCACGGTTCATGGCGAAAATGGCATTTAAAATCCCGGGGCCCAGGTTGCCGTTATAAGTTTCCATCG
>JAHEYT010000041.1:58755-86463 GCA_023251455.1 Bacteroidota bacterium
TTTGCCAATGTATTCGACAAACCGTTCAACGCGGTTTAAACCATGCGAATAAACGCCATCCCGGCTCGATTCGGTATGAATCTGAGCACATATATCGGCTTTTCCTTCGGGCATTCCTGCATTCAGGAAAGCTGACCTTACGGTGGCTTTCATTTCGTCAAACGGGATTCTGGTCATGGCAATGATGATTTATGAATTATTCTACAAAGGCTAATTACTTTATTTTTCGTTCCGGAACACCTTCCCAGGTCATTTTAATAGGTTGAATGGTGCCATCCGGATTAAAATACATGCGGTCAACACACACTACGCGGTGATCGCGTCCTTCGTTTGGAATTGGGCGGCGGTGGTAGAAAACATACCAATCGTCGCTTCCCGGAACGTTAGCTACCGAATGATGCCCGGCACCCATGGCAATCGACGGATCAGATTCCAAGACAATGTTCAGTTTTTTGAATGGTCCAAACGGCGAATCGGCAACGCCGTAGGCTACTTTATACGTATCATTGGTCCATCCGCCTTCCGACCACATCAGGTAATATTTGCCATTACGGATAAACATGATCGGCCCTTCGACATAACCTTCCGGGGTAATTTCTTTCACTGTATTTCCGTCAGCGTATGGAACGAGACCGGTAAAATCGTTGTTGAGTTTGGCGATATTGCAATGTCCCCAACCGCCGTAGATAATGTAATACTGGCCGTCTTTGTCGTGAAAAACAAACTGATCGATGGGTTGGGCTTTGTTGTAAAACTCCTGAATAAGAGGTTTACCAAGGTAATCGCGGAAAGGACCTTCGGGTTTTGACGCAATGCCAATACCGATGCCACCGATTTTATTGTCGGCGGCCACATATCCTCCACGGAAGGGTGCCTGAATGTCGTTGGCTGAGAAAAACAGGTAATAATTTGCATCTTTTTTGACGATGCAAGGCGCCCACATGGCACGGTTAGCCCACTTTACAATGGAAGTGTCAATGATGTGTGTGTATTTTTTCCAATGAACCAAATCTTCAGACGAAATGGCATCAAGAAATACCTGCTCCTCGTATTTGGCCGAATACGTTGGATAAACCCAAAAGGTATTATCGAAAATTGCTCCTTCCGGATCGGCGTACCAACCTTCCATGATTGGGTTCCCGGACGTTTTTGTTTGTTTTGATTGTGCTGTGCAGTTTCCGGAAATTATTCCGATTGCCAGCAGTAAGATGAATTGTTTTTTAGTCATTTTATATTGATTTAGTTTACTCCTTTGGTGTTCATTTTCAGGGTATATACCGAAGTGCGTGCCGTAATGAAAAGGATATTCCGCTTTTTACCGCCAAAACACACATTCGAAGGTTGTTCCGGAACTTCTATCCGGGCAATGCTTTCGCCTTTTGAATTAAATACTGACACCACTTTGTTCGTTAGATAAACATTTCCTTGCTGGTCAATGGTCATTCCGTCAGAGCCTTCAGGAGCAAAAAAAGTTTTGTTGGCCAGTGTCCCATCAGGTTGAATGTCGTATTTCCAGATTTTCCGGTCGTTGATGTCGCTCACATAAAGAGTTTTGCCATCCGGAGTTCCGATCAGCCCATTGGGTTGTTTGTAGTCGTCAATAACACGGCTGACTTTGCCTTCAGGATTGAGGTAATAAACACCCCGTGTATCCTGAACTTCTGTGCGGCCAGGTTCCCAGTAATCGCGGGCATAAAACGGATCGCTAAAATAAATGCCGCCATTGGGTGTAATCCACAAATCGTTGGGCGCATTCAAGGGTTGACCGTTGTAATTTTCGGCAATAGTTTTCATTTTCCCTTTCATATCGAAAATCACCAAACGATTATGCAAATCGGCGCATGCAACCAGTTCGCCTTTTTTATTGAAGTAGGTTCCGTTCGACCGCTCGCAAGGCTGCAGAAAAGTAGTTATAGCGTTGTCTTTTTCACTCCACACATCAATTTTGTCGTTTGGCTGATCGGTAAAAAATACGCGGCCATCAGGAGCCACAGAAGGCCCTTCGGTAAAGCCATATCCACCGCCAACTTTGGTTACTTTAGCGTCTTTGGCAATTAAATTTTGATTGACATTCTGGGCATTTCCGGATAAAATGAGGAAAATAAGAAGCGTGAAGGTTAAAAGTCGCGACATAGTTGGTTTTATTTTAGTTAGTTTACGAGTTAGCTTACAATTGATTAAACAGAAAACTTATTTTTGTGACGAATGATGCCTTAAAGGTATAATTCAGAACCAAATATCAATATTCCGGAATGAAGAAAATTACCGTCGTTATCCTGCTCTTGCTGTCAGTCAGCGGAAATAATGTTTTCGCTCAATTATCGGCTGATGGTTCGTATATATGGAATACAACAAGTATCACTTATTCACTCAATGACAAAACGGAATTGAGCCTTGGAAATAAAGATCACTACAGCAACCAGATCGACCGGCTGGATTATTACCATTTTGAACTGATTGGTTACCGCAAGTTGACAAATCAGTTTTCGCTTGGGTTGGGCTTACGTCAAACCGAAAGTTATAAATCGAATGGCTGGAATCAGGGGCAAACATACTTGCTCTATGGAGTTTTGTTTTTTAATCCTCTGAATATGAAGATAAAAATTTCAAACCGGCTTACTGCAAAAGTTAGTAAAACTGTTGAAACGCAATATGGCCTGGACAATATCTCGAATATTGATTTTTTTGTGCGTTCAACTAGTAAATTTCCAAAGCCATACCTCATGGATGAGATTTTTTCGAACATTAATTCACGCCAGATACAGACCATTCGAATATACGGAGGATTTCATGTATTCAAAAAAGAACATATCGGAATTGACCTCTATTATTGCAATTGGCAAACCCGGTCGACTACCGATTGGAAAGGCTACAATGTGCTTGGGATAAGTACAAAAGTTAGAATTTAAGATTTTAGATCGGTTCTTTTTCTCTATTTCGTAATTCCGCTTTTTTGCATCCACTCAAACAAAGGTTGCATCCATTCGTCGGTGGGCAATTTCAATACAAAACCATGATTGCCTGAAGGGTAAAGGTGCATTTCAGCCGGAACTTTATTCCGAACCAATTCCTTGTAGAAAAGAATACTGTTCTCCACCGGGACCACGGTGTCGTCGCCGGTATGGGTAATCCATGTTGGTGGCGTATTTGCATTGACCTGCAATTCGTTTGAAAAAAGTGCAATTTGTTCTTCGGAAGGCGATTTGCCAAGCAGATTCGTTCTTGAGCCGCCATGAGTCAATCCTTCTTTCATGCTGATTACCGGATAAATCAAAATCATAAAATCTGGACGTAAACTTATATTTTCATCGTTTGGAATATACGATTTATTGAAATGAGTACCGGCAGTTGAGGCCAAATGTCCTCCGGCAGAAAATCCCATAATCCCGATTTTTGCCGGGTTTAGTTTCCATTCATCGGCATGCTGACGAACCGTTCTTATGGCTTGCTGTGCATCCTGCAATGGGCCAACCGACTTGTCTGGCATAATTGAATCGCTGGGTAAACGGTATTTCAAGATAAATGCGGCAATGCCTTTCTTCACGAAAGCTTCGGCAATAATTGTTCCTTCCAGCCGGTAACTTTCCATGCCATAACCTCCGCCGGGGCAAATAACTACGGCGGCACCGGTCGCTATTTTTTCATCTGGTAGGTAAACCGCGAGTGTAGGCTGAGAAATGCTTTGATACCCTAAAAGCTGACCATCTCTTTCCATTCGAATTTCTTTCATTTGGTATGCGATGCTGTTGGGAATTGCCGATGGATAAAGCGGAATGGTTTGTTGTGCGGCGAGGTTTAGTGACACCAACAAGAGTAAAATTGAAGCAAATCGTTTCATGGTATGGTTTAGTTTTTAAGTTTTTTATTCAGGTCAGGAACAATGGTTTTCATAGCCTTTGTTGTATCGATGTATTTGGCCAGATCGCGAAAAGCAATGACTTTAAAATGATTATCAGAAAGATATTGGAGGTATTCTTTAAATAATTCAGGAGGTGTATTTACCCACGGGTGCTCCGCGTCAGGAACTCCGTGAATGGTCAGTACGACTATTTTCCCGTCGTGCGCTTCCTTGAAAGAATCCATGATCAGTGGTTCGTTTTTATCATTCATGGCCCAGCTCGGTACCAGTAACGGGTGATCGGTTTGCGGATCGTACGCCCGGCTTCCACCGGCACGGGCAAATTGGTATCCTTTTTCCTGAAGAAGATTCATGACCGGAATGCTTAGACTGTATCCCGGATAGGCAAACGTAACCGGATGAGCAATTTTCATCGAATCGCATTTCCGCTCAATGTAATCGAGTTGTTCAACGATTTTGTCTTCAGTTAATTTGGCAATAGCCGGATGATTTTGCGTGTGGTTGGCAATCTCGAAGCCCATGCGATCGAGTTCACGAATCTGGCGCCAGTTCATGTATTTGGATGTATCGCTGAAGTTGGGCGGAAACTCGCAGATGAAAAAAGTTGCTCCAAACCCGTATTCTTTCAGGAGAGGCGCAACTACCGAATACTGGCTGGCCGTGGCGTCGTCAAAAGTCAATATAACCAGTCGATCAGGAATTTGCTTTTTTATATTGCCTGAAAACCCGGAACAGACGATAACAATGAGAAAGATGATTAGGGCTGATTTTTTCATAATCGTGTCGTTCGTTTTACAAAATTAGTGGGTTGGCTCAACTATCCTAACTATTGGTCGGAAAGATTTGTGTAGAGGAGAGATTTCATAAATTGCTGAAGCAATTTATGAGTAAATAGACATGATATTCTGTATTGTATTTGTATTTTCAAACCCAATTAACCAACCCCTAAAACCATACAGATGCTGAACCGATTTTTACTTTTGACCTTGATTTTGTGCTCAATTGCATTTTCGTCTCCTGCTCAAATAAAATTGCCGAAAATGTATTTTGGTGATACGTCAAGAACGGGTATCCCATATGCCAAAGATCCGCATGTAATTAAATTTCAAGGCCGATACCTGATGTACTATTCCATTCCGGCATATAAAGATCAATCGAATCCTGTTCAGGGGTGGGGAATCGGAATCGCAGAAAGCCACGATTTAAATAATTGGACAAAGATTGGCGAAATTACTCCGGAAGGCGACCATGAGAAGAAAGGTTTATGTGCTCCCTGCGCGCGGGTAATCAATAACCGGGTGAACCTGTTTTATCAAACCTATGGAAACGGGAAGAACGATGCGATTTGCCATGCCGTTTCTGATGATGGCATTCATTTTACAAGAAATGCCACTAACCCGATTTTTCATCCGACAGGTGCATGGAATTGTGGCCGGGCCATCGATGCCGAAGTGTTTCGGTTCAATGATAGATACCTGCTTTTCTTTGCTTCACGGGATTCGGAATACAAAATCCAGATTCAGGGCGTGGCTTCGGCTCCCGGAAATACAGGTTTTAATCGCGAAGATTGGACTCAACTGACCGATTATCCCATCTTGAAACCCGAATTCCCGTGGGAAGGCGCTTGCATCGAAGGTGCATCAATCGTTCAGAAGGGTGAATGGTTGTATATGTTTTATGCCGGAGCTTACAACAATAATCCGCAACAGATTGGAGTAGCCAAAAGCCGCGACGGAGTAAAATGGGAGCGGCTTTCGAATAAACCATTTCTGGCCAATGGCGATCCCGGAAGCTGGAATTACAGCGAATCGGGTCATCCGCATTTGTTTCAGGATGATAACGGAAGAACTTATCTTTTCTTTCAGGGAAATAATGATAACGGTGAAAGCTGGTACTTGTCGAAGCTGGAAGTGAAATGGAATGAGAAAGGGCCGTATTTGAAATAGTCAGATCAAAATCCGTTCGTGTGTATCTTCCCGAAATTCAGTTCGCTAAACGGTTTTCCTTCGTGTGGGCGTAGTGAATATCCGATGGCAACAATGCTCAAAACCCTAAATCCTTCAGGAATATTCAGGGTTTCGCATACAAATGCTTCGCTGGTTTTATCTTCGGAATATTCACGTCCCCGAACCTGAATCCAGCAACTGCCTAATCCGAGTGAATGTGCGGTTATATGTGTAACAAAAGCTGCAATCGATGCATCTTCGGTCCAGGCTGCGGTTTTGCTTTCGTCAACCAAAACTGCGATGGCTAGTTGAGCTGTTTGCAAAGGAGCGGCTCCATGAGGTTTGCACAGTGCCAGTTTATGAATGAGTTCAGTATTGTCAATGAAAATAAATTCGCAGGCATTCGAGTTTTTCGAGCTGGGGGCGCGAAGAATGGCTTCTTTGAGTATTTCCAGCTTTTCGGGTTCAATTGTTTGTTCTGTAAATTTCCGGATGCTGCGACGGGTGCGTAAAAGATTGATCATTTAGGGTTTGATTAATTGTTTGGTATAAAGCAAAAACAATCAGATAAAACCGAATGCGCCGAAGGGCCTTCATTAAACAACAAATCCAATATACTTAAATCGGGAACGAATCCAAATTTTTCGGCGAAGACCTGGGTGTAGGGTTGTGCTATAAAATATGGATCGGGATTAATCAGGTGTGTTTTCGGGCTGATTTGTTCTCTGAAATTCAGGCAATTTTCCGGAATCTGCTCAAAATCTTCGGTAAGGTTTAAGTTGACCGGAATTTCCAATATTTCCAGAATGGTTTCGGTAATTTGCCGGTTAAAATCGAACAGAAACTGATGCTTTTTTCGGAAAAAAGTTTCAATATCGTCGGCATAATATTCGAAGAAAGGGGAGGAGTTATAGGCTGAAAAGATTGTTCTCCAATGGTTTCGCTGCCATTCTTCGTCGTAAGCAATCCGTAAATCTTTGATTTTTATTTTCTGCTCGCGGCCCTTTTCAACCGGAACAATGAGCGAAATAGGGCCGTTGGCGCCCAAAATAACTGTCCGGTTACGATATGTTTGTTTGACGAAATTTTCGTGCTGTTCGATGTAAATTTCAGGATAAACAGCTAGTTTCGAAAAATATCTGATGGGGGCAAAATAAGCAGTGCTAAGCAGTATTCCGGTATGTTGTGTCATCCTTATTCGTTAAAAAATCCTCCCTTGTAGTCTTTGCCCATGCTCACACCGCCTTCTGAATCCACTTCTTCGTCTTTGGCCGGTTCAATCGTTTCGCTGTCCTCCAGTTCATGAACCACTTTCCGAAGTTCTCTTCTGAGCCGCATAATGGTTGGGAGTTGTATCATCATGGATAGCAAAAAACCAAAGATCAGTCCGAAAAGCAGCACATATACCACCGGGACATCCTTCATTTCCCAATGGATAAATTTGATGTTCAGCAGTAGCTGGTTCTGAACGGTAAAGATTACCAGCAGAACCGTCAGGATTAGAAATATAATAACTTTCCAAGACATATGATTTGTATTATCTACCGCAAAAGTAACTAAAAGCCAGCTTGTGAACAAATGTATAAAGAGGCGAGATTGATTAAGCCGTAACAGTCTGGATTTTACTTAAAACCAAACCAAAATCGCCTTTAAATGTTTATCACTATAATCGGAACTGTCCGGGGGCACATTTATTTGATATAACCTAAAAAATGTACTATGAAAACAAAGTTCCACATTACTTTGATTTTGTTATTTCTAACGAGTTTGCTCAATGCCCAGCCCAAATTTGCCGATAAATTGATTAAGCGCGACGGCACAATAATCAACTGTGAAATCAGGGAAATTGGTGACGATGAAATTAAATACTCTCAGGAAGGACTGCGCAGCGATATCCTGATTGGAATTGACAAGAACAAGGTTGCAAGTATCATTTTTGCCGACGGGCGCGAAATGAAATTTGAAGATTCGATGATTC
Organism: Bacteroidota bacterium; assembly: GCA_023251455.1. GTDB lineage: Bacteria > Bacteroidota > Bacteroidia > Bacteroidales > Prolixibacteraceae > Aquipluma. The sequence goes on from JAHEYT010000041.1 coordinate 66,539, forward strand.
ACGGCGAGGATTACAGCCTTCAGAGGAAAAATGCCTTCAAGTTTAACTTTATACTGCCTGTTTCAGGGGCATATGCTTTTAGCTATGAACGAAGTTTGAATCCGGGACGGAGTTTAGAATGTGAAATAGGCATAATTAGTTCAGGAGAGTCAGCAGAAATGAGCATGAAAGCTAATGGACAATTTATCAAGATCGGCTATAAGTTGATTAGGTCACCTGATTATTATCTCAAAGGCATGAAGTATGCTCATATTCTGAAAGGCTCATATATAAAACCTGAACTTGCATTGTCGGCTTTCACTTACGACAAATCATTGGTTTCAGCCCAGTTGTCGGGCAATTCAACGACTACAAGAGGAAGTGTGGCAAAATTGGCTTTTTTGCTAAATACAGGTAAACAGGTAGTTTACAACAATAGATATGTTTTTGATTGGTTTATAGGTGCAGGGTATGTTTTGGGCGATACTGAGGAGTCTCTTCGGTATTTCGCATTTTCAGGAGGTGCGGGGACTTCTTTTGTAATGACCGGTGGCGTCAGGGTTGGACTACTTTTTAAGTAAAGTTTCAAGAATCCATAAGCATTTAAAACACAAAGAGGATAACTTTTCAGGTTATCCTCTTTGTGTTATTTTGATGTTTCAATTTCTAGTGAACGAATGAGAAAAGTCGGCTCCAACGGACTTTGTTATAGAACGGCTGGTCTTTGTCCATCGAAAGCCAGATGAAAACTGCCTTTCCTACAATATGGTCTTCAGGAACAAAACCCCAGTAGCGTGAGTCTGCCGAATTGTTGCGGTTGTCGCCCATCATCCAGTAATAATCCATTTTGAATGTATAGCTGTCGGCAGCCGAACCGTTAATATATATAGTGCTGTCTTTTACTTTCAGGTCGTTCGCTTCGTAAAGGTCGATAATTCGTTCATACAAGGGCAGGTTATCCACTGTTAGTTTTACGGTTTGTCCTTTTTTTGGAATTTCAAGTGGCCCGAAATTATCAACATTCCATGGGTATTTGCTGCTGAATGGGAAAATGCTCTGATCCCAGTTTCCTGCAGTTACAACTGTTGGCTGAATCGATTTTACATTTTTCATGGCCTTCAGCTTCTGCTCATTCTCCATGGTTAACGGAAAAAGATACTGCGTATTTGAAATCACATGACGATCGTCTTCAGCAATATTCATTTGTTCCAGTACACGTTTGTTCAATCCGGTTCCATCGGTTGTTACAATACTTTCGCGCTGCATTCCGGGGAAATGAGTTTGCTCTTTACCATTTACGTATAGCTGTCCGCTTTTCAGCTCAATTACATCGCCAGCAATACCCACGCACCGTTTGATATAGTTTTCGCGTTTGTCGACCGGACGGGCAATAATTTCACCAAAAGTTTCCTTTTCCTGCCAAACACGAGACCGTCCATAGTTGCGAACCAACGAATAATAGCTCTGATTCTGAACATTTACGGCAACTGTATCTCCTTCAGGAAAGTTGAATACCACTACATCGTTGTTTTTCACTTTTCCAAAACCACCAATTCGTTTATATGGTTTTTTGATCCATTCTACATACGATTTCTGAGTTTTTGAGAAAGGCATGGTGTGATGCACAAAAGGAAATGAAAGCGGAGTATTCGGAAGTTTTGGTCCGTATGATGTTTTGCTAACAAACAGATAATCACCAATCAACATCGATTTTTCCATCGAAGAGGTTGGAATAGTATATGCTTCGATGAAAAACATACGGATAAAGGTGGCTGCAATTACCGCAAAGATAATGGCATCAATCCATTCAACCACTTTGGTTTGTCTTCCGTCAGGTGTATTTTTCTTTTTCCAGAAAGCCCAGTGAACTTTTTTCGAGACGTAAATATCGAAAATCACGGCAAGGCCGATCAGCCACAAATAGCTTTCGATCCAGATTACCCACAGCAAATAGATGAATCCGACTAAAGCAAACTTGAACCATTTATTAGAAAGTATTTCTTTCATTCTATTGTATTTTAAAGATTTAGCAAATCGTTCATGGATAGTACGCCCTTTTTTCCGAAACTGTATTCGGCAGCCAAAACAGCTCCAAAAGCAAGTCCTTTGCGGTTTTTGGCACAATGAGTTATTTCAATATAGTCAACTTCCGAATCGTAATTGATGATGTGTGTGCCCGGCACCTGGCCTTCGCGCTCCGAAATGATACCAATTTCGTCAGCAATGCCTGTTGTGTGATTAACCCACGATTTTTTTGCAGGCATGTTTTCAATAATTCCTTCGGCCAGAGTTATGGCAGTTCCGCTTGGAGCGTCCAGTTTTTGGGTGTGATGAATTTCCTTCATCTCAACCGAGTATTCATTGTGGTTGGCCATCAATTCGGCCAGTTTTTTATTCAGGGCAAAGAAAATATTCACTCCCAGGCTGTAGTTTGATGAATAGAAAAAAGTTCCATTCAAATCTTTGCACAATTGATGAACTTCTGCTTGTTTTTCCAACCATCCGGTTGTACCGCTGACGACCGGAATTCCAGCTTCAAAACATAATTTGTAATTGGCTGTAGCCGAAGCTGGTATTGTAAATTCAATCGCTACATCTGCTTTCTTCAGATTCTCAATGTTCAGATCTTCCGGATTTGTGATGTCGATTTTTAGTACTATTTCGTGTCCGCGGTCAAGAGCTATTTTTTCAATCTCTTTCCCCATCTTTCCGTAACCGATTAATGCAATCTTCATTCTAAGTAGTTCTAATTTTGGGTCAACAAAGATATAAAATCAAGGCTAATATAGTGATACCTCCAAAAGGATTCTGATTTTTTCGATAAACACGCCTTCGGATCCGGTAAACGTAGCAATTTAGCTTTTATTCCGACATCTGTCACGGTTACAAATTCCAGCTATTTTCTCTGTCTGTGCATTTTTTCTGAGTACTTTCGTAATTGAAATGAGAATGAATTTATATCCTATGTTAAAACTGGTAGCAACTGATTTGGATGGTACTTTTTTGAAGAACGATAAGTCAATTTCCAAGGAAAATATCGATACACTTCACTCATTGGGTGAAAAAGGAATTTTAAGGGTAATAGCCACTGGCCGGAATCTGAAAAAAACAATGGAGGTTATTTCTCCGGAAATACCTTTCGATTACATTGTATTTTCGTCAGGAGCAGGAGTTTACGACACCAAGCATGACAAACTGTTATACCATCAGAATCTGAATAAAGAAGTTGTTCAGCAATTGGCTGATTTCTTGATAGAAAATGATCTGAATTTCCATCTTTTTAAACCTGTTCCGGAGAATTATAACTGTTGGTATCATCGTGGAAGCATTTTATGTTCTGAGTTCGAAAGTTATTTTCAATATCTCCGGTCGCATACTGAGCCATTGCCAACCAACCAGCTAATTAATTCGGAAGCTTGTCAGTTTCTGGTTGTTTTCCCGAACAATTTAGAACGTTTTCTGTCTCTTAAGAATAATATTGAGAATCAATTTCAGGAGGTAAAAGTGGTTCGGACAAGTTCGCCCCTCGAAACAGGTTACATCTGGATGGAAATATTTCACCAGTCGGTTTCGAAAGGGAATGGAGTGAAGTTTGTTTGCGATACCTTAAAGATTGAACATGAATATACGCTTGGTATTGGCAACGATTTCAACGATCTGGACTTGCTGGAGTTTACCAATTATTCGTACATCGTTGAAAACGGACCAGCAGAAATGAAAGATCGCTTTCTGTCGGCCAAATCAAACGAAGAAAATGCCTTTGCACGAGCCATCGAAAAGTATCTGTAGAAAATTAAGAACGAAAAATACTTCGAAAATGAGAAAAACACTCACCGTAATTTGGATACTGGCTGCTACGCTTTGCTTTGGTCAGCCGCAGTTTAAGCTGAACGATCCGATACCAACCGATCCCAAAGTTTCAAAGGGGGTTTTGGCGAACGGAATGACATACTATGTGAGGGCAAACAGCACTCCAAAGAACAGAGCTGATCTTTTCCTGGTTGTCAAAGCAGGTTCGGTTGACGAAGATGATAATCAGCTAGGTTTAGCCCATTTTGCTGAACACCTGGCTTTTAATGGAACCAAAAACTTTCCGAAACACGAACTGATCAATTATTTAGAATCGATAGGTATGGAATTCGGCCCTGAAATCAATGCTTATACCAGTTTTGATGAAACCGTTTATACGATCAAAGTTCCGCTCGACAGTGCAAAATTCATGGATAAAGGATTGCAGGTGTTGTACGATTGGGCCAGCCAGGTGACAGATGCCGACGATGAAATTGAGAAGGAGCGGGGAGTTATTCACGAAGAGTGGCGTGGTGGCCGCGATGCCGACGAACGTATGATGCAAAAATGGCTTCCGGTTTTCCTGCATCAGTCGAAATATGCTGATCGCCTTCCGATTGGTAAAATGGAAATTGTCGATCATTTTGCTCCGGACTTGTTGCGCAAGTTCCGGAACGATTGGTATCGTCCCGATTTGGAAGCTGTTGTTGTTGTAGGTGATTTCGACCAGCAGGCGATGGTAAAACAAATTACCGAAATGTTCTCCAAAATTCCTTCTGCCAAGGCGCCAAGAACGAAAACTTTATATGACATTCCAGACCATAAAGAAACTTTAGTCTCGGTTGTAACTGATAAGGAGGCGCAATATGCTGTTGCACAGATTTTTTACAAACATCCGCTTAAAAAGTCGAAAACTATTGGCGATTACCGCCAGAGTATAGTGGAAGGTTTGTATAATGCCATGATTAATGATCGGTTGGCTGAACTGACACAGAAAGAAAACCCACCATTCTTGATGGCCAATTCGGGTTACGGAGCGCTTTTTGGTCCGAAAAGTGTTTATAATTCGGTTGCCGTTTGTCAAAATGGAAAAATTGAAGAAGGAATTAAAGCTGTGCTTACTGAGAATGAACGGGTTTTAAAATTCGGTTTTACGCAGAGTGAACTCGAACGGCAGAAGACCGCGATGCTGACATCCATTGAAAACCTATTCAATGAAAGGGAAAAGCAAAAATCAAATGCTTATGCTGAAGAATACAAGCGAAATTTTCTGAACACAGAAGAGCCTTTCCCCGGTATTGAAAACGAATATAAATATTACCAGGCATTTATTCCTGAAATTAAGCTGGAAGAAGTGAATGTTATGGCCTCAAAATGGATTTCAAAAGAAAACAGGGTGGTTATTTTAACTGCTCCGGAAGTCGATGGTGTTGCTGTTCCAACTGAAGCTGACATTAGAAGATACCTTGATGAAGTTGAAAAAACTCCGGTTGAACCCTATCTCGATAAGGTTACGGATAAGCCGTTTATCCCGGTAGAACCCATTGCGGGTTCAATTGCTTCAATCCGGAAAATTGATCAGGTGGACACTGAAGAATGGACACTTTCGAACGGTGCCAAAGTGATTGTTAAATCAACCGATTTTAAGGATGACGAAATTCTTTTTTCGGCCTACAGCTTAGGCGGAAATTCGCTTTATGGTCAGAAAGATGATGTTTCGGCCGATTTGGCTCCGTCGATTCTTGCTTCAAGCGGTTTGGGCGATTTTGATAAAGTATCACTGGATAAGCTCATGTCAGGGAAAGCAGTTGCGATTAGTCCGTATATCAACGATTTGCGTGAAGGATTTAGTGGCGGTTCTTCGGTTAAAGATGCTGAAACGCTGTTCCAGTTAATTTACATGTATTTTGTTGGTCAGCGTACCGATCAGTCGGCTTTTAATTCGTTTATGACTCGAACTGCGGGTGTTCTTGAAAATAAAAAATCGTCGCCCGAAGCTGCATTTCAGGATACCTTGCAGGTTGTCTCGGCCAATTATAGTCCTCGCAAACGACCGATGACTGTGGAAATGCTGAACGAAGCAGATTTATCCAGAATAACTGAAATCAATCGCGAACGTTTCAGCGATGCCAGCGATTTCAAATTTTTCTTCGTCGGAAAGATTGACAAGGAAGCCTTGAAACAGCTGGTCGTAAAATACCTGGCTTCAATTCCGTCGACTCACAAAAATGAAAACTGGAAGAATACAGGAATCATGGAACCTTCAGGAGTTGTTGAGAAAACCGTTTATAAAGGGCAGGATGCAAAAAGCATTCAATACTTGGTCTTTCATGGAAATTATGACTATACCCGAAGAAACAATTTGTTGATCAGTGCGGTAAGTAAAATTTTGACGACTCGGTTGCTGGAAGTCATCCGCGAAGATAAAAGCAGTGTTTATTACATTGATGCAAATCCATCGGTGGAGAAATTTCCGGAACCAAAATACAGCATGTCCATTTATTATGGAGCTGATCCCGCAAAATTGGCTGAATTGAAAGATGCCGTTTTTGCCCAGATAAAAGATATTGTATGGAACGGACCAACTGCTGCAGATTTGCAGAAAGCAAAGGAAAAACTGTTGCGTGAGCGTGAGACAAACCTGCGCGAAAACAAATACTGGCTGAGTATTTTGAGCAATACATGGTTTAACAGCGATGCCGATTTTAGCCAGTTTACCGACTATGAAAGCATTGTGAATTCGTTTACAGTTGACGATATAAAAGCCGCAGCAAATAAATGGTTCGATTTTAATAATTATTTAGGTGTCGCCTTAAAGCCCGAAGCTGCGAAATAGAAGAAAAGACCTATCATTTGAAAAGCTGTTCCAGTTATGGAGCGGCTTTTCTACTTTTTACCAAGTAGCTTTTCGGCAGCAATTAGTTGATCGGGTTTCCCCAAATCCATCCACAAATCAGATTGATCGATAAAAGCTTTGATGGAGTGATTCTTTGCCAGTCGTAGATAAAGATCCATGATCGGGAATTTGCCTTCTTCAGTGATCAAATCCAATAACTCAGGCTGAATGATATGAATCCCACTAAATGCGAACGGTTGGGCGTCGTCAAATAATTCCGGTCGACTAATTCGGGTTTCTCCATTGCTGAAGTTTTTCCATCCGGACAATTGCAGGTTTTGGTCAAACATCAGGTAGCGGCTGGTTTCGCGCGAACGGACAACCAGAGTTGCCAACGCTATTTGTTCCTGATGGTATTTCAGAAGAGCATTCAAATCCAGATTGCTTATTACGTCCACATTGTATATCAGGATAGGCTCGTCGCCTTTCAGAAATGAGCCAGCTTTTTTCAATCCGCCACCAGTATCCAAAAGCTGATCACGTTCATCAGAAATGTGAATGTCAATCCCAAATGAATTATTTTCTTCGATAAAAGAAATGACTTGTTCGGCAAAATGAAAAACATTGACGGTAATGTCTGTTATCCCATAATTCTTTAGGTGCTCGATGGCATGCTGAATGAGTGGCTTTCCAGCCAAATAAACCATCGCTTTAGGTTTATCCTGGGTGTGTTCTCTCAGACGTGTTCCGAGTCCTGCTGCAAAAAGAAGTGCTTTCACTGTGGCTTATTTGAATTTCTTCAAAAATAAACATATTGATCGGTCATTCAGGATTATAAGCTTATAATTTTTCAGGAAACAAAATTAACACGGTTAAACCATTTGGCTGAATGATAGTCTATGAACCAGAAACTGATTAATCACTTTTAAAAACAATTCCATGAAAAAGTTAGGTGTACTGTTGGTAGTTCTTTTGTTTGTATCAGGAATTACTTACGCACAAAGAGGAAGTGGTGAACGACCATCAAAAGCAGTTGAGCAAGGCAAACCAGGAGCCCCTAGAGGTGATCGGTCTCAAATGAATCCGGAGGAAATGCTTAAAAGACAAACTCAGCGATTGGTTGAGCAACTTAAATTGAACAAAGATCAGGAAGCAAAAGTTACGGCAATCAATAAAAAGTACATGGGAAAACAATCGGTCGATTTTTCAAAAATGCGCGATGCCAGTGATGAAGAGCGTACTAAGATGCGCGAAGAGATGCAAAAAATTCAGGCTGAAAAAAACAAGGAAATTAAAACCGTATTAACACCTGAACAGGTTAAGCTTTTTGATGAAAATCTGAAAAAACAGGAAGAACAGAGAAAAAGTGGTCAAGGTCGAATGGGAGGATTTGGAGGTCCTCAATAGTTTTTGTGGGTTAAAAGAGAAAAGGGGCTTTTGCCCCTTTTTTATTTTAAATCGTTTCTTAACGCCAACATCTTTATTGCTGTGACAGCTGCTTCATCACCTTTATTTCCAAGTTTGCCACCCGCGCGATCGAGTGCTTGTTGCTGATTGTCGGTGGTGAGTACACCAAAAATAAACGGTTTGTTGTATTTCATGTTCAGGTTGGTGATTCCCTGAGTTACGCCCTGGCAAATAAAATCGAAATGACGGGTTTCTCCCTGAATGACGCATCCCAAAGCAATGATTGCATCAACATTGGCGAATTCGGCCAGATACTGGGCGCCAAGAGTCAGTTCAAATGTGCCGGGAACATGTTTCACAATGATGTTTTCATCGATAGCTCCATGCCTTTTCAGCGTATCAACCGCACCTTGTGCCAATGCACCGGTGATTTCATAATTCCATTCTGCAACCACAATTCCAAACTTCATCGCTGTGGCCGATGGAACTGTATCTAAATCGTATTCCGATAAATTTTTTGTAGCCATTGTCTTGATCTAAATTTGTTCAAAAATAAAAAATCCCCTGCAATGAGGGGACTTTTTTATATTATAACTTATTATAAAACGTCATTACATTTTCGCTTTAGCACGAGCAATGTATTTATCAATGCTTCTTCCTTCTGTACTTTCCGGAAATTTTTGTTTGATAACTTCATAGATCTTTAAAGCTTCTTCCTGTTTGCTGGAGGCTTCCAATAATTCACCGGCCTTTAACATGTAGATTGGTGCGGTAAGCTCATTTTCATTCATTTTGTAGGCTTCGGTATATAAAGCAAGAGCTTTATCTGTTTTGCCAAGTTCGAGTTGAGCATCACCCTGAGCTCCAACCGAAATCGGACCTAAAAGTAAATCGTCAGTATTAAATTTTTTCAGGTAATCAATTGCGTTGTCAAACTGACCCATATTCAAATATGATACTCCGGCATAATAACATGACAGGTTACCTGCATCAGTCGATCCAAAATCGTCAATGATGTCCAGAAATCCAGGATTGTTTCCGTCGCCATTCAAAGCAAGGTTAAACGAGTCTTTTTCAAAATAATTCTGAGCCATAAACATTTGTTCCTGGGCTTCAGTTTGGCGTGGCTCAAGGTAAAACTTGTTTAAACCAAGATAACCAACAGCAACAACTACAATCGAACCAATAACGATTCCAATCAGTTTGGAATTTGATTCAAGAAATTGCTCTGTTTTAGTTAATGCACTTTCTACTTCTTTTAGGTTATCCACCTGAGTGTTTTTTTTGTCTGTTGCCATCTTATTAAGTATAGTTCAAAAATCGAGAGGCAAAAATATACTATTTTCAAAAATAAACGTCAGATTTTAGAGATAAAAATGAATATTAATCAACACATTGATGTTATTATCCTGAATAACGATTTTTTTATCCGGATTCACAGCCGGAAATTTGTAGTTTTGTTGGATTAAACAGGCTTTAAGATGTATATTCAAGAATTATCGGTTGTTAATTTCAAGAACTTTGAACATGCTGAATTTAAGTTTTCTGACAGCTTAAATTGTTTTATAGGCAATAATGGGGCAGGTAAAACCAACCTGATGGATGCCATTTATTACCTTTCGTTCTGCAAAAGTTTTCTGAATTCGGTCGATGGACAAAATATCCGATTTGATCAGGATTTTTTTATGATTCAGGGGAAATATTCACGGCTCGAATCGGATGAAGTGGTTTATTGCGGATTGAAACGCAATCAAAAGAAAATCGTTAAGCGCAATCAGAAGGATTACAAAAAGCTGTCGGAGCATATTGGCTTGATTCCGTTGATTATTGTTACTCCATCGGATACCAATTTGATTTCAGGCGGAAGTGAGGACCGCCGCCGCTTTGTTGATACAGTCATTTCACAATACGATGCGGTTTATCTCGAAAATCTGATCCGCTATAACCGGGCTTTGCAGCAGCGAAACAATCTTCTGAAACAGTTTGCCGGAAGAAACAACTTTCAACTGGAATCGCTGGAAGTCTGGGACGACCAGCTTGTCAAATACGGACAACAGATTCACGCGGTGCGAAAAGTTTTTATTGAAAATCTGCAACCTATTTTCCAGAATTATTATGAGTTGATTTCAGGAGGAAAAGAAATTGTTGGCTTGAAACTTCAGTCTGATTTGACCGACAATAGTTTTGAACAGTTGCTAAAAGATTCGATTGCAAAGGATCGTATGCTCCAGTATACAACCATTGGGATTCATAAGGACGATTTTGATTTTGAACTTGCCGGTTATCCTATCCGGAAATTTGGTTCACAAGGTCAGAAAAAGACATACTTGGTTGCTCTTAAGTTAGCACAGTTCGATTTTATGAAAGCAATTTCGGGTCTGACTCCAATTTTACTTCTGGACGATATTTTCGATAAGCTGGACAAAAACCGGGTGGAACAAATTGTAAAACTGGTTGCCGACGATCATTTTGGACAGATTTTTATAACCGATACCAACCGTGAACACCTCGACCAGATGATTGCCGGCTTAGAAACCGAATCCCGGATTTTTACCATCAGTGATGGAAATGTTATTAATTAGAATCCAATGAGAAAAAGTAATACCCAAAGTATAAGTAGCGTACTGAAAAGTTATGTCCAGGAAAATAATCTTGAACGTAAACTGAATGAACTTGATCTGATTAAATCGTGGGAGTCGGTAATGGGCAAAACTGTTGCGCGGTACACGGGCAATCTATATATCCAGAATAGCACCTTGTTTGTCGAAACTACCTCGCCAATCGTTCGAAATGAATTGTTGATGATGAAAGAGGAAATTCGCGTTCGCCTGAACGAAGTAGTTGGAGAAGAATTGATTAAGGCAATAATATTCAGGTAGGATGCGTAGAGACGTAACATTTTACGTCTCTACAGGTTATTTAAAATCTTTCCATTTTCGAGAAAAAGAAATCACTTTCGATTAGGGCATTTTCATCGCTGTCCGATCCATGAACGGCATTGTGTGACATCGATTCAGCATATAACTTGCGGATTGTTCCTTCTTCGGCTTTGGCCGGATCGGTGGCGCCAATCAATTTTCGGAAATCAGCTACCGCATTTTCTTTTTCGAGAATAGCTGCAACGATAGGACCCGAACTCATAAAAGATGTTAATTCTTCATAAAAGTATTTATCACTGTGTACAGCATAAAAATCACAAGCTTGTTTTGCTGTTAATCGGGTTATTTTCATTGCTTTAAGTCTGAATCCGGCCTCGGTAATCATGTGTAGGATTGGCCCTGCATGGTTGTTTCTGAAGGCAATGGGCTTGATCATCATAAATGTTTGATTGTAAGGCATATAAATTAATTTATCAGTTATTAATTTGGTGAAAGCAAGTTAGAAAAATAATTTTGCCCACCTATCTCCATCGGCTTTATTTTTATATTTGTACCTTATTAAAAGATAAAATAATTGGAAAGAATTGATATAGAGTTGATTAATGGTTTTGAGCAACTAATAAAGAATAGTTCCAAGTCCGTAGTTATCATCCCACACATGAATCCGGATGGCGATGCTATGGGTTCGGTTCTTGGTTTATGGCGGGTTTTAAAAAATGCCGGATTAGCGGTGAAAGTTGTTAGTCCAACCAAATACCCCGCGTTTTATCATTGGATGGATGGACATGAAGAAGTAATCATTCACAGCCATCATCCGAAGCAGTCTGCTAGGGCATTAGACGAATCAGACCTGTTGATATGCATGGATTTTAATCAGCTTTCCCGGCTTGGTGAAATGAAATCGCTGGTCGAAAATTACTCAGGGAAAAAGATGTTGATTGATCATCATCCGTATCCAGGAAATTTTACCGACCTCCTAATTTCTGACATCACATACAGTTCAACGGCCGAATTAATTTTCTCAGTTCTTCAGTCAACCGATTTGGCACAATATGTTGACCGGAATGCAGCAACTTCGTTTTTTACAGGTATTATGACCGACACCGGCTCGTTCGATTTTAATGTGTCGAATCCCAATACGTTTGAAGTGGTGGCTCAGCTTACCCGCATGGGCATCGATCAGCTTGATATACATTCCAAAGTATACGATAACTATTCGGCCGATCGGATGCGTCTGATGGGTTTTTGTCTGAGCAACCGGATGATTGTATATCCGGAGTATCATGCTGCCTGTATGTATATTACGCTGGAAGATCAGAAAGCCTTCAATTTTAAAACGGGCGATAACGAAGGTTTTGTGAATATGCCACTGTCGATTCAAGGAATTGTATTTAGTGTACTTTTCACCGAAAAAGAAAAATACATTAAAGCATCGTTCCGATCGAAAGGCGAATTTGCTGTAAATGAGGTGTCCGAGAAATATTTTAATGGTGGAGGCCATCGCAACGCAGCCGGAGGGGAACTTTATGCATCTTTATCAGAAACTCTGGCCCAATTCGAAAAGTTGCTGCCCGAGTTTGAAGATCGAATTAAACAATCAATAAAATAATTGACCATGAAAAGAGTGAATTTCATTTTTAAATCTATTGTTCTTGTTCTGTTTTTAGCTGGTTTAGTCTCCTCTTGTATGAAACCCGAAGATCCAAGTTCAGGTAATACAGCTGAAGCTGAAGCGACTTTAATAAAATCGTGGAAGACCCAGATGAAAAGTAATAATTTACCTTACGATTCAACCGCTAGCAAGATATTTTACGTTATCGATAAAACTAAAGTCGGTACCGGTGCAAATGTAACAACTGGAAATAAAGTAACTGTTAAATATACTGGTACTTTCATGGATGGAGCTATTTTCGATTCTTCAGAAAGCTTTACTTATACACACAAATCTTCCACTGAACGTATGATTGCGGGTTGGGAAGAAGGTATTGAACTGTTGAATAAGGGAGCAAAGGCAACTTTTTTGATTCCATCAGCTCTTGCTTATGGCGAATATGGATATTATTCAATTCCTGGCTATTCCCCGTTATTTTTTATTATCGAAGTCGTTGATATTAAATAGAAGCTGATTTAAATTCGTACTTTCGCAAAAAATATAGTTTATGAAACAAACATTGTACATTTTCGCTTTGATCGTTATGTTCTCCGGAATTTATAGCTCTTGTAAAGAAAATACGCTGGACGCATTACGTGATGACGAGATTACGGCACTCGATAAATATGTAAAGGATAAAAAACTTACTGATTTTAAAGATGCTTCAGGCATTTATTTTAAAGATAGTATCGTAGGAACAGGAGACAGCATTATCACATCAGGGTATAAATTAAAACTCAACTTTAAGATTACCTTACTTGACGGAACAGTTGTTTTTACAACCGAGGACAAATATGGCCACAATTACGAAGAGTATACTTTTTATGTTGATGCCAATGATGCTACCATTAATCAAGCCTATGTACAGCAAATTGCCGGATTGCATAACGGTTTGAAAAAAATGAGGGTTGGAGGCCGTGCATTCATGGTTATTCCTTCGGAATTGGCATTTAAGGCTGTTGATAATTCCAGTATTGGGGTTCCTAGGTTTTCAACACTTTTGGTCAAAGTTTATGTCAAGAGTGGATTATCTCCTTACAAGCAACAACAAGAGTAAAAATTAGACAACATATTTATATTCCCGTGATTACCTTATGGTTCATCGCGGGATTTTTTTTTAGCATATGAGCAGGATAGAATTACTCAAAAAACTGCTTCCCGGATTCATTCCATTATTCGTATTTATCGCAATTGACGAAATTTGGGGAACACGTGCCGGATTGATCGCCGCACTTGCAATTGGTGTTGCAGAAATGGTATGGATATGGATTCAGGAGAAACGATTCGATAAATTTGTTTTGTTTGATACTGGCTTGCTTGTGGTGCTCGGTTCAGTATCACTTCTGCTTGATAACGACATCTTTTTTAAGCTGAAGCCAGGATTGGTCGAGCTAATTTTGTGCGCTGTACTGGCTGTTTCAGCTTTCTCTAAGCTTAATATCATCGGGTTGATGACTCAGCGGTATATGAAAGACATGGAGCTGAATGACCAGCAAATGGCGCAATTCAGGAAGACCATGCAACTCATGTTTTTTGTATTTCTGTGTCATACCATATTGGTGTTTTACGCCGCTTTTTATATGTCCGATGGAGCCTGGGCGTTTATCAGTGGTGGTTTATTCTATATTTTGTTTGCGGTTGTTTTCGGATATGAATTTGTAAAGCAAAAACTCAGGCGTAAAACTCAGCTAATTCCTGAAGATGAAGAATGGTTGCCCTTGGTTAATGAGCAGGGCGAAATCATTGGCAAAGCTCCGCGCTCAGTTTGCCATCGAGGCGAAAAATTGCTGCATCCGGTTGTACATTTACACGTTTTGAATAATCAGAAACATGTTTATCTGCAGAAGAGACCTTTAAATAAACTGGTTCAGCCCGGGAAATGGGATACCGCTGTGGGTGGACATATTTCGGCTGGCGAGACACTCGAAACAGCCTTGAAACGTGAAGCCTGGGAAGAAATTGGGCTTCAGAATTTCTCTGCCCGCCTGGTAAAAACTTACCGTTGGGATAGCGACATCGAATCGGAGTTGGTTTATTCATTTGTCAGCCATGATTTTAAATCGATCCATCTTCATTCGGAAGAGGTAGAAGAAGGCAGATTTTGGACTCCCAAACAAATTGAATCCAGCATAGGCCAAGGTGTTTTTACTCCAAACTTTGAGCATGAATATCAGTTGCTGAAAAAGGAAATCTTTTAGAAATAGAAAAGATCCGACCTAAATTCTTCTGATATTTTTCTGTTTAGAGCGTTTTATGTGTTCCATCGCAGAAAGGTGGATTTTTGGTTTGCTTGCACTGGCAAAGCCAGGCTTCCTGCTTCTCCTCAATTTTAAAGATTACGGGGGTAAATTCACTCCCACGGTGCGACCCATTGCAGAAAGGCTGATTGGAACTTTTTCCACATGCACACCAGAAATATTGTCCCGGTTCAAGATTGACCTGAGCTGGCATTTTTGCAGCAATTAACGGTTTTCCCATGGTTGTCGATTTATAACTTATAATTTTTAATTTTGATTTGCCTTATTGTAAACAGTTCAGATTGAATTTAGTTACACGAACTAAAAAAATAGATGATGAAGATATTTGTAATCAGTTTATTGTGCGTGCTTTTCCTTAGCCAGCAAGTGGAAGCCAAGAAACATATTTTATATGTCGGTACTTATACCAAAGGTATGGCCAATGGTATTTTTGTTTATTCATTCAACGATCAGAGTGGACGTTTGGTTGATTTGAAAAAGCCTGCTATTAGCAATAATCCATCTTTTTTGACCATTTCGGCCAATAAAAAATTCCTTTATGCTGTTGGAGAGCTCGATAATCTGGATACCAATCAAAGTGGTGGCCTGTCAGCCTTCAAAATTGAAACTGAAGGAAAGTTGACCTTGATTAATCATGTGCTGACACATGGTGCAAATCCTTGCCATGTCAGTCTTTCACCTGATGGAAAAAAACTTGTGGCTTCGAATTATACCGGCGGAAATTTATCTTTTTTCAATATTTTAGCTGATGGTAGTCTTTCAGAAATGATACAGCGAATTCAGCACGAGGGTAGTGGTCCATTTCCTGAAAGGCAGACCGCACCACATGCTCATTCGGCGCGTTTCGACGCAACTGGGAAGTTACTGTTTGCTGCTGATCTCGGAATTGACGAACTCAAAATTTATGATGTCACTTCCGGAGAAAAGATGGTTACACCTTCTGCTCAACCGTTCATAAAGCTGGCGCCTGGTTCAGGTCCGCGTCACATGGATTTTTCGACTGATGGTCGCTTTATTTACGTCATTAACGAGTTAAGTTCGACTATTGCTGTTATGATGAAATATGGGGGTGAATGGAAGCAGGTTCAAGCCATTAAAACGCTGCCAAAGGATTTTAAAGGTGAAAGCTGGTGCGCCGATATTCATATCTCGGCTGATGGACGCTTTGTTTACGGATCGAACCGTGGTCACAACAGTATTGCTGTTTTTAAGCGCGACCCCAATAGTGGTAAGTTGGTAATGGTTGAAACGGTTCCGGTTGAAGGTAACTGGCCGCGGAATTTTACAATCGATCCGTCGGGCAAGTTCCTGTTGGTTGCCAATCAGAAAAGCAACGATATTACTGTTTTTAAAATCGATCAAACCTCCGGAAAACTAAAATATACGGGCTTTAAGGTTCCGAACGAATCGCCTGTTTGTTTGCAGTTTCTGAAATAATAAAATGAAGAGACGCGATTAATCGCGTCTCTTCATTTTATTATCCCCTGATCAACCGAATAAATTCTTCTCTTGTAGCAACCCGCTCAAAGGCGCCGGTAAAATCGGATGTTGTGGTGGTTGAACTTTGTTTCTGAATGCCGCGCATTTGCATGCACAGATGCTGCGCTTCAATAACCACAGCCACACCAAGCGGATTGAGTGTTTGCTGAATACAATCTTTTATTTGGGTAGTCAATCGCTCCTGAACCTGCAAACGGCGGGCGTAAGCATCGACCACACGTGCAATTTTGCTCAGGCCAGTGATGTAACCATTTGGAATGTACCCAATGTGAGCTTTTCCGATGAACGGGAGCATGTGGTGTTCACACATCGAGTATATTTCGATATCCTTAACAATCACCATTTGACGGTAGTCTTCCTTAAACATGGCCGAACGCAGAATTTCTTCCGGATTTTGTTCATATCCCTGGAGCAAAAACTGCATTGATTTGGCCACCCGCATGGGTGTTTGGTGCAATCCTTCCCGACTGGAATCTTCTCCAAGTAAATCGATTATTTTTTTGTAGTGTTCGCTTATTTCCTTAGTTGTTTCCGGATCGTATTGCTCAATTTTGCGGTATGTTCCGTTTTTTCCGTTCAGTGTAAATTCCATTTTTGATTCCTTTCTGTAATTATTTTATACAGCAACGCAACCGCAAAGGTAGTAAGTTCAGTCTTACTCATGGTTCGGGAGACAAATTTTGTTAGAAATACATTATAAATCGATTAAACTTTGCCGCAGAATGAAATCCGTAGGATTAAATAGTGGATTGGTCTCTTGAAATTTTTATTTTTGCATCGCTTATTTGACAGGGCTTTAAACCATCCGAAAAAGGGAAAAGTGTATTTCGAAAAATACCTGGTTAAGTGTTGTTTGAAAGTGTAAAAAAAAGTTAATTATTTTGATGTTGTAATACAATATATTCTTTGAATCAAAGTTTGTATTTATGAAAACAATGTCTCAGATATTAACTAACGTTAATGAACTGTATTTATGATTGTAGTTACCGGAGCAGCTGGTTTTATTGGAAGTTATATTGTCGGGAAACTCAACAGGGAAGGATTTAAAGACATTGTTTTGGTCGATAAATACGACGATCCGTTGAAGTTTTCAAATTACCAGGAGAAGACTTATTCAGAAATGGTCGATCGTGATAATTTCTTTGATTGGTTGTCCATCAATGAAAAGTTCGTTCAGATCATCATTCATATGGGGGCTCGCACCGATACCGTTGGTCAGGAACCTGAAATTTACCAAAAACTTAATCTCGATTATTCCCAGAAAATCTGGAATGCATGCATTCAGTATGGTTTGCCGTTGATCTATGCTTCATCGGCATCAACATACGGCGACGGGCATTTAGGTTTCGACGATGATGAGTCGCTTATTTCCGGATTACAACCCTTGAATTTATACGCACAATCGAAGCACGATTTTGACCGTTGGGCACTTGAGCAAAAGGAACAGCCTTATTTTTGGGCGGGCCTGAAATTTTTCAACGTATTCGGGCCTAACGAATATCATAAAGAGCGCATGGCGTCCGTGATTTTTCAGGCATTTAATACCATCTCAGAAACAGGTCACATGGGACTCTTCAGATCTCATCATCCTGATATTCGCGATGGAGAGCAAGCCCGTGATTTTATTTATGTAGAAGATGTTGCGAAAGTGATTTTGTTCTTCATGAATAGCCGCAAAAATTCCGGAATTTACAATGTGGGGACTGGTGAAGCACGAACTTACCTCAGTTTGACGAAAGCCGTTTTTAAGTCGATGAAATTGACTGAGAGTATCGGTTTTGTTGACACTCCAGATGATTTGCGTGGAAAGTACCAGTACTACACCTGCGCCAATATTCAGAAGTTAAGAAAGATTGGTTATTCAGAGCCATTTTGCTCGTTGGAAGATGGCATTGAAGATTATGTTGCCAATTATCTGGCTCCGGGAACGCGATATTAAATTTCATTAGTCATTTGAAAAGAGTCATTAAATCTATTCCCTAGTGACCAATGACTTTTTTCTCTATGTCTATCGCGTAAACACCCAATCGTTTTCTCCTGAAAGTTGGCTGTTGAAATAATATCCTTCGCAATCAAATGCTTTCATTTCTTCCGGATCGGAAATGTTATTCTGAATGATAAACCGGCTCATCAAACCGCGGGCTCGTTTTGCGAAAAAAGAAACCATCTGGTACTTGCCATTTTTGTTTTCTTTGAACGAAGGAGTAATTATCCGGGCTTTTAGTTTTTTCGTATCAATTGCACTGAAATATTCGTTGGATGCCAGGTTAATCAATAGTTTCGTGTCATTTTGTTCCAATTCTTGATTTAGTTTGGCTGTAATTTTTACTTTCCAGAAATCGTATAAATTTTTCTTTCGGGCAACCGACACATTGGTTCCCATTTCCAAACGGTACGGCTGAATCAAATCGAGAGGCTTTATCAGTCCGTAAACTCCTGAAAGAATCCGAAGTTTCCGTTGGGCGACTTCAAAATCCGTAGCAGAAAAGGTTTCAGCTTTTAAGCCCTGGTAAACATCGCCGTTGAACATCAATACCGCCTGCCACGAGTTTTCAGGAGTAAAAACAGGTGTCCATGCCTGAAACCGTTGAAAGTTTAACTCAGCCAATTTGGGCGAAATATCCATCAATTTAGCCAGTTGGGCTGGTTTTTTCTTTTTCATTACTGAAACAATTTTTTCGGCTTCAGGCAGAAAATCTATTTCAGTTGACTTTTCAAAAGGAACAGGGCAGTGTTCGTAAAGCGATTTGGCTGGCGAAATAACAATGATCATGGCTCTTCTAAATGATTTCAGGAATGAAACAAAGATAGGTAATCTATGTTGAGTTGATCTGAAAAGTTTGGGTCAGAAGTAAAGGAAAAGAGGAAAAATGAAAGTGTAATCTTTCTCTTTTCCTCTTTCCTGTTTACGCTTTTCAGTGGTAGTTCTACCACACAAATGTGCCTACTGCGCCTTTTGCCAGCGACGTAGTGACTGATTTACCTTTAAAGCTGATGTTGAAATTTTGGACAGTGTTGGCATCATTCAGAACAATCAATACCTTTTTTCCTTCCGGAGTTCTAAAAGCTACATTTGGCAAATTCCCCGGTAAATTAGAGTTAATCCTTACCGAGCCTGGTCGAACAAACTTGGCAGCGTGTGCCAATATGTAATAAGCTGGATTTCGGGTAACCGCATTCCCATTGATTGTGATGGTGCCCAAACACCTGTCGCATCCGCCATCGCTGGTATGCGGATCGTTCGACGGGTCGGCAGCCATGTTCCATTCAAGCACATTCCGGCACCAGTTGCGGGTTCCACCAATAATTAAAGTGCGGGTGTGCCATGCGAGATCGCCAGCAAGGTTTCCCGGGGCGCCAATCCATTGCTCAGTAAAATAAAGGTTTTTGGCAGGGTAGGCGTCGTGAACTTTGCTCAAATCGTCAATCGATCCGGCATAAAGATGGAAGGCCGATCCATCAACATATTTGGCTGCCTGCGGATCGCTAAGTATTTGAAGCGGGTAGTCAATGCGGTCGGCATTGTGGTCGTATACAATAATTTTTGTTTTAATACCGGCAGTCTCGAATGCAGGCCCAAGGCTTTTTTTGATGAAATCGGCTTGATCTGCTGCCGTCATGTACAT
>JAHEYT010000088.1:0-17390 GCA_023251455.1 Bacteroidota bacterium
ATTACCAGGGGAAAGAATGACCGGATAGATGCCAAACGAATAGCCTATTATGCCTACGAGAAAAGGGAAATACTGGTGCCGACTATTCTTCCGGGTGCGAAGATTGACCAGATCAGGTCTTTAATATCATTGCGCGAGAAATTGCTGAAACATCGAACCGCCTACAAAAATGGTATTTCTGACTTGCATGATTGCTACGAAGAGGGTGAATCTGAATTAATAAAGGAAGTGCAGCTGCGTCTGATAAACAACCTGAACGATGAAATTACAAGGGTTGAGCTAAAAATCGAGAGCATCATTGAAAGCGATGAAAGCATATCCAGGAATTATAAGCTCATTCTGTCCATTCGTGGTGTGGGGAAAATCTTAGGATTTTACATGATTGGATATACTGCCAATTTTACCTCGTTTGCTAATGCAAGGGCTTTTGCCTGCTTTGCCGGTATAGCTCCATTCAGTTATTCGTCCGGTACTGTGAAAGGAACTCCAAGAGTACATCCTTTTGCGAACAAAATGTTGAAAGCTTTATTAAATTTGGCGGCAATGGCGGCCATTAAATACCAGGGAGAATACTTGCAGTACTTTAATAAACGGGTAAATGAGCTTGGAAAGAATAAAATGAGCACACTAAATATTATTCGAAACAAAATCGTCTATCGGGTTTTCGCTGTTGTTCAAAGACAATCCCCATATGTGGATCTTTTGAAATATGCAGCATAAAAACGACTCGAAAATTTGGGTTTGTCTTAGAATACAAGTGCGGCAGCGGTGTTTTTCGGTGGGCATCTTTCCGCCCGGGCTGCTTTTCGGCTTGACAGGAAATCGCTCGCAGTCCGCCCCTGCGTGTAGCTTCCTACGTTACCAGCAAGGCTAAGACGACACAACATACAGACAAATCGAAATAGAAAATGGCGAATTTAAAACAGACAGACATATTACTCTTGGAAAAAATATTTGAGATGGACGGAGGTTATGTTTTGAAATTTTCAAATACTTCCTTTCAACGATTTATTTTTAATGTTTGTAAAATAGACATATACGAATCAAAGTATGCTGCCTATGGTGATTCAAAAGCGAAAAGGCTTCATGTATTTTGGCAAATTGAATCAGATAAAACTGTTGGCATATTGATAAATGAGATGTTAGCCTACTGGAAGACGAATCGAAAAATCAATAATATTGAAATAAGTAAAAACGAAGCAATAATTTTTAATGATTGCCTAAGAATAGCAAATAGACTCAGAGGTGTTTCAGACAAAATAAATCAAAATGATACATTCGAGACCACAGAAGGCGACTTTTTGAAAAGAGATTATAATAACATAAGTTTAGAAAAACTTGATATTGACAGCGCTGTAACTGAAATCCTTAAGGAAAGATTAATCGAAGTTCAAAAATGTCTAAAATGCGAATCTTCACTTTGTGTTGTAATTTTATGTGGAAGTGTTTTAGAGGGGATATTGTTAGGAATGGCATTGAAAAATATGAAAGAATTTAATCAATCACCATCAAGTCCAAAGAACAAGGATACTGGCAAACCTCTACCATTTCAAGACTGGACACTCAGTAATCTTATTGATGTTGCATATGGAATTGGACTAATAGGTTTGGATGTGAGAAAGTTTAGCCATTCTCTACGTGATTTTAGAAATTATATCCATCCATATCAACAGATGAGTAGTAGATTTTCACCAGATATTGATACAGCTAAAATTTCTTGGCAAGTTTTACAAGCTGCAATTAGTGATATGACAAAAATGAAAAAATAAAAAAGTCAAGTTAAAAACAAAAGACACAGTGCAAGACAAGCGCCAAATATCAACAGTGACACGACAGCAAATTGCGGACGAAATGCAACTTGCAAATCTTTGGTATCACGGTCGACAAAGTGAACCTGATTTTTTAGGTCGATTATTTGACCTTAAAAGACTACCATCAAGAGATTTCAGATATTCAGACGCATATGAGGATATTTTCCAACATATGGAAAATAATACCGACTGGGATTACAATTGGTTTTATTCTGACCCAAGAATTAATATGCTTCATTGTGAAGACGATCTTTACCTAAAATTTTTATCAGAAACGATTCATCCGGTCGTAAGAACTGATATAGGAGAAGTGACTCAACTTCTTGAAATTTACAATAAGCATTTAAGTACCGATGGTTTTGAAGTTTTTCAGTCCGACGAAATTTCGGGAAAGCCTGTTTTTTCGGGTAGACAAAATATTATTGGGCATAGACACTTGACAGCAAAAAAAGCCGAAATAAAAAAAATATCTGGACACTTCCTATGTAAATAGCAAAATCACATTAATGAATGATAATGTGAACAAAGACACAGACATTGCGATAGGAACAGCAAAGGAATTATTAGAAACAACTTGTAAATCTATTCTTAAACAACGAGATCAGGCAATAAATCCAGACTGGACACTTCCCCAATTACTAAAAGAAACAACTGCAACACTAGACTTTAGACCAAAAGAAGCACAAGATCCAGAGAAAGCGGAAAGATCAATTAGACAAATTCTTGGTGGAATAACCACAATTGTTCACGGTGCTGCTGAGCTTAGAAACGGATACGGAACCGGTCATGGGAAAGACGCTGACTTTAAAGGACTGGAAACAAAATATGCAAAATTATTTGTAGGCGTTATTTCGGAAATTGCTATTCTTTATTTGGCGACAAACGGAGAGACAGCAGAACTTGTAGAATAGAAGAAAAATGAAGAACAAAGCCCAGCTGGTAACTTCAGCTACCCGTCAAGTGCGGCAGCAGTGGTTTTCGGTGGGTATCTTTCCGCCCGAGCTGCCGACCGCAATTCCGAAAAGGGAGCAACAGAACTAAAAAAATCGAATTGATATGCTTACAGACATCCATCCAAAGTTACCGATGCGCGACAAAAGTGCAACAAAAGACTTTTACATTAATAAGTTAGGCTTTCAGGAATTTGGCAGTGCCGACTTTGATGGTTACCTGATGGTGCAAAAAGACAGTATCCAAATTCATTTTTTTGAATTCAAAACACTTGACCCGAAAGAAAACTATGGACAAGTTTATATCCGGACAGATAACATTGAACGGTTATACCAATCGTTGCTGGATGAGAAAATAAGAATACATCCGAACGGACAACTAAGTTTAAAACCCTGGGGACAAATGGAATTTTCGTTACCCGATCCGGACAACAACTTGTTGACTTTCGGACAAAGTGTGTAACCGAATAAGGAGCTCAAACAGGCGAAACAAAAACAACCAACCGCTAACGTCAGCAAGCCTCAACAACCACTCAACCAAACACGACGCCTAACTGTTTACATGACATCGTAAACAAATCAGAATAACACGTCAATGCAATGGAAAATAAAAAAGAGTTGTCATCCGGACAACGAGAAGAACTACTCAGCACATTAAAAGCCCGTTTTGAGAAAAACATGAACCGCCATATTGGTCTGGAATGGGTTAAAGTACATGCAAAGTTGGAAACTAACAGTGAAAAACTGTGGTCGATAAACGAAATGGAGAGAACTAGTGGCGAACCGGATGTTGTTGGTCAGGATATAACGACAGGCGAATACATTTTTTACGATTGTTCAGCCGAAAGTCCAAAAGGCCGCAGAAGTGTTTGTTACGATCGCGAAGCGCTGGAATCGAGGAAAGAATATAAACCGGAAAATAGCGCCATAGATATGGCTGCTGACATGGGCATCGAACTTTTAACGGAAGAAAAATACCGGGAGCTGCAACAACTTGGAACTTACGATACCAAAACGTCGAGTTGGGTGAAAACACCTGCTGAGATCCGGAAACTCGGCGGCGCTCTCTTTTGTGATCGTCGGTACGACACTGTTTTTGTGTATCACAATGGTGCAGAATCATACTATGCTGCCAGAGGGTTTCGCGGCTCTTTGATGGTCTGATTCGAATTTGAAACCGGAAAACTTGAAAAAGAATTGAAGGTAAAATAACTAAGTTCTGCGAACTATTTATTGTTTGATTTTTTCACCCCAAACCCCTGAAGGGGCTTAGGCTGTAAACATCACAACAGATTATCGAAGAACTAAGTCCCCTTTAGGGGATTTAGGGGTAAACAAAAAGGGAATGCGACATTATTTCATTCTCATAACCTATTTACTGCACCTTACCCATATTTTTTTCTCGTCTAAACTTATTTTCGCCGGAATACTTAGGGTTCCGGGTTCTCCATCGAAATGATAATATGGTGTTTCAGCTAATTCAAGCTCAATTTGTTTGGCTTTGTAGCTATCAACAAACGGAAGTTTGGGAATGAATTTGGTGAACAAAGCCACTCCAAAAACAGGCATCCAGATTTTGGCAAATTTCCGGACAACCACAACGTCAATCAAACCGTCGGTCATACTGGCGGCCGGTGCAATAAAAGCATTGTTTCCAAATTGCGAGGCATTGGCAAAAGTGATCAGGAAAACCGGTTCCTCGATGCGGACTCCGTCAATTTTCATCTTCACATCAAGTGGTTTAAAGAAAATACTCTCCTGAATAACCAACTGTACGTATTTCAGAAATCCACGAGTGGCTGCTTTGCTCATTTTATAGGCAATCATAGCATCGAAACCAATTCCGCTGGTGCACAGAAAACGCTGATCGTTGAGTTTGCAAACATCCAATTGAAGATTGACTCCACTGATCAAAGTGCGGGCACTTTTAAGCATGTTCATCGAAATACCCAACTCGCGGGCCAAACCATTTCCAGAGCCCATCGGGATAATGCCCATTGCTGTGCGGGTTCCAATTAATCCCTGTGCCACTTCATTCACCGTTCCATCGCCACCAACGGCAACCACCAGATCAAAACCACCGGCAGAAGCCCTTGCAGCAAGTTCAGTAGCATGTCCGGGGTGACTGGTGAACGAATATTCAACCGTACAACCGTGTTTTTTCAGAAAAGGGATGACCGACTTAACAGACTTTTCGCCCAATCCATGTCCGGCATATTTATTAATGATCAGGAATATCTTTTCGGTCTTTGGTTGTGTCATTTTCATTTATCTTTTTCAGACGCGATCAATCGCGTCTCTACGGTTTTAACGGCTAATAAAATCATCGTGCAACACCTGCATGTATGCTTTCGGAAACTGCAAATCTTCAGATGTTTTCAGGTTTGGTTTTCGGGCAAAATCGCGAATATTCTGATCGAAATAATATTCTCCTTCCGGAGTTACATAGCCCCAGCCCGAATCGAGTGCATAAAATGCAAACGGGTGCGAAGTAAAGAAATCTTTTGCAAACTTCGAAGAATCAGCTTCCCAACCCAATTGATGAATCAGTGATGTACCAAAATCAACCTGCTGGGTGATGGTTTCAATCCGTTGCAACGAGTCGACGACCCCACCTGACCAAATCAGCGGTATGCGGTACGATGCAGGTTCAGTTATATCAGTCGGTCCCGGAGGCAGCGTGCCATGATCGGAAGTCACTATTAATAAGGTATTGTCCCAAAGTGGCGATTTCCGGAAACCATCGATAAATACGCCGAGGCAACTGTCGGTGTAGGCCACCGAATTCAGGTACTTTGCCTCGTTCGAACTACCCTTGATCTTTGAGTACGGTACATCATATGGCGGATGACTGCTGACCGTGTAAATGGTTTTCATAAAAGGTTCCTTCTCCAATTTCAGATCTTCCAAGGCCTTTTCAAAAACATAGCCATCCGGAACTCCCCATTTTGTCATCCGGCCAAGTTTCGCCGGGAAATCAGCTTTGGTGGTTATTTTTCCGCAATTACTTTGCAACACGAATGTTTTCAGGTTATAGAAATTAATGTCACCTCCGTAATAAAATGAGGTATTGTAATTATGCCGGTTAAAGTACTCCGGAAGTAAAGTTAAACTTCGCGATTTCTCCGGATAAACCATGATGGATGTACTCAGCAGCGAAGGATATCCGCCCAAAACAGCCGAAACTCCACGGTCGGAACGATTTCCTGTGGAATAAAAGTTGGTAAAGACCGTACTATTTGCACAAAGCGAATCGAGGTTGGGAGCAATTCCATGCATTCCTCCGAGTGGCGCAATTACTTTATTCGAGAAACTTTCGAGAATTACCAGTATCACATTCGGTTGTTTCCCCGGATTCAGATGAATGAGCTGTGGCCGCGTAACGACCGAATCATTTTTCATGAACCGATTAAAAAGCCGCACACTCTCATCTTTCGGCATATAGGCGCAGGGATTGGAGAGCCGTTTGCGCTTTTCGACCGACTTGGCAAAGTTCCACAGGTAGTTGCTTGCCGCCTGATTGACGTACAATTTGGGACTAAAAGCTACCGAACTCAGGTTGAGTGGAGAAGTGTCGAGGCCTCCTCGTATCGGTATAATTAAGGTAGCGACCAGAAGAAGTTGCAAGAAAGACGCATACCATGTGACTTTACCGGCAATGGCAACACCTTCAGGAAAGAGTTTTCGGTACAAGAACATAAAGCCGGCAATCAAGCTTCCGCCTATCAACAAACCCAACAAAACATCGACAATTGAAACCGATGCGCTCATGGCCACCGGATCGTCGATGTAATTAAAGGCAGTAATATTCACACGGGTTCCCCAATGTGGATACAAACCCAGATCGAGAACCACTAAAAAGGATGCGATAATCAAAAATATGAGTGTGTATATCCAAAAGAAGCGATTTACAAACCGCAAAGGCACAAAACTCCGAAGCGAAAGCAACAAACCCGGAACGACCAGCAAATAACAGGCGGTAGAAATGTCCATCTTTAAACCATAGCCAAAAATTCCAAAAACTTCGGACATGGACAACTGGTGCGTTTGCTCAAAATTAGAGATCAGGAAAAAGGCTTTGGCTAGCCAGAAGAAAATCATCCAGAAGACGAAAAACTTAAAGAACCGGAGAAACTGATTTGCTACCAAAGCCATGACAAATACAATTGATTTACAAAAGGATTGCAAATATATAAAAACTGCTCCTTTCGCACTTGGCCATCTAAACTTTAAAAAGCAAATAAAACCAGGTTCAATTTCGATCCAAACCAATTGAGTCGAAGAAATCGGTTTAAGGTTCGAATTTTAAAAATATCAGGCAAAAGCAAAATATTTTTAAAACGCAACAAATATTCAATCAAACTGACAACAAAATATCATTATTCTATTTAATACATATTTATATTGACATTTTATCAGAATAAACACAAACAATAAGACTATTTGATAATCATCAAGTTACAAACCAATTTCAAAGTATGATTTTATACATTTTAGAATAATACCCCCTATTTTTTACAATACAATTCAATATTTATTATCACTTACAGCCACTAACCCCCATATTTTTAGACTAATTCAATTGTTAATTTATCTTTAATTCACACCAACCCCCATTTTTATTCTAATCAACTTTAGAAATAATACATACTTTTGACCATGCACATCAAACAAAGGGGGTCATTGACCAAAAACATATAATTTTTCAAAATACCCCCTAAATATTTAAAGTGATTTAAAAAAAATAGATAATAAAAGTTAAACCCTAAAAATTGTGTATCATGAAAAAGAAAATCACCCTCATTGTTTTTACATTACTCGCAATTTGCACCCTCAATGTAAAAGCACAAGAAACCACCAGCTCATGGACTACCGGAGTTGATTTGTACAGTAGTTATGTATGGCGTGGTGCCAAGTTCGGATCAGGTCCTGCAATGCAGCCAACAGTAAAATACACCAATGGTGGATTCTCAATTGGCGCATGGGGCAGCTATTGCTTCTCGACCAACGAAGCTACCGAAGCCGATCTTTTTGCATCCTATGGATTTAGCCTTGGCGAAAACAGCACTTTAGCATTTGCAGTTACTGATTATTATTTCCCAACTGCCGAATACTTTGATGGCGACTCACATTATTTTGAGCCAATGGTAACACTTGGACTTGGAAAATTATCGTTAGCCGCAGCTTATATGACCAATGCCGAAGACACTTATGTTGAAGCAGGTTATACCGCAGGAGCAGTAACGCTGTTTGCAGGAGCAGGAGACGGACAATATACCAAAGATGCAAGCTTCAACCTATGTAATGTTGGGTTAAAACCCTCCAAATCGATAAAAATTTCTGACAGCTTCTCAATTCCTGTTAGTGGTTCAGTCATTCTGAATCCATCAACCGAACAGTTCCATATTGTTGTAGGAATCAGTTTATAATCATTTCAAAACCCTCAAATACAAAATATCATGAAAAAAATTGAAGCCATCGTTAGAAAGACCAAGTTCGAAGAAGTACGCGCAGCATTACACGAAGCTGATATCGACTTTCTCTCCTGGTGGGAAGTAAAAGGCCAGGGCACTGCCCGTCAGGGGCTCATTTTCAGAGGCATTGCCTACGACGTAAATTCAGTAGCACGCATGTATATCTCGTTTGTTGTTCGCGATCAGAATGTTGAAAAATCGATCAACGCCATCCTTGAATCAGCCTATACAGGCGAAAGTGGTGATGGACGGATTTTCGTTAGCGACATTGGTGAATCAATCCGCATCCGGACCAAAGACCGTGGCGACGAATCGCTTTACAACAAATAATCCCTCAGATATAAAATATTAAAGACGAAATATATGAAGACAAAATTACGATATACAGGGCTGGCATTACTAGGTTTAATCGCCCCCACCCTACTTTTTGCCCAGGAAGCGGCCACGGTTGCAGCAGTTGCAGCACCAGAACCAACTCCATACATTGACTTTGGAAATACCGCATGGATGATTGTTGCGACAGCTTTGGTTATGCTGATGACAATTCCAGGACTGGCCTTATTTTATGGCGGATTGGTTCGCCAGAAAAACGTATTAAACATCCTGATGCAGTGTTTTATTTTAACTGCCGTGATCACTCTGGAATGGGTATTCTTCGGATACAGCCTTTCATTTGGATCATCAACAGGAGCCCTTGCACCTTTCATCGGTGGTTTCGACTGGGCATTTTTAAACGGGATTGGTGTGAACGATGTTAGCCCTTACTATATTTCACAGGCAACAGCCCGTATTCCTCACCTTTTGTTTGTATTGTTCCAGTGTATGTTTGCAGTAATTACACCAGCGTTGATCATTGGTGCTTATGCAGAACGTATTAAATTCCGTGGCTTCCTGATTTTCTCCTTGCTTTGGGCCATCTTCGTTTATAATCCTGTAGCACATTGGGTATGGTCAGCCGACGGTTGGTTGTATAAAATGGGAGCACTCGATTTTGCCGGTGGAACTGTAGTTCACATCAACGCAGGTATCGCAGCCCTGGTTATGACTCTCATGATTGGTTCAAGACGTAATTACAACAACCACCCTACAGCGCCTCACAACATTCCGCTTGTAGTAATTGGTGCCGCATTGCTTTGGTTCGGCTGGTTCGGCTTTAACGCCGGAAGTGGTTTAGCTGCCGACGGATTAGCCATCAGCGCATTCCTTGCAACTCATGTTGCCACTGCTACTGCTGCTATTTCATGGGCATTGCTCGACTGGACAATCAACAAAAAACCAACCGTAATCGGTATCTGTACCGGTGCTGTAGCTGGCCTTGTAGCTATTACTCCTGCTGCCGGATTCGTTGGAGTATTGGGTGCAGTAGTTATCGGCTTAATCGTTGCCGTAGTATGTTACTTCATGGTTTCGGTTATCAAACACAAATTCGGATACGACGATTCTCTTGATGCTTTTGGTGTTCACGGCATTGGTGGTATTATCGGGGCTGTAGCTACCGGATTCCTTGCAACTCCAGCTATCCAGTCATCATACAGCGGATTGTTCTACGGAAACCCAAAACAACTTTACATCCAGTTAGTTGCAACTGTTGTAACAATGGTATTCTCAGGCGTAATGACCTTCATTCTGTTTAAAGTTGTTGATAAATTCTTCGGAATACGTGCTAACCAGAAAGAAGAAATTGCCGGTCTGGATATCTCTCAACACAACGAAATGGCTTACGCCGAAAGTGACTAGTTTAGTTCGATGTCAAAATAAGTATTCTCGCTTCAGTTCTATTTCTGAAGCATTCCTTGAGAGACCTGTTGGGGGACAGGTCTCTCTCTTTTTTTTAACTCAACTGAAGTCCTGAAAGTAAATCAACATATATTCTGAATCCTTCTTCCATTTCTGAAATCAGGATATATTCATCGGCAGTATGCGAGCGGGCGCTATCGCCAGGCCCTATTTTGATTGATGGATATGGAATTACTGCCTGATCGGAAGTAGTTGGCGAACCGTAATAGTTAAGCCCCAGACTTATTCCACGCTGAACAATCGGATGATCAACCGGAATTCCTGAAGAATTTAACCTGAATGAACGTGGAGCCACATCCGATTCGATCAGTTCAGATATTATTTCGCAAGCCAGCTGATTAGAGTAATGCTCGTTGGTGCGAACATCAACCACAAATGAGCAGGAATCGGGAACTACATTGTGCTGGGTTCCGGCATTAATCAAGGTAACCGACATTTTTACGGGCCCCAAAATATCCGAGGTTTTCTCAAACCTGTAATTTCTGATCTTTTCAATATCTGCAATGGCTTTATAAATGGCATTTTCGCCTTCTTCGCGAGCTGCATGGCCCGATTTACCGTGCGCTGTGCAATCCAGTACCATTAAACCTTTTTCAGCAATAGCCATTTGCATTTTAGTCGGTTCGCCAACTATTGCCAAATCGATTGGGCCTAACTCATCCAAAATACTCGCCAATCCATTTATTCCCGAAATCTCTTCCTCTGCTGAAGCCGCATAAATCAAATTAAACGGAAGATTCTCCACTGGATAAAAATGCATAAAAACAGCCAGAAGCGTCACCAAAGGCCCTCCGGCATCGTTGCTGCCAAGTCCGTATAAAATTCCATTTTCAACATCCGGCGAAAACGGATTGCGTGTATAACCGCTTGCCGGCTTAACAGTGTCGATGTGCGAATTGAGCAAAATTACAGGCAGTCCATCTTTCCAAAACCTGTTTTTCACCCAGGTATTATTCACCTTCGAATCGTATCTCAACTTCGAATCAGTAAAAAAATCACGAATGATCCGAGCGGCATCCTCTTCATTTCGACTAAGAGACGATACCGATATCAATGATTTTAGCAGATTAATATATACTTCCATAGTTTCCGTCATTTCAATGCCTCACAAAAATCAAAAAAAAAAGGTTGTGTTCAGCACAAATTCAGGAAAAACAATGTTTTTTAATGCGATTGTAATTATTCACAAAAACCGACGTTAATTATTAGTTAATGCCTATGCGAATTCTGAAATAAATCGAATGCTTATTGGGCTGAAAATCATGGACAATCAATTAATAAAAATTAATTGGAACGAAAATGGCGATAGACAATTTTTTATTTTGATAGAAAAAGTCAAATCGGTATTTTTACCAACATAAACCTCTAACAAATCATCTTAAAAAATAAATTAGTCAAATGGAAAATCAACTTAAGAAAGGTGTTTCAAGGCGTCATTTTCTTGGAACTGCAGCTTTTGGCGTTGCTGGGTTAGCAATGTTCTCATCATTAGCCGCATGCAAACAAAAAACAACAGAAAATCCGCTGAGACTTGGGTTCATCGGCATGGGACGTCAATCGATGTTTTTGCTGAGCGGATTCATCTCAATTCCTGGCATCAGAGTCGTTGCCGGATGTGATGTTTATGGAGTAAAACGTAAACGTTTCGAAAAAAGGGTAAACAATTTCTATACGAAAGCAAAAATACAAGTTGAAGTTACCACTTACGAAAAATTTGAAGAGTTATTGGCCCGCACGGATATCGATGCTGTTGTTATTGCAGTTCCCGATCATTCACATGCACGGATTGCAATTGCCGCCTGTAAAGCTGGCAAAGATGTGTACCTTGAAAAACCGATGACATTCACCATCAAAGAAGGTCAGGAATTACGCCGCATTGTGCGCGAAACCAACCGCATTCTGGCTATTGGCAGCCAGCAGCGTTCCGATCCGAATTTCCAACATGCGGTTAAACTGGTACAATCAGGAGCCCTTGGTCAAATAGAGAAAGTAAATGCTTATGTTGGCGCTCCACCACGACCATTCGATCTGGCTGAAGAACCAATACCGGCTGATTTGAACTGGGATTTATGGCAGGGATCGCTCCCAAATGCTGTTCCTTTTAACAAAGAACTTGATCCACCTATTACTGTTGACCCTGATAAAGATGAAGAATACTGGGGCGCATGGCGTTGGTACAAAGGAATGGGTGGAGGCTTTACGACCGACTGGGGCGCCCACATGTTCGACATTGCACAATGGGGACTCGGAATGGACAAAAATGGCCCGGTTGAAGCCTCACCTATTGGCGACGGAACTCAATATATGCAATTTAAATATGCCAATGGCGTGGTTATGTCATCGGAACCATTCGACGAAAAGAATACCAAAGGGGTAAAATTCATTGGTAAAGACGGATGGATTGAAGTTTCGCGCGAACATTTCAAGGCTTCGGATGATAAATTTTTACCTCCACCAGCAAAAGAAGAAGCTGCGAATGTTCCATACGAAAATAAGATTCCACACCAGGTAAACTTTGTTGAAGCTGTTCGCGAGCGCAAAGATCCGGTTGTTCCGGTCGAAATCGGCCACAGCAGCTGTACGGTTTGTAACCTTGGAAACATTGCCTGCGAACTGAAACGTACAGTTAAATGGGATCCAATCAAGGAAGAATTTATTGATGATGTCGATGGTGCAGCAACCAAACTGATGCATTACGAATACCGCTCGGGTTATACATTAGTGTAGTTAAAGCATAGGTACCAAAACAGAACGCAAGCATTTCGGGTAAAACCGGGGTGCTTGCGTTTTTTGTTTATTCACCACATAGGCACACTTGTCCGCCCCTTGGCGGATAGGGCACATAGAAACACCAATTTTGTATTTCCGGTTTTATAATAAGGCTTCCCAATAGAAATAACGTTTTGTCAATAGTCATATAGCCGAAAAAGATGTGGAAATAGCGGGGCCGATTCTGGCGGAGAGTACTCTGACAAACACAGAATATATAAAACTCGATGAGCTCTGCAGTGTCGATGTGGTTAAATGAAATTTTGAGCGTTTAATCGAGCACAAAACGGTAAGTAATTGTTCCTCTTTGAAAAGAAGATGCATTTCCATCGACGTTAAACCTGGCCTCAAGAGCTGCTTTTTTGGCAGCTGCCAATAATGCCGGATTTGCTGTGTTTGAACCTTTAACGCCCGGCTCTGCCTTGGTCACCCTACCCGATTTATCAACAGTCACCAACACTACAACTTTACCGTCTTCGTTACCAATAAAATCTGGTTTTGGAAGTAATTGTGCTGTCCGGCCATCAAGACTAAATGAAACACCATCGCCAATTCCACCACCCGGCCCATATCGTTCGGCATTGGCCGATCCCTGGGGAACACCTTGGTTACCGGTGCCATAAGTTATTCCCTGACTGGTACTTTTCGAATCGGGGCTACCCTTTCCGCCGCCACCAAATACATTTTTGGCCCGGCTATTTATTTCGCCAATTTTACGTTGCTCGGCTGCGGCCACTGCCAAAAGTCGTTGCTCCTCCTTTTGCTGACGGGCAAGTTCGGCTTTTTGTAATCTTTCTTCCTCTGCCAGACGTTGTTTTTCAGGATCAATTACTTTCTCAGTAACTTTTTTTGTAGTTGTCGTTTTAACTGCAACAGTCTTTTCCAAATCCTGAGTAACGATTGGATCATCGGCTTCCGAAGAAACCTTTTTTGTTGAAGCTGGCGGTAAAACTATTTTTTCAGAAACCGATTCGATTGGTTTTACGGAAGGTTCGCGTTCGCCCGGGGCAGGTTCTTCGAGGCCAAGCCCGGTTTCTGAATCACCAAAATTAACCAGAATTCCTTCGTCAAGCAGAGTAGGATTGGAATTGATAATTACAGAAAATAACAAAAAGATCAGGATTACCCCGTGAGTAACCAATGTTCCAATCAATCCTGTTCTATGTTCTGAAATGTACTTCATTTTCACCTATAAATTTTGCGCCAGACGAACTATTCACAACAACTAACGAAAGTGCCTGAAGATTATTATCAGGCAGGCTGTTCATTCAGAATATCCATAAATTCAATCGTAACCGACTTCAGATTGGATATGGCGCCTTTAACACTAGCTACCAGAATATTGTATGCCAAATAAGCAATAAGCCCCACAACAAAACCGGCAACTGTTGTCACCAGAGTTTGATAAATATTGTGAGAAATCAAGGTCAAATCGATTGAATTTCCGGAACCAGCCATTTCATAAAAAGCCTGAATAACTCCGACAATGGTACCCAGTATTCCGAGCATTGGCGCTGCTCCTACAACGGTGGCCAATATTGGAAGTCTTCTTTCAAGCCTGGAAATCTCATGGTTGCCAACATTTTCAATTGCTGTTGTTACATCGGCCAACGACCGGCCAATTCGGGAAATACCTTTTTCAATCATACGCGAAGTTGGTGTATTTTCTTTCTTGCACAAGGTAAACGCCGAATCAATTTTTCCATCCAAAATGTGTTCACGCAGATTTTTCATCAGTTTTGAATTAATCCTTCCAGCTCTATAAATAGCAACATAGCGTTCAAAAAAAATAAAAACTGCAACTAAGGTTAAAAATAATAAAGGTATCATCACCAGTCCGCTCTTAAGAGCTGTTTGAATAAGTTCTTTCATTAATCCATCAGCATGAGCAACGTCACCGATAGGCTTTGAAACCTCAGCTAAATTTGTACCTGCTTGTAATAAAATAAAATTTAACATATGTATTTTGTTTAAACTTACCTGAATAAAAACGAAGCTTTCCATTCAAATAGTATGCCCTACAAAAATACGATTTATTTAAATATGATTTCCCCTACCGCCATACGCCAACTAAATACATAAAAATCAAACAGATACATCAAAGATATCAAAATAGCGCCTAATTCACTTTTGCTTTAACAGGTCGTAAATTCTTCCGTTTGAAGATATTTTTCATTTTTTGCCATAATTCATCGAAGTCATTAAAATCTTCGCGATACGACAAACCAACTCCCTGGGTATACGGAGAGGTTTCGTATATCAGATTATTATTGGCGTGGTTGTATGCTTTCAATTGCAGTTTACCGTTGTTGGTGAGCTTAACATTCACATCGGCATCGCCAACAAGCCCGTTGCTGTTTGCGCTTGTTCGCTGCGACGAATTGTTACCAATGTTCCCATTAATCGAAACCCGGTCGTTAAACATCTGGGTACTCAATGCCAACTCTATTTCGTCGTCGGTTATCTGGTTTCCGGGGCGGTAATTCACACCAACATCAAAATCGTTGCTGATTTTCGACAGCCAGTTACTCAGCTGGTTGGAAAACAACTCGCTTGCCGTTGACCCAACTACGTTGTTATTTGCTCCAGTATAACTTCCCCTGAGATATTCCGGAGTATAAAACTTACCGAGCACCAGCAACGATAAGATTTGCTTATTCATGTCCTCTTCTGAGCTGATATACTGCTCAACTTTATCTTTGATTTGGTCTTCGGCCGTAGGTAATTCAATATCAAATTTGATTTCGGGATTGCTCAGGCTTTTGGTGAGGTTAATTTTACAATTAACTGGTGTGCGTTGGGTATAATCGGTTTCTCCTTCAGTGGTGGCAAATAGCTCGCTAAGCGAAGCTTTCAACTTATAAATAGCATTCAGGTTTATGGTAGCCACTTCCGGATCGCCATTCCACTCGATGGTTCCGCCTTGCTGAATGTCGAACTTCTTATTGATTACATTTTGCAACGTAAATAAATAATCACCCTGCTCAACGGTATATTCGCCAAAAAGCGAAATATTGTAATCGTTATCGATGGAAACCTGCAAATTACCAGCTCCCTGAGAACGGATCACATCGCCAATTTTCGAATTGTAAATCAATTGCGCTTTCGCTTCAGGAGTTACCTCAACATCTAACTTGATCTGCACATCTGAATTACTCACCGGAGCTTTTATTAGCGGAATCTTTGGCTGATAACCATGCGTTACAAAACTTAAAAAGTCGTATTCCCGGGCGTCATCTTCGTACTCCAGCGAAATATTCATTTCGGTTCCTTTTTCGGTCCGCGCGGCTCCGTCAATCAGTACCCGTGCACCCTTTCCTGTAATACGCACAATCCCGCTCCCAAATAATTTTCCGTAGAACTGTTCGTTGACCTGGGGAGTAGTATTGATCGCTAAAATCTTTTCCGTTTTTATGGTCATATCATAAACCATCTTCGAAAAAGTACGGTGCTGAATTGATCCTGAAAAAACTCCGGAATTTCCTAAATCGTCCTGAATTTTAATGTTTGGAAAAATAATTTTATCGCCCGAAAACCTTACCGAATCGTTCAGTGTGTAATTGGCCTGCAAATCGGTGAGCATTAAACCGGCATCGTGGGCATACAAAGCGCCATCGTGCATAATATGCCCTGAAGGCCCGTGAATCCAAACCTTTCCGGTAGCATCTCCATGAAAGCCGGCAAAACTGCTACCCATCAGCGGCTGCAAAATCAACAGCGAAAAATGGTCGAAATTGGTGTAAATCGACAGGCTGTCTTTACCGGGATTGTAGGTTCCAAACGCGTGAAGCAAGTCACGCTCTTTCGACTTCACAAGCACATCGGCATCAATTTCTTTGTTATCCCTGTCCCACCGGCTTTGAATGCTCGCGTCACCAATCGATTGCCCAAGAATGCCAAGATTGGCAATCTTTAAATCTGAAAGAAACAACACCTGCCGGTAGATGTCAAAAACAGAAAGGACGCCATCCAGCTCACCTTTCAGTTCAAGTTCGTCACCAGTCAACCGGTTTAACGATCGCAGATCAATCTGATTGAAAACTAAGTTGAGTTTATCGGTTTGGTTGTCATTAATCGATCCGTCGGCGGTAATCGACTGGCTTTTGGTCGAAAGCCGCAGTTTATTCACCTTAATCAATGTTGAATCAACTGTGATAAGCGCCGAATTGATTTGCCAAAGACTGTCGGCCAAATACAGGCGGGTTGGCTTAACCGATATTTCTATATGAGGACTGTTCTTCTGTGGAAAAAACTTTGCACTCGTATTTATTGAACCGCTGTACGAAACGGCGCCAAAATTATTCCATGCCAGTTTCGAATCCAAAAAATCACTGGAAGCCTCCGAAATGAGTGAAAGGTTATAAACCTTGAACTGTTCCCCCAAATTTAATTCTTCCACCTTATTCCGTATATTCAGCTTCGAATCACCATCAAGATTAAGCGTAAATTTCCGCAATACAGCCGATTGAAATTTGATTTCCGGGAAAGAAGCTTTTACAGTCAGGATGTTTCTCTCCGAATTGATATTCCCTTCTATTTCGCCCGTTTCCATCTTCAAATCAGTAAGTAAAACCCTTGTAAAACGGTTA
>JAHEYT010000088.1:17400-21148 GCA_023251455.1 Bacteroidota bacterium
TTTTAAATTAAGCCTAGAGTCAAAATTATTCGTGGTTGGCTGGTCGGTATAAGTCAATCCGGACGATGGCAGGTAATTGCTTATAATTTTGAGAATTGAATTATGAAGGTTGTGCAACTGGTACTGCCCCCGAATGTCGGCATCCAGAAAATCGGATCGCACCTGCAAAACGGGTTCGTTTTCGTTAAATGTCTTCAAGTTAAAGTTATCAAACGAAACCAGTCCATTCTCATTTTGGTAAACCCCTTCCTTGAAATGAATCGATCCGGCCAGATTATCGATATTGTTACCGGTAAAATTGGCATTCATGGCAAACGAAACTGCTGATTCTTTGAACCCGCTGACCAATTTCAATGCCTTCAGGTTAGCCTTTTCTACCAGCATGTTGAAATTAAAAACCGGTACAGGCACATTCAAATCAAACTCACCATCGAACTGAAATTTCAGATTGGGATCATTGGCCACCAAACTACCATTGAACCGTTTATTCAAGACATCTCCAGTTAATTCTATATTTTTATATTGGTAATCGTTTAAAAACAAACTGTCAATTTTTCCTGAAACTGAAGCGCTGAAATCATGTGTTTTCTGGTTCAGCAAGCCTTTCACGTCGCCATTGAAGGTTATCCGGTCGAACAAATCTGATTGTACCAATTCACCCAATTGGAAATTCACCGTTTTCAACTTTCCGTTTATTTTCAGCTTTTCACCGGCGGAAGGCACAAAAGATAAGTCGGTGGTTAAAACACCCCATTTCGATTTAAAGGTACCATAGGCCACAAAGTCGCTGAGGAATCCGGTGAAATTACCGTTGTATTCAATAATACCAGCCTTAAGAAGCTGTGACGGGATTTTTAGCTGCGTTAGCGGAAAATTGTCAGGAAGTTTCACATTGCCCAGATCATTCAGGTCGGCGAACGATTGTTTCAGATCAATGTGCATATAAGTACTGGTTAAATCGGGCAATCCATTCAAATACAGATCAAAAGCCAACCGGGTATTTGAGCCGATTTTAAGTTCAATATTTTTCCCTTTAATATCGGCCAGTTTTCCTGAAGCCTGACCCGAAACTTCAATGTTTTCGTCCATACCTTTCAGCGCAGGAACCAAAAGACCAATATCTTTCAGGCTCACCACCGATTTTTTTAGGTCGAGGTTAAACTTTAACTTCTTAAAATCGAGCTCCGGACCAATTTTACTTTTATCGACGTACAGGTTTGCCTCCGCAATTTCCGAATTTGGAGTCTTTGCATGAAGTTGAGTAATCATTACAGAATCGGGAGTTGCAACAAAACTGGCAGAAAAATCTTCCAGCGTAAATTCTTTTTGGTCATTCAAGGTAAACCTGTTTATCCTGAAGGCAATATTTTCATCAATCAACTTCATTTCCGAAACGCCTACCGAAATATCATCCAATAAAATCTGCCGGGGGCCAGTACTATCCACATAAGCATACCTGATTCTGGCATCATTGAAGTCAAATTGATTCAAAATAAAATCATAATTCAGGCTGTCAGACGTTAAGGTATCCTTCTGTTTAAACGATTCCAGCAGAAACTGATAATTTGATTTTCCGGCGGAATCATCGCTAGCGTATAAGAAAGTCTTGTCGAGCTTGAGTTGATTGATGCTCACATAACGCTTTTTAATGCTAAAGGAATCGATGCTGGCAACAAGCTCATGAACAAATAACAGCGAGTCATGTTTTTGATCTTCTATCAATACATCTTTGAGAATAATTTCTTTGAAAAAGGTAATGGAAACTCCTTGAACAGTGATGGTTGTATTGTATTTCTCAGAAAGTTTTAATGCGAGTTTTTGGGTAAGGTAAGTCTGTACTGCCGGGCTTTGAAGAATCAGCCAGGAAGAAAATATCAGCACGATGACCGTGGCCAATATAGGTAACCCTATTTTAAGTGTTTTTTTGATAATTTTGTCGCTCCAATTTGAATACAAAATAATACAAATACGCGAATAAAAACCAGTCTGTTCATGAATTAAACGTGTGTTCAGGCTTTTTATTGATACTGATGGACAAAGAGAAAGACATATTTATTTTAGGAATTGAATCATCGTGCGACGACACTTCAGCTTCGGTGATTCAAAACGGCGTTTTGCTTTCAAATATCATTGCCGGACAAAAAGTTCACGAAGCCTATGGTGGCGTGGTTCCTGAACTGGCCAGTCGGGCTCATCAGCAAAACATTGTTCCGGTTGTCGATCAGGCTATTAAACAAGCTGGCCTGAAAAACTCCGACATCACAGCAATTGCTTTTACCCGTGGCCCCGGATTGTTGGGCTCATTACTGGTTGGAACCTCGTTTGCCAAAGGATTTTCGCTGGCAACAGGTGCCCCGATGATTGAAATCAACCACTTGCAGGCGCATGTGTTGGCTCATTTTATTCAGGAAAAAGATACACCCTACGATCCACCCAAATTCCCGTTCCTCTGTTTGTTGGTTTCAGGCGGCAATTCGCAGATTATTTTGGTAAAAGATTACCTCGACATGGAAGTGATTGGACAAACCATTGACGATGCTGCCGGTGAAGCGTTCGACAAGTGCGCCAAAGTAATGGGACTTCCCTACCCCGGCGGCCCATTTGTTGATAAACTGGCCAAAGAGGGCAATCCGGATGCTTTTAAATTCTCGAAACCACGAATTCAGAACTTCGATTACAGTTTCAGCGGACTGAAAACCAGCTTTCTTTACTTTCTTCGCGATCAATTAAAAGAAAACGAAAACTTTATTGAAGAACGCAAAGCAGATTTGTGCGCTTCGCTCCAAAAGACGATTATCGATATTTTACTCGACAAACTGATCAAGGCTGCCAAAGAAACCGGAATCAGCGAAATAACCGTGGCTGGTGGCGTTTCTGCCAACTCCGGATTACGAAATGCGCTAATTGAAACTGCAGCCAAACGTCACTGGAAAATGCACATCCCCAAGTTTGCATTTACTACTGACAATGCCGCCATGATTGCCATGACCGGACATTTTAAATATCTGAAAGGTGAATTTATTGGCATGGATGCGGTACCGTTTGCACGAATGGACATTCGGGTGTAGCTACGGCAAGCTCAGCTACCGGTTTTCAGTTGAACCACATAGACACAATAGAACACATAGTTTTTTTATTTATGTAGAAATCTGTAAATCTGTGGTGAAAATTAGGGGTTTCTATGTGCCTATGTGGTGAAAAAAATTATATCATAACTTTTTCAGCATCCACAAGCCACAACCAAAATGTTTGGTGTCGCCCATTGGAGCGCATAAATATTCGAACCCGAATTTGGCATAGATTTTTAAGGCTAAATGCAACTCGTCCAAAGTTTCGAGGTAAACCTGCTGAAAACCATTTTCTTTGGCAGTTTCCAAACATTTTTCAATCAATGTTCGTCCCAAACTAATGCCTCGGGCTTCCGGCAAAAGGTACATTTTTACCAGTTCACAAGTTCCTTCGGGCAATCCTTCGGTTGGATAAATTCCACCACCACCCAAAATCTTGCCATCTGCTTCGGCAACAAAATAAACAGACTTTGATGCTTGAAACAGTTCGAACAACGAATCGGTAGTTGAATCGAAATAAACTGTACCCGGGTTGGCAGCACCAAACTCAGCCAAAGTATTTCGGACAATCAGCGCAAGATGAGGGTTATCGGATGGTTGAATTGGACGGATCGTAATTTCGGATAAGTTAGCCATTGATCTTATTCTGGAATTAATGTCCAAATCTATCAATTTATCGC
>JAHEYT010000014.1 GCA_023251455.1 Bacteroidota bacterium
GCTAATGTTCCTGCAAAATTGATTAAAGACTTCAAGAAGAAAAACAAGATGCCTATTTTAAAAGGTGCCTATGTTCAGGAGTCTGTTTATGTTGGCGAAAACCAATTGGA
Source organism: Bacteroidota bacterium (assembly GCA_023251455.1). Lineage (GTDB taxonomy): Bacteria > Bacteroidota > Bacteroidia > Bacteroidales > Prolixibacteraceae > Aquipluma. Next base: position 111 of record JAHEYT010000014.1, read on the forward strand.
TGTATTAGTTTCTATTAAGTCTAAAAACGAACTTATTGGTGAAGTTATCGGATTACTGCAATCTCCAATCAAGAATGTATTGGGTGGATTACAGTCTGGAGGAAACATCATTCATGGCGTTTTGAAGACATTGGGAGAAAGAGAATAAAGTTAGTTATAAAATTATATTAAAAATTATTATCGAAATGGCAGATTTAAAAAAGCTTGCGGAAGAGTTAGTTAACTTAACTGTAAAAGAAGTAAATGAATTAGCCGGAATTTTAAAGTCGGAATACGGTATTGAACCTGCTGCTGCAGCTGTTGCTGTTGCTGCTGCTGGCCCTGTTGAAGAGGCAGAAGAAAAAGTTCAATCAGAATTCGATGTTATTCTGAAAGCTGCTGGTCAATCAAAATTGGCAGTTGTAAAATTGGTTAAGGAATTAACAGGTCTTGGTTTGAAAGAGGCTAAAGAAGTAGTTGATGGCGCTCCAAAAGCAATCAAAGAAAAAGTTTCTAAAGACGAGGCTGAATCATTAAAAAGTCAATTAGAAGAAGCTGGAGCTGAAGTTGAACTTAAATAAAAGTCTTACGACCTTATTTATAGGTTGATATGGTTTAGAACCTCACATGTGTGGGGTTCTATGCCTTTTTGTATATTTATCTTATAAGTTCAATTAATTAATATACATCGATGTCAGTAAAAATTGAAAACCAGAGGATTAGCTTTTCTTCAACCAAAACTGTCTTTGATTATCCTGATTTTCTTGAAGTACAAATCAAGTCCTTCATTGAGTTCTTTCAACTAGGAACAACTCCGGATCAGCGTAAAGAAGAAGGTTTAAGTCGGGTGTTTGAAGAAAATTTCCCAATTACCGATACCAGAAATAACTTCGTTCTAGAATTTGTTGACTATAATGTCGACCCACCTCGTTATTCCATCGATGAATGTATCGAGCGTGGTCTGACGTTTAGTGTTCCGTTAAAAGCAAAATTAAAATTGTATTGTACAGATCCTGAGCATGAGGATTTTGATACAGTTGTTCAGGATGTATACCTGGGAACTGTTCCATACATGACTCCAAGAGGTACATTTGTTATCAACGGAGCTGAACGCGTTGTTGTTTCGCAGTTACATCGTTCTCCCGGAGTATTCTTCGGTCAGAGTATGCATGCTAACGGTACAAAACTTTATTCAGCCAGGATTATTCCTTTTAAAGGATCATGGATCGAATTTGCAACCGACATTAATAGTGTCATGTTTGCTTATATCGATCGTAAGAAAAAATTACCAGTAACCACATTGCTTCGTGCAATCGGATTTGAAAGTGACAAGGATATCCTTGAAATTTTCGACCTCGCTGATGAAATTAAGGTATCAAAATCTGGTTTAAAGAAAATCGTTGGTCGTAAACTGGCTGCCCGTGTTCTTAAAACCTGGGTTGAAGATTTCGTTGATGAAGATACAGGTGAAGTTGTGTCCATCGAACGAAATGAAGTTGTAATCGATCGCGAGGTTGTTATCGAAAACGATCATATTGACGAAATCATAGATTCTGGAGCAAAAACCATTTTGTTGCACAAAGAAGACCAGAATCTTCAGGATTATGCCATTATATACAATACACTTCAGAAAGACCCGTGTAACTCGGAGAAGGAAGCTGTACTTCATATCTATAGGCAATTGCGTAATGCCGAACCGCCTGATGATGCTACGGCCAGAGATGTAATTGATAAATTATTCTTCTCTGAAAAAAGATATGACCTTGGACAGGTTGGACGTTACAGGATCAACAAAAAGTTGGGTTTGAACATCGAAATGAATGTTCAGGTACTTACCAAGGAAGATATTATTGAAATTATTAAATATTTGATCAAGCTTGTTAATTCAAAGACTGATGTTGATGATATTGACCACTTGAGCAACCGTCGTGTTCGTACGGTTGGTGAGCAGATGTTTAACCAGTTTGGTGTTGGATTGGCTCGTATGGCCCGTACCATTCGTGAACGTATGAATGTACGCGATAACGAAGTATTTACGCCAATTGACTTGATTAATTCCAAAACATTATCTTCTGTTATTAATTCATTCTTTGGAACGAATGCATTGTCTCAGTTTATGGATCAAACAAATCCATTGGCTGAAATGACTCATAAACGTCGTATGTCAGCTTTAGGGCCTGGTGGTCTTTCCCGCGAAAGAGCAGGTTTTGAGGTGCGTGACGTTCACTTTACTCACTATGGACGTTTGTGTCCGATTGAAACACCAGAAGGACCAAACATCGGTTTGATTTCTTCACTTTGTGTTTTTGCCAAGGTTACCGATTTAGGGTTTATTTCTACTCCATACCGCAAAGTTGTGAATGGACAGGTAGACCTTTCTGCTGAAGGAGCTATTTATCTTACTGCTGAAGAAGAAGAAGGTAGAGTTATTGCACAGGCAAATGCACCAATTGATAATGAAGGTAACTTCATTAACGCAAGAGTAAAATCACGTTTAGATGGTGATTACCCAATTGTGCCTAAAGCCGATGTTAATCTGATGGACGTAGGTCCTAACCAGATTGCATCTGTAGCTGCATCGTTGATCACTTTCCTTGAACATGATGATGCGAACCGTGCTTTGATGGGATCAAACATGATGCGTCAGGCAGTTCCGCTGCTTCGCCCGGAAGCTCCAATTGTTGGAACCGGTTTGGAAGCTCGTTCTGCTATCGATTCACGCGTTTTGGTTGTTGCTGAAGATAACGGTGTTGTTGAATATGTTGATGCTGACGAAATTCATATTCGTTACGACAAGACAGAAGAAGAACGCTATGTAAGCTTCGATCCTGAAATTGTAATCTATCGGGTTGCTAAATTCCAGAAAACCAATCAGGGAACTGTAGTCGACCTTAAACCGATTGTTGCAAAAGGCGATCGCGTTGCTAAAAATCAGGTTCTTACCGAAGGTTATGCAACACAAGGCGGAGAACTGGCATTGGGACGTAACCTGAAAGTGGCTTTCATGCCTTGGCAGGGTTATAACTATGAGGATGCTATCGTTATTTCGGAACGTGTTGTTCGCGAAGACGTATTCACCTCTATACACGTTGACGAGTATTCATTGGAAGTTCGTGACACCAAACGTGGTGTTGAAGAATTTACTTCTGATATTCCGAATGTGAGCGAAGAAGCTACAAAAAATCTGGATGAAAACGGATTGATTCGTGTTGGAGCTGTTGTAAAACCAGGTGATATCCTGATTGGGAAAATTACTCCTAAAGGTGAATCTGATCCTTCTCCGGAAGAAAAATTGCTTCGTGCGATCTTTGGTGACAAAGCTGGTGACGTAAAAGATGCTTCTTTGAAAGCCTCTCCGTCGCTCAACGGAACAATCATTGATAAAAAACTATTCTCACGGGTAGTAAAAGATAAGAAAGGCAAGATGGCCACCAAACCTTTGCTCGATTCAATCGACGAAGAATTTGACCGTCATGCTTCAGGATTACGTGCGAAGTTGGAAGATAAACTGTTCACTTTAGTGAATGGTAAAACCAGCCAGGGCGTAAAAGATTATTATGGTGGCGATATCATTGGAAAAGGCATCAAGTTTACTTTAAAACAACTTCAGGAGATTGATTATCTGACGATTAATCCGGCAAAATGGACGACAGATAAAGAGAAGAACGATATGATTTTCGCTCTGATCAACAATTACATCATGAAGCATAAGGAATTGGAAGCTGTATCCAAAAGGAAACGCTACAATGTGACCATTGGAGATGAACTTCCAGCAGGTATCATTCAGTTGGCTAAGGTTTATGTTGCTAAAAAACGTAAGCTTCAGATTGGTGATAAAATGGCAGGTCGTCACGGAAACAAGGGTATTGTTTCGCGTATTGTTCGCGACGAAGATATGCCATTCCTTGAAGACGGAACTCCAGTTGATATCGTGTTGAACCCACTTGGGGTGCCTTCACGTATGAACCTTGGACAGATTTACGAAACTGTTTTGGCTTGGGCCGGAAAAGAACTGGGATTGAAATTTGCAACTCCAATTTTCGACGGTGCAACTCTTGATCAGGTTTGTGAATATACCGATCAGGCTGGTGTTCCACGATATGGTAAAACATATTTGCGCGACGGTGGCACTGGTGAGCCTTTTGACCAGCCGGCAACTGTAGGTATTATCTATATGCTGAAATTGGGTCACATGGTTGAAGATAAAATGCATGCCCGTTCAATCGGACCTTATTCATTGATTACACAGCAACCTTTGGGCGGTAAAGCTCAGTTTGGAGGTCAGCGTTTCGGAGAAATGGAAGTTTGGGCACTCGAAGCATTCGGTGCATCTAACATCCTTCAGGAAATTTTGACTGTAAAATCAGATGACGTATTAGGAAGAGCAAAAGCTTACGAAGCAATTGTTAAAGGAGAACCAATGCCAGCGGCAGGTATTCCTGAATCATTGAACGTTTTGCTTCACGAATTACGTGGTCTTGGGTTGAGTGTGAACTTGGATTAATTTACGGTAAATCAGTTTTGATTTTCCTGATATAAACTTGTTAAAATAACGATCGATATATGGCATTCAGAAAAGACAATAAAGTTAAAAGTAGCTTTGCCAAAATTGGTATCAGTCTGGCTTCACCCGAAGAAGTTCTCGAACGATCACATGGGGAAGTATTGAAACCTGAAACGATAAATTACCGGACTTATAAACCTGAGCGCGATGGTTTGTTCTGCGAACGAATCTTCGGGCCGGTAAAGGATTATGAGTGTCATTGCGGTAAATACAAACGAATTCGCTACAAGGGTATTGTTTGCGACCGTTGTGGGGTGGAAGTAACCGAGAAAAAAGTCCGTCGAGAACGTATGGGTCACATTTCTTTGGTTGTTCCGGTTGCTCACATCTGGTATTTCAAATCGTTGCCAAACAAAATTGGTTACCTTTTGGGATTACCAACCAAAAAGTTGGATGCAATTATTTACTACGAAAGATACGTAGTAATTAATGCTGGTATTAAAGGTCAGGACGGCGTTAAATACCTCGACTTCTTAACAGAAGAAGAGTATTTGGACATCCTTGACACTTTGCCAAAGGAAAATCAGTATCTGGATGATTCAGATCCGAACAAATTCATCGCACGAATGGGTGCCGATGCGTTGTACACTTTGTTGCAACGTCTCGAACTGGATGAAATGTCGTTCGATCTTCGTCACAGAGCTAATACTGAAACTTCACAGCAACGTAAAAACGAAGCATTAAAACGTTTGAATGTTGTGGAAGCTTTCCGCGCCAGCAAAAATATCAACCGTCCTGAATGGATGATTGTAAAAGTTGTTCCTGTAATTCCACCTGATTTACGTCCGTTAGTTCCACTCGATGGTGGCCGTTTCGCTACTTCCGATTTGAACGACTTGTACCGCAGGGTAATTATCCGTAACAACCGTTTGAAACGACTGATTGAAATCAAAGCTCCGGAAGTGATCTTACGTAACGAAAAACGTATGCTTCAGGAAGCTGTTGATTCATTGTTCGATAATTCAAGAAAATCAAACGCTGTTAAAACAGAGAATAACCGCGCATTAAAATCGTTATCCGACAGTTTGAAAGGGAAACAAGGTCGTTTCCGTCAGAACTTGTTAGGTAAACGTGTGGATTATTCAGCTCGTTCGGTAATTGTTGTCGGACCGAAACTGAAACTTCACGAATGCGGTATTCCGAAAGATATGGCTGCTGAGCTTTTCAAACCATTTATCATCAGGAAACTGATTGAACGTGGAATTGTAAAGACTGTAAAATCGGCCAAGAAAATTGTAGACCGGAAAGATCCTGTAGTTTGGGATATTCTTGAAAACGTATTGAAAGGACATCCTGTTATGCTGAACCGTGCGCCTACGCTGCACCGTTTATCTATTCAGGCATTCCAGCCAGTTTTGGTTGAAGGAAAAGCTATTCAGTTGCACCCACTCGTTTGTACCGGTTTCAACGCCGACTTCGA
>JAHEYT010000089.1 GCA_023251455.1 Bacteroidota bacterium
ACTCTAATCAAAACAAGGAAATGATCGTTCTCAATATTGAAAATAGGTGGTCAATATACTCCGGCGCACACTGGTCAATATAAAACGGCGTGAACTGGTCAATTTAACCGGCAAATCCAACAGGTCACACCACCCGCAGAACAGAAGAAATCGACCGCTTTGATTTTCCCTTTATTGTTTAACATTATGATTTATACGAATGGTAGTGTACAAAAAAATTGATCAAATATAACAAATCTCGCGTACGAGTTTTGTTAATCTGTCATCCTTTTTTTTATCTTTTATCTCACAAGTCCATATAATAATTGTATTCCAGCCAAGTTTCTCCAATTCTTTTTTTGCAAATTGATCACGAGTTTGAGTATCCATAATTTTTTGCACCCACCATTCAGTTCTGGTTTTGGGGATGACGTAGTACTTACAATTTTCATGACCATGCCAGAAACAGCCATTTATAAAAATGATCGTTTTGTATTTGGGAAGTACTAAATCAGGTTTGCCAGGGAGGTTTTTAACATGAAGACGGTATCTAAAGCCTTTTGAAAATAGAAATTTTCGTACCAACATCTCTGGCTTTGTATTTTTGCCTTTAATTTGGCTCATGTTATAGCTTCGGGATTGCTTGTCGTGAACATCAGCCATATTATTTCCTTTCATTTAGCTTTTCGAATACCCAAACTGCCAATTTTGCCCATCTGGGTATATCTTGCCGATTTATTACCATTCGGATACTATCATTGCTATTCCCCGTGATTTTAGCAATATCCTCACAGGTCCAACCAAAATGTTGCTTCATCCGGCCAAACCTTTGTTTCCAACTCATCAGATTGAGAAGATTTCTAATTCAGTCTTGAATAACAAGGAATAAAACTCTCTTTTCTGATTGGGATCGTCAAATTCATGATCAAATACTTCTGTTTCATCCACTCGTAAAGTAAATTCATTCCCTTCTCTATTTGTGAATGAAAATGGAATACTGATTCCATCATTTTTTATTTCCCTTGTGCGGGGAAACTGATTGTCTGAATTAACCAACAGATAGTTTTTCATCTGTAAATATTTAGAATTAACGTATTCATTGTGCTCAATAATTCATTTTGAATCGATGAATGTCATCATTTCAAAAGATTTTTGTAAAGCTTCTGCTTTAGTATTTGCAAAAGTGCTATAAGCACTATCTTCATAACCTATTTTAGTGAAATCTCCTTTTAGCTGACTAAAGCTAATATCATATGGGATATCAAATTGTTCAGTAAAAGTTACATTTACACTGAAGCTTCGATCAATATTTTCGAAAATAAAGTTATTCTCCCATTCTTCAACCAAAATCCAATTTAACGGTACTGATTCCATTGTGATTAAGTGTAAAAGTATTTAGAATAAAGTTAAGCATTTCAAAGATAAATTGCAATTAATTACACATATAATCACTATATTTGTAAATATAAATACTTTCATCATGAAACCACTTGATCTTTCAAAAGCTGTAAAATTGAAAAATCCACAATCCGGAGAAGAAAACCTGATCTTTCGGGTTGCCAATTTTAACGAAGTTACAAACAGGTGCTATATTGAACCTGTCTCCCCGCTACCAGGACTCAACATGACTCTTCCTCCCCAGGAACTGGTATCAATTACTGAAATTGAAAATGCAGAATAAACAAACTGCAATACTAATTTACTGATCATGTTCTGGTTTCTCAACAAACAAACCAATGTACCCGAAATATTTGGGAGTATTTCAGCGATATGTGAAAATACAGGATTGAAACCAGACAATCTGTATTATCATTTCTCACGTATGAAGCGAAATGAGTTTGAAAATGAAAATTTCAGAATCGTGAAATGTAAGGTCAAACGCGCTAATAGGTAAACTAATACTTATAGGGCTATGTAGTTTTTTGTTTAATCTGTTTTGTGAAATTTAGTATTTCACGCTAGTTTACCTTATTGCTTAACCTTTGTGTCCTTCAATCTTTCCTGCACCAAATTTTCGGCAGTCTTGTTAAGTTCCATCTCATATTCCTCCACATTTCCCCGAATCTCCTTGATCAGTTTCTTATCCCGGTTATATTGAAAAATGTCTTCAAGTTTGTACAAGTTCTCCGGATTAATCCCATTGATCGATTTAGTATAGCGGTATTTCAAGTCATTATCTTTGTTGCTATTTCTGGTTAATTGCCAGATATTGCCGAAAAAAAATAAAATAAGTAAAGCCAGTGTGATAACTCTGGATCAGAAGTTGAATTAGTCTGGGGCTTTAAATAAATTACAATCGGGGTCTGTATTGTTTTGCTTTCCTTTTTTTTCGCTTTTGGGCTTCCTGTCGAAATAATTCTACTTCGTTTTCATCGTTCACGGGTGATTGGTTCATCACATCGAACAGTCCTCCAATGAGGGAAGTTGCGCTTTCAAGTCCCAATGAAATATCCGTCCTATTATCTTGTTTGGTTTGTCGTTTCGGTTCGTTTATCTCAACCTGTTGCAACTTTTCATTCTTTTGTAGTTGGTAACTGATTTTGGAGTAGCTATATGCTCTGTCGATTTTAGAACCATTAAACTCATACCCCTTCTTTCCAAACCGTACTCCTTGTATTTTGTCTGTAGCTCCGTTATTTCGGAATTCGGTTTTAATCCCTGATTTGAGTAACTCTGCTTTTAATTCCTGCCAGTTCCGACATTTAGATATAGCCGATTGCAGCGCACGATATATTTCGTATTTGGTTTTATCGGGTTCTTTTAAGCGATGCTCCTTTACATTTTCTTTCCCTGAGGCAATATAAAGACCGTTCTCTTTTGTAAGTTCCATACAAATCTTTACGTTCCGCAACCTTTCGTTTTGGTCTGAAATTCGTTTTCCGTTGTTATCAATTCGGTTTATCACCAAGTGAATATGAGGATGGTCAGTGTCGTGATGCCGGGCAATAATGTATTGTGTATCCCGGTATCCCATCTTTTTCATGTATTCCTGAGCGACATCAACCATAAATCTATCTGTCAACCTATTCTTATCCTGAACCGAAAAATCCAGCGAGATGTGGGCGACTGGTTTTGATATGTTGGGATTCAGCTTATGCTGAACAATGAAACTATGGCTAATGGATTCCTTATCTTTCAGCCTTACTCCTTCAGAGTAAATCAAGCTAGCATTTTCTTTATCAAGGATATAGTTCACTGCACCCTGGAATCCTCGACCCTGTACAATCTTAGCAATCATTTTCAATTATCTTAATTACGTTGTCCAAGCGATCACTTAGTGAAAGGCATTGTCTGTGTACTTCAGAATATCCGGCGGCATTGGCTTTATGGGCAATCTGGTTTACGTTATTGGCCATGCCACTTAATTGCTTGATATATCTCGTCTGTTCTGGTGTTAGATGTTGCGTTACTACACTCGACCGGATACAACGTCGAATAAATTCGCTACGGTTAATATCTGCATAACGTGCTTTTGCTTTGAGGGAATAATACTCTTCAGTAGCCATTTTGATCGTAATTTTATACCCTTTCTTTTCAGCAGCTTCTTTGGTTGGCCTGCCATTCGTGTTTCTGTTTTTTATAGTTTTCATGGTTAGTACATTAAATTTTCAAATGAGACCGACGGGATGTTTTTCGCCTCGCAGAGCAAGGTTTCGGTCTGACCGAAACACAAACTTGCTCCCCCCTGACTAAATAAAATTGCATGGATATAGCTAATAATGAATAATTTATCTGATTGTATGTGAAAATATTTATTTCCATTCATACTTATTTATTCCTGTTCAGAATTATTCATAATTCGTCATTCGGCAACAGGGTTACATTTCAGTAATATGATCCTTGGAGGTCGGTATATCATTGGGATCGGAAAAATTTGAACCCGGATTAATGCTATTCTGCTTGGTCATAAATACAGGTTGAAAACCATTCGTTTTGCTTTTTCGCTTTTCCTTCTTTTGCTCCCTTTTTGAGGCAGAGTATAAGCTTGAAAGGTTTATCGTACTTTTATCAATGGACAGTTCTTGACTTAACCAGTCCTTGAAAAGGCTGCAACCCATTTCATTGATCCGGTCAGCATAATGATGAGCGATTAAGGAATAAATCCCTGCCTTGTTTTCCAGTAGTTTCTGCTTTAAAAAAATTTTCATTTAGCGGATCATTTAAAATTATTCAGGAATAGGATTTTTCCTTAGATATTCATTCATGGCCTTAGTTTCCCTGTTTTGAATATTGGTTTGATAGAAATTCTCATACCACCGGAGTTTGGTAGAATTAATCATTTCATGTTGCTGATTGCTCAGGTGGATCATGTAAAAAATAGCAACGAAAAAGATAACTATTGTCAGCGGCAAACCCAACCGGCCCAAACCATAAGAGAATGCCTGCCAGCGCGGGTGTTCGCGGTCTAGCGCTAAGGTTCGTTGAGAATCTTCAATTTTATCGATGGCCTTGTTCAATGCTGTGTTTTGCAAAACAAAGTTCTGTTCCTGCTCTTTTTTCAAAATAAGTAACATGGCAAGGGCTGTCTCATCGAACCGGTAATCGTATCTCAGAAAGTACTCGGCCTGCATTCGCTGAAAATCAATCTTTACATTCTCCATCACGGTAATTTTTGAAGTTCTTTCTTAATCTTGATTTTCTCAATAAAGACGTATGCATTCATTCCCTTCCCTTCGGAAATGTACCTTAAGATGTTTTTATGAGGGGCAGCATCCGTATCAAAATCACCAAAATATTTTACCCCGAGAATATTGCCTGAATTGGCTTTTGCATAGCTTTCTATTTCTGCAATTAGTGATTTGTAATTCTGAAATGAAAACTCATTTATATAGATGACAATGCTGAAATTCTGTTGGTTTAAACCAGCAATGTTGTTCAGGAAATTGGTGCAGGGAAGGTAGGCGCTGCCTCCTGCCACAACAATGTTGAAGATGAATTCAACATCCAGTTCATCAGCAATTTGCTTGAACTCTTCGATGTTATAATCTTTTGAAAACAGGGAGGTAAACTGCTCGCTCTCCGGTGCCCCAAAATCAAGAAAAAATTCCTCATACGGTTTTTGTACAAGGATTTGCAGGTTTTCAAACAGCCGCTGACGGTCAATTTTACCCCGTTCATCCAGTAAATTCATTTTTGCAAAGCGGGCAGGTGTTTGGCCCTGCAGAAATTTTAGCTGCTGCGTACTTGATTTTACAGAGCTGTCAAAATCAATAAAATAGGTTCGGGGATTGTCTTCATTTTTTAATGCCAGTAAATAGGCGAGCATCGATTTGCCGCTTCCGCCTTTACTTTGTAGAATAAAATTCATCTTTTTCATTATAATAATTTTTAAATTTAAAATCTATTGGTTGATTAATAGAGACTTACAGTTTTAATGAGTATTTGTGGGTATTTAAATTCTTCTGCTTTCTCCATGCAAGGTGATAAAGTTGAACATCGTTTTGAGTCGGTCGCCAATCATCCCGCCGTAAAATTCATCAGACGAAAGTGTATTCAAGACGAAATTGTTTAAGATTGGACTTAGGTGTTAAAATCCGATACCTAGTTTTAACCCTAAACCCACCCCCTGGAACGAAGTCCAACAATTCTGCATCTTGCAAACGATCTCTGGCGGATTTCAATACTTGCAACGAAATATTGGCATTGGCCACCATTCGTTTGTCAGCAAATTCAATCCATTCAGGCCAAAACGAGCGGTTCGCCAAATGAATCAGGAAGAAATACAGCCGTGTTTCGTTTCCGCTGAAATTTTTCTGTTCATCCAGTCGCCAGAAATTGACTAATAAATCAAACAGATTCAACTTCTTATGCCTCTAGAATGTTTTTTGTAATCCGCTTCTACCTCTGATTCAATTTCCAGTAAAGTCTTCTTTTTGCCTTGGGCAATCCATTTCAGCAATTCATCTTCAAAAAAATAAAGTTGCTTGCCGTTTTTGTAACAGGGGAGCAGGCGTTTGCGAACAAGTGCGTAAATGGTAGGTTTGGCTTTTCCGATAATTTGGCTTGCTTCTTCAATGCCTATCGGAATGCGCTTTTGAGGAACAACGGATATTTGTCCTTTTTCTACTAATAATTTGATTGCGGCCACTTCGTTGACCAAATGGGCAACTGCTTTTGGTAGGGTTTCAAAAGAAATTTCATTTGTTTCCATAACTATTGTTTTTAAGTGTTATGGTGCAAATGAAATAAGTGTTTTTCCCGTGTTTAGCGACACGGGAAAAACACAGTTAAAACACTGGAAATAGTAATAAAATATGGTTATTATTGCTCTGTAAGGCTTTTCTGTATTTTAATAATGCCTTTTAATTCATCATCTTTCAGGTGGCTTTTGATACTTTCAACTTCTACATCTTTGAGAATATCGGGAAATACTCTTTTGAGGAAGTGGGCAATCTCTATTCGTTTACCTACACTGAAATGATTCCAGATATTCCATCCAAAATGTGAAATGTCAACAGAAGATAAGTCTTTGCTGATTTTTATGGAATGTAACTTTTCTAAGTTCAATTTATCAGCATATAGTTGCAGATTTACACATAGAAATTCAATTTGTTCGTCTGAAATATAAGGTGCAAATGTTTTTCGGGTATAGTTCAGCGCAATATTTAGTTTTTCTTCCCGCTCTTTGGCTTTGTTTTGTAGTTGTTCGTTCCGAATATCCGCTAAAGAAGGTGGTTCGGTTGTCTGATTGGCAATTTTATCGATAGGAGGTGTGCTTTTTATTTTATTCTTGAAATAAGGAACTTTTAGCAATTGCCTTGCGATCCAAGGCAACATAAGTCCTTGTAAAACAACATGAATACTTAAATATATTGCGACCTCAATACATAAGACGACAATAAAAACGATAAATGCCGTAAAGTTGTCAACTCCCAATGAAACGGCAGATAAACGTGCCAAGGTCGCAATTATCAACGAAGCAGATGCAACCAGGACGTATAAAATGATATACTCCAGACGATTGTTTTTCATTCCTTAGTTGTTTTTATTGTTTCTAACTGTATCGCTTGTGCAGCTTTATCTTTCTTTTCGTCTACCACTTTGGCGTAAATTTGAGTGGTTTTTACATTGGTATGGCCAAGCATCTTGCTGACAGTGTAAATATCGGTGCCGCTTGATAACTGCAAGGTCGCGTATGTATGACGGAAGCAATGGAAGGTAATTTTCTTTTTTATACCTGCGGCTACCACCCATTTTTTGAGGGGGTGGGAAATCCAGGATGGATCAGGCAAGTCTTCAAAAACAAATTTTTCTGGCTTTTCCGGCTCTCCGCAAAGTTGTAAGGCTTGTTCTGAAATGGGCGTATATTCGACGCCCTTGGTCTTTTGCTGGGTAAAATGTAGTCTGGCTTGATTTCCATCTATGTTGATTTCTTTCCACCGAAGTTTTTGAATATCGCAATGCCGCAATCCTGTGAGAGCAGAGAATAGGGCTGCACGTTTAAGTACATCCCGTTCGCAAGGGGTAGCGGCAAGAGTGTTGAGTTCATCAACGGATAAATATTCACGACGTGATTCCTGGTCCTGAATGCCTTTTATTTTAGCCGATAAATCAACTGTCAAATAGCCATCAATAAAAGCTTGTTTAAGTGCTGCCTTGAAAATAGAAAAATAAGTTGAGGCGGTATTTTGAGAAATAGTTCCTTTTTTGTTGCCTCCAAGAGGGGCAGTTAACAGGAAGTGCTTATATTCTTCGGCTACCCGGTTGTTTATTTGGGAAAACAACAACGTATCTCCTGCAAACTGTTTCAGAAATTCAACAGCACGTTGCCAGTTAATTAGAATGGATTTTGAATTATTTGCGTGTCGTTTGGCTGTTACTTTATCAAAATATTCTATGAAATTTTGCTGCAACCGTTCTTTTTGTTCGGCTTGTTCGGTTTCGGCATCACTGTATAAATCGACATTGTCATATTCTCGTTGGCGAAGTTTACGAACGCCATCGGCATAAATCATACTTTCCTGGTCTTTTTCTCCCCGGCAGATAATTATTCCATTATCATCTCGTTTAGGCTTAAACGTTTTTGTTCCATCCGCTTCGGTCCGGGCAGTTCGTTTCTTATCCCATTCTATTGTAGTAACGCTACGATTTAAATATTCGCGAATGCGTTGCGGGCTTTTCATGCCTGGAACAAGAACGGGGTAACTCTCTATGTAAATATACCACTCCTTTCGGCCTTCTGCCTTTCGAAGCCTCACGGTGACTTTCGTGTTGGATAACTCTTTCATGTGGTATTATCATTTGATTGAAAATATGCTGTCGATTTGCTCTTTAGGGACATAGACGAATTTCCCCACTTGCCGCCTGGGTATGCTGTTACGGCGAATTGTCTTGTTCACTGTTGATGGTGATACACCGAATTTCTCGGATACTTCAGCAATGTTATAACATTCGCTTTCATTGTATCTCAATTTTATGGGCTGTTCTTTGGGTTCTTCAGGCAAGACTACCTCGGTAAACATGGCTTCTATGTGCAAACGACTCACTCTTGTCAGCCGTTGTCCCAGGTTGACTGCAGGAATTTTTCCTGCTTTTATAAGGCGGCGAATAGTATCCTTAGATATTCCGAAAAGAACAGTTGCCTCCATAATAGAAATATAAGGGCGTGTTTGGATTTGGGCTATTTGATTAGTTGACTGTTCCAAAATACTTTGCTTACGCTCCGCATCCTTTGCTTCTCGTTTTTTCTCTTTACCTGATTTATTCACACACGTAGTGCTACAAAAGCGAGTGATAACGGTTTTTGCTTCAAAAGGCTTTCCACATTGCTCGCAAATTTTGGGTATTTTCAATTTACTAATTGCCATATTGTTCTTAGTAATCGTTCGCTTTATTTCAATTAAATATGATTAAGGCATTATAAGCATGAATAAGGCGCACATTAACGCCGATTAGCGCGCGGTACAAATATGGTACAAATATATGATTAAAATTGATAATTAAGCATCAAACACAATAATTTTATAAAAATAAAACCGCAGTAAATCAGATGTTTACTGCGGTTTCCCTATTTTTAATAATCGTTTTTAAGCCTATCTATTTGACTTCTTCAAAGTCAACATCAGTTACTTCGCCATCTTGTTTGTTGCTTCCGCCTGCATTGGCCTGCTGCCCTGCATTTGGATCAGCTTGCGCGCCACCGGCCTGAGCATTGTACATTTCCTGCGAAGCGGCCTGGAATACAGCATTCAGTTCAGTTGTTGCAGCATCGATAGCAGCAATATCCTGAGCGGCATGAGCAGCTTTCAGTTTATTCAGCGCTTCTTCGATTGGGCCTTTTTTGTCGGCTGGCAATTTGTCCCCAAATTCCTTCATCTGCTTGTCGGTCTGGAAAATCAGACTGTCGGCCTGGTTCAGCTTGTCAACTTTTTCGCGGGCAGCCTTGTCGGCAGCTTCGTTGGCAGCAGCTTCGTCACGCATACGTTTGATTTCGGCATCAGTCAAACCTGAAGAAGCTTCGATACGGATCGACTGTGTTTTGCCGGTTGCCTTATCTTTGGCAGTTACATGCAGAATTCCGTTGGCGTCGATGTCGAAAATTACTTCAATTTGCGGAACGCCACGTTGTGCTGGTGGCAGTCCGTCGAGATGGAATTTTCCGATGGTTTTATTTCCGGCAGCCATTGGGCGTTCGCCCTGCAACACATGGATTTCAACCGATGGCTGGTTATCGCTGGCAGTTGTAAATGTTTCAGTCTTTTTGGTTGGAATGGTTGTGTTCGATTCGATCAAACGGGTCATCACGCCACCCATTGTTTCAATACCCAAAGAAAGCGGAGTTACATCGAGCAACAACACGTCTTTTACTTCTCCGGATAATACACCACCCTGAATTGCGGCGCCGATGGCCACCACTTCGTCAGGATTAACACCTTTTGAAGGTGTCCTTCCGAATAATTCCTGAACTTTTTCCTGAACGGCAGGAATACGGGTTGATCCGCCAACCAGGATAACTTCATCGATATCGCTTGCTTTCAATCCTGCATTTTGCAGCGCTTTGCGGCAAGGTTCCATCGTAGCCTGAATCAATTTGTCAGACAATTGTTCGAATTTTGAGCGGGTCAGGGTTTTTACCAAGTGTTTCGGAATTCCGTTCACTGGCATAATGTATGGCAGATTGATCTCAGTTTGAGTTGAGCTCGATAATTCGATTTTAGCTTTTTCAGCTGCTTCTTTCAAACGCTGTAAAGCCATCGGATCCTGGCGCAGGTCGATTCCTTCGTCTTTTTTGAATTCGTCGGCCAACCAGTCAATAATAACATGGTCGAAATCGTCTCCACCAAGGTGAGTGTCACCGTCGGTCGATTTTACTTCGAAAACACCTTCGCCCAGTTCAAGAATTGAAATATCGAAAGTACCTCCACCAAGGTCGAATACAGCGATTTTCATTTCGCGGTGCATTTTGTCCAATCCGTAAGCCAACGCTGCCGCAGTTGGTTCGTTGATGATACGACGAACATTCAAACCTGCAATTTCGCCGGCTTCTTTGGTTGCCTGGCGTTGCGAATCGTTAAAATAAGCCGGTACAGTAATAACTGCATCGGTAACTTCCTGCCCGAGGTAATCTTCAGCAGTTTTCTTCATTTTCTGAAGAATCATGGCTGAAATTTCCTGCGGTGAATATTTGCGCTCTTCAATAACTACACGTGGAGTATTGTTGTCGCCCTGAACTACGGTATAAGGAACTCGTTGAATCTCTTTAGCTAAGTTTGCATAACTTTCACCCATCAATCGTTTGATAGAATATACAGTTTTTGCAGGATTGGTGATTGCCTGGCGTTTAGCCGGATCACCTACTTTACGTTCGCCGTTTTCAACAAAACCGACGATTGACGGAGTAGTACGTTTGCCTTCGCTATTGGGAATAACAACAGGCTCGTTACCTTCCATAACTGATACACACGAGTTGGTTGTACCTAAGTCAATTCCAATAATTTTTCCCATTTTATGATATTTTTAAACTTGTTATTTCGTTTCTATATTTTAACACGAGCTGTCTATTCAATCGCTATGCCATAAATCTCACCGCCTGAAATTTGGCAAATTTGGCATTCTTAGCTTTTAGCAAGCGTTGATCCTGACAGAATGCGTGACAAAAAGACAGCGAAAACAGTTGAAAGTTCGTAGCTGGAAGTCGGAAGACAGAACCGGAAAGTTACGTTTGCGTCATAATTTTCAAATTTTCAAATTGCCGAATTATCAAATTTACTACCTTCATGCCATCTTAAACCTTAACTAATGAAACACAAACCTGTACAAGCCGTTCCACGCGAACGCCTTTTTTCGCTCGATGCACTTCGCGGATTTGATATGTTCTGGATAACCGGCGGAGGTTATCTGGTAGCTGTTCTTGCTAAATATACAGGAGCTGGTTGGCTGAAAGTCCTCGCTGACCAGATGGAACATGCTGAATGGGCTGGCTTTCATTTCGAAGACCTGATTTTCCCACTATTCATGTTTATCAGCGGAGTGGCTATCCCATTCGCTTTGGGTTCGAAAATGGAGAAGAAAGTTCCGAAAGATGAACTGGCAAAGAAAGTTGTAAAACGAGGACTCACTCTGGTTTTGCTTGGATTCGTTTACAATGGAGTGTTCAGCAATGGATTCGAAAATCCACGTTTTGCCAGTGTACTGGGGCAAATCGGGTTGGCCTATTTGTTTGCTTCACTAATCTATATTTACAGCAAATCGTTTAAAAGTAGACTTTATTGGTTGGGCGGTATTCTGGTTGGATACGGAATTGTTCAGCTGTTAATCCCTGTTCCAGGCATTGGCGCTGGCATCTTAACTCCTGAAGGTTGCATCAACGGATATATCGATCGTGCTTTTTTACCCGGGCGATTACATGGCGGAGTGTATGATCCTGAAGGATTGTTGTGCATTTTTTCGGCCATTGCAATTACGTTGATGGGTTCGTTTGCCGGACATTTCTTACGCGACAAAACGACCGACGATCAGCAGAAAATTAAAACACTTTTAATTATAGGGGCATCGTCAATTGTTGCAGCATTACTCCTGAGTACATTTTACCCGATTATTAAAAAATGCTGGACCAGTTCCTTCAACCTATTGGCAGGTGGAATCGGTTTCGTTCTGATGGCTGCGTTTTATTGGATCATCGATGTGAAAGGCTGGAAAAAATGGTCGTTCTTTTTCCGGGTTATAGGTATGAACTCTATTTTTATCTACCTGCTCTACGATTTGGTTGATGTTGGCAGTATTTCCAAATACATCTTTGGCTGGACAGTACTTTGGGGCGATTTCGGACAAGTCATTCATGTCATTGGAGGCATTATGATGGTCTGGTCGTTGCTATATTATATGTATAAAAAGAATATTTTCCTGAGGGTGTAATAACAGAGAAGCCGGTTCGATTGAGCCGGCTTCTCTGTTATTATGAAGTTTAGAAAATGGTATAGCTTAGGCCAAGGTTGTATTGGCTGTATAAGTTATCGGACGATTGATATCCTTTATCGGTGTAACTAAGTCTAAAGCTTCCGTTAAGCCGAAGTTGGGGCGATATATAATAATACCCATTGAAACTAAAGAAAATGCTGTTTATCCATTGTTTGGGCAACACTGTCGTTGTGTTTGAAATGAATTGGTTTCGCCCCGAATATCCCAGATATCCTGAAATTGATGTTCTCGAGTCGGGGAAAAACCCAAACCCAAAATTCAGATTGGGATTCAGATTATTCTTCTGATAGCTGGCGTAATAAACACCCGATTTATCAAGAACAGTTTCATAACTCAACGAAAAGTTGACACTGCGTTCCCAATACAGATTTAACTGTTTGATGCAATTAAAAGAAGCATTCGAAATCAAACTGGTTTTATGAGGATTATAAGAATTGTCGGGAGCATACTTATTATAGGCTCTTGCATACTCAGGTGAAATCCAAAATTTCAAAACACTTCCTGATTGTCGGTCTGGGAAGTTTCCATAACTCCAATAGTCGTTTAACAGGGTAAAATAGCTGATGTCAGATACAGATACCAATCCTTGTTTATGAAGCAATGAATCCAACGAGTGGAGTTCTGCTATCTTCCTGAGTCTGGAATCGAAGAATCGTTTATTTTTTAACCTCGACGACAAGTAGGCAAATTCATACACGTTTTCATTGGTAAGTTCTTTTGAAAGTAGTTTTTCTTTCTTCAGTTTTTCAAGAATGAAATGTGCCTGCCATAAATCGCTGACCATTTCCATACGCCCTGTCCCGATTCCTGCCCCAACCAAAAAATCCATATCGGTATACCGATTTTTAGACTGGAGTTGGTCATTAACCTTACTCC
The DNA here is from genome assembly GCA_023251455.1 of Bacteroidota bacterium. GTDB lineage: Bacteria > Bacteroidota > Bacteroidia > Bacteroidales > Prolixibacteraceae > Aquipluma. Next base: position 13,273 of record JAHEYT010000089.1, read on the forward strand.
TTGAATAATTCTGATTAAAACGCAGATTAGCCAAACCTTCTACAAAAAATTTGTCTTCAGTCAGATACAAGGTTCGCGAACCATTCAAAGCATAGTCAAAACTGAGGTGATTGTCTTTAAGTTTGTTGTTGGATTCGGTTGATGATGAATAATTATAATTGCCTGAGAAAGATGAATTCATATAGTCTATTCGTTTTCTGCTCAGAAAATAATAGGTATAACTGAGCATGGAATTCGTGAGCGAATTATACGAGGAGGAAACATAGTTTGTATGGGTTCCGTTATTCAAATAATCAGGATATTCAACTTTTCGGCTGGTGCCATTTCCATTCGAGTTGAAATTCAATTCCAGTTCGTGCCGTTTGTAATCCGGAAATTTGTACTTCGAGAGGTCAAAATTCTTATCCTGACCTAAGCCTGTCATGGCAGCACCAAGGATGCAAAGGGTAACAATAGTTTGTTTCATGTTTTGGTTTTTTGGTTACGCTAATATGTCAAATATCAAGCCAATAGTTTTCATAATCATTAATATCTAATTTAGCTAAAGCTGTTACTCAACACTCAATAAGTTATAAAATTTAACTGCTTGACGCAAACCAGATATTCCAATCTATAAATTCTTACTTTTGTAGCCAAATCGAATACAAACGAATATGTCAGTCCATAAAGAAATACGACGTGTTACAACACACACACTTTTGGAAATGAAGCTGAAAGGTGAAAAAATTGCTATGCTAACTGCATACGATTACAGTATGGCTAAACTGGTTGATCAGGCCGGAATAGACATCATTTTGGTAGGTGACTCTGCTTCGAATGTAATGGCAGGCAACGAAACAACCTTGCCAATCACGCTCGACCAAATGATTTATCATGGCAAATCAGTGGTAAAAGCAGTGAGTCGTGCACTGGTGGTGGTTGATATGCCATTCGGAAGTTACCAGGGAAACTCACTGGAAGCGCTGAATTCTGCCATTAAAATCATGAAAGTGACTCACGCTGACGCTGTAAAAGTGGAAGGTGGCAAAGAAATCATCGAATCGGTCGAACGAATTTTGTCGGCAGGAATTCCGGTAATGGGTCATTTGGGATTGATGCCACAATCAATTAATAAATACGGAACCTATACCGTTCGTGCTAAAGAGGAAGTTGAAGCTCAGAAGTTGATTGAAGATGCCATTTTACTGGAAGAAGCAGGTTGTTTCGCCATTGTACTTGAAAAAATTCCGGCAGAATTAGGTGCTAAAGTTGCCCAGGCATTGAAAATTCCGGTGATCGGTATTGGTGCGGGTGGAGGATGCGATGGACAAGTTCTCGTTCTTCACGATATGCTTGGAATGACGCAGTCTTTTTCACCACGTTTCCTGAGAAGATACCTGAATCTGGCAGAAGAGATTCAAGGTGCCGTGAATTCGTATGTTCAGGATGTGAAATCGCAGGACTTTCCAAACGAAAAGGAACAATATTAAGAGTTTCAAGTTTCAAGTTCCAGGTTTCAAGTTGTGGATGCGAAGGTTATGTGTTTTTAATACCCTGAAAGGGTTAAATATCAATAACCCCGGTAATGAGGACCTACGCAACCCGGGGAATACAAAAACGGAACCCGAAGGCGCATCAGTATATGACATTTGAAAAGTGAAAGTTGTATGCTCCGCAGTTAAAAGGTTGATCAAAAAGAATCAAAAAACACAAACAAGACCCCATCGGCAATACCTTTGGATACAACACAAATAACAAATGGAAATAATTTACGAAGACAATCATATTATCGCTGTCAACAAAGCCTGTGGCGAGATCGTTCAGGGCGATAAAACCGGTGATGAAACTTTGATCGACAAAGTAAAAGAATACATCAAGGTGAAATACAAAAAACCAGGAGATGTCTATTTGGGTTCACCTCATCGTTTGGATCGCCCAACCAGCGGTGTTATCCTTTTTGCCCGCACCAGCAAAGCGCTTCTCCGCCTCAACGAAATGTTTCAGGACAAGGAAGCGATGAAAAAAACTTATTGGGCAGTGGTCGATAAACTTCCGGAAGAGGAAGAAGGAACATTGCATCACTGGTTGCTTAAGGATGAGGAAAAGAACAAATCGCACGCACACAATAAAGAACGCAAGGGGTCGAAAGAAGCTATTCTGAACTACAGGCATGTTGCTACGCTCAACCATTACCATTTGCTCGAAATTGATTTAAAGACTGGCCGTCATCACCAGATTCGTGCGCAGCTCAATCGTATCGGCCTGCACATCAAAGGTGACCTGAAATATGGTGCCGCGCGCAGTAACGAGGATGGTGGAATCCATTTACATGCCCGCAAAATCGAATTTATTCACCCGGTTACCAAAGAACCAATTAAGATTATTGCCAAACCACCAAAAGATCCGATCTGGAATGATCTGGTTCAGATTGATTACCTGAAGGATTAGTTATAAGCACATGTTAGGTATTATATGAAAAGGATTCCGTCTTTCGTTGAGAGATGGAATCCTTTTCGTTTTGTGGGATGGCTAAATTCAGATTTTAGAAGTTGATCTCGCTAAATCGTTTTCGTTTCCACACATAAAACTGGAAAACAATACTTTTGGGAAATATTCCAACGGATTTTACCGGATGTCCAACCTGGCGGGACATTTTACGTTTCTGTCGCAGTGCTGGCAATGAAAGCCAGAATTGAAAGTGAGCTTTTAAAACACTTTTAATCCCGTTCAGATTGAATTCAGCAAGTAATTTAAAAGCTGCCACTCCATCCAAAATCATCCGGATAAAAAGAATATAGAAGAGCTGCCCTGCGGGCAAATTTTTATACAAAAGCCAGAGGTTATTCCTGAAATTCAGATAAAGTTTTCGGGGATTGTCATACGAAAGGGTTCCGCCACCAACATGATAAACAGTACTTTCAGGAGTATAAACTACCCGATAGCCGCGGTTTTTGAGTCGCCAGCACAAATCGATTTCTTCCATGTGGGCCCAGAAATCGGCATCAAAGCCACCAACTTCATGGAAGCATTTTGCGCGCACAAACATGCAGGCTCCGGTTGCCCAAAATATATCGATGGAATCATTGTACTGACCGCGATCTTCTTCCACTTCGCTGAAGATGCGACCGCGACAAAACGGGTATCCAAACCGGTCGATAAATCCTCCGGCAGCTCCGGCATATTCAAAATGTGTTTTCTGGTTGTAGCTAAGTATTTTAGGCTGGACCGCAGCAATCGACGAATCATTCTCCATCAAGCGGATTGGATCTTCAAGCCAACCTTTAGTAACTTCCACATCCGAATTCAGGATCACAAAATAGTCGGCATCTATCTGTTTCAGCGCTTCGTTGTACCCACACGCAAATCCATAATTTTGCTTCAGGTCGAGTATTTTTACCTCAGAAAATTGACTTTGAAGTATTTGCAGCGAATCATCGGTCGAACCATTGTCGGCTACAATAATGTCGGTAAAATCATTTTTGCTAAATTCAATTATTGAAGGCAGAAACTGAGGCAAAAGTTTGGCTCCGTTCCAATTCAGAATGACAATGGCAATTTTAGGATGACTCATGAAGAACTGAAGGATTGATTTATCGAATTACTGAATACTGGTCAAGGAATCAACAATTTAGCCAAAACCACTGCCATATTTTCCTTTTCGAGATTGTAAAGCATGTTTGCTATTTTCTCCATTTTATCAGGATCTTCCGATTGTAAAATAAGTTTGATTTCGCGGATTTGTTTGCCCGTCAGTTCTTCCTCGAGAAGTGACCATATTTTTTGATTTTCTTCTTCCTGTTTTGGAACTCCCAAATGTTCGAGTTCCAGTTTGGTGGCTTCCAATATTTCACGGGCTTTCAGGATAACCGGATCTGAACTTTTTCCTGTTCCGGCCGCATCGCGCAGGTTCCAGCTCGAATAATCGTATTTTAATTCCTTAATCATCCTGACTTTGGTGCTTTCTTTGCCAAAAATCCGTTCCAAAAATATGATGGTATGGCTTTTCCAGGCTTCCAGGTCGAAGTTTTTGGCTACCAGACTTTCAAGCTGTTTGTTGATCAGGGCAATTTCTTTTTCGATCATAACGAGGATTGTTATTTTAATGCAATTTACGATGATTTTTTGTTTTTGCCACAAAGTCACAATGTCACAAAAAAACAAATTTCAACGACCACCCATTTTGCAACAGAAACTTTGTTTTAGGCCAGATGATTGTGTACGATCGAATAAAATTCATCGAAATAATTGGCATTGCAGGCAATCATTTCGCCACCAAATAAATAATTCTCTCCACCACTAAAATCACAAACCTTGCCCCCAGCTTGTTTTACAATGATTATTCCGGCAGCCACATCCCACGAGTGCAGGGCATGTTCGTAGAAGCCTTCGAAACGTCCGGCGGCCACGTAAGCCATATCAGCAGCTGCAGAACCCAGCCGGCGCATTCCGTGCGAGTTACGCATGAAATAATTCATCGCATCCATGTATTTGTCGAGTTTCGAAAAATCGTAGTACGGAAATCCGGTGGCAATCAACGAATCAGCTGTTTTGGCAGCAAAGCTTACCTGAATTTCTTTTCCATTCAGGTAAGCTTTGCTGCCTTTCCATGCATAAAACATTTCGTTGAGGCTAATTTCGTAAACCACGCCCATGATAATTTCCTGATCTTCCATCAGGGCAATGCTCACGCAAAATGGCGAAATGCCATGAATATAATTGGTTGTTCCATCAAGCGGGTCGATTACCCATCGGTATTTTTCTCCGTTTTCCTGTGCGGTTCCTTCTTCGGCAATAAATCCTGAACCCGGCAAAATCTCGCGCAAAGCAGCAACAATAGTTTTTTCAGCAGTTTTGTCAACATAAGTTACCATGTCCGACTTTCCTTTGTGAATAATGTCTTCAGCCGTAAATTTCAGTCGTTCGTCGTAGATAAATCGGCCAACTTCGCGGGCCAGTTCCTGAACTTGTGTGCAAAGTATTTCGAGATTCATGTCTGTCAGTTATTAAGTTATGAATGATGAGTTATAAGTCTTTTAACCGATCTCCTTTTAATCTATTTTATTAATGTGCCGGTTCTAAACTTATCGAAGGACCGTTCCCCAAACGTTTCCATTTGGCAATATGTCCTCCAATTTTACGGAAACGATTCGGTTCTCCAGATTTTCATGGTAGTTCGTTTCAACCTTGATGTAATTATCGGTAAAACCGGAAATGTGTTTTTTGTCTTTCGATTCTTCGAAAAGAACTTGATGAACCTTGCCTAAATTACGAATGTAAAAATCTTCTGTTTTTCGGTTCGAAAGTGTGATCAGACGCTGGGTTCGTAGCTTGCGTTCATCTGCCGGAATCACGGGTTTTATTTCGAGGGCTTTGGTGCCAGGTCTTTCGGAGTATGGGAAAGCATGAAGTTGGGAAACTTCCAGATCGGCGATAAATCGGAACGAATCGCGGAAGAATTCGTCGGTTTCGCCATTAGTTCCTGCAATCACATCCACTCCGATAAAAGCATTCGGAATTTCGGCTTTGATTTTTGCTACACGGCTCTCGAATACTTCGCGTTTGTATTTTCGTTTCATCAGGCTTAAAACATCGTTCGATCCGGATTGAAGTGGCAGATGAAAATGTGGCATGATTCGCTGCGAGCGAGCGGCAAATTCAATGATTTCATTTGTGAGTAAATTGGGCTCAACCGATGAAATCCGGATGCGTTTTAGGTTTTCAATCTGATCGAGTTCGCGTAACAGATCGATAAACTCTTCGCCTGTTGATTTGCCGAAATCGCCAATGTTTACGCCTGTTAGGATAATTTCGAGCGTGCCTTTTGCCACAATTTCGCGGGCTTCGGTCACTGTATTTTGGATGCTGTCGTTACGGCTCCTACCTCGGGCAAACGGGATGGTACAATAAGTGCAATAATAATCGCATCCGTCTTGAACTTTCAGGAAGCTTCTGGTGCGGTCGCCAAACGAGTAGGCATGAAAGTAATTCTTGATTTCTTTCGGTTTCTGAATGTGAATTTCGGTTAGCTCTTTCTTATTCAGATTGCCTAAATATTCGGTAATATTTTGTTTTTCAGACGAACCGATGATCAAGTCAACTCCTTCAATTTTCTCAATGGTTTCGGGCTGTAGTTGGGCATAGCAACCTGTCACTATAATCAAGGCTTCAGGATTTTTGCGTACTGCCTGACGAATGATATTCCGGGTTTTTTTATCGCCTTCTGCAGTCACCGAGCACGAATTAATCACCACCGTATCAGCATTTTCTGTAAACTCAACACGTTCAAATCCAACCTCCTCAAAGCGGCGTGCAATGCTCGATGTTTCCGAGAAATTGAGTTTGCAGCCGAGTGTGTAAAATGAAGCTCTTTTGCCTGAATATTCCATTAAAATCCTTTCTTTCATCTGATAATCAGGCGGCAAAAATACGAAAGAATAATCTTGCCACAAAGACTATCGGTACTTTAGATTGGGCAAACGCATTTAAATTAATTGTCAGCGCTACGCGCCTCTGGCACATTCTGTTTTTGGATTTACTACCATAATATCAGCGCTATGCTCCTAAAATAAGCCGCGTTAGCGGTGCCAGTATGGTAGATTTGTATGTGGGTCATGCGAATTTAGCCGCATAGCGGCGAAAGTACGGTTGTCTTTTCTATGAATTTTTAAATGCGTTTGCTCTGGTTCTTTGGATTTAAAACAAAAATAAACCACAGATTCCACAAATTATCACAGATTATAAATCTGTATAAATCTGAGAAATCTGTGGTAAAATTCATTTTTATCTTAAAGTAAGTCGCTGGCTAATTCAGCCAGGTAGCTACGTTCGCCTTTGATCAGGTTGACATGAGCGAAAATTTCGTGGTCTCGCATTTTCTCAGTCATGTATGCCAGTCCGTTCGATTTCATATCCAGATAAGGTGAGTCGATTTGTTGAAGGTCGCCCGTAAAAATCAGTTTGGTGCCTTCGCCTGCACGGGTAATAATGGTTTTAATTTCGTGCGGGGTCAG
>JAHEYT010000042.1 GCA_023251455.1 Bacteroidota bacterium
CCCGCCTCAGATGCTCAACTTCAGCCGTATTGGCACTTCGGTCGGTGTCCCCATTTAAACGTTTTTTACCGGCTTCCAGAAAATCTTTGCTCCACTTGTAGTACAAACTATCGTTAATGCTGTATTTGCGGCATATAGAGGCAACGGTATCTTCTCCGCGCATTCCCTCGATAACGATCCTGATTTTTTCTTCGGCACTGAACAGTTTCCGGGTTTGTTGCTTGATGTCTTTGATAACACCTTCGGCATTCTTCTTTTTTACAGTCATTTTGTTACTCTTTTTTGTATTAAACTTCACAAAATGTCTCTTTGTTTTACAACTCTACCAGTTCACTTTTGGCTGAAGATTTACACTTTGCAAGAAAAAAAAGCGATTACTAATAAGAAGTAAATTATAATTCTTTTCATTGTTATTATTGATTATTAAATTGGTATGTTCATTTAAAACCCCAGCAGAAACTGGGGTTTGCAAACTCTTAAAAAGTACTTTACTATGTCAGTAATAAAGTAATCCAAGTTAACACTTCTTATTGTTAAAGTCAATACCTTTAATGGATTAAAATTCAGTTATGAAAAAGTATTTATTGTGGTCAATATTGATATTTGCTTTATCCTGCAAAACAAGCGAAGAAATACCGCAAAAAGTAATTGGTAGTTTAGAACCTGTTTCAAAGGGAGAGATAATAAAACATACTTATTTCTCTTTAGCTTATTCGGAAGATGACGAACAAGCCTATTGGGTGTTTTATCATTTAACACCTGAATTGATTAATGGAACACAATCAAGAACAGATGACTTCAGGCCTGATCCTATAGTAAGTACTGGCTCAGCCTCACTTGCTGATTACTCAGGTTCTGGCTATGATAGAGGACACCTTTGCCCAGCTGCTGATATGACTTTGAACAAAACATCAATGTCGGAAACATTTTTTCTTTCAAACATGTCACCGCAAGTTGCTGTTTTTAATCGTGGTGTTTGGAGTACGGTTGAAGATCAGGTCAGAAAATGGGCAATTGAATTTAACGGCCTTGATGTAGCCACAGGGCCAATATTTAAAGATAATCTTGGTACTATCGGAATTAACCAGGTAACGGTTCCCGGTTATTACTACAAAGTACTCTATTCCGAGAAAGAGAAAATAATGCTTGGCCTTATCCTTCAGAATAAATCAGGATCCAAACCACTTGATCAATTTGTTGTTCCGGTGGATGTAATTGAACAGCAAACAGTTGTTGATTTCTTTCCAGGGCTTCCTGATGATATAGAAAACAAACTGGAAGGGAGCGTTAATACAACAGGTTGGAGCTTCTAACTTTCAGCAGAAATTATATTTCAAATCCATAGCATCTTGAAGTATTGAAAACCATTTCAATTTTGCATCCTTATTGCAATTGTTGCTTGAAACCATTAGTTCATCAATTCCAGTTTCAGAGATAAATCGGGACAGCTTAATTCTCAACTTATTCTTTTCACCTGTAAAAGTGTAAGCCATCACGCTATTTACTGCTGAACACACAGCTGAACGGTTATAGGTTTCTGATAATTCTTCTGGCGGTTGAACGGGTATACTCGAATTAGTTAACGGTCCAATAAATAACTTGGTTGGGCTTGCAGAAAGTAATTCGGTTTATTCATCGGTTTATGAATTAGTTCTATCAAAGTTATAATAAGAAGTTTTCATTTGTGCTCTTTAACAGGTTTGGAATTTCAATTATATAGTACTTTTGCATTGCATCATGAATCCTAAGTTAGGATACCAACCGAGCAATAAAGCCACGGTGGTTTAGTATGTGGGCGGTCTGCCAAAAAAATTATATATCAGACACTTTCCAATCTACTTGATGCAATTTTATTAACCTTAAAATTGGACATCATGGAACCCAGATCAAAAATCATTAGTGTACTTAAAGACATTGAGCTACAGGAAGAGGCAATTACGAACCTTCATCAAATCAAACTAGAAAAGAAGATCACGAACTTAAATCCAGATGAGGACATTGAGATCATTTCAGATAATCTGGAAGATGCTCAAATGAACCTGAAAAATCTCCAGAGGGGATATAATCAAATGATGTTATCCAGAATGGTTAAGGGAGGAATTGAAGATGAAGAAATGTCACGATGGTGGATGAATCGTTATTAATTGTTAAACCCTTAATCCATGAATTATGAAACCAAATTCAACACTACTTCTTGACGAGTTCAAAAATAGATTAAGTACATACACTGACGATGAAATCATTAGATCCTTTAATCGTGAAGTCGAAAAAACTGGCTGGGGTACAGCCAGAGCAGAGTTCCTGAGTTCCTTGCATTATGAGTTTGACAGGCGAGATTTTGACTATTCATCAATCGGAAATAAGGAATGTTTATCATTCAAAAGTTACATTCAACTTGATGAAGTCAAAAGAATAACAACCAAAAATAATAAATAAGCTATGCAAGGAACATGTATTAAGCGTAAGCACAAAATTTTGGTTGAAAAGCAGATTATTGAAAAAGCGATAGAAGCTACTGAAGTCGAAAAACAAGTAATCGTGCATTGCATTTATAGGGATTTTAGTAATAATTGGCAAATACAGATCTGCAAGACAACCTATCTGCGAGATAGGGATTCTACACACAAAAGCAAGCTTATCAAAGCTTACAACATAACGGTTGAACCGATCTGGCGTGAGTATAGAGCCGGTACCAGTGCTAAATTCACACTGGTTTTTTCTGGACTACCCAAAAGTTGCACTTCTTTTGATTTATTTGAAGAAACGGATGGAGGTGAATTTTATACTGGGATTATTTCAAGAAATGAGTCGGATACCTATACTGTTGATATTCTAAGTTAAACTAAAATAAAGTTTATATGAAAGACAGACAGATAAATTTATGAATCCGATCATATTGCACATTCCGCATTCCTCAATCCATATCCCATACAAAGATGGTTATCTGGTCGATGATTCTGTTCTGAAATTGGAAATGCAAAGATTGACCGACTGGTACACCGAAGATCTTTATCAAGGTGAAAATACAATCACGGTTAAAGCCAATTTCTCTAGGATCTTTTGTGATGTTGAAAGGTTTCCAAACGATCAAGACGAAATCATGTCAACAGTTGGTATGGGGATGATCTATGAAAAAACAACAGAAGGATTGCCTCTCCGTAAGGTAACTCCCCTCATCCGGAAAACAATTTATGAAAAGTATTATTGTGTACATCATCAAAGGTTAGTTGAAGCAGTGGAGAGTCAACTTTTAATTAACAACAAAGCTTTAATTCTTGATTGCCATTCATTTCCGAACATTCCACATCCGAATATATTGTACGCCGAAATTGCCAGACCCGATTTTAGTATTGGTACGTGTAATTTCCATACTTCTCAAGAGTTAATTGATTTATCGATAGCGTTTTTTGAATATAACGGATTCAGTATTTCGGTTAATACTCCATATTCTGGAACAATGGTACCAATGAATTACTATTTAGTGGACAAACGGGTTCAGTCGATTATGCTGGAAATAAATCGAAAGCTTTATATGGAAGGAACCCGGAAATCAGAAAACTACTCTCATATAAAATCCGTAATTAATCGTTACATCAATCTTTTACAAAAATGCATTTAAACAAAAATCATGGACATTAAAATTGTTGATGAGTATCCAAGTGCCGAAGACTATAACTATTTACGGGCACAAGTTGGATGGGGTCAAGTTCATTTAGACCGAGCTAAAACCTCTTTATTAAACTCTCTTTATTCAGTCTCAGCATATCACAATGATGGACTTATTGGTATGGGGCGTATTATTGGCGATAAGGGATTGTATTATTACATTCAGGATGTCATTGTTCTGCCAGAATATCAAGGCCATGGAATAGGTCGAAAAATAATGCATCGTCTTATGAAATTCATTCACCAGGACGCGGGCGCTAATAGTATTATTGCATTAATGTCTGCTTCAGGGAAAGAAGAATTTTATGAGCTGTTTGGTTTTATCAAACGGCCCAATGATCAATTAGGTTGTGGAATGTCAATTTGTATTTAATAATTTCAAAATGGAAAAAACTGAAAATATCCCAACAAGGGAAAAGCATTTGCAAGATTATATAGATCCAGATATTAGCTTTTTTGCGGTTAAGTTTTACAAACTAGAAGATGAATATAATCTGCAGTTAGGTGACGAATATATTGAAGAATCTGAATCAATGGATGGTACTGAAATCATACAATGGGCAAAGGAAGCCGGATATCTTGATGATGAAGATTGGGCTAAAGAAGAAGGCTATATAAATGAGGATGGGAGTATCGATTCAGAGTCTTTGAGAGATAGAAAACGAAGTTGGGAACAAGATTATCCATCAACATCTGCATCACCTGCAGGAAGAGCTTTTTTATGGTTTGGGGATAAGAGATTTAGTTTCCCTGAAGATCTTAATCTTAAATTTGTAGAGGGTCTTCATCCCGGCAGTGATTGGCAAGGAGTAGTTGTAAATGGCTACGACTCCCTGATAGAATTGCAAGCTTTTTTATTAAACACGGGAATTAAAGTCAATTTTGAATTTAAGGAAGAGTATTAAAAAAGCATCGAAAACTCGAAATACATTAATATTTGTAAAATATTAATGTATTTGTAAAGAAGGCTATTTTGATGGCTCTTTTGATGGAAAAAATGCTTATGTCCATTTATCTTCTTTATGGTTTATTTTACATCTAACATTCCTATAATCTTAGTTCCATAATGAAATTTACTAATACATAGGAATTAGGATTTGTAGGAAATGTAGGAAATGAATCATTTTACAAAACACATTGACGATATTTCCTACAAATCCTATGTTTCCTCTGTCCTATATAGAAATTAATGAATTTGATTTATGGCAAATAGCTATCGAAAAATAAAGGCTTTGTGCTAATGTGTCAAAAGCACAAAACGACAGTATTAGTAAACTATCATCTTTTTAACGTCCGACAAGTAATGTTTATTGCCGCGTCTGATTTCAAGCATGTAGGCAAATAATCCTTTATTTAAACCCGCATCCCATTGGATCAGTTGTTCCCCCAATTCGGGTTTTTTAAGTTGGATAACTTCAATTTCTTGTCCCTGAGAATTCACAATCCTGATGATGGCTTCGTCAACAGGTTCATAGATTTTAAACGGAATAGTTGTTGATTCATTTAAGGGGTTAGGATAATTCTGTCCAAGTTCGGCTGTTTTATTATCGAGATTGTCTCTCAAATTCCAAATCCCTGTTGGTATGCTTTTCGTCTTAATTTGGTTTCCACCATCATCAGAAAATAATGAGAATAACAGCCCACTTCCTTTCTTTATTTTCAATAGTGGAATGTAATTTCCTACAGGAATACTTTTACTAGTCAGACTATATGCAATGAATTTAAAAGTGTCACCAACTTTATTGTATGCAGTTTCAAACCCATCGAGTGCTGGTAATTTCTGTATTTCATCCATACTTAGAATGCCACTAAAATCAAATTGTATTGCTGCTACAGCCTTTGGTGCATCTATATACAGGATATCGTCATTAAGATACAAGTTCATTATCTTTTCCGTAGCATTCGGATCTGATATTATTGGTTTGTAAATAAGATTTGCCAAGCTCACAATATCCAATACATTGATTGTTTTATCGTTATTGATGTCAGCAGCCCCGAAGATAAATGGTTGTGGATTGTTATTCAATAAATATGATACAGACGAAGAAATATCCAGCGCATTCAAATTTAAATCGCCATTAGCATCGCCTTTCGATGAAGTTAGCGGTATTGCTGCAACAACCTTCGAATAATTGCTTTCTGCAAAATTTGTACGAACAGTTTTGTAAGTATAGAAATATTTTGTGCCTGGCTTAACATCAAAATCAGTAAACAAAGTTTCAGTAATTAAGCTAGGATTTACCAATGTAGTATCAGTGGTAACTATATCATCTTTATAGGTATAGCGATAAATATTATATCCAAGCAAGTCAGGCAGATCAGGCTTTTCCCATTTTAGTGCAACCTTTCCCGTACCTGGGGTAGCTTCAAAACCTGCGGAAAGCGAACCTGCTGCATTTACGATTACCCTAAACCGCCGGTCTTCAATTGGGATTTCGAAATGATCCATGTCTTTGGCTCCGGTAACCCTTATTGTATTGAGACCATCACCAGTACTCCATCCAATTGTTCCGTAAACGGTATATTTGGTAGAGTCGGCACTCCAACTTCCATTTTCAGCAATCGCGGTTTGTGAATATGGGTACCTTACTCCCATTGAGACCGTTGGTGAAAATTTTGTATCCATTGCCCGATTAAAATAAACTTCGAATTTCTGTTTGGAAACTCCTAATGGATCAAGCTTATCGAATTCATCCTGTGCATCTTTCCCATTGACTAAGACTTTCCAAACAATGCCATGATTAATCTTAGATGGTCTTATTGATATATCCGAAACATCATACAACGGACTCCAGGCAGCTTCTTCAAAATCGATGATAGTTTTGTTTACTTTGGTCTTATCTGCGGTTCCAAAATAATTTGGCAATAGCTTAATGACAGAAAAACCCCCTTCTTGACACCACAAATTAGTTTCCTGATAATTAGTAGAAAGAGAATTTCCATAATTATTAAATATGCAATTATCTTTAAAAAATTGTTTCTTAAGAGATGCTGCTAATCCACAAGAATTATTGTTGATTATATTTGAGTTTAGAAGTGCTGAATTTGCTGGCAAACCCAATATAGTAGCATTATTTGCTATCGAGTTTTGGAATACACATTTTTCAATATTCTTAAAAGCACCACTAAAAATCCCTGTATTATTGATGAATATAATATTGGACACACTATTGTCGAAGGGATTATTTTGATCTACCGTAAATCCTGCACTCCAAGTATCCCAACCAGCATAAGAGATTTGGCAATAATTCATTTCTATTTGTCCCGTTACTGCAACATGCAATTCTTTCCAAGTATTTTGAGTATCTCTTTTAGTAAATATTATCAAACTATCAGGCTTCCCTTTTGATATCATTTTCCCAGCTATCAGTAATGTTTTTTTCTCAGCTATTTTGATAATGGTTCCAGGTTTGATAATTAATGTAGCTCCTTCGGCTATTGCAAGATTTTCGGTAATAAAGTATTGCTTATCAGGATATAAAGTCATATTTTGAGAAATTACACCTTTTAATTCAACTCCATTTTCAATATTCATTGTGATAATTTGATTTTTTTCGCCCTTTAGGTTGCCATACCATGTTTTTAGTTTAAAAACAATGTCCCGTCCATCATTAATATTAGTAGCGAGCTTTATTTTTAATGATACTGTATTTTCCTTGCTTCCATAAGCTGATACAGAGCCAATAGTTGCTTCTGAAGTTAGAATGGTGGCGGTCGATTTGTCTTCAAATTCGCCAAATTCAATTCCAACTTTTACATCGTTTGCCTGTCCCCAGGTATTGCGTACTTTTACTTTTAATTCAATCGTTTCTCCTATATCGGGTCGCCCATCTCGGTCTCCATCAATGGTGTCTGTTATTGAATAAAGAATGATGTCAAGTTTTGGTTCTGAAACTATATTTAATGCTGTCTCCAAATCAATATGTTGATTGATTGAATTGATGAAATTTCCAAATAATAACTCTTGAGATTCATTTGGTTTTTGTTTGCGATATAAAGAGACTGCACCCGCTACCAATGGCGCAGCCATAGAAGTTCCGTTATACTCACGATAGTTTCCTCCCGGCACACACGAAAGAATACCAGTTCCCGGAGCTTTTAATTCATAATTTAATAGATTGGCATATTGCGAGAAAATCGGGCCATCCTGATCAAAATTTGAGAAACAAGCTCGAATATCGCATAGACCTGCAATTTGTTGGTTGGCCTCTACTCCAAGTACAAATGAAAATGCACCTGGATACATGGGTTCGCATCCCAAACATGGTCCAATTGGAGTACCGTCATTTCCGGCAGCAGCAACCAAAACAGCTGTGGCATAAGCACTAACTAAGGTATTCTTTAATGTCAATGATTCGGCGTACGAGCCAAAACTCATATTAATAACCGTTGCACCTTTGCTGGCCGCATAAGTTACCCCTTTTGCAATAGTTGCCGCATCACCCTTCCCTGAAGACTGGAAAACTTTAATGGGCATTATTTTGGCTTTCCAGTTGACACCTGCTATCCCAATGCCATTGTTTCCAACAGCCGCAGCAATACCGGCCACATGGGTTCCGTGCGAGTTGTCATCCATTGGGTTGTTGTCGTTGTTGATGTAATCCCAGCCACGGATGTCGTCAATCAGGCCGTTGCCATCGTCATCAATGCCATTATTGGGTATATCACCTTTATTTTCCCAGATGTTGGCTGCCAAGTCTGGATGTTGCCAGTCCACACCCGTATCGAGGATGGCTATCACCGAGGTGGCATCGCCAGTGGTGGTATTCCAAACTACATCTATTTTTGTAGCCGGGATTCCCCATTGTGAGTTATACAATGGATCATTGGGAACAAGCCCGGTAGCAGCTTTCGAGAGTTCTTCGTTTTTTGGTTGTGCCATGGCTTCGAGCATGGTCATTTCGGGGCCAGCAGGTTTAAAATCACCAATAGTGAACACGTAATTGGGTTCAGCATATTCCACTTCGGGTAGCGCTTTCAGCTCTTCCATAAACTTAAAGATATCAGCAGGAGCAATTCCGGTCGATTTCAATTGAGGAACCGTGATCCGGTAAATGTTGTGCAGACTTGGAATTTTCATGTCCCTTCCAGTCGGGTCTTTCAGAATCTGAGCACTTTTTAGTTTCTTCTCAGCGGGGAAGAGCTTTTCGAGCGAGCTAACTCCGTTAGCTTTCAAAATTAGGTCAATCGAACTGATCCCTGCTGATTTCAAATTCGTTCCACTTGAAATAGTCACATCGTCTTTAAACTTGACAAGTACTTCATTGGGTGCAAAGTTCATTTGATCGGAACGTGGATCGCGCGGCCGGTCGCTATTGTTGTCACTAAAATTGGAAGCTTCATTTTGGGAAAACCCACTGACATAAATGGCAATGAGACAGAAAAACAGGATGTTTTTTCTCATAGGAATTGGAAATTTTCATAGAATGAAGCAAGTTACACCTTTTGAAAACGGAAAATTATAACAATTAGAAATATTTTATATTAATTAGAGTCATTCTAAATAATTTATAAGTAAGAATGATAGCTTATAAGAATGCAATAATTATTCTAACAAATGCATTATATGTAATTTAACCGCCTAGTATTATATTCGTGCTGTCATTGAGGTTATTTGACCAATTAAGACAAAATCAATAATTTAATAATATAGGACATAGGATTTAAAGAAAACGTAGGAAATCAATAATTCTTAATACGCACAAAAGGCGATTTCCTACAAATCCTATGTTTCCTACAGCCTATAGCTGTATATTCTTCAATCCCTTAGATTAGTCTCAATTTTTAATCGACTTAACAATTGAATCTTCTTAAAATATTTTCTCCAATTCAATTCATTCTTTATGGGATTTGTGAGGTCATTATAGAACCATATTTTATTTATATTTCCCTGACCATCGTATTCCACACTTGTTGAATGGTCTATCAGTTGCTTTAGAACTGTTTCAGTAAAATTTATGTACTTTTTTCTAATAGGGATACCTAAGTAAGAATCTTCGTCATTTATATTTTGGTATGAATCAATACTATTGAACCCATTTGGAAGATACATACGATTAAACACTGCCCATTCATTCTTACTATTTTTGACCATGCCATACGGCAAATTAATTTTAAAAAAATCAGTTGAGATCATATCTATAAATTTTAAAAGTTAGTTACTTATGTTTTGTGATTTTGTATAGCGATTGTGCTCATGCCCAAGAAGTTTTGGCACGAATTGACTAATGTATTTTTCGGCAGTCTTGAAGTGTAACCCAAGTTCTTCAGCTACTTTAAGGTAGCCCTGACGATCAAATTGCTGCGGTAATTTTTCAAAGAATCTAAGTTTAACTCCCTTTAGACGGTTATTGGGCAGGTTTTGAAAAACGGCAATCGCGTGCTTTTCAAGTGTCAATGCAATACTCATTGCATTTTGAAAATCAAGATCACTGCAAATTATGGGATTTGGAAGTTTTTCTTCAATATTAATTCTAAGTGCTGTAAAAATCATTGCTATGCGAAATGTAATTACTCCCAAACGTTTAATGTTTGCACTGAAATCATTACCAAGTAGCAATTTATTTCTGTTAAGTATTTCGTTGAAATTCCGAGTAAATTCCTCAGCTTTTTGAGTTGAGAGTTTAATCTGAATTGGCAAATCACTCTGATCAAGTATTTTAAATAATTCATAAATGATCGTAGCCTTTTTCGTAAAAAAATCTGAATAATTTACCTGACCATGGGAAACAAACGGATTTTTGAAATCACTGTAATCTTCGAATGCATAGTATAGAAATCGGCTGAATAATCCGTTCTCAACATCAGGCATCATATTATGCACCTGGCGTGGAGTGCCCGACAATACAATTGCAATATGAGGATCTTTGATTTCAGTATACTCATTATCTTTTCTTCGAAACATGCTTGTACTTTCATGGTGAAAAGCTTTTCGTAAGATATCACTGAAATTGCCCCATTCTTGCTTGAAAGTCTCGGCCAGTGTGTCGGCTTCGGTTTCAAATAGTACTGCTTTAAAATTGTTGGCAGACAATGCCTGGATAAATGCAGACGAACTACTATTAGCCGGAATGTAGAACATCTTTCTCTTTGGCTCTATAGGTTTTGAACTTTCAATTTTTACTTTACATGAGAGATAACTGTTAGTATCTCTCATGAATTCATATCTTTCTTGTTCTTTTTGCCATTGCTCATTAAGGTTATCATGAATAGCTTGTCCAAAATACCTAGCCCACTTCATTTTACCCTTTCCTGAACCCGCAGGTGCAGTTATAAAAACGTAAAGATGGGGCGAGTATGGTTCGTCGAAATATATGCCTTCTATATTTGGTAAGCATCCACTTAGAACTGCAATTGAAGCAATTAGAAAAACATCCTTTTCAATTCCGGGTTGAAATAGTTTACAACTCTCAAGCAGAATTTCTGGAAGATTGGCGTAGATTTCATTAGGGAGAGTTGGAGTGTTAAAAATGCTAGACAGATTCTCTTCGTTTTCAGACATTGAATCACTGATGATGTATTGAGCGAAATCTTCCGATGCAGAGCTCCTTTCATGTTCAATAATTAGTCCAACCTCTTTTGCAATTTGGAATAAGGTTCGAATTGTAATGCCTTTGCCCTCAGAGCGCAAACAATTGTTATATTGCTCATTACAGCTATTAATTGAATATTGTGGATAATATTGACTTATGCGATGAAAATATTCACGACCTTCCTCTGCAAATTCCGAGGCTAGCCCGAATCCAATATTAACCCAATTCTTATAATTAGAGGTAATGTCAATATTGTCTTCTTCGATCTTTTGAATGAGTATATTAAGATCTTCTTTATTGAATCCAGAACCTTTAGCTGCTCCCATTTCTTGTTTTTGCACGGGAGTTTTAGTATTTCGTATTTCATTTTTTGAATAGGTCCAAAGTTTCAAAATGAATTTTTCCCTTTTAATAATACGAGAAGTTTTGTTGCTAGACTTCACCTCTGGATCATATGAAAGAAAACATGCCCTTGCTACATCTGCTCCAGAGCGATCGATCTCAATGTTGTATGTAGTTTTAACGTATTTCACCATGCCGGCAAACCACTGTGAATGGCTTCCCTCCTCTAAGTTAATCTTGATCACCCATTTCAATCCGTTGCCTGAAGGAGAGGTAAAAATCAATTCAGAATTGAAATATTTATCTTTTAACAACGCTTTCTTTAATGAATTTACATCTGGTACTTTATCAAAATCGAGCACAAGAAGTTGAGAATGTTTAATTAATCCTTTTTCATTTCGCTTTGTAAAAACCCCGGAAAATGTAACAAAATCGAATTTATTTGATTTAAATTTTCGATTTTCCAAAGGATCAGAAATGGCTCTTAATCTTTCAGTACTTTCTTTGTATTGAATGCCTTTAATCAACTCGAAGATTTCCTCCAGCGATACTGCTTTATTAGGCGAAATATTGGTGATCGGGTTTTTAAAAAGACTGAATTTAGCTGTAGGCCATGTGGTTTGTTTAGCAGAGCCATTAATAACTGTTTCCGATGGATCAAATTGTGTATTCATTATTTCCGCCCTCCATTCATTAATGCTTTAACTTCACTCATCTTATACCGACGGCCACCGCCAAACTCAATGGTTTTAAGGTATCCCTTCTTGTTCCAGCGCCAAAGAGTCGTGGAATCAACATTTAGCATTTCACTAACTTGCCTAACGGTCGGATAGCTTTCTGCCTTTTCTGATAGCACAATCTCTTCAAGCTCTTTTTTTGTTGATTGGACCACGAATTTGTGCCATTCTCTTAAATCATCAATGCGGATAGAAACGGTAACATTTGTACCTGTTTCTAAAATTTCAGATATTTTCATTGTATTAGAATTAAAAAATTGCCTGTCCCCAGATACTCGCGAGTTTATCAGGATCTTCTGCATGGCAAATATTTTAAATCTATTTCAATTAATTGCTTGATTATATGATTATTAATCCGACTTTATAGGGTCGAGAAATAAATTTTAGGGTCGAGAAATAAATGAAAAGCCCCCACTATATTGATAAAGCGGGGGCCTAAAATAGGTCGAGAAAGTTTTTTAAAATTGTAGGATTATATTTAACGTATCATTCTTGTATTCAGCTTTTGATTTATCATTTGAGTTTAATTCTTTGCTATTTGGAAAACTAATGCATTGATTTATCGTTATAAAATTGAATTTTTTATCTCCGAATACAACTCTCTTTATAAATTCATGGGCGAATGGCCTTGATCCTTTCCAAATTAACTTCTTTAATGTTTTCTTTATTGGTTGCCCGGTGAACAGATATAAAAAATCAGCATCCGAAATACTCTCAATAATTTTCTTGTCAACAAGCCTTTTTTTGATCACGATTAACTGTTCATTTTCAAATTCAGTTACGATGAGGGTTTTTGGTATCGAACTTAAATCAGGATGAGATTCTTTGATCCAATCAGTGTAATATTTTGCAGCTTTTTTTAATTGTCCTATCAACAGTATTTCACATTCCTTTGTTTCTTTAAACAGCAATATTGAATCATTATAATGTTTTTTTTCATTTTCAAAGTGTTGCAGTATTAATTCAAAATGAGTTCTTTTTTCAATTTCAAATAGTTTTCTATTTTCTTCAACTTTTAGGAAATTCAAGCAATGTTCAAAGTAGATTATGAAAATATTCGGTAAATCTTTTTCTTCATTTTTTTCAAGTTTAATTCGCAATGATGGGAATGGCGTCCCATATTGAGGTATGGATAAAAATGCTGATATTCCTTTTGCTATTACTTGAGCTTCACTTCTATTTGTCACATATTGTATGGGCTTTTCAGGTAATCTTTGAGTATATCGTCGAGTAAGTTCAGCAATCCCACAATATTGAAATTTTTCAATATCAAAATGATCTTCAAATCCCTTCCATTCTTTTATCTCCATTATTCCAAAAGTTTAACTAGATCTTGTTTCATTTCTTCGTCAATTTCCCTGTATCTGGCAAATGCCCGGCTTCCTTCTTTGTGACCAGATAAGGCACCCACTAAATTAGGGTCTTTCACTTTCTTATACAAATTACCTACAAAAGTTCTCCGAGCTAAATGGCTACTGGCAATCTCATTTAATGGCCGCTTTTCTTCGTCTCCGGTGGTGGGATTGATAACCGTTACCATTCTTGTCAGTTCAGCGGCGGCAAACATATCTTTGATCGCATAGTTGTAGTTCTGTTCTGCAATGAACGGCAAAAGGGCATCACCTTCATGTTCAGAGTATTTATTTATAATTTCTTTTGCGGTAATACTCAATGGCACACGAACAGTTACAGGACGACCTTCTTTTGTTTTCCGTGGTACATATTCAATAGCATTATTGATTACGCTACTTTTCTTCATCCTAAGTAAGTCACCAACACGGCATCCAATTAGGCAATGAAAAACGAAAATATCTCTTTGAATTGCTAATTGTGGCTTATCTGATAGGTCTTTTTGAAACAGAGCATTACGTTCATCAATAGAGATATAATAAGGAGTTCCATAGACATCTTGTTCGATGTTGAACTTTGGAATTGATTGAATAGTAGTCTGCTTTTCTTCAATAGCCCAACGAATAACAGTCCTCAAATATCGAAATATTTTATTTGTCCTGTTGCGACCTCTTTGTTTTGGTGGCCTACTATCAGGAATAGCAATATAAATATCCGGGTGCTTTTCAAATAGCGTATGTTCTATGTGAATGAATGATTCAATATCTCTTAAAAGTTCGGCATCTATACTTTCAAATGTAAAGATGAATGTTGGAATAGTCTTTTGAGTATACAATTCGTAACGCTGCAAAATTCGCTTTACTGATTTGTAATGTTGTTTCATTCGCTCAGTACCTCTGTATGCAGCAATAAAAAAATCATAAACGTTAAAGAATGATTTCGGCTTATTTTCCTCCGGTTGAACGTATTTATCGGGATGAATTGATTGATCAATTTTCAAATCAAGTTGCTCTGATGTAATTCCGGAAGTAGTGTCATAAAGTTTCCGGATAAGCTTTTTGCGGTCAGCTACGTCGTTATCAAACTTTGTACGCTCATCACTTGGGAAAACTACTTTCGCTTTAATGATTTCGTTTTTTTTATCAAAGTGATCCGGGTTAACCTCAATTTCAGATTTGTGAAAAAGCTGAACATTCCGACCATCACTTAATCGGAAACGAACCTTTACTTTTTCTGTTTTTTTTGCTGATGTTCTGATGAACGCTTTTACTGAAGCCATAATATTCAAATTAGTGAATTCGTTGTGCAAACCGTTGTGCAAATATATTAATTTTGCACAACATACTAGCAATTCATTGAAATATTATGCGATTTTATGCAATACACATTTTAATGTAAATAATTGATTATCTTTGCATATACTGTGTTAATGGCTGATTTAATAGTGTTTGAAGAAAATTAATTATTGCAATTCTCGAATCCAGTACAGCCCACTTTTGGGGCATCCAAATCGAATCAAAATCCATTAAATCGTTGATTTAATGGATTTTGTATTTTTATCTCATACCAAAATAATCCAATTCATATCAAGTAATTCGTGAGCTATTCCGTGAGTAGATTTTTTGTATTACGTTTGCTCACTTCGACCTCCGTAATAGTCTGTAATTCATTTATTTATGAGTTTGAAACTATCAATTTTTATTGAATAAAATTGGCTCGTTTTGATACGATTGTTCTTCTGCTTGGAGGGGGCAAATCAAATCAAATGAGTTGAAATGAAAAATGGTCATTCAGACACCCAAAGGCAAGTTTACCGATGTTGCGCCTGTTGGGGGCGGTTTTGGTGGGGTTTTGTGGGGTTTTGTGGGGTAGCGCCGGAATTGTTGTTCCATGGGAAACTTATTTACAATACAACGATGCCGGCCTATTGGAGCAGCATTATCCGGCCATGGTAAAATACATAGATTACCTGGAAACCACCATCGATCCAAAAACAGGATTGAGTTCGGATGGGCAGTTGGGCGACTGGCTGGGACCACAAAACAACATGCTCGGAACAGCAATTCTGGTAACAGCTTATCATGCTTACGATTTGGACATCATGGCTAAAATTGCCAGGTTTTTGGGCAAAACTGCTGATGCCGAAAAGTATCAGGCGATGTACGAAAAGCGCAAGGAATTTTTCAATAAGACGTTCGTAAACGCTGATAAAAAGACGATGGGTCTGATAGGCGGTCCTCGCATGGGGGGGGCGGACAACCGGCAACACCGGCCGAGTTTAAGGTTGCCGATACACAAACTTCGTATGCCATTGGCTTAGCCATGGATTTATTCAATGCTGAAAATAAACCGGCGATGATTCAAAATCTGGTGGAAACAATGAAACGCCAGAATAACGACGATGGTGGCGTTTTGCGTCCAGAATATTCGCTCATGACCGGATTTATCGGCACTGCATGGATCAGCAAAGCATTATCCGACAATGGACTCAGCGAACTGGCTTACAAAATATTGCAAAGCAATCAGTATCCTTCGTGGCTTTATTCAATCGAACAGGGAGCAACCAGTATTTGGGAACGCTTAAATGGCTATACCGTTGAAGATGGTTTTGGTGGAAATAACGGGATGAACTCGTTCAACCACTACTCATTTGAAGCAGTTGGCCAATGGATGATGGCTTATTCGCTGGGAATCCAGCGCGATGAACCGGGTTTCAAAAAATTCATTCTTCAGCCTGAAATTGACCCAACCGGACAGATGACATCGGCCAAAGGTTATTACGATTCGATGTATGGTCGAATTGAAAGCAGTTGGAAAATGGATGGCAAAAAACTGGAATACAACACGACTGTTCCGGTCAATACAACTGCCAAATTGTATCTGCCAGCGTCGTCAGAAAAAGCCATAACTGAAGGAGGCAAACCGGTAAAAAGTGTGAAAGGAATTAAATTCTTAAACTACCAGAACGGTAAAGCCGTATTTGAACTTCAATCAGGAACATATCAGTTTACTGCTGAATAAGGGAAAAAGGTTGTCTCCAGGAAACGAGGCACCCTTTTTTGTTTCTGTCTGATGCTGCTCCCGAAAAGTCAGCATAAAATCTCTGGAATTATCGATAAAAATAACCAGTTTGTCTATGTAATTTTTAAAAGTGCTTGATTAAGAGTAAATTGTTCGGTAATATTCGTGTGTATTTCCTGATTAAATTTCTTCTGAAAATCAGACTGGTTTTCGTCGTTTAGATTTTAATCAAAGAAATATCCGGCAGATTTTCATATTAACCAAAAAAGCTTTAAACGAATGAAAAAACTAACAAAACTTTTTAGACTTGGGCTGATTGCATCTGTGTTTTTAGGCGTAGGTTGCAGTCCAAAATGGAAAGAAACCGACAAGGGAACTTTCAAATTGATTACCAACGAAGGCGGTCAAACCCTTGGCTATTCGGCAACTTCAGGAGTGAAAATTTTAACTGTCGATCGTCTGGCATTTAAAGATTTAAATAAAAACGGGACACTCGATCCTTACGAGGATTGGCGTTTGCCTTTCGATCTGCGCGCCAAAGATCTCGCATCAAAATTATCGGTTGAACAAATAGCAGGATTGATGTTGTACAGCGCTCACCAGGCCATTCCTGCGGGCGGTACACGATTCGGTGCAAGTACTTACAACGGAAAACCATTTAAAGAAAGTGGTGCACAGGCATCCGATTTAAGCGATCAGCAAAAGAAATTCCTCACCGACGACAATTTACGGCATGTTTTGGTAACAAGTGTCGAAAGTCCGGCAGTTGCGGCTGTTTGGAACAACAATGTTCAGGTTCTGTGCGAAGGTTTTGGTTTGGGAATTCCGGCCAACAACAGCACCGATCCACGGCATCAAACCCGCGCAAGCGCCGAATTTAACGCCGGTTCGGGCGGTAGGATTTCGATGTGGCCAGGTTCGCTTGGTATGGCTGCCACTTTTTCTCCAGAAATTGTAAAGGAATTTGGGCATATTGCCTCACAGGAATACCGGGCATTGGGTATTGCCACAGCGCTTTCTCCTCAAATCGACCTGGCAACAGAACCTCGTTGGGGACGTACCAGCGGAACATTTGGTGAAAATCCTCAGTTGAGTGCCGATATGGCCCGTGCTTATGTTGATGGGTTCCAGACTTCGACCGGCGATAAAATGATTGCCGATGGCTGGGGATATACCAGCGTTAACGCCATGATGAAACACTGGCCAGGTGGTGGTCCGGAAGAAGCTGGCCGCGATGCGCATTACTCGTACGGAAAATATGCGGTTTACCCCGGAAATAATCTGGCAGACAACCTGATTCCTTTTACAGAAGGAGCAATGAAACTTGAAGGTGGAACAAAAATGGCGTCAGCTGTAATGCCCTATTATACCATTTCCTATGGTCAGGATACCAAAAATAAGGAAAATGTTGGCAACAGTTATAGCGCCAATTTAATTAATGATTTGCTGCGCGGTGAATATGCATACGATGGTGTTGCCTGTACCGACTGGGGCGTAACTAAAAATGCGGTTGCTGTTGATGGCTTCGGCACGACTCCATGGGGTGTTGAAACTCTCTCAATTGATGAAAGACATTACAAAGCCATTATGGCTGGTATGGATCAGTTTGGTGGAAACAACGACAAAGGTCCGGTTGTTGCGGCCTACAACATGGGTGTAAAAGAGCATGGCGAAGCGTTTATGCGCGAGCGCTTCGAAAAGTCAGCCGTGAGGTTGCTGAGGAATATTTTCCATGTTGGCTTGTTCGAAAATCCATACCTCGATGTGGCTGAAACTGAAAAAACAGTTGGTAGTCCGGATTTTATGAAAGCAGGATACGAAACCCAGCTGAAATCCATTGTTTTGCTTAAAAATAAGGAAAAAGTTTTGCCTCTGAAAAAGGAAGTTAAAGTCTATATTCCTAAAAAAACGATCCCCGCCGGAAGAGATTTCATGGGAAATCCAACGCCTGAAAGTGTAAATTATCCGGTGAATATGGATATTGTGAAGAAATACTTTACTCCAACGGATAATCCTTCGGAAGCCGACATCGCCCTGGTATTTATCGACAGTCCAAACTCAGGTTCGGGATATGATCCTGCTGACGTAAAAAATGGTGGAAATGGTTACGTGCCAATTAGTCTGCAATACAGTCCGTACAAAGCTGTTTATGCCCGCGAACAAAGTATTGCCGGTGGCGATCCTCTTGAAAAATTTACTAACCGTACTTACAAAGGGAAAACGGTAAAAAGCATAAACGAAGGAAATTTAAAAATGGTTTTGGATGCCAAAAAAGCCATGAATGGAAAACCGGTAATTGTTTCAATTAATGTTTCAAAACCGATGGTATTTAGCGAATTTGAAAAAGAAGTGAATGCCATTTTAGTGAATTTTGGTGTTCAGGATCAGGCTGTACTCGATATTCTAACCGGAGCAGTTGAACCGTCGGCATTGTTACCATTGCAGATGCCTGCCGACATGAAAACTGTTGAAGAACAAAAAGAGGATGTTCCACAGGATATGACCTGTCATGTTGATTCAGAAGGCAATACCTATGATTTTGCATTCGGTATGAACTGGAATGGTGTAATAAAAGATGTCAGGGTTGATAAATACAAAAAATAGGATTTGAAAAGGATAAATGCAGGTCTCCACTACAAATCGTTCTGGAGACTTGCATTTTTTTAGATGTTCCATTCTTCTTTATTATTACCGGAAAAATCTAAATTTGTTCGAACCTAAAAAGACCGAAATGAAAAAGACGCTTCTAATTGTTTACCTGATCATCGTTTGTTTGAATCTGTTTGCACAAACACCTTTTACGGCTGTAAATGACCCCAATGAAAAGGTAACATATAATAACCCGGTAATCCCCGGTTTCTTTTCCGATCCAAGCGTGTGCCGCGTTGGCGATGATTACTATCTGGTGAACAGCACATTCGAATATTTTCCCGCAGTTCCTGTTTTTCACAGCAAAGATCTGGTTAACTGGGAAATGATTGGCTATTGCCTTGACCGCGCAACCCAATTGCCCAAAGGCTTGAATATTTTTGCCACCACAATCCGTTATCACAAAGGAACTTTTTACATGATAACCACCAACATTGGTGCTGAAGGTAATTTTTACGTATCAGCTAAAAATCCGGCGGGCCCGTGGTCCGATCCAATTTTTACTGAAGTGCAGGGAATTGACCCTGACCTGTTTTTCGATGACGATGGTAAAGTATATTGTATTTCATCAACATTCGAATTGCACGAAATCGACATTAAAACCGGTAAATTTTTGTCAGAAGGACGAGTGGTATGGAATGGAATAGGTGGCCGTTATGCCGAAGGACCTCATATTTACAAAAAAGACGGTTTTTATTACCTGATGGCTGCCGAGGGAGGAACCGAAGAGGCACATTCGGAAACAATTGCCCGCAGCAAAAATATTTGGGGACCTTACAATTCAAATCCTGCCAATCCGATTCTTGCACACGCTAATGCTGTCGGACAGGGAAACCCAATTCAGGGCGTGGGACATGCCGATATAATCAATGCACACGATGGTTCGTGGTGGATTGTTTTTCATGGCTACCGCTCAACCGGTGACGGAACGCACCACATTCTCGGACGCGAAACCTGCCTGGCACCGGTAAGCTGGCCTAAAAACGGATGGCCGGTTGTGAATGGAAACGGAACTGCCACCGTTGATATGACATGCCCTACCCTTCCATTAAAACCATTTGCAGCAAAACCTGCGAAAATTGATTTTGATTCCGAGAAACTGGGTTTGGAATGGAACTTCTTGAGATATCCGGTAACTGGTAATTATTCTTTGACTTCTCGCAAGGGTTTTCTGAGATTAACCGGTTCTGAACAGACCATTGAGAACCGAAAATCACCAACTTTTGTTGGACGAAGAGTTCAGGATATGAATTTCACAGCTTCGTCATTGATGGAATTCAACCCACAGAAACAAAATGAAGAAGCTGGAATCACCTTATTAAACAATGGCGCTCATTTCGATTTGCTGGTAAAGCAATCGAAGGGTAAACGAGTGCTGGTTTGCAGGCTTCGTTTCGGAAATGTTGTACACGATTCACAAGAAATTTCGCTAAAACCAGGCCCTGTAAAACTGATGGTAAAGGGCGAACGCACTTCATTTAGCTTTGGATATGCACAAGGCAACGACACATTCAAAGAAATACAGAAAGTACCTTCAAAGTACCTCAGTTCGGAAACTGCTGGTGGATTCACCGGATTATATGTGGGGCTTTATGCAACAGGAAATGGAAAACCCTCTGCTTCAAGTTCCGATTTTGACTGGTTTGAGTACGTTAAAAATGATGCACCAAAGCAGGTAAATACTGGGTTCCCCAGTTTTTAACAAGGACATATTTTGTAGTGAAGTTCAGGATTAAATACTGATGATGGTCTGCCTTTAGTCCTGAACTTCTAATCGATTTGGAACTTACTTTTTGCCCTGAAATTGTACTTTTGCTTTGAATTTTGAGACTATGAAAAAATTTGTCATTATAGTTGCTGGCGGATCAGGAAGCCGGATGGGAACCGAAATTCCGAAACAGTTTCTGGAGCTGTGCAGAAAACCTGTTTTGATGCATACCATCCAGGTTTTTCACGACTTTGACCCGGAAAGCAAAATCATTGTTGTTCTTCCTGAAGATCAACAGCTGTTTTGGAAAGGATTATGCCTGAAGCATTCATTTTCACTGGTACATCAGGTTGTTTCAGGAGGTAAAACCCGTTTTCATTCGGTACAAAACGGACTTTCGCGAATTGATGGCGAAGGAGTCATTTTTATTCACGATGGGGTCAGGCCCCTGGTGAGCCAGGAAACGCTGGGCAGATGTCTCGAAACAGCTCTGAAAAGCGGGAATGCTATTCCAGTCCTCCCCGTAACCGAATCGCTACGAAAATTGGAAGGCGAGCAGAATATTTCAGTTGACCGAAGCCAATATTTCAGTGTTCAAACCCCTCAAACTTTCCGAAGCGACCAAATTCTGGAAGCTTTTAAACAGGACTTCGATGCGGCATTTACTGATGATGCCTCGGTGGCAGAAAAGGCTGGATTCAGTATTAACATGGTAGAAGGAAACCGCGAAAACATTAAAATAACAACTCCTACTGATTTGATTATTGCCGAAGCATTTTTGAAGAGATAATACTAAACCGCTCTAAACATACCATTCCGTTTTCTGTTTTAGAATGATTATTTTCACCGACTATTTTCAAAACAGGATATGGATTTTAAAAACTTTACGATTTATCGGCCAAAGATGGAATATCGCCGCTTCGGGAAAACCAATAAAATGGTGAGCGTGATAACATTAGGAGGCATGAGATACAAACATGCATCAGCCGAACCACGCGATGAAATACCTCAGGATACGCTCGATCAGTGCATCGACACCGTTAAAAAAGCCTTGGCACAAGGAATCAACTTAATCGAAACCGCGCATGGATATGGCAAAAGCGAGCATGTTTACGGCCGCGTTTTGAACGATGAGCTCCAACTGAAACGCGATTCGTATTTTTTGATGACCAAAGGAAATCCGAAAACGGCCGGAGACACCCGCAAATTGGTTGCCAGTCAGTTGAAGGCTTTGAAGACAGACTATTTCGATTTTTATGCCTGGCACGGCATAAATACCATGGGTCTGTTGGAAACCGCTTGTGCCAAAGGCGGGCCCGTTGAAGAGTTGTTAAAGATGAAAGAAGAAGGTATCATCGGTTCTATTGGTTTTAGCACTCATGCCCCACTTGACATAATCCTTAAAGCCATCGAAACCGACTTATTCGACTTTGTTAATCTGCATTATTACTACTTTTTTCAGCGAAATAAAGCAGCGATTGATCTGGCTGAAGCGAAAGACATGGGCGTGTTTATTATTTCGCCAAACGATAAAGGCGGGCAACTTTTCCGACCCTCGCAAAAGCTGGCTGAATTAACGGCACCCCTCCACCCCATTCAGTTTAATGCCAGATTCTGCCTGAGCCATTCAGCCATTCATACCCTGACTTTCGGATTACCTGTAACGGCACAGTTTGAGCACCTCAATGGTATTTTCCCGGCTCCGGCACCTTTTTCTCCGGAAGATGCCCAAATCAAAAAAGTACTTGACGAACAAAAACTACTCGATCCTTATTCCGATTTTGATGCCTGCGTTATGGAGAATGATCCTTCAGGATTGAATATCCCGGAAATACTGAGGTTCAGGACACTCTGGAAATGCTATGACATGAAAGACTTCGGACTATACCGCTACAACATGTTTCAGGAAAAAGACCACTGGTTTCCGGGCAATTTCCCCACTGAAGAAAATCTGAAAAGGGTTGATTTATCGCGATGTCCATCGGATATTCCGCTTATTGAGCTGATTAAGGAAACTCACGAAGGTTTGTACCGGCCTAAATTGAAATAAAAAAAATAGGGGCTGAACTCTAAACGAGTCAGCCCCTAAACTAATTATTTATCCAAAACTATTACTTATTGAGTTCTTTAATCCTCTTGAGATTTTTGCGCTTTTTCATTTTCAGTTTGATGGTGTAATCCAACTCGTACAAAGCCGGAACAAACATCAGGGTTAGGAATGTGGCAAAGCTCAATCCGAAGATGATTGACCAGGCCAATGGTCCCCAAAATGCCACATTGTCGCCGCCAAAATAGATATGTGGATTCAATTCGGTAAACATGGTGGCAAAATTGATGTTCAGACCAACTGCCAATGGAACCAACCCAAGCATAGTTGCTGTTGCGGTTAAGATTACCGGTGTCATACGGGTTTTCCCACCTTCAATAATCGCACGGCGTGTTGGCATCCCTTCCGCAATTTTCGTATCAATAAATTCCACGATCAGGATTCCATTTCGGACGACAATACCTCCCAATGCAACAACTCCAAGTCCGGTCATCATGATCACGAGATCCATTTGGAAGAGCATTACGCCAAGCAGTACACCGATGATACTGAAAATAACCTCACTCAGAATAATCAGCGATTTACTGACCGAACCAAACTGAGTAATCAGGATAAAGAAGATTGCGCCAATGGCTATGATCATTGCTTTCAAAAGGAACGCAACCGTTTCTGCCTGATCGTCTTGTTCACCGGTTAGCTTGATATTCGTACCTTCGTGCATTGAAAATTTCAGCGCCTCACGTTTGATGATTGGTACAATATCGTTGGCCGAATAACCCGAAAGTACATTTGAATATACTGTTATAACACGTTTCTGGTCGAGTCGTTTGATTCCGGCATAAGACGATGTATAATCGATTTTAGCAACGGTTGACAATGGCACACTGCGTAACATCCCGGAATTCATATCCCGGTAGGTTATCATCAGGTTTACCAAAGCATCAATGTTATCGCGGGTAACTTTTTCGTACCGAAGCATGATCGGATATTCATCCTCTTCCTGTTTCAGTTTCGAAATTTCTTTCCCATAAAGCGCAGTACGAATTTCCAATCCAATTTGCCCGGTCGAAATACCCAAACGCTGAGCCCGGTCACGGTCAATCTGAACAATGATTTCAGGAGAATTCATTTCGAAATCGGCTTTCAATTCTTCAACTCCCGGAATATTCATTGATTTGAGATAATCTCTGAAAGCAAAAGCATCAGTAACCAAGTTTTCCAGATTTTCGCTGGTAATCTCTATATTGATTGGTTTTCCGGTAGGTGGGCCATTAGCGTCTTTGTCGACCGAAATTTCAGCTCCCGGAATATCTTTAACCTCTCTGCGAAGAATTTCCAGATATTCAGTGGTTGAAACTCCTGTAGTCCGTAATTTGTGTTCAATAAAATTAATTGAAACTTTTCCCCGATTAAAAGGGGTTCCTGTTCCAGAGACAAATCCTTGTTCTTCGGCGCCAATGGTTACGTTCGAAATAATAGATTCAACATCAGCATTGTTTTTACCTATTACTTTGTAAACGCGTTGCTCGGCAATACTGGTTATACTGTCAGTTACATTCTGATCTGTTCCTCCCGGCATTTTTACGTACACGTAAATATTATTTGGGTCGCTATCCGGAAAAAATAATACGGTAGGTTTTACAATCATTGTAAGGAAGATGGTCACAAAGAAAAGCGCAATCATTCCGCCCAAAATATAGATTGGACGTGCACCCTTCAGGATCATACTAAGCTGCTTTTCATAGATACCCATGATCCATGGCCAGGTTTTTTCCTGAAAGCCGATGATCATTTTTTTCAGTATAAAATGGAAAAACAGGATCATTAATACACCAAATACCAGGAAGTTGGCGAAACCATAAACTTTAGTGGCATAGAATACTACAGCAAAAGCAAGCATAACAATCATGATGGTTCTAAGCTTTCTCCAACCGCTTCCTTTCTGAAATTCCTGATCGTATTCGTGTTTCATAAATGAAACAGCAAATACCGGGTTGAACACGTAGGCGACAAAAAGTGACGCAAACAGTGTAATAATCAACGTAACAGGCAGATAGTGCATGAATTGCCCCACGATTCCGGGCCAGAATGCCAACGGGAAGAATGGTGCCAATGTGGTTAATGTTCCTGACAAGATTGGCAGGAAAACCTCGCCAGCCGCTTTCTTGGCCGCTATGTTTATATCGGGATTAAACTTATGGAGACGGTGTGTATTCTCGATCACCACGATGGCATCGTCAACTACAATCCCCAGTGCAAAGATAAAAGCAAACATGACCATCATATTCATGGTAAAGCCAAGTCCCGGAATAATCAGGTAGGCCACGAACATGGATAATGGAACCGACAATCCAACAAAGAATGCATTGGTGAATCCCATAAAGAACATCAGAACAATGGTTACCAGGATGAAACCAATAATGATGGTATTGTTCAGTTCTTCCAGTGTATTACGGGTCTGAAGACTTTGGTCGCCAGTAATGGTAATGTCCATGCCCTTAGGGAATTCACGTTCCTTCAGGTCTGCAACAATTTCTACAATCTGATCCGAAGCATCCAACAGGTTTGCTCCGTTCTTTTTGATCACATTCAGGGTAATTACATTCTTTCCGTCCAGACGGGCAAAACTTTCCTGATCTTTAAAACTATCCTTTACCTCGGCAATATCGCTCAATTTAACGAAAGCTCCGCTTGACGAATGAACAACAATATCTTTAATCGTCTGCACATCGGTAAACTGCCCTTTAATCCTGACTGTATTACGAACACCGTTGTTAACCAACGTACCACCCGAAATGGTCATGTTCTCCATGGAAACAGCCTGTTCGATGTTGCTGAAAGTTACCTTTGTGGCCTGCATCTTGAAAATATCGGCATTGATCTGTATTTCGCGGTCTAACGCACCCACAATTTCAACCCGGGTAATTTCTTTTAGTCCTTCAATTTTGTCCTGAGCAATTTCGGCATAGTGTTTCAACTTATTCAGGTCATAATTTCCAGAGATGTTGAGGTACATTACCGGCATTGCCGAAATATCGACATCCATAATCGAAGGATCAGCAGGCAAGTCAGTCGGAAGATCGCTCTTCGATTTGTCAACAGCATCGCGAACGCGCTGTTTGGCCGTTTCGATTGACAAACTAGGGTCAAATTCAACGATAATTGAAGAGAAATCGGGAACTGAATTACTAGTCACATTTTTCACATCCGCGATCGACTTCAATTGTTTTTCAATCGGACGGGTAACCAGGTTTTCAATATCCTCGGGCGAAGTGCCCGGGTATGGTGTGCTTACAATGATGTATGGAATTACAACCTGTGGAAATTGTTCCTTCGGAATAAAGTAGTAATTCATCATACCGAGTATCGAAATCAGGAAAGCAAGTACATAAACACTTGTCCTGTTGTCGATCGCCCAGCTCGTTGCAAAAAATTCTTTAAACTTATTTTCTTTCGACATAATTGGTCATTTTGCTAATTAGAAAACTACTTTTTCGCCACCGTTCAGGTTCTGAAACCCTGAAGTAATGATGTTTTCGCCTGCTGAAATTCCTTCAAGAACTTCAATAACTCCATTGTAATCCATCCCTGTTTTAATCACTCTCCGTTCGGCAATCCATTCATTTCCGTTTTGTTTGGCTATACAAACATATTTACCTTCCTGATTATTTTGCACATAGTTTACTGGCAAACAGAATGCCTTTTCGTTGGAGTAATCTTTAATTTTGATGTAAGCAATCATATTGGCACGCAGTTCTACCTCTTTGGAAGAAATTTTACATTCGACTTTGAAGGTGCGGTTCGTTGGATCGATATACCGGCTGGTGAAGTTCAACTTCGTTTCAATTTCTTTGCCAACATCAGGAAAACTTGCAATGGCTTCGTTTCCGTCTTTAATGCTACCAGCATAAGTTTCGGCAACCTCTGCTGAAATTTTTGCAACATTCATGTTAATCACACGGATGGTCGAAGTTGGCATTCCGGGTGAGGCCATTTGTCCAACACGGAGCGGAACGCTTTCGACAGTACCGCTGATTGGCGAAACAATACGGGCAAGTTTCAATTGCTCTTTCATCGTATTTACTCGCTGTTCGAGCGATTCCTTGGTGTTCTTTGCCTGTAAAAACTGCACTTCGCTGCCAATTTTCTTGTCCCAGAGCGCACTCTGTTTTTCGAAAATGCTGGTGGCCAAAGAAAGCTGTGTATTCACTTCTTCGAGCGACTGTTTCAATACCTGGGCATCCAGATCGACCATCACCTGTCCTTTTTTAACCGGAGAACCTTCTTTCACATAAACGGCAGTTACAATGCCAGCCATCTGAGGGCTCACAGCAATGTTCTGATCGCCGTCAACTATTCCCTGAACATCAATATAGTGATTAAAAACGCATTCTACTGAAGGAGTCACTTTAACCGTGATTGCTTTCTGTTCTGCTTTTGAACCTTCCGGATTAATTTCTGCTTCAAGCTTGGCTATTTGAGTAGCTAATTCATCGTGTTGTGTTTTCAGCTTTTCGAGCTGTACTTTTTTGTCGGTATTCTGGCTACACGATACCAAAAACGCGATGAGCGCAGAATAGTAAATAATTTTTTTCATTGTCTTTCGTATTTGTTGTTTTATAAATTTCTACTTGATTTCAGCATTCGCATTGATGTTGAACAGTTTTTCCAATTTTGACCTGGATCCCTGCAAATCGTAAATACACTGATAATAATTGGTCAGATTGGTCAGATATTGGTTTTGACTGGTCATCAGATCCATGCTTGATGCCATCCCTTGTTTGTATTTTTCGAGGGTGCGCTGATAAATGTCGTCAGATAATTCCTTGCTTTTTTTCTGATTTTGATATTTTTCAAGTTTCAGTTTCAAGTCGTTCTGATACTGAGTAGATTGCATTGCCAGACTGCTTGATACAAATTTACGTGTATTTTTAGCTTTCTCGAGTGCCATTTTCTTTTGAGACACAATCGACGAGCGTTGTCCGCTGCTAAAGATTGGCATACTCAAATTTACACCAACCAAATCTTTAGGTGCAAAATCGAATGCCGGAGCTTTCAGCTTTTCGGTATGATTGTAAAAACCTGAAATGGTTGGCAAATAACTTGCCTTGGCCAAATCTAATTCCAATTTAGCAGCTTTTTCTGATGTTTGTATAAGTTGATAATCAATATTTTGACCAATATTGAATGATTCGGCAAACAATTGTACGCTCGATGCAGTAAGTGCTTCGCCCGATTCTAATGGATCGCTTAATTCAATTTTCGAGGCATCTTCCATTCCCAATTGAATTTTTAGCAAACGGTAAGCCATATCTAAATTACTGTCAATCTGATTCATCGCATTACGAACCGTATTCCCGGTTAATTCAAGTTGGTCGACATCTGTTTTTTCGAGGAACCCTTGTTTGTTCATTTCTGTAATTTCGTACAAAGTTTTATTGATGTTTTCTAGGTTCATTTCCAGAATTTTACGGCTTTCTTCAGCCAACTGAATCATGTTATAAGTATTTGTAACAGTCTCGATCACATCAAGTTTTGATTTCTCTGCATTTTGCTTTGTCAGTCCATAGTAGACCTTGGTTGCCTGTAAACCAACAATGTACGACCCGCTAAAAATTAATTGTGATAGTGTGAAATCGAATGTGGTATTGTTTTTAAGACCAAGTTCGATTGGAGTGCCAGCTTCGCTGTTTAAGTAGATACTTTCTCCACTCAAAAGTTTAAGTGAACTCATTGTTCCACTCATGGTAGTTGGATCCCATGGAACCTCAGTATTCGACAAGACCGTTTTACCACCAAAACTCATTGTTGGAACTTTAAAAACGTGTTGATAAGTGCCCTTAGCAGTGATTTGTGGAAGCCCCGAAGCAACGGTTTCCCATACTTTCTTTTGTGCAATTTTCAGATCAAGATCAGAATTGAGGATGTTTGTGTTGTTTTGCATGGCTAATTTTACCGCATCCTGAAGCGATAGCTTAACGGGTTCCTGCGCTTCAACAACAAATGTTCCCAAAAGGAACATCACTGCCAGCAGGAGAATCTGTTTCTGTTTTCTAAACATGTTTTGAACTATTTATAGGTTATTAATTTTTTTTATTCAGATTTACAATTTCTGATTTACGCTTTTCAAAATAGGAAGTACCTTGGGGTGAAGAGATGGCGCGGATATGATTTTCGAACATGACCTCAAAAACCTGATCGAAAGTGATGTTTTCGACAAAACAATAATCTTTTTTGTGCATCTCAACCAGGTTTCTCACATACAAACCCGCAACCAATTCTATATTTACATCGCTGCGATACAATCCTTCAGCAATGCCTTGCTGTAAATTTTGACTAATCTGGTTAAAAATCTGGTGCTGTTTTCTGGACATAAATTGATTGAAAATTGGTTCATAGTACTTCTGTAATTCAAACTTTATTTTCGAATCTAATTTTCCCATTTCTTCAAAAACCATCAGGCTAACCTGTATCAATCCCTCTATTGCATTTAATTCTTCAAATTTAATTTTTGACATTTTCTTTTCCCACTTCATATCATCATAATAAAAAAGCTTTTCGATTAAATCTTCCTTGCTTTTCACTGATTGATAAAGGGTTTTTTTCGAAATCCCCAGACTTCGGCTAATGTCGTCCATATTCAAATTTCTGATCCCGAATTCAGCAAACAATTCTATTGTTCTATCCAGAATCGCCAGCAACTTAGGATCATCAAAATTCAATTCTTCCTGCATTTTGAGTTTACTATTAATTTCAGGACAAAGGAAGGAAACATTTTTGACAGGAAACGTTTCCAGAATGTAAACAGTTTATTAACCTTTCGCGCCAAAATTCCTGAATTCCTCTGGAAAAATGGCTATCAAGGTAGATGATCATGTAAAATTAATAGGTGAATGACTGATTTGAAGCGGTAAAAGATGAATAAAAGCGCCCTGCCTTTCAGCACGAAAGCTCAATTTTTAATACCGTCCTTTTTTTGTTGACGAATTGGAAGGTCAAATATTTTAATCTTATTTTGATTTTGTTTAGAATACCAGGCCACTCAGCCAGGCCCAAACAACATATCGGACAAACTTTCCGGCAAGCATTGTAATGGCAACAATCCAAATATTAGATCGAAGAACACCAAGTCCGATTGCAAAAATATCCCCAACTCCTGGTAGCCAAGTCAGGAATGCAAAGAAGGCACCGCTTTTATACAAACGATCGTGCCATTTTTCAATTGTTGCACGTTTAACCCGAAGATATTTTTCGATCCATTCCCATTTCCCCATGTATCCAAGGGCAAAACTACTCATACCACCGACCCAGTTGCCCAAAGACGCAATAACCACAGCTGAGTAAATATCGGTTCCATTGGCCAAAACTGCTGTAAGCACAACTTCCGAACTAAAAGGCACAACCGTTGCGGCCAGAAAACTAGCCAGAAAAAGTCCCCAAAGGCTGTAATCAAAAATCAAAGTAAAAGTATAAAGTAAAAAGGCAAAGGTATATTCAGGGTGCGAACTTAAAGAAAATAAACGATCCACTTGGCAGCAATACGATTTCGATTCGTTTTGAATTTGTAAATTGTCAATTGTTTAATGGTAAATACTTAACTACCTTTGAGCCCTTAACGATTAAAAACAAATACGATGGAAACGACTCGTCAAAATAAAATATCGCGCCTGATCCAAAAGGACATGGCCGACATACTGCAAAAAGAAGGAAAAGACCTGTTTCACGGCATAT
The DNA here is from genome assembly GCA_023251455.1 of Bacteroidota bacterium. Taxonomy (GTDB): domain Bacteria; phylum Bacteroidota; class Bacteroidia; order Bacteroidales; family Prolixibacteraceae; genus Aquipluma. Next base: position 30,784 of record JAHEYT010000042.1, read on the forward strand.
TGCTCAGTGTAACCAATGTCCGGATTTCGCCCGATCTGTCAATCGCGAGGGTTTATCTCAGTATATTCCCGTCAGAAAAAGGCGCCGAAGTACTGGTTGAAATTAAAAAACACACTTCCAGAATCAGGGGTTTGCTTGGCCTGAAAGTAGGCAAACAGCTCCGGATTGTGCCTCAACTCGATTTCCATATTGACGACAGCCTCGATTACATCGATAACATTGACCGACTGCTCAAGGAATAATCTTGAATTTCAAATCTTGAATCTTGAGTGAAAACAGTTCTGCACTCGAAAATTCAAGACTCTAATATTCTAACACTCAAGACTAATAAATGCAATACGATCCGATTAAACGCTCGCTGGGAAAAGTATTTAACCAGACTCCGCTTTTGCGGAAGCTGTTTTATCAGTTGCTTGACTTACTTCTTCTCAGGGCGTGGCACATTCGTAAAGAACTTCGTAAACGCACCCGTACAACTCCGGAAGTGAAAACCATCCTGGATGCCGGATCGGGTTTCGGGCAATATACATACCGGATGGCACGCTGGTTTCCGAAAGCTGAAATTAAAGCTGTCGACATTAAACCAGAGCAGATTGAAGATTGCAACCAATTTATGCAGAAGGCCAATTTGTCTTCCAGAGTTAAGTTTGAACTGGCCGATCTGACTCAATTTCAGGAACCGGACAAATACGACCTGATACTTTCGGTGGATGTGATGGAACACATTGAGGAAGATGTGCAGGTTTTCCGGAATTTTTATGCTTCGATGAAAAAAGGCGGAATGCTATTGATTTCGACACCTTCAGACCAAGGTGGCTCCGACTCGCACGACCACGATCATGAAGAAGGCGTTCACGGTTTTATTGACGAACACGTTCGCGACGGATACAATATCAAAGACATAGAAACCAAACTGAAATCGGTTGGATTTTCGAGAATTGAAGCCCGCTACTCGTACGGTAATCCTGGAAAAATATCGTGGAAACTATCGATGAAATACCCAATTCTGATGTTGGGAGCAAGCAAACTTTTCTTTGTGATTCTGCCATTTTATTACCTCATCGTTTATCCTTTTGCCCTGATCCTGAATTTTTTCGACCTCGGCATGAAGCACAAAAGCGGAACCGGTTTGATTGTAAAAGCCTGGAAATAGGAAAATTTTGAATGTTGAATTATAAATTATTTTAGTCACCTGAAATATCATCAACAATTAAGCATTAACCATTAATCCTTGAAAACAGCCTTTTATATCGCCCGTCGCTACCTGATTTCAAAAAAATCAGTCAACGTGATCAACATTATTTCCGGAGTTTCGGTTGCCGGGGTTACTGTTGGCACTTTTGCGCTGGTGGTTATTTTATCTGTTTTCAATGGGCTCGATTTTTCAATCAAATCACTTTTTTCAACCTTCGATCCGGATATAAAAATTACCAATACGGTTAAAGGCAAATCATTCGAATTGAATAGCATCAATATCGAATCAATCAAGCAAATAACAGGTGTTTCAACAGTTACTCCGGTTGTTGAAGAAGATGCTTTTTTAATGTATGGCAACCGACAGTACTTTGCGACGATTAAAGGAGTACCAACCAATTACAACGAAATTTCACGGCTCGATACCAGCAGCATTACCAGTGGCCGGTTTCTGCTCGAAGCTAATCAGGTTCCGTATGCTTTAGTCGGACAAGGAGTTGCCTATTACCTTTCGGTTGGTCTCAGCTTTACCGATCCCATACACATTTACACCCTAAAAAAAGGCACCAAAGGACGTCCAACCCTAGAAAATACGTTTACCCACAATACCATTTATGCCTCCGGAATATTTCAAAACCAGCAGGAAATTGATTCTAAATATGTGTTGGTACCTATCAGCTTTGCGCAGGAATTGTTTCAAATGGAGGATCGTGTAAGCGCCGTTGAGGTTGGGTTAACCGAAGGTACTTCTGAAGATGTTGTCAAAGAAGAAATTACACGTATTCTGGGCAACCAGTTTACTGTTAAAACTCAGTTCGAACAACACGAACTTTTTTACCGGGTGATGCAATCCGAAAAATGGGCTATTTTCTTCATTTTGGCCTTTATTTTAGTCATTGCCTCGTTCAATATTCTGGGATCGCTGTCGATGCTTATCATCGACAAAAAGGCCGACATTGCCATCCTTCAAAGCATGGGAGCCAACCAGAAACTAATCAAAACCATTTTCCTGTTCGAAGGTTGGATGATTTCGCTGGCCGGAGCTGCTTTTGGATTAATTCTAGGCGTCGTGATCTGCTTGGTTCAGATTGAGTTCGAAATACTCAAAATCCCTGGCAATGATGGATCGTTTATATTTTCAGCATACCCCGTCCAAATCAGACCAGTCGATCTTTTGGTCATTTTCCTTTTAGTAACCGGCATTGGCTTTTTGGCCGCCTGGTACCCCATCCGGTTTATCTCCGGAAAGTATTTGAACGGCCCTGTGAAATAGAACAAATATCATAAATTGATTTTGTTTGTCCGAAAATTCAGGTCTGAAATCATTTAACAAGTAGGCTTTTCATTCTAGCTTTCTTGCCTTCAAAACCACAATGCATAACCGTACTGAAGTGCTTTGTCCATTAATTTAAGGAGTAGGTTTTTGTGGTTGTGTAAAGACTATAAAAATTATTTTAACCAACAATCATTCCGGTTGATGTGGCTTAAGTAATCCCAAAATGAATTCCGAATTGTACATCAAATTTTTCAACCTACTCTAAAAATATATTACAGGAGAAAGAAAATAAAACTTAAAGTTCAGTAACTTTAATAGGAAAATTTAAAAAGACAGATACAGAGGGATTTTGATGTGGGTGATTGTGAGTTTGGTTCAGTATTAAGAATTGACATCATAAAAACCATAAAATCAATAGTATGAAAACTTTAAAATTTTTATTCGTTCTTATTTTCTGTTTTGGAATTTTTAGTGTCGATGCTCAAATCAATTTAAAAGATAAATTGAAGAATGCCACTAAAAACAGGGCCAACCAACGAACCAATCAAGGCATCAACAAAGGACTGGATGCTGTTGAAGATGGGGTAAAGGATGTTTTTAAAAAGAAAAATCAGGAGGGGCAGGATAGTACTTCCACTGATCAGACCGAAGAGTCGGCTCAAGACTCAAAACAATCATTGAAAGCATTTTCAAATTATGATTTCGTCCCGGGTGACAAAGTTCTTTTGTATGAAGATTTCAGCCAGGATGCTATTGGCGATTTCCCGGCACTTTGGACGACCAACAAATCAGGAGAGGTCAATACCCTGAATGTCGCGCCAGGCAACTGGCTCAATCTGAATGCGACTGAAGGCAACTGGTGGTTTTTAAAAGAAATTGAATTCCCTAAGAATTTTATAGTTGAATTTGATGTAGTTCCTAAAAAAGGAGCCCCACGCTATGCTGTTGGCGTTGCCATGTATGGTGAAAATGGTTTTAAGGAAATGAGTGATCCTTATGCCTGTAAAACCGGACTGGTAATCAATATTGCAAAAACAGGATGGGAATCTCATGGGATAAAGGCCAGCAGTCCAAGAATTAGTGGAAATTCAACTTTAAACCCCGTTGAAGAGGAGAAGGTAAATCATGTAATTATCTGGGTTCAAAACCGACGTGTACGTATCTATCATAAAGGCGAAAAAGTACTGGATATGCCCACCAACCTTTATGACGACAGTAAGTTTACCCGATTTGGATTCATGCTATACCGTGGAGCTTCGAGCGCTTCGTATGTTAGCAACATTAAAATTACAACTGCATCGCCCGATACCCGGAACAAGCTGTTGACTGAAGGAAAACTGATTACTTACGGCATTTATTTCGATGTAAACAAAGACGTGGTAAAACCAGAATCTTATGGCACCCTAAACGACATTGCCAAAATCCTGAATGAAGTTCCGGATGTAAAAGTGAAAATCGTCGGTCATACCGATTCTGATGGTCAGGATACAGCAAACATGGATCTTTCGAAACGCCGTGCTGCATCGGTAAAAGCAGAATTGGCAAAAACATTTGGTGTGAATGCCGACCGCTTAGTGACCGACGGAATGGGAGAAAGTCAATCCGTTGCCCCAAATGATACTCCAGTAAATAAAGCACTTAACCGAAGAGTGGAATTTATAAAATTATAATTTTCAAGCAAATACTAAACAAATCAAAATGAAAAAATTAATTCTATTCACATTATTTGTCATTATTGCATTGGGTTTAAATGCTCAGGAAATCTTTTTCCCGACGAAGGAAGGTACTGTTCTGACATACCAATCATTCGACAAAAAAGACAAATTGTCGAGCACAGTAAAATATACTATCACGCAATTGAGTATTAGAGGTAGCGACATGGACATCACATATCAGGTCGAATCGATTGATCCGAAAGACAAGCTTGTCTTCAAAGAAGAAATTACGATTCAGCAAAAAGGCGATAAACTCTATTTCGACATGAGCAATTTTATCAATAAGGCTGCCTTTCAACAGGATGGTTCGATTCCTGCCGAAATTGAAATCACCGGAAATAATCTGGAAGTACCGTCGAATCCAAATCCCGGCGATGTACTTCCCGATGCCAGTGTTGAAATGGCAATGAAAATAGGGTTCGTCAATATGAAAATGTCAGCCAATGTTACTAACCGCAAAGTTGAAGCCATTGAAGATATTACAGTTGCTGCCGGGACCTTCAAAGGGTACAAATTTTCGAGCGAGGTAAACTCAACCGTGATGGGTATAAAAGTAAATTCGAAAAATACCGATTGGTATGCAAAAGGAATAGGTATCGTTAAATCAGAAAATTACGACAGAAACGGGAAATTGCAATCGCGCACCGAACTGATCGAGGTAAAGTAACTCAGTAAAAAATTTAGCTGGAAATTCTGGCACATGGTAAAAAGATCAGAGGCTGATCGTGCAAAATTATTTGAGCAAACCGATCAGATTTTTGAAAGAATAACAGCACTTTAATACCTCGATGAAATGAGTTTATGAATCCAAAAGAAATAAACTATGAAGAAGCACATTGCACTAGTGATTTTGTTTTTGGAAATAACAACTGGTTCTTTTGCTCAGGAACTCCCGCTTATTCTTGACCATCCGGGCACTTTCGAAATCCTCAACCGGATAGATTATGCGATGGCTGATTGCGGTTTCGCCAAAGCTGAAATGACCACCAATCTTCAGAAAATCAATGAATTGGTCGGTGTCATACGAAAAAATCCCGTATTGAGTGAACCGAAGGGTTTTGATGGCAGAGCCAGAATTTACAATGCCGTTAATTGAAAGGATGATGGGGCCTTCGGAGTACCTTCCCGAATCAGTTTTGAATTTGCTTCGTGGTACAGGCTGAAAGACGGAAAAGCTGTTCGTAATTTGATAGAACCTCCTGAATGGTCGTTGATCATCAATAAATTGGTGCCAATCGGGCATGGATTTTATTCCGATAGGTTTTCGCGAAATCCCGACTTTTTTACCGTTCCTGAAAAGAAAGAAACCATTGAGCCTGGAATTGATGTTTACGATGGCGAGTGTTACGTGGTATACAATCCCGATCGTCCGGATTATTGGGTACCTGTTACTGTAAAAGAAGCTTTTGATGTAGTATTTGCTGAGAATAGGAAAATCACAGATCAAATTCAGAGAGATATGATGCTGGAATATCTGAATGCGGAATGGGAGGCTATACCTAAAGAAGATTGGAACAAGCCGGCAACTTTTAGTGGGATGATTTCAAAGATTGGTACCAAAGAGGGATTCCCATTCATTATGAAAGTAAATCCTGCCTATTGGGATAAAAACAGGCCAAAATCTGATATTCAGTTTATCTACTTCCGAATGGTTGGCAATAAGTCATACCTGAAACAAAATAGTGATGCAGCATTGAAAAACAACGGTATCAGCTATGCGCTTTATCGTTTTGAGGAATCACTTGATATTGATTTTGTAAGATCGCTCAGACCATTGGTTGGCAAATAGTTTTGAGGATAGAAAAAATGAAAAGAGTTCATAAGTGACAAAATGACTTATGAACTCTTTCTTTTTTAAATATTCCAGTTTATTTTGTTACCGAAAAATTAGTTTTTCCAGAGCCAACGCGGCCATCCGGGGTTGTTCCCTGCACTTCAATCACAAAATCGGAGATCACTTTTCCTGTCGTAACTTCAAATTCAAACTGGCCGGTTTGATCTACATTCTGATCCGGAATCCAAAGCAAAGTAGTCCTGTTATCGCGCTTCGGATTTACAGGGTCGGTCGAAAATGCATTTGCAATGCGGAACTCACCATCGCGTTTTTCAGTAGCTTCATTTGGAGTTTTAATTTCCGTAGCTTGTGCTTTCTTCTGAAATATTTCAATCACTCCAACTGAATTTAACCCGGTATATTTTTGAATATCCATTGGGTTGGTCGAAACATTGATGTGATCAATTTCCGAAGGCGAAAGGTTTTGAATGACTCCAATATCAGTGCCCATTTGTTGCCCGTCTAAAACAATTAAAGCCCCTCCCTGATAATTGAGCGAATTCTCGGATCCAAAAAATACGATCTGATTATTCACAATCTTATATGGCTTTATTGTTTTTATGACGTCCATAAGACTAGTTGCAGAGCTTAACAGCTTGCGTTGATTATCTAAACCTTGTGTGTTGACTTTCAACACTTTTGGAGCCTTTGGAAACAAATCCTCGTTGTTAGTGAAATAGGATTTATTGGCTATTGTTTCTGAGTTTATCAGGCTGTATTTCTGCATATTATCCGCAATGTAAACCGAAATCTGACCTTCAAGATTCTTGATCAGATTTACCTTCAACTCACGTTTCCCTTCAGAATCAGTAGCTTTAGTCGAAAAATCGTCGACATTGCTCATATACAAATTCGGAAAAGAAAAGATACCTTCAGAATTGGTCGTGGTAGTGTGCAATTGCATGTTTTTATTATTCACTAAACTCACTTTCGCTTTATTAATTTTAAGTCCGTTTTTATCAGTAACAACCCCTGATATTCTGAAGTTTGCCGTATTAATATAAGAAGCATTTTCGGGCTTAAACTGCCTGATTTTAACCCAATCGAAACCTTTTAACCGATTTGCAATAAGAAATACATCCAGTAGCGCCGCATTATTGATTTTGTCTTTAAATGCTTCAGGAAATAGGGAAAATGGAGTTTCGACTTCTGACTCAATCTGAAGATATTCCTCAATTTGTGGTTTGTCTGGATTGCTGCGGAATTTGTCGGCAACCGATACAGCAACATTTCCTGAAACTGGTTGGTTATTTTCGTCGGTCAGCCGAACTTTTACAGTCATCTTTCCGTTGGCTGGCAAGTTAGCTTTTTCAGGCAGAACCTCGATCTTAAGCTGTTGCTTATTGTCTCGGTAAATAATACGCTCGGCCAGTAAGTTTCCTTCTTTCGAAAATGCCGATAATAAGTTAATACCCTGAGGCAATTGATCGGCAGGAATTTTTAATCTTCCAACTCCGTTAATTTCCATGTCGCCAGCCCAATACACATTATTTCCATGGGTAATGGTCAGTGCCACGGAGTGCTTTTGTTTGTCAGGGTAAATCAGGTTGGTATAAATAAATTCACCATCGGTTTTTATCACCGAAAGAGCAAGCCCATCGGCGGCAGGCGCAGGAAGTTCAAACGATTGGTTTTGTCCGGTTGTTCCCGAAAGAAGAAGTTTGAGCTTTTGTTGTCCGAGATTGATAACAGAGAAAAGTCCAAGTCCTTTGGTTAATGTTTTAACCGGTGTAACATGTCCGCCTTCCTGGTTCAAAACAGTTCCTTCCACATCAACAGGAATTCCCCATTTGTTAAAGGCCGTGAATCCAATCCTGGTAGGTATTCCAGCGATTAGATTTCCACCTTCAGGATAGAACTTTATCACAACCGGATCGAGGTTTGATGGTAGAAATACTTCATGTTTCCATTCATCTTTGTAATCAGATAATTCACAAATAAATGGTTCACCATTGGTTTTAGACGGAATCGTAAAAGGGATCGTGACTTTACCATTCTCATCGGTTTTGAGTTTATCCTTTTCGATAACTTCTGAGCCATTTTTTATTTGATACCGTAGCTGCTCGTTTTTTTGAACTACGCCCAAAACATCATGGAGAACAACCAATAATTCGTTCTTTTTTCCGGAAATTGAAATGCTATCTTTCGCAGCTGCCTGAACAACCCACTGGTTACTGTATTCCGGATCAATTTTCAACTTTGTAGTAGATACCTGCTCCAGTGAACTCTGCTCCTGAGAATATGCAACCAAAAAATAGTTATCTCCAGCCAGATCTGCCGGTATTTTCAAGTCGCCCACAGTTGAACCATTACTTAGTTTGAAAACATCCTTCACTACTGCTTTCCCTGCTTTATCAAACAGACTAAGATTAAGTTTACTAATTTCATAAGAATCTTGCGGCTTATCTGGCTCGGCAGTAAAAGCCCGAAACCAAATTGTCTCTCCTGGTTTGTAATGAACTTTATCGGTCATTACAAAAACATTCTCACGAGGATAAAAGCTGAAATAGTTGGTAATCTGGAGACTAATTTTAGGGATTGGCCCCTGATCCTGTGCCGAAAGCACTGTTCCAGCCAAAACCATCGCTAACAAAAAGATTAATGATTTCATATGTCTGATATTATTGATTGTTGATAGTGTGTGTTTTATGTGAATTAAATAATGTGTCGTTTTTCATGGAATAATCCAGCAAAGATTTCCTTAGTTCTTCTGATGGTTTGATGATGTTGTTATCGCCCCAAAAACCATCGTCAAAATTGGTAACGATTTCAGTAAATATATCTTTGGAATTAAACATTTCATCCCTTTTGAACTGCGTTCCGTCATCGGGTTTAAAATCTGTGATCAGTAATTCTGAATCGCTGTAAAAAACCGAATTGACCTTATCCTCTTTGCTCTTAACCCTAAAACTGATAGAAGCCTGTGCCGTACTCAAGTGCCATTTGTTGTTGGCTCTTCGATAGCTTACTTTATAATCAACTTTGGTTGGCCTGACGTAAAAATCTTTGGGCTTCTTTTTGATGAGCGATTCGTGCGCAAATTTTAGTCCGGCACGACTAAGCCCGAATTCGACCCTAACCAACGCAAAAGAAGACATGTCAACATATAATTTACCCTGATAGCAAGGATAATCAACTTTCTCCTTCGGTTTAAAATGAATGACATACGTATCGCGATTATCAACTTCAATAATTCCTTCCGTAGAAAATTTGTAAAACTCCCAAAATTCAGGATCAAGAAATGAATCAAGGGTTTTTACTACATCCAGTTTTGTAATGTAATATGGCCCGCCTTGTATCTTAAAATCAACAAATTTAAACGGCATAACATTCAGACTTTTACGCCCTTTAATCACCTTGACCTTGTCCTGAGCAAATGAATTGTCATACGAAGCTTTTCTAATTTCCATAAGTGCTTCAGCCACATCGATGTACGTGTTGTCTTGTTTCAAAACTTCCCGGTAAAAGGAAGTCATGATCTCAACATCGTGAGAATAATTAAGTGGAATTTTAGAAAGTATTTTGCGTATAATATCCTCCGAATTAATGACTGTTACTTTAATTTCTTTAAGCTGAACAGAAGAGGGTTCCAGGGAAATGGTGTAATTCTTATCTATAATTTCGCTTATTGGTTGCGACTGCTGCCGGTATCCCAAACAAGAAATAATGATGGTATCTTCCTTCATCGATTCCGAAATCTTCAGTACAAATTCACCATCGTTGTTCGAAACTGAGCCAATGTTTTTCCTTAAAACAAAAATACTGGAATAGGGTAAAGCGTCCATTTCTTCACTGTCGATTACTTTTCCCCTGAAAACGATAATCTTTGGCTTTTCCTTCTCTACATCAGCTTCATTTTTTTTTACATCCTCTACCTCCGGAATACCAATAATGATTTGTTCTCCAAGCACTTTGTAAGCGAACTTGGCATTGAATAAAGTGTCGAGGGTTTCCTTAATGGTTTTTTCAGCGATTGAAATATCTGTTCTTCTTTCTGCTTCAATCAGTACGGCATCGTATGAGAAAAATACTTGTGCCTGCGACGAAATTTTCTCCAGGATTGAAGCTATCGTTTCATTTTGTGCTTCGAGGTTTATTTTCTTATCCAGTACGGAATTGTTCTCCTTTTGTCCGAGGGCAATCCTAAACGACAAAAGGAAAACAATTAAAAATAATCCGTAAGCTGGCTTCATCCTCAGAACATTTTTTTCAGAAAAAATTCAGTTTTTACCTGTTCTCCATTTCGAAGAACGGTCATTTTAATTCTTCTATCTTGCTGACTTTGGAATAACAAATTTATATCATTTAAGGTTAAAGCTTTATTACTTGTACTATTTAATGAAATAATCTGGTCATTTTCAAGAATTCCGGCGTAATAGGCTGGCGAATTCTTACGGATATTGCTGACCAGGAAGATTGGCAGGCCAGGCATTGGATTGGTTACCTCTAATCCGCTCATGTTGTAGTTGAATTCATCTTTCAGATCTCCATTTGGCCGTAAAATGAGTCGTTTGCCAGGATAGTCCATTGTAATGTAAAACCTTCTCAGAATCTCAGCGCCAAGGGTTCCGTTGCGATCGTTTTTCCCTATTAACTGATCGACCAATTCATTATCGGGAAATGCGACTATTGGTTCATACAATACGAGTGGTCCCACCCAGATGGCTCCGATTCGTCCTTTTTTCCCATATAAATCACCACTTAAGCCACGCCCCAAAAAGGTCTCAATGTGGTTTTCAGGAAGTGAAATCCGATTGTCAGAATTTGTTGACAACCAGATCGCATCGCTTGCACCGGTATCAACAAGCAATTTCACCGGAACATCTTCATTTTTGTCGGTAACAATACTGGTTGTTACAAAAGGTTTGCCCTGTTCGAAACTAAGTGGAAGCACGATGTCTCTTTCCCTCTCCTTGTATTCAAAGTATTCGGGCTTTATCAGTGTAATTTTGTGTTCCGCATAGTCAATTTTAACCACATAATCTTTGAATAGGTTAAAACCAATCAGGCCATGAACAGGCATTCCAAGAATGTGTGATATTTGGAAATTTTCGTTGATTACCATGTGAATTTCCTGGTCATAGGCTACCAGTCCATTCAGATTGATGGTATTATTCCCTGAACGGTACGCTGTAAGCTGCTCACCTTCACCAAGTCCCTTTACACTGATTGGCTGAAGGTAATTCAGGTTCAGTTTGTTAACAAAAGGCAACTCAGTAATAATCGGATATCTGACACCAGTATCCAGAATGAAATTTAAAGTATCCGAATTATTAATCGCTACTGGAATAATAACCAGATTATTGGATGATTTAAAAGGGAATGTTATCGACTTTTTTTTCGGATTATCAAACACAAACCCCGCCTGGTCGGTGTAGTTTCTCAACTTTTTGTCATAGTCGAGATTTTTATCCACTTGATCATGATCTCTGACAACCAGAAGATTATCCTGTATTTCGAAAAGAAGCTTGGAATCTTTCATCAATTGGCTAAGCACATCCTTTATTGGTTTGTTTGACATGTTTAGACTAATATTCTTTCCCACAATCAGGTCAGAATTGTATGAATAGTCGAGGTGAAGATAATTGCAGATTCGCTCAATCACAGTCGAAAGCGACTCATTTTCAGCATAAATACTGATATTCTGGTCAAGAACACCGGCTTTTTGATCCTTTTTGAGTTCCTGGACCTTATTTTGAAGAGTGCTTTGTTTTGTTGTCTTGGTGTTTTGTTTCTGGCTAAAAGACTGAAACGACATCGTGACAAACAAAGTACAAATTATGAAAAATATATGTAGCGGTATAATTCGAATTGTTTTCATGGCATTTAAACAATTAAAGTTAGGATCGAGCCCTTAAAAAATACTGCCCGTTGATTTCCTGAACCTCGATATTAAAAGTAGTCTCGATGACTTTCAGTATAAAATCGAGAGGATAGTTATTAAATTGGGCAGTGAGCAGGAGTTCGTTTAGCTTTGGATCGGCCAAACGGATGTTTACTTTGTAAACTTTTTCTATATTTCCAATTACTTCGCGTAACGAAGTCGCCTTAAAAATTAGGTTTCGCGTCTTCCAGGCTAAAAAATTAGGATCATGGTTTGTGGTTTTTTGCAACGTCTTGCTCGCATAAACCAAAGTTCCTTTATCGCCCGGAGTCAGGATCAGTTCATCGGTTTGTAATGCTTCAGTCATTTGGTTCATAACCTGCACTTTGCCTGTCTGAACAATGACTTCCACCAATTTTGTATCCGGATATGCGCTCACATTAAAACTGGTACCAAGAACTTTGATTTGCGCTTTTCCGGCGTGAATAATGAAAGGTTTATTTTTGTTCGGTTTAACTTCAAAAAAGGCTTCTCCTTCAATCGTTATCTCTCGGGTTTTACGGCCAAATTTCTTTGGATAAAATACTTTGGTGTCGCTGTTTAAAGTAACCAAGGTACCGTCGGGTAATGTGAATGTGTTTAAAACCTTGTCGGTAGCTGTTAATTCTAACACAGCAACTGTTGCCGATGGATTATAAAAAACTTCATATCCGGAAACCAGCAGTAAAGCTGCAACCAGGATCGCTGCAGCAACCCTGTATAATGGATTTGAAATTAACTTTCGGATTATTGTATTTTCTGATGAAATTCGATTGTGAATCCGCGATTCAACTTTTCCCCACGCCTGCTCTGCCGGATACTTTTTCAGATCAAAATACAAGTCAACCTGCTTTGTCATTTTCAGAAGTTGCTCGCCTTCGTTTTCTGACGAAAATATTTCCTTAACAACAGACTTGTTTTCTTCTGCTGCAACTTCAGGATTTTCGTCGTAAATCGATTTAGCGAGTAACTCCCAATTTTTATCGTCAATATGTTGATTTGTTTTCATACAACTCAAAGACATTAAAGTACAGGATTAACCCCTATTGGAGTCATCCGTTTTTTTTAAGATTAGAAATAAAGTCATCAGATGATTGCTAAAATCCTTTAATTCTTCGCGTAAATATTTTAATGCCAATCCCATCTGAGCCTCAACTGTTTTAACCGAAATATCCAAATTTTCAGCAATTTCCTTGTATTTCAAACCCTGCTCGCGGCTTAGCCTGAAAATTTCTCTTCGTTTGGGAGGAAGCGAATCAATGCTTTTTTCAATTCGCCTGATCAGGTCAACTTCCAGGTAGTATTGTTCGGTATTGATTTCGTGTTGGGCTGTTTCAAGTACCTTATTGGCGTATTGCTTTTTGATCTTCTCGTGCTGAATCTGGTTAAGGCAATGATTGCGAACTGAGCGAAAAAAGTAATGTTTTACGGAGGTTTCGATATTCAGGACCGCACGCTTTTCCCATATTTTGACAAACATATCCTGAACAATTTCTTCGGCTAATTCGCTGTCGTTGAGAAACTGACTTGCAAAGTGGCACATAGCTGAATAGTACTTACGAAACAAGGTTTGAAATGCTCTTTCATCACCTTCTTTCAATTTTAAATACAGTTCTTTGTCTTCAGTCAAATCCATAGGTTTTCCGGCTTCTGTAGCGATTTTTAGAATCCGGCTAAAGGTATAAAAAAGAAAATTGCATATTATTGATTACTTCTACTGCTTATAAGCATAAAAAGAGCCTGTAATTTTTCAAATCGTCCTAATTATCCGGTTTTCAGGATAAATATCAACGTAAATTCCAAAATCTGAACTATAAATTTTATCCGTTCTCAATTTCTGAGGAAACGTTTCCGAAGACCTCAATATACTTAATACCTGACATTTACGTTAACATTTCTGGCCTGAAGTAGTGGGTTAAAGATGCTTTCAGAAAGATTAGAAAACAGAATGTTGGAAATAAATCTAATTTTTGTCTGAAATCTTTTGTACAAAGGAATTTTCCATTATTTTTGCAGCCGGTTTACAAACAAGCCCGAATGGCGGAATTGGTAGACGCGCTGGACTCAAAATCCAGTGATAGCAATATCGTGCCGGTTCGATTCCGGCTTCGGGTACAAAGACAAAAGCCACTGATAATCAGTGGCTTTTGTCTTTTTTAAAGGTGTCAATATTTAATTTACGGTCTCTTTGCCCTTGCGGCTTCGCTGGTATCCGTCTTTTTATCTGTTGTATTATTCTTTTCAGTGCCATTGCCCTGATCAACTTTACTAGATGTTTTATTGCTCCTCGATGAATTGTGATCCTGCGATTTCGTCGAATTCATATCAGATTTTACCTGATAATAATCGTAGCCTTTTTTAGATTTTGCCGCATTATTATCATCCTGGGCACTTCCTGGATTTGATTGATCTATGGCAGCTTTACTTTCAGTCCGGTTACTCCTTACCGTATTGTTGTTTTGAGCTTTCTGATTTGCACTTTCTTCTGATTTAGCACTGCTTGTTGTGGAAGTAATTTTTCTCTGTTCCTGTGCACTTACCACAAAAGAAGAACATACTAAAAGCAAAAGAACGATTGTTGAGTATATCGATTTCATATCTATGAGTATTAAATTATTAGTACAAATTCTTTTAAAAGGTTATCGTGAGCATAATCGATTGGTCGACTAAGTCGTTTTCAGACAGATTCAAATCGTGTACCTGATGAAAATTGTACTCCATTCCTACTTTTTTGTAGAATAAACCTGAACGTACAAGAACCGACCTTCTGCTTGAATCAAAATCTTTAAAGAAATTTTCTCTGGATAGCGCAACGGCTTTAGCATTTAAAACAAAACTCAAAGATTCGGAAATTTTAGAGTTAACGCTTACCTCCACAATGCCGCTAAATCCCGATTCGAAACTGGAATTATTTCCAGCGATATCAAGCGTTTCAAACTTTTTATTCAAGGTTTGTTGAAAAGCATAGCCAAGTCCATAAGTGAGTTCCCAGGTAGTATTATCTTCTTTCTGAAAAGAATAATGTTTTTGGCCCAGAAAAAGTGTTTGATAAAGAAACAAAGGATCTAGAAAACCGGTTGGTTGATCATCAATTGTTCCTTTGCCAAGGTTGGTTTCGGCCGTAGTTTCAAGGAACAACCTGATT
This sequence comes from Bacteroidota bacterium, assembly GCA_023251455.1. Classification (GTDB taxonomy): domain Bacteria; phylum Bacteroidota; class Bacteroidia; order Bacteroidales; family Prolixibacteraceae; genus Aquipluma. The sequence goes on from JAHEYT010000042.1 coordinate 45,811, forward strand.
TTTGGAACCTTGATCAGCGGGATTGAAGGCGTTATTGAAAGGATAAAAGCATCCTGCAATTTTTCCGCATCCTGGCCTTTTACTTTACTCTCGCCGTATTGCATGAACAAAGTTGAGCTAAGGTCAAACTTCTTGCCGATGTAGTCGAAATCTGAGTTTAATGTACCTAGCCATTGCAGGTTTGTTACCCGGATTCCGCTGGAATTCGAATCACCAAAAGTAAGTCCAAGACTTGGACGAATATGAAATTGAACTTTTTTCTCACTGTTTTCCTCTTGAACGGATTCGCCAGTCGCACCCTCAGGTTTCGGTGATGATATCGCTGCGAAGCTCATTGATAGAAGAATAAAAAAGAATAAAATTACCCTGCGATTCATATCTTCCGGTTATTTTAGTAAAGAGACGTGACCCGTTTTTGTATGCTTTTTAGAGGCCATGTATTCCCCATTCTCAACCGCTAAATTGAAGGTTGCTTCATAACGTTTTACAGAGCTGGTGCCAGAATTAGATTCACCCCAACTCCACGAAACAACCAAATCACAGTCATTGTCTTTTCCATCCGATGGTAACGTAAATTGATTATTTACAACAGCTAACTTCTGCGCTCTTCCATTAACGTTGATCATCACGCTTAAATCACTCATTGAAGCTTTGCCTGAACCCATTCCTCCTGAAGTACTTTTTGCCAACACCGGAGAACTTTTATCTAATTCCTTGATAATTACAAACGGTTTATGCTGCCTTTTCCCCGTTGGCAATCCACTCGCCGCATCCCGTGGGCTTAAAATCTCTTGCTCAAAGCTGATGGTACAACTTCCATCGGCACAGCGTATTTTTCCGATACAGACAGGACTATTTTGATCAGTAGATCTGTCATTTGACTGATTGCTTTTCGTTTTGGTTTTTTGAACCTCAATTATTTCCTGGGCTAATAATTGGTTTCCAAAGCTGGTTGTTACCATAACAACCAATGCGATAAAGATTTTCTTTTTCATAAGTTGTGGATTTTTAGGTTTCTAATTTATATTCTAAATTAAAAGACAAACAAGTCTTTTAATTGTTTATAGATAAGGCTGAGATAATTATGGAAAGTTTAATTGAAATTTCTAATTTCAATTATTTTGTGAAAGAATAGCATTTCAAAGAATGTTTAGATATATTTGGTTAGTTCAAAAACTAGCAACTATTTTAGAGAAATATGAACGAAAAAAAATACCCGAACATTCTGATTGCTGAAGATGTTGAGTCTAATTTTCTTTATTTAAAAGCCGTACTCAGCAAGTTAAATGCTACTATTTTTTGGGCTAAGAATGGAATTGAGGCGGTTGAAATATGCGAAAATAATCCGATCGATTTGGTATTTATGGATTTACAAATGCCAGAAATGAATGGTTATGAGGCAACCGTAATTTTGAAAAAGAGATTTCCAAATCTGCCAATTGTTGCTCAAACTGCATTTGCCATGTCGGATGATCGCGAAAAAGCACTGGATGCCGGGTGTGATGATTATCTGGCTAAACCAATCAAGTCAAAAGATTTGCTGAGTGTAGTAGAGAAGTTTATTAAAATATAAAATAAAAGCCGTTTTCACGCATTACAAAAAACGTCCATCATTAAAAGGTGGACGTTTTTTGTAATGTAAGGGGTATATTAATTACACATCTATCATTACTTTTACCGCGAAATAACTGGGAACAATTATGTGCTGCAGCGATACAAAAGAGGAAAATCCAATCTATGAGGTGGAAAACAATTCCTCGTTAAACAAACAATTTCTGTTAGATCAGAGATACCTGAAAATGGCTTCAATATGGGCACAGAACTCATATTGCAAGCGTCGTCAGGTAGGGGCATTGCTGGTAAAAGATAAAATGATTATTTCAGACGGGTACAATGGAACGCCTTCGGGTTTTGAAAATAATTGTGAAGATGAAAACAACCGTACCTTTCCGTACGTTCTACATGCCGAGGCCAATGCAATTACCAAAGTAGCTAAATCGAACAACAGCAGCGACGGTGCAACTTTGTATGTTACGTCTTCTCCTTGTCTGGAATGTTCGAAACTCATTATTCAGGCTGGCATAAAAAGGGTAATTTTTTACGATAACTATCATCATGACGATGGAATTATTTTGTTGAAAAACGCCAAAATTGAAGTCGTTCAGGTAGAAATAAACAATTAGAAACAGAATTCAGAAAACAAATTTAGTAGAAATGAAACGAGTCATGAGAGACAACCTTCACACAGAGGAGAATGACTTCAATGGCGAGTTCCATCTGGCAATTAAAAAACAAATTATAAACAGATGAAAAATATTAAAATATATATTCCAGTTTTGCTTGCAATCGCTTTAGTTACTGGCATTTTCATAGGAAACAGGTTGAACCGAAATTCAGGGAATAACATTCCAGCAACCTCCAATGTCAATAAATTCGATGCCATTGTCAATTTGATTCAAAACGCCTATGTCGATTCCATATCAACCGACTCGCTGATCGAAAAAACAATTCCGCAATTGCTCAAGAATCTCGATCCGCATACCACGTATATTCCTGCAAAAGAAATGGTTGGCGTTGAGGAAGAAATGAGAGGAAATTTTGGTGGAATCGGCGTTCAGTTCTCCATTCAAAACGACACGGTTATGGTTGTTGATGTAATTTCGGGTGGTCCTTCTTCCAAACTTGGAATTATGCCCGGCGACCGAATCGTTACAGTAAACGATACTTCGCTTGTGGTCAAAGGCCTGAAAAATGAAAAAGTGCTTTCGAAACTTCGCGGCGAAAAAGGTACCAAAGTAGAAGTTGGAATTAAGCGCAAAGGATTTAAAGACCTGATTTCTTTTACGATAACCCGTGGCGATATTCCAATTTACAGTGTTGACGTGAATTATATGATCGATCCGACTACCGGATACATCAAGGTGAGCCGCTTTGGCGAGCAAACTTACGAAGAATTTATGGACGGCATGAAAGCGCTCGATCAGCAGGGAATGAAAAACGTAATTGTTGATTTGCGCGGAAACCCAGGCGGTTATCTGAATGCAGTTATCAAGATGGTGAACGAGTTCCTGGATAAAGGCGAACTGATTGTTTACACCGAAGGAAATTCACAGGCTCGTAAAACATTCCAGGCCGACAGCAGAGGAATATACCGCGATAAAGGGATTACCGTATTAATTGATGATTTTTCGGCTTCGGCCAGCGAAATATTTGCAGGAGCCATTCAGGATAACGACCGTGGTTGGATAGTTGGTCGCCGCTCATTTGGAAAAGGTCTGGTTCAGGAACAAATACCGTTTAACGATGGCAGCGCTGTTCGGTTAACCGTTGCCCGTTATTACACTCCAAGCGGCAGATGCATCCAAAAGCCATACGATAAGGGAAATGACGAATATTACAAAGACATTATGGAACGTGCAATTCACGGCGAATTTCAGAAGGTTGATAGCATAAAATATTCGGATACCGTGAAATACAAAACGCTCTCCGGACGAATTGTACACGGAGGTGGTGGTGTGATGCCCGATTATTTTATTCCGGCCGATACCTTGGGATATTCAGATTATTATTCGAAAGTAACCCAAAAAGGTCTGGTTTACCAGTTCGCTTTGGATTTTGCCGATTCAAAACGCAAAGAACTTTCGAATCTCAAAACATCAGCTGAGTTTGAAACGTATTTCGGCAAGGTTAATGTTTTGGACTTGTTTGTTGCTTTTGCTGAAAAGAAAGGTGTCAAAACCAATACGACTGACTTGAAAACATCTTCGAAAATCATCGATAACCAGGTTAAAGCATACATTGCCCGCAACATCATTGGAGAAAAAGGGTTTTATCCGCTTATCCAAAACATTGATAAGACATTGCTCGAAGCCATTGCAAAAGCAAAACTTCCAATTCAGCAAAATTTGACAAGTGCTGTAACTAAATGAATCATTGATCGTCTTACGGTTTGAAAAGTAAGCGAATCACTATGAATGTAAAGGAATACAACCAATCGGTTGATCTTTATTCAGATAATGTTTTCCGTTTTATCCTGAAGAATATCAAGGACGAAGAACGAGCACGAGATATCGTTCAGGATAGCTATGAAAAATTATGGCGAAATGCCGGAAACGTTAATTTTGATAAAGTTAAATCCTATTTATTCACAACCGCTTATCATACTATGATTGATGTTTTGCGGAAAGATAAACGCCAAACTTATATGGCCGATTATCAGATTCCGGAAGATGTGCACGACAAACAATACTCAGACTTAGCCGAAATACTGGAAATTGCTGTCAGGCAATTGCCTGAAATTCAACGCACAGTAGTTCTGCTGCGCGACTACGAAGGATATTCCTATCAGGAAATAGGAGATATCACAACTTTGAGCGAAGCCCAGGTTAAGGTTTACATATACCGCGCCCGGGTTTTCCTGAAGAATTACATTGGTAAAATGGAGCTTGTCGTATGAAAATTACCAGAACTAATTACGAATCGTTTTTCATCGATTACATTGAAGGTAATCTACCCGAAAGTATGATCGATCAGTTTCTGGATTTTCTGAACCAGAATCCTGATCTGAAAGAAGAACTGCATCTTTTTGAAGAAGTTAACCTTCCGGAAGAACATGTTGTGTTTCAAGAAAAGAAACAGCTCCATAGAAATGCAGCTGACGAAAAACACAGGCTTGAAAACATTGCTATCGCTTATCTGGAAGGCGATTGGGATGCTGATGAAAACAAAACGGTAGAATCTTATCTCTTTACTAATCCTGAATTTAAAAGAGCATACGACTTATTTGCAAAGACTCAGCTGAAGCCTGACTTTGGAATAAAATATCCGGAAAAGCGAAAACTCTACCAAAAATCGGGGGCAACAATTGTGATGAACTGGGTTGCCCGGGCCGCCGCAGTGCTTGTCTTGATTTGGGGGATCAACTCGGTTATTCAGACACAAAACACACAGGAATCAGTAAAAAGAAATCAGGAATTGGCCGGGGTAAGCCCACAACCCGTTTCAACGGTTAAGAAAACCGACTCACGAGAAATTGATCAGGAAACTACTGTTCCAGCGAAAAATAAGCCGGAAATAACAAAGAACTTTCTGGAGCAATCCAAAGTTGAACCGAAAGAAACACTGCCAGTAGATTTGAACCCGACTGACCGGGATTTGACCGCGCTGGCGCAAATTACCCCGATAATACCGCAACTTGATCAGGAACCGGTGGAAACACAACTGGCGTTCTCGCGTTCGGTTAATGTGATGAAAATAAACGAAGCGAATGTGATGTCGGTGGAAGAGTTTCTGGCCAATCGGGCAAAAAAAATGGGCAAAGAAGGCTTATTTTCAGCACAGCGAATTGCACGTTTGGGACTGAACCTGGCATCGGAAATTTCCGGAGAACGAATTGGATACCAGATGAAAAACGGTAAAATTGCCAGCGTCGGTTTCGAAAGCAAACTGATGGCTTTTTCAATTCCTCTGGAAAAAAAATAAACCAGCTGTAACATTTCGAAACAGCTCGCCGTCATACCGGCAAATTTAAAACTTATAGCCATGAAACAAGTTATTTTCTCTATCGTCGCACTCACTGTATTTAGCCTGAACCTGAGATCGCAGGTGGTATCAGCTGATATAATATCCATTGAACCTTCTTCCGAAAAAGTAATTTTGGCTGACACCGTGGTAACCTCAGCCGATCGGGATACAGCCATTGTTCGTATTGGCAAAAAAGATGTTACGGTTATTGATCATGATGGTGGAACCGATATTTTTTGGGGAAAAGGTAAACACCGAAAAGATAACCCTGATAGATTCAATGGTCATTGGGAAGGTCTCGAATTCGGATTTAATGGATTTGACAAACCTGATTACAGCATGTATCCCGGAAACAAGGATTTTATGTCGTTGAATCAGGGTAAATCGATGGAGCTTGATTTAAACTTTTACGAATTGAATATTAGCCTTGCAAAATCGTATGTTGGATTGGTTTCCGGAATGGGTTTAAGCTTTAATAATTACCGTTTCGAAAATCCATACACGATGGAAAAGGGTCAAAACATGACTCTGCCCGTTCAACTGAATCCAGATAATCTTTCGAAAACCAAACTTGCTGTAACCTACCTGAATGTTCCACTATTGCTTGAATTTCAGATTCCGGTAAATCAAAACGAAGGTCGTTTATTTGTCAATACCGGCTTGGTTGGAGGCGTGAAGATTGGTTCGCACACGAAAGTGAAATACGGCGATACCAAAGATAAAGATCGTAGCGGATTCAATCTGAATTCGTTTAAATATTCAGCTACTGCGCGCATCGGCTACAAAGACATCAGTTTGTTTGCCAATTATAGCCTGACACCTTTGTTCCAATCGGGAAAAGGTCCGGAACTTACGCCATTTACGATCGGAATCAGCTTTTTAGATTAAACAGAAACAATATTCAGAAAAACAGAAAGGAGTTTATCGAGCCAGATAGACTCCTTTTTCGCTTTTGATTGTTTACCTTTGCATCGTATAGAAGTCAGAAGCGCCGGAAGTTAACTTTAGGCACTCCCAACTTCAAACTCTAGGCACTTTTCCCTATGAAACAAATATTTCTAATATTTCTCTCATTTTTCGCTGCGTTACTGGCATTTTCTCAGGAAAACGATTCCATAATTGTTGTTCAAAGTCCGAAGGGCAGACTTTCCGGCTTGATCGACGTTCAGGACTTGACCAATGAAGGCTATAATTACTGGAATGATAAATTTGAAGGTCACTGGTCGGGAGTTGAACTGGGGATCAATGGATTTGCCCAAGCTGATTACAGCATGTACCCGGTATCTGAATATCATTTTCTCGATAACGATCTGATTCGCTCAAATGTATTAAACCTTAATATCTTACAATATTCCAAAGGTATTCAGCAAACGCGCAATAACATTGGCCTTGTTACTGGTTTGGGATTGAGTTTTCAAAGCTATCACCTCGACAACAATACCACAATCTCGGTCGATGAAAACCGAAAAATACATCCGGAAGTGTTATATTTTGATTCAAGTCAAAAATCAAAACTTTCTTCGTTGTATCTTGAAGTGCCATTGCTGGTCGAATTTCAGATTCCGATAAGGCATACAGCGAACAGATTGTATTTTTCGGCAGGATTAACCGGTGCAAAACGTTTGGAAACACACACCAAAGTAAAATACCATAAAAACGGCAAAAGAGAAAAATTAAAATCACCGGGCGAATATGCGATCAAAGACTATAAAGTTGCTGGAACAATCCGGATGGGTTACCGATGGGTTAACTTTTTTGTAACTTACGACTTGGCACCTTTGTTCGAAAACCGCCGGGGACCAATACTGCATTCGTATTCAGCCGGAATAAAATTAATCTCATTCTAAAAAAATATAACATGAAACTTCTGTTGATCAGCAATTCGACCATGCCGGGCGAAGCCTATCTGGACTATCCGAAACACGAAATCAAAAAATTTTTGGGCGAAAAACCGTTAACTGCACTTTTTATTCCATATGCCGCTGTAACTTTTTCGTTTGACGTTTACGAGCAAAAAGTAGCTGAACGCTTTACTGAATTGGGCTTTCAGGTGAAAAGCATTCACCATTTCAGCGATCCGGTTCAGGCAGTGAAAAATGCAGAAGTGATTGTGGTTGGCGGCGGAAATACCTGGCAACTGGTCCGAATGCTGCACGATAATCAAATCATGGAAGTGATCCGCGAGAAAGTGTTGGACGGAACCCCTTACATTGGCTGGAGCGCTGGATCGAACGTGGCCTGCCCTACCCTGCGCACTACCAACGATATGCCAATTATCGACCCGAAAGGTTTCGACACGACAGGCTTGGTGTCATTCCAGATCAATCCGCATTACCTTGATGCCAATCCTGAAGGACATGGCGGCGAAACCCGCGAACAGCGCATTGAAGAGTTTATGGAAATCAACCCTGATGTGTATGTGGTTGGACTGCGCGAAGGAACCATGCTGCATGTAGAAAATGGTAAAATGAAGCTGATCGGAAACCGGCCTGCCCGCATTTTCAAGAAGGGAAGCGCTCCGGTTGAATTGAATTCGGAAGATGATTTTGGATTTTTGCTATAGGATGTCTTGTCAATTCAGATCAAAAGTCACAATTACAGGCACGTGATCGCTGTACTGAATCCAAAAATCATATTCACCGACTTCTACTGATTGTAGTTTGTCTATCAGATCTTTGGAAGCAAAGCAATAATCTATATGATAGGGCTTGTCTTTGTGACGATACATGAAAAGAGTTGGGTGTTGCTCTTGCCCTTGAATCTGATTGTGAAACGAATGGTACGAACTATAAATCCCCTTTTCTTCTAAACGTTTTACTACGGTGGAATGATTGCCAACCCGATACGTTCTATCCCAAATTGTGTTACTGTTAAAATCACCAACCAACATGGTTTGCTTATTGGTCAAATATTGGTCATAAAAGAGCACCGCCTTCCAAACTTGTTCAATATAGCTCCCATCAGGATCATTCGGATTATTTGCCCAGATTGCATAAAGAGTAAAGTCAAAATTGCCACCGGTTATCGCTATTGGAATAATCATTTTTAATTCCGAATTGTGATTGTCTAGTAATTTAAACCGGTAATTACTGTATGAGAAAATGCCAAGTCCCTTGTTTTGATTAGTCCCAAACCACAATATATCTTTTGGTTCAGGAATATCGGGATTGAATTTCAATTTGTCAGGATGTTCACATTCAGGAACAATTAAGATATCTGGCTTGTAGGTCATAATAAAGTCAGCCTTTTTCCTGAAGGCCATATTGCAGTTCCATGTTATTATTCTCATCCTTTGATCATATTTCTAGAATATCCCATTCATCAACTCCTCAACCGACAATCCGCTTTTCTGAAATTCTTCATTCAGGGTTAAAATCGCAGCTTTTACGGCCACAAAATCGTGCCGACAACCAAGCAAAGCGTTAGTAATCTTTTGGCTTATTTCTGCCTGAATGGCACCCGAGATGGAAACTTCGGCAATATGTCCTTTCTCAACCAGCAAATTCACGGAAATCGCTCCATTTGCGGTATTCAGCGTATTGGTAAAACGGTATCGGGGTGAGTAGCCAAAAATCCAGTCCCAGGTTTGGTATTTTTCGACACTAAGTTTTTCGATAGCCGCTATGTCGACAGGGGTCGGCTGGTATATCTGAAAATCAGGATAAGTTTGGCAAATTTCGTCAAACAGAAAATTGGTAAATTTCTCCACCGAAATCGGATTTGGAAGGTAATTTGCAATATTTGTCACTTCACTACGATTCGATTGCACTGCTTTGTCTTCGAACTTCGACAAATCCACTTTCAGCGCACCTTTCAACGCTTCCAAATGACTGTCGAACAGTAAAGTTCCATGGTGCAGAACCCGGTTTCGGTGAACATGCTCGGCATTTCCTGAGATTTTTTTGCCGTCGATCAGCAAATCGTTTCTACCGGTGGTGTAGGCCTCAACGCCCAGCTTTCTCAAAGCTTCAATCACCGGAATAGTAAAAATCTTAAAGTTGACTTCCGAAATATTAGCCACGTTGCGGATAAACGTAAAATTCACATTCCCCGGATCGTGAAAAACAGTTCCTCCGCCCGAAAGCCGCCGTGCAACAGGAATGTTGTTTTCGCGAACAAAAGCATGATTAACTTCGGCCAGTGCATTCTGATGCTTTCCAACCACCACCGATGGCCGGCTGCGCCAAAGCATAAAAAAATCTTCCTGAAAGTTCTTCAGGAAGTACTCTTCGGCCGCCAGGTTAAAATACGGATCGGTGCTGGATTGATTAATGCAGAGTGTGATCATGCAAGCAAAAGTAAATCAATAATTGAGAAGTCGGAAGTGATTAGGTTCCCGTCACTCCGAATTTATTTCGGGGTCTGTTATTCATTTGGAGCAGATCCTGAAACAAGCCTTCGACGTGAGCTCAGTCGAACGTTCAGGATGACACAAAATGTGGTTAAAATTCTACCTGTACCCCAATCGTTGGCAATACAGTTCCTGATGGGTTTTTAACAGACCGAAGTACATACCTCGTTCCGTTATCAGCGGTCAGGAAGTTACCGTTGGCATCGGTTTCGCGTAAAACAATGTCAGTCGATTGCGACTGAAAATTATACAGGTTTTGAATGTCGAGGTAAAATTTCAAAGTCATCTTTTTCAGATAATAGGCTTTGTCAACCCGAACATCGAGCTGGTGAAAAACGCCAAATCGATTGGCATTCAGCTTCGAATAATCCAGGTATGGGCCGCCTGTCAGGTTCCAGGCAGAAATGAGCGACGAGCGGTTAAGGTCATATGGGGTGTAAGGCAATCCGCCCACAAACCGGAAACGTGTTCCTATTTGCCAGCCCTTTTTCAAAGATGCACTTCCGGTCAGACTCAAAATTTGTTTGCTGTCCCAAGCCGAAACGAGATACTGGCTGTTTCCGTCCTGAAATTCGCTGCGCACCAATGTATACGACAAGTTCAGGTTGTATCCTTTTGTAGAACTGATTCGTGCCTGAAACTCGGCTCCGTAGGCTCTTCCTTTCGAGGTCGAAGTTACTTCCTCATCGCCAATCACACCATAATCGGCACCTTTGTTGGCCAGAGAAATCTGGTCTCTAACCGAGAAGGGATAATTCCGGTAGTTCTTGAGGAAACCTTCGACGGAAAATTGAACTGCGGTCGCGGGTTTAAATTCCAATCCACCAATAAAATGATCGACCGAAATGTACTTCAGGTTATTTTTATTCACCAGCTCGTTATTTTGCTGGTACCCCAAGGTTGTGTAGGCAGGCAACTGAAAATATCGTCCGGTGTTCAGATTCAAGCTCCATTCCGGAGTTAATTGGTATGAAGCTGATGCCCGTGGAGAAAACTGTTTCAGCGGGTTGTTCATTTTGGATGAAAAGTTGTTCGCATCCATTCGGAAACCGGCAGAAAGCGTCAGTCGTTCGGCCAAAAACTCATGGCTTATTTGACCAAAAATTCCGTATTTGATCAGGTTCAGCTCAGTATCATAATTCACGTTCAGGATATTCTCATTGTAAAAACGTCTCTGCAACGTGGTATTGCTGTATTTCGCAAAATCGATATTGGCACCTATATTGGCTTTAAAACCATCCATCCGCATGTTGTTTTCGAACCTGATTTTGTTCTCCACTTCCTGCGAAGTATAATCCAGAATTTTATTGGTTGTTGAACTTTCGTCGTTATCCAGATATTTGGTTGCGGTATTACTCAACTGACTCCGACTAACAACCAAGGTTTGATAACTCTTCTCCCTGAAGTGTTTATAAACAGCACCCAGCGTGTAACTCCACTGATTGTTTTCAGGCAACTGACCTAAAATGTAAGTTTGCTGTTCGTCCGGATTTTTAATATCCAGATTCAGTTCGTTCCGGTCGAGGGCGCCCAATCCAATAAAAGTGAGTTCATTTTTAGCATCAAAACGAGTTTTTACCTTGAATTGCATGTCGTTAAAAGTGGGTAAAAACGGCAACTTCAGCGCCGTAAAAAGCAATTTAAGGTAAGACCGACGGGCCGAAACTATGAAAGTTGTTTTATCGCTCAAAAGGCCATCCAGTGTAACAGACACCTCTGCAGCACCTAGACTTCCCTTGAACCGGAGTTTGTCGGCATTTCCATCAACCTGCGCGAACTCGAAAACACCGCTCAACGCATTACCCCGGTTAGACGGAAATGCTCCCGAATAATAATTCACTTCGCGAATCAGGTCGGCATTCAGGATTCCAACAGCACCGCCCGAAGCGCCCTGCGTAGCAAAATGGTTGATGTTCGGAACCTCAACGCCATCCAGATAAAACCTACTTTCAGAAGGTCCACCACCTCGGATAATAATGTCGTTCCGGAACGATGGCGACGACAAAACTCCGGCATACGACTGAATAACCTTGGAAATATCGCGGTTAGCACCCGGACTTTTTTCAATCTCGGCAATGCCAATGGTTTTGAGGGAAACCGGGCTTTCTTCCGTCTTTCGGAATGGAGACACGCTTATGGTCACCTCTTCAATTTCGGCATCCCGTTTTTCCATCCTGATTTCGACAAAAGCAACTTTGGCATTACTGATTTCGATCTCTGGTGAAAGAGCTGAATGATACCCAATAAACGAAGCCTGAACACGCACAAATCCGGGTTTCAAGCCTTTTAACTGAAAATTACCATCATCGTCAGTAACGGCACCAATCGAAGTTCCCGAAACAATTACGTTCACAAAAGGCATTGGCTCATTACTCACAGCCTCAATCACACGCCCCTTTAACGTTGCCTGCTGGGCCATAAGCCCGGTTTGACAACCCAGAATCAGGAGAATTATAAAAATCAATTTTCTCATATCTTGCTTGAAATTATTCTGTCTTGTTTAATTCTTGAAATGCAAACTTAAACAAGATATCCCGGTCAAAGTTTAAACGTCCCGTTTGTTTTTTATAATATTGCTTAAAAATTACGTTTATGAGATTGGTCATTCAAAGGGTGAGTTCGGCTTCGGTGGAAGTGGAAGAATTTGTTGTTTCTGAAATTGAAACCGGACTATTGATATTGGCTGGTATTGAAGAAACCGACACGGCTGAAGACATCGACTGGTTGGTAAAGAAGACTTGCCAGCTCCGGATATTCAACGATCCGGAAGGTGTAATGAATCTTGATATTCAGGAAATTGGTGGGAAAATTATCGTGGTTAGCCAGTTTACTTTACACGCCTCAACAAAAAAAGGCAACCGGCCCTCGTACATTCGCGCGGCACGACCCGAAACAGCGATTCCGATTTACGAGCAACTAATTGACGAATTTAAAAAAGTATTGGGAGGAAAAAAGGTTGGAACCGGCATTTTTGGCGCCGATATGCAAGTTTACCTTGTAAATGATGGACCGGTGACGATCATTTTGGATTCTAAGAACCGAGACTTTTAGTCATTTATTGCCATTTGCTTCGCGTCATTCATTGCAATGCCTACTTTTTACAACAAATGACTATGAATGACAACCAATGACTGATTTTAATTTCATTACAAATTTTTAAGATATGAACTCAAACGAAGTCACCCTTACCGAAGCCCAGCAAATGGTTGACCAATGGATCAAAACCATTGGTGTGCGCTATTTCAGCGAGCTAACCAACCTGGCCATTCTGACTGAAGAAGTGGGCGAATTGGCAAGAATTATGGCGCGAACTTACGGTGACCAATCGTTCAAAAAATCGGATGAAGGAAAAGACATGGCCGACGAAATGGCCGATGTACTTTGGGTGCTCATTTGCCTGGCAAATCAAACCGGTGTCGATCTAAACGAAGCCTTCCTGAAAAACATCGAAAAAAAGACTAGTCGCGATAAAGACCGACATCAGAACAACGAAAAACTAAAATAAACGTAACCTGTTGCGAGATACGGGTTATTCGTTTTCCCGAAAAAATTAAACACTGATAATTAACAATTAAACATTAAATATATGCGCATCGAAACTTGCCCATTATCCATCGAAGATATCCAATCTGAACTGGAAGAAATACGCGAAATTGCTGCAAAAAACAGCAGCAAAAAGATGCTCGAAAAAGCACTTTCATTCATCGACCTGACCACCCTGAATTCAACAGATACCGTGAGTTCGGTAGCAGCATTTACCGAAAAGGTGAACAGTTTTCCGGCAGCATTTCCGGAAATTAGCAATGTGGCAGCAATTTGTGTTTACCCTAATATGGCTCACACGGTGAAAAGCACATTGAAAGTTCCGAATGTGAAAATTGCCGCTGTTGCCGGAGGATTTCCATCGTCGATGACATTTACCAAACTGAAAATTGAGGAAGCACAACTGGCGTTTGTTGCAGGCGCCAACGAAATCGATATTGTTTTGCCTTTGTGGGCTTTTCTTGAAGGTCATTTCGAAACCTGTACCAACGAAATTTCGGCTATTAAAAAAGCAATCGGCGATGCTCATTTAAAAGTGATTCTGGAAACAGGAGTTTTAACTGTCGATCAAATCTGGCAGGCCTCCATTCTGGCCATTGAAGCTGGCGCCGATTTCATCAAAACCTCAACCGGTAAATTGCCACAAGCTGCCTCTCCTGAAGCCGCTTTCGTGATGTGTCTGGCCATCAAACAGCATTTTGAGGAAACCGATCAGAAAATCGGGTTTAAACCAGCCGGTGGAATTGTAACTCCGGAAGATGCCATCCTCTATCTGACTATTGTTCAGGAAATACTGGGAGACCAATGGCTAACTCCTGAATTGTTCCGCATTGGTGCGAGCCGATTGGCCAATAACCTGCTCGAAAAAATTACAGGCAAGGCTGTAAAACATTTCTAGGTTCAAGCTGTTTAAATGAGCAAAACCCAAAATTCAAAACAAAACATTTAAAAATTATGGCACAAATTACATTAAAAGGAAACGCAATTCAAACCATAGGTGAACTGCCTGCTAAAGGAACAAAAGCTCCTGATTTTGAGTTGATTAAAAACGACTTGTCAAAAGTTTCATTAAAAGATTTCGCCGGAAAACGTTTGGTTCTTAACATCTTTCCAAGTCTGGATACCGGAACCTGCGCGGCTTCTGTCCGTCAGTTCAACAAACTGGCTGCTGGCCTCGAAAACACAACAGTACTTTGCATTTCGCGCGATTTACCTTTTGCTCAGGCTCGTTTCTGCGGAACTGAAGGCATCGAAAATGCAATCACAGTCTCAGATTTTGCAACCGGCAAATTCGGTAAAGATTATCAACTTGAAATTGCTACAGGACCATTAGCCAATTTGCACTCACGTTCGGTTGTTGTTCTGGACGAAAACCAGCAGGTAATTTACACCCAGCAAGTTCCTGAAATTGTGGACGAACCTAATTACGATGCTGCTTTAGCTTCATTAAAGTAGAACGAAAACATACGACATTTCGAAAGCTGTTTGCGTTTGCAGGCAGCTTTTTTTGTGGAGAAAAATACCAACCGACATACTTGAAGTTAAGCATTTAAACTTGTCTCCCTCAACAATAATTTCGTCAGCGGTGTTTATGTATGAAAACAACTGATATGCACCCTGTTTTAAAGGAAAATATTCAGGAAATAGGCAAGCCTTATTCCGATCTTCATTTTTTACTTCACTGCCTGGCCGAAGTTCTCGAAGCCAATAATGAAAAAGAACTCATTTCAAGTATTCCCTGGCTAAACACCAGGGTTTTGTTACCATCGCCTCAACTCGAACAAAAAACCATACAACTTTATTCCATTTGTTTTCAGTTACTGAATTTGTGCGAAGTAAATTGGGCAGTTCAAAGCCGGCGTAACAAGCAGCAAAAACAAGGATCGCAAAGCGTGAACGGAAGCTGGGCTCATACTTTCTCGGAGTTGAAAGAATCGCGCATTTCGCAGCATGAAATTGTTGCAGCACTTTCGCAACTCGAAATTGAACCGGTGATGACAGCTCATCCGACCGAAGCCAAAAGAACTGTGGTACTGAAATATTACCGCGAACTTTACCTGCAGCTGGTTATGCTCGAAAATCCTGTCTATACTTTACTTGAGCGTGATCAGATCCGGTCGGCCATCAAAGAATTGTTAACCCGGCTGTGGTTTATCGACGATATTTACCTCGAAAAACCACAGGTGGAAACCGAACTTGAAAACGTTTTGCACTACCTCACCAAGGTTTTTCCTGATGTTTTTGAATTGCACGACCGAACTCTGCTGCAAGCCTGGAATGAGGCGGGATTTCAACCGGAATCGTTGCAAAATTACCGGTCGATGCCCAAAATAAGTCTGGGTTCATGGGTTGGTGGCGACCGCGACGGGCATCCTCTCGTAACTCCGGAAATTACCCAATATACCCTGCATCGATTGCGGACAGAAGCACTAAATTTAGCCAGTCAGCGACTGAATTTACTGGCTGACAGCCTCAGTATTTACACCTCTGAAAATACATTGTCAGATGAAATTCAAGTTCGAAAAACCGAGTTGGAAAAGCAAATTCCTGATCTTTCAGAGAATATCCAATTCAGTTCGGCGTCGCGCGAGCCATTCCGACAATTTGTGCTTTTGCTGATTGAAAAACTTCCGGCGAGACAAAACCTTTCAGGAGGAAATATCCAATTGGAGCCAAATGAATGGAGCTACCCGAATTCAGACCAGTTAATTACCGACCTGGAATTGCTGCTTCGGGCACTTTCCAATTGGGGCGCGCCCATGCTGGCCATCAACGAAGTAAACAAAGCGCTCCGTTTCGTGCAGAATTTCGGTTTTCACCTCGCACATCTGGATATCCGGCAAAACAGCGAATTTTATCAGAAGGCATTACTTGGACTTCTGCAAGATATCGATACATCCAGCTTTTCAATGAATACCGATGGCTCAGTTAATAAAAAGTTTTTGCTTCAGGAATTAAACCTCTACCGACCATTTACCTACAGTTACTCCGGGAATATTCAGGAAACGACAAATGCTCTGGGTTACCTGAGCGTTCTGACCGGACACATCCGAAGATACGGTGCCAATGCGTTGGGTTCGATGATTATAAGCATGACGAAAAAGGTGGACGATTTATTTACATTTTACCTGCTAGCCCGCGAAGCCGGATTGTACATCAAAACCGAGTCGGGACCGGCTTGTCAATTGCCGGTGGTGCCACTTTTTGAAACCATCGACGATTTACATCGCGCACCGGCCATTCTGGATGAGTTTTTGGCGCATCCGGTAACCCAAAATACGCTTCAATTGCTAGCTCAGCGTAAAGGATATTCGAAGCCTGTTGCAGAAGTAATGATTGGCTACAGCGACAGCAATAAAGACGGCGGCATTTTGTCGAGCCTCTGGCATTTGTACGAAGCGCAGCACGAACTGGCCAAAATTGGACGAAAACACGGCGTTGACATCCGCTTTTTCCACGGAAAGGGCGGCAGCATCAGTCGTGGCGCCGGCCCCATTCACTGGTTCCTGAAAAGCCTTTCGCCGGAATCGTTGTGCGGCAAGCTGCGGCTCACCGAGCAGGGCGAAACTATCGAACGAAAATACGCCAATAAAGTCAACGCAGCTTTCAACCTGGAATTACTGACTTCAGGAACTTTACGAAATACTTTGCTGAATACTCATCAATCCGATCCTGAACTGTTTGAACTGGTTGGATTTATGGCGCACGAAAGTTTTACGACATACAATGCTCTCACCCGTCATCCGAGTTTTATCCGGTTTTTCGAACAGGCAACACCAATCGACGTGATTGAAACCAGTAAAATTGGCTCCCGTCCTTCGCGCCGGACGAATCAACGAACGCTGACTGATTTACGTGCTATTCCCTGGGTTTTTAGTTGGACGCAAAGCCGGGTAAACATTACCAGCTGGTATGGCGTTGGCAGTACTTTGCAATTACTGAAAGAACAATATCCGGAGAAATACGCCTTGCTGAAACGATTGCTTACTTCGCATCCTCTGCTTCGGTACATTTTAACCAATGTTGATTCGGGTTTGGCAGCAACCGATCCAAAAGTAATTGAACTCTACGCATCTTTGGTAGAAGAAGACCAAATTCGGAATGACATTTTGCCAATGATTTTATCGGAGTTTCAGCTCACTAAAAGACTGTTAGCGGAATTACTCGAAAAACCATTTGAAGATCGAAGAAAAAATCATTATTATTCGACTCAGTTGCGTGCTGTTGCATTGGATTTAATGCATCAAGTGCAGGTAAATACCTTGCGCCACTGGCGAAACGTGAAAGATTCAGAAGACCCTGCAGTTGCCAATCAGCATAATATTACATTGCTGAAAACCATTAATGCCGTGGCAAACGCATTGGGATCAACCGGATAGAAAATTAAGCTGACACGAATACTGATATTTTATTCTTCAATTTTAGACTAAAACATGCAAAAGATAATTAGCAAATTTTTCGACGAATTTTCAACCATGTCGGAAGCTTCGCACAACGCGGTACTCGAAATCGCCAACCGCGAAGGCATCGAAATGAATAAAATTATCGTAGCCACTTCATTTTGTTTCGACGAACTGAATCACCATCAGTCGAAAATGAACCTTCCGGCACCACAGGGAACATTTATCATGGGCGGTTTGGCGGGCTACCCCTTTGTGGGTGATATCGGTCTTACAGCTTTCGTCGACCATATACCCGACGAAGGAGCTGCCTTATTTATTTTCGGATCGCACATCGGCATTTCTCGTTCCGGCGAAATCGGCAAAATCAAGCGGGTTGGCCAGCACCGGCACACTAACACTTGCGGAGCTTTGATGATGGTTCAGGAACATATCTTGTCATCTGAAATTCATGAGATTGATCCGGCAGATTATTCCGAATTTCAGCCTGAATTTCTGGCGCTTCGACTGCTACCAATGGCTCAGGAAATCAGGAAAGCGGAGGTTCCGATCCTGAAAACTACACATCTGGTTTATGACCAGATCGAGAACGAAATACTCAAGCTGATCATCAATAACAAACGGCTTCAGGCCAATTTTCCGGTGTATATTTTAGGGGGAATTGTGATTAATACGGACGAAACATTGCCCAATTATTTCTCGCAAAAGGTATTTCGGAAAGTAAGATAGAATGAACAGGAAAGAGCCAATGGTCATTAGAAAAAGGCCAAAACAACTTTCCGAATGACTGATGACTTTTTTCTACTTTACTTCTGCCTTGTAGTCGTATAATTCACCAATTCAATCAGCGCAGTTCTCGATTCGCTTTCAGGAAATTCCATAATTCCAGCAATGGCTTTTTCACGGAATTCGTTCATCATTTGCGCAGCGTATTCCAACCCGCCGCGACTTACCACCAAATCGACCAACTCTTTCACCTTGGTCTGATTCTTATTCTTTCGTTTAATCAACCTCAAAATCCGGCTGCGCTCGCCCGATTCGCAATTATTCAGCACATAAAGCAGAGGCAAAGTAATTTTCTTCTCCTTGATGTCGTTTCCGGTAGGTTTCCCCAATATTCCTTTGCTCTGGTAATCGAAAATATCGTCTTTAATCTGGAAGGCAATCCCAACATCCAACCCGATGCTGAACATTTTCTCTACAATTGCATCGTCTTTAGTAACTGATGCGGCGCCAATGGCCATGCTGGTAGCAATTAATGAAGCCGTTTTTTTCCGGATGATTTCGTAATAGGTTTCGTTATCGATATCCAGTTTCCGGCTTTTGCGCATTTGCAAAATCTCACCTTCGCTCATGTCTTTTACCGCTCTTGAAATCAGGTGCAAAAAACGATATTCTTTCTGGTCAAGTGTATTCAAAAAGCCACGTGCAAGAATAAAATCGCCAACCAAAACCGCTATTTTATTTTTCCATAAAGCATTGATTGAAAAACTTCCGCGACGTTCATACGATTCGTCAACTACATCGTCGTGAAGCAAGGTTGCAGTATGTAACAATTCGATGGAAGAGGCTGCCAAATGGGTCGTTTCATTGAACTCGCCGCACATTTTGGCCGACAGAAAAACAAACATCGGACGCATCTGCTTTCCCTTTTTCCGGAGAATGTAACGAATGATGATCTGAAGCAGTGGAATATCACTCTTAATGGCTTCTTTGAAGTAGCTTTCGAAACTTTTTAGTTCTTCTTTTATCGGCGATTGTATAATGTCCAAAGAGGTCATTCAGGCTGTTTTTGAATGGATCAAAATTAAAAAATATATTGACTTTATTCAGAAAACCTATTCGTTCGATTAACATTCAATTTTGCATTCGTAATAAACTAATCTACACTTATTTGAAAACGTTCTAAACTATTATAAGTAAAAAGATGATTTAAATAAAACCTAAATATTCATATATTTGTATCTGTTAAAACTAAAACTAATGATGAACATTCAGGAAATTGATTCCGACAGATTAGAGATGGCTGCCAGCATGCTAAAAGCGATTGCCCACCCGGTGCGTATTGCTATTTTAAAGCATTTGGAAGGCGGTAAAAAACTCACTGTCACTGAAATACATGAACTTCTGGGAATTGAACAGTCAACAACTTCACATCATTTGGGCATTTTGAAAGACAAAGGTGTTCTCTGTTCGCGTCGTGAAGGTAAAAACACATACTATTATCTGAAACACGACATCCTGAGTCAGATTGTTGATTGTTTGCAGCGTTGTA
The DNA here is from genome assembly GCA_023251455.1 of Bacteroidota bacterium. Classification (GTDB taxonomy): domain Bacteria; phylum Bacteroidota; class Bacteroidia; order Bacteroidales; family Prolixibacteraceae; genus Aquipluma. The sequence goes on from JAHEYT010000042.1 coordinate 65,903, forward strand.
CCTGCGAATAAAAAAAGAAGTCGTCTTAATGAAAATTGAGGCGACTTCTTTTTTTCGGCCATTTATTGCAACATCTTTCCTAATTTCGACCTCCAGAAATTTACAAAATGGCAAAAATCAGAGTTACCAAACAATTTGGCTTCGAAATGTCGCACGCACTGCTCAACTATGACGGGCTTTGCCGCAATATTCACGGCCATTCGTACAAATTACAGATTACCGTCGCAGGCGAACCCATGCAGGCTTCAGGAAGTCCAAAAGATGGAATGGTGATCGATTTCAGTATCCTGAAAAAGATGATACAGCAGCACATTGTCAATCCGCTGGATCATTCACTGATGATCAACGAAAATGCACCGACCGATAAACTGAGCGCTTTGGGTCAGATGTACGAACGCCACCACGTCGTACCTTTTCAGCCCACTTCCGAAAACATGGTGGTGTACATTGCCGAAAAAGTGAAACCTCTTTTGCCTGAACATATTGAGCTTTTCAGCGTTCGGTTATACGAAACCAGCAACTCATTCGCAGAGTGGTACGCCGAAGACAATTGATTGCAGATTAACGATTAAAGATTGATGATTTCAGAAGGGCAAAATCGTTAATCTCAAATCGTTGTTCGTTAATCGTTAATTTTAAAGAAAAAATACAATCTTACCCATGACTGCACACAATAACACCGATAAACGACTTTTCCTGTTAGATGCCTATGCGTTGATTTACCGATCGTATTTCGCATTTATCAAAAACCCTCGTTTCAATTCAAAAGGCCTGAATACCTCTGCCATGCTGGGTTTTGTGAATATTCTGGAGCAATTACTGCGCGATCAGAAACCCACACACATTGCAGTCGTTTTCGATTTGAATGTGCCGACATTCCGTCACGAAATGTTTGAAGCCTACAAGGCCAATCGTGAGGTGATGCCCGAAGATCTGCAAAAATCAATACCATACATCCGGAAAATCATAGAAGCGTACCATATTCCAATTCTCGAAAAAGCCGGTTTTGAAGCCGACGACGTGATTGGTACATTGGCTAAAAAGGCTGAAACGATGGGCTACACCACCTACATGATGACGCCCGACAAAGATTATGCGCAGCTGGTTTCCGAAAATATTTTCATGTACAAGCCATCCAAAGGCGGCGAAGCTCCTGAAATCTGGGGAATTCCTGAAGTTCAGGAAAATTTCATGGTTGACGAACCCTGGCAGGTAATTGATGTGCTTGGTTTAATGGGCGATACAGCTGATAACATTCCGGGATGTCCCGGTGTTGGCCCTAAAACCGCCATGAAACTTATTTCTGAATTTAAATCGGTTGATGGCCTTTACCAGAATATCGACTCGCAGAAAGGAAAACTTAAGGAAAACCTGATTGAATTCGAGCAACAGGTAAGAATGTCGCGCAAGCTGGCCGAAATAATTCTGGATGTTCCTGTTGAGTTTAACGAGGACAAAATAGTGATGGAAGATCCCAATTTTCAGAAATTGAATGAAATTTATACGGAGCTCGAATTCCGCCAACTCATTAAGAAACAGGAAGCAAAACCACAACCAGCTTCCGATGCAATGTTTCAACAAGGTACCTTATTTGGCGGACCTGTTTCCGCTTCGGAAGAAAAACCGGTTGAAGCCAAAAACCTGGAATCGATTTCAACCATTCCGCACCAGTATTACCTGATTGAAACTGCCGAACAACGCGCCAGCTTGCGCGCTGAGCTTTCGGTACAAAAAGAATTTTGTTTCGATACCGAAACTACCGGATTGGACACCATGACTGCCGAGCTGGTGTGTATGTCGTTTGCCTTCAGGAGCCACGAAGCGTATTGTGTGACTTTGCCCGCCAACCGCCAGCAGGCAACCGAAATTGTGAATGAATTCCGCTTAGTTTTTGGCGACGAAAAAATCACGAAAATCGGCCAAAACATCAAATACGATCTTTCGATCCTGAAAAATTACGGGCTCGAAATTCGTGGTCCGCTGTTCGATACCATGATTGCGCATTACCTGATTCAGCCTGAAATGAAGCACAACCTCGATTATTTGTGCGAGCAATACCTCAACTTCCAGAAAATTACGACTGACACCCTGATTGGAGGCAAAGGCTTATTTGAGAAAACCATGCGCGATGCGGATCTGGAGCAATTGCGCGACTACTCGTGCGAGGATGCCGACCTTACGTTGCAGTTGAAATATGCGGTTGAAAAGGACCTTGACAAAAATGGTACCCGCCAACTGTTCGACGAAGTTGAGATGCCGCTGATTTACGTTTTGGCCGATATGGAAATTGCCGGAGTGAATTTAAACACTTCGGAATTAAAGATTTACGCCGGAGTTTTAAGTAAACAGATCGTTGAAATTGAGCGCGAAATTATACAACTAGCCGGTGAGGAATTTAATGTTTCGTCGCCCAAACAGCTGGGAGTTATTTTGTTCGAGAAACTGAAAATCGATCCGAACGCCAAAATGACCAAAACGAAGCAGTATTCTACTGCCGAAGAAACACTCGAGAAATTGGCGGATAAGCACCCGATTATTACCAAAATTCTCGATTACCGCGGACTTAAAAAACTGCTTTCAACTTATGTCGAGGCATTGCCATTGCTGATCAATCCAAAAACTAAAAAGCTGCACACCAATTATAATCAGGCGATTGCTGCAACCGGACGGTTGAGTTCAACAAATCCGAACCTGCAAAACATTCCGATTCGCGACGAAAATGGCCGCGAACTGCGCAAAGCTTTTATTCCATCCGACAGTGAGCACACCTTTCTATCTGCCGACTACTCGCAAATTGAATTACGCATCATGGCGGCTTTAAGTAAGGACGCGCAAATGATGGAAGCTTTTAGGAATAATCAGGATATTCACTCGATCACCGCTTCAAAAATTTACAAGATACCACTCGAAGAAGTTACTTCTGACATGCGCCGGAAGGCCAAAACTGCCAACTTTGGAATTATTTACGGCATTTCGGCTTTCGGTTTGTCGGCACGGCTTAATATTCCGCGCACTGAAGCCAAACAATTGATCGACGGATATTTCGAAAACTTCCCGGATATTAAAAAATTCATGGATTCGAGTATCGAAAATGCCCGGAACGTCGGTTTTGTGGAAACCATCAAAGGCCGGAAACGCTACCTCAACGACATCAACTCGTCGAATGCGGTGGTTCGTGGTGTTGCCGAACGAAATGCCATCAATGCACCCATCCAGGGCTCTGCCGCCGATGTGATTAAGATTGCGATGGTCAACATCTGGAAAGCAATGAACGAACAAAAACTGCGCTCAAAAATGATCCTTCAGGTACACGATGAGTTGAACTTTGACGTGTGGAAGCCCGAACTGGAGCAAATGAAAGCTATTGTAAAGCATGAAATGGAAAACGCTGTAAACATTGGCGTGCCGCTGACTGTTGAAATGAACGCAGGCGACAACTGGCTGGATGCACACTAACGAGTTCCAGGTTCAAAATTCCAAATTTCAAGTAAAAAAAGTCATTCGGCCGATCGTTAGTAAACCTGCAAATTAACTGTTCAGGAATAAACTTAAGTCCGGATGCAAGAAACACTTTATACTGAAGATGATTACAGAGAAGCGCTGAAAAGGTTTTTGGAAATCTGTGATGCACCCGAAGACTCTCCGGAAGCCGAAGACCTTGAAAAACTGATGTATATGCTCGAAGTTTACGAGCAGGAAAATTGCTCCTGAAAAAGTGTTCAGTCGCAGTTTTCAGTTTATAATCAATCCTTCAGTATTTAAAAGCTCCTGAAAATCTCCACCACCGCAGCATTGTATTTTAACAAATTACTTGATTTTTTAACCAGTTTCATGGCTTTGTGCGGATTTTCGAACGACTGGCTAAAATACGACCAGAACTGATTCATCTTCATCAGAATATGACCACTACCTATAAGCCTTGCCGAATATGCCTCCAAAAGCTGATCATGAAATTCCTTCATTTTTTTCCGGAGTGCCTTTGGTTCAAATATTTCACCCTTTAATTGTGCAGCTAAAGCAGGATTGATAAGCAAACCACGACCAATCATCCAGCTATTTTGATCAGGCAAAATAGTTTTTAAATTCTGAAGATCAGCTACTGATAAGATATCCCCGTTGTATACAAATGGATGGTTCACCTGCGAAATAGCCTCAGCAAAAAGCTGTGGATTCGCTTTCCCATCGTACATTTGGCTGGCCGTACGCGGATGAAAAATCAATTCTTCCAATGGAAATTGGTTCAGGATTGCAAAAATTGCTTGGGCATCCTGATCATTGGTCATTCCGGTTCTCATTTTTACGGAGAACTTCACCGGAAAACTTTTGGAGTAAAGTTGCTGAAGTATTTCATTCAGGGCTTCAGGCTTTTCGAGCCAAGCCGCTCCCCTGCCCTTGTTTGTAGCCATCGGATACGGACACCCAAGGTTCAGGTTAATTTCCTTATATCCGTAATCAATCAGGATCGTAACCAAATCGAACAACTCGGCCTGGTCAGAAAACAAAACCTGTGGAACAACTGGCAATGACCCATTATTTTCGGGGAAAACCTCACGCAATTGCGACTTTTTTATTTCTCGACCCTTGCCATACGACAGGTAAGGAATGAAATACTTATCAATTCCGCCAAATGATTCAGCTAAAGCCTTTCTAAAGTCGAAATCAGTTGCTCCCTGAAGCGGAGCCTGGTAAATTTTAATTGTATTTTGTGACATGGTCATTAAATTTAGTGATTAAGCCTAACGATGTGGCAAAATAAAGGTGATTAATCATTACTTTTGCGCCCACAAACTTATACAATTGGCGAGCAGTATGCAATCTTATCAATTCAAATCAGACTCTCTAAACTCAAACCTGAATTTGAATCCGGCAAATTTGGATAGCCAAATCACTCCGACCGACTCAATATCAAAAACGCTGAACCTGCTTGATCCTTCATTTAACGACTCATTAAGTGTTAATTACATTGCGCCAGATAGTGTAATCTGCTTTGGATTCCGGCCTGAATGGTCACAGTTCCGAAAAGAATTCATCCCAAAATTTGATTACCGGAAAGATCTGGTCAAACCACTTCCATACGATTCGCTTTATACCGTATTGAAAGGGGTTGAAGTTGTTTTTCCGGGGAAAAAAGTGATCCGGAATAATCCCGATTGGCTGATTGGTGTATTAGTTTTGATGTTTTTGCTGTTTGCCACCGTCAAGTTAATATTCAATAAATATTTAAGCCAGTTGGTTCAGTCAACCATCAACTATTCAACGTTTACCCGAACTTTTCGCGAGCGCTATTTTAACCTGTTTCATGCTTCGTTCAGGCTCGACGTGATTTTCAATATGATTCTGGCACTTTTCAGCTACCAATTTATATCGCTGTACAAAATTAATTTCGGATTATCGAAATCCTATTACGTTTACCTGGCATGTCTGGGCATCGTTATTTGCTATTTCACAGCGAAAAGAATCCTTTATTATATCATTGGAGTTCTGACCGAAAGCAAACATGAAGTTCAGGAATACCTATTCAGCATAACAGTTTTTAACCGTGTTCTGGGATTATTTTTATTGCCAATTTCGGCTACAATAGCTTTTATACCGCTATCACAGATTGAACCGATGCTTTTTGCCGGTCTGGGAATCATCATCATTTTCTACCTGATGTCGTTGATCAGAGGTGCAAAAATTTTCCTGAAAAAACAATTTTCAATTTCATATTTGATTTTATACCTTTGTACCCTTGAATTTTTACCGTTACTTCTGATCTATAATCTATTGTTGATTTAAAGTAGTGAAGAATTAATATAAAAGCATTTACCTTGAAGATCAAGAGAATATTAGTTTCGCAGCCCAAACCTGAAACTGCCAAATCGCCTTATTTTGATCTGGCTGAAAAAAATAACATTCAGGTTGATTTCCGCCCTTTCATCCAGGTTGAAGGCGTATCAGCTAAAGAGTTCAGACAAACCAGAATTCAGATATTGGATCATGGTGCGGTTATTTTTACCAGCCGCACTGCCATCGATCATTTTTTCAGAATCAGTACTGAACTTCGGCTGGCCATTCCGGATACCATGAAGTACTTTTGTATTTCGGAAGCTACAGCTTTCTATCTGCAAAAATACATCGTTTACCGCAAACGCAAGATTTTTTATGGCGCAGGTAAATTTTCGGACCTGATTGATGTGATGAAAAAGCATAAAGAAGAAAAATTTCTTTTACCATTGTCGCAGGTTGGTCAGCCAGAGGTTACTTCGCTGATCGACAAAGCCGGATATAATTACACCAAAGCTATTATTTACCAGACTGTCAGCAGCGATTTATCTGACCTGAAAGAAGTGAATTACGACATCCTCGTATTCTTCAGCCCTTCTGGAATCCAGTCGCTGATGCAGAATTTTCCGGGTTTTGCGCAGGACGATACCAAGATTGCCTGCTTCGGACCGGCAACCGCAAAAGCTGTGCATGATGCCGGTTTGAGACTCGATATTGAAGCCCCAACCGCCGAAGCCCCTTCGATGACTATGGCTTTGGAACAGTTCATCAAAAAACATAACAAAGGACAATAACCAAAACTACGCAATACAATAAAAAAGGGGAAAATTGATTTCCCCTTTTTTATTGTATTTTAGATCGATGGAAGGATTCACGCTTAAAAAGGAAGAAAGGCTCTGCAGTCAAAAGATAATCGGGGAAATGTTTGCCTCGGGCGAATCCTTTTTGTCGTATCCGCTCAAAGTGGTGTTCCTGAAAACCGACTCCACACAAGCCTTCCCGGTGCTGGCGGCATTTACCGTTTCGAAACGGAATTTTAAGCGTGCAGTCAAGCGAAATCTGCTGAAGCGGCGCATGCGTGAAGCTTACCGACTGAACAAACCCGGCTTTTATGACGAATTAGCCGCCAAAGAACTCCATATTGCCGTAATGTTCGTTTTTATTGGCAAAGACCTTATCGAATTCCCCATTATCGAAAAAGCGATGATTTCGGCCTTTAAAAAGGTAATGGCGAAAGTTTAGGTCAATTCGTCTTTGCACTCATCCGGGCGGAAACTTCGCACTATTTTGTCGCCTTTTTTATATAGATATTTCCGTCCATGTTTTTCATCAGCATTTCAGCTCCCCCGCCATTGATCTTTCCATAAACCCAATCATCTTTTTTGATCTTGTACATACCCGGTGCGCTGGTCTTATCAATTTTGCCTGGTGTTTTGTCAACGACCACATCAAAATCGCTAAAAATTTCACCGTTATCAGATTTTAATTTCAGATTTGCTTTGGTATCTGACGGGAGTGTTACCTTGACATCGCCATTTAAGGTTGAAAAAGCCATCGGAGCTGTTGTATCCAGTTTATTGAAGGTAACAACAATGTCTCCGTTTACCGTATTGGCAACCACAGATCCGGAAATATTGGTGAGAGTAATTTTTTCGTTCACATTCGTGACCTCCAGTTCACCTCTCACATTTTCCACACTAATTTCACCATCGTTCACTGTACCGATCTTTAGCTTGGCATCCTGTGGAATTTTTAAATCAAGGTCAACGGCTTTGTTCGGATTGCCCGTATTCACAGTGACTGTATTGTCCGCTTCCTTGGCGGTAACTTCAAAACCACCGGCTGACGTGATGCGCTTCATGCCACTTTCAGCGGCTTTTGATCCTTCTTCATCTTTGCCTCCTTTCCTGAAATTGATATTAATGTTAAGATTATTATTGGTTTTCGATCCTTTGTCGTCGTCGCTCCTGGGAGTAGCATTGATAATGATGTCTTTTCCATCATAGCCAGCAACTTTAATCGATCCGGTGACCAGTTGCACTTTCAGGGAATATGGTTTCCCGGGACTGCTTAAAGGAACCGTTAACTGTTCTGTGGATTGTCCAAAAGTGATTGATCCGATCATAAGACCCAGTAGTACCAGGCTTGCAATTTTTAAGTTTTTCATAACTGTATGTATTAAGATTGTTTTTTAACATAGACATTGCCATTCAGTGTTTCGAATTTGAACGTTTTGCCACCTTTGCCAAAACGAACCGTGGTAATTGTGTTGAGTTTATAAATGGCCTCATGGCCTTTCAAATTCTGAAATTTTGTGGTCGTTGGCGGAAGCAGTTTGGCTTCTGTAAAATCAGTAAAAAAGTCGCCATGCATGCTTTTAAACGTAAGGTCGGCCGAAAAACCGGGCTGATATGTAACCCGAATATCGCCGTTGATTGTATTGTACGACGATGCCTCAGGAGGATTGCTCAGATAATTGACTGAAACATTTCCGTTTACGGTATGCGCATAAGTAGTTCCCTTTGCATTTTTAACTGATATTGCTTCATTCACGTTGTTGATGTGCAACGATCCGGTTACATTATCCACCGTAATAATCCCATCATTGACAGTTGAGATGTGCAGGTTGATTCCGAAAGGTACCTTCACTGTAAAATTAACCTTGCAATTGTATTTGATGTCGCGGTCGTTGCCGTTTCGCTGCCAGTTCTGCCTGGGCCGCGAGTCGTAAGGAGAAGCAATGTAAGCCATCACGGTGTCCTTTTTTTGGTCAAAACCAAGCCTGAATTCCTTTTTCCCTGTTTCCAGCGTTTTGTCGTCATCGGCAGAGATTGTTTTGTCCATTTCGAGCAGCACTTTATTTCCGGAGTATCCTTCCACTTTAATAAAGCCCGATATGTTGTAAATGAACAGAATGGCCTGAGATGAATTACTTGAAACAGTGAATTCCTTGCTCACATGTTCTTTAAATTCTTTGGCGTTTGCCTCCGGAATGGCACATAAAATTCCCATTCCCATTAAAAGGGTGACTATTATTCGTTTCATAATTTTTTTTGAATATTAATTTCAGATCAGTTTTTGAATACTCTTTTCAATGTTGAATTTAACGTTCGGGTTCAGATTCTTTTTGTTGAGCAACTTCTGTAAAGACTGGATGGAACTTTTCTCCTGCAATTTCACCATAACGTCAGCTATTGCTGTTTGCATCAGCGGCGATTCCTGAAGGTCGATGCTTCTGACAAGACCTTCACGGACTTTAGGCTCACCGGCTAATTTTGCCAGCGCCTCAAGAGTTGCCAACCGCACATTCACATTCGGATCCTCGTTTAAAGTGGTAAATAAAGCTCCTATCACCTTCAAATCAACGTTGCTGATTTCTTCGGTATAGGAAACAGCACGTATACGCTGTGAGGCTGAAGGGTCTTGCAATAGAGAGAACATCATTACCTGTTTCATTTCCGAGACCTGTGAAGCGAGCGAATCAATCTGTTTGTTGTAAGCGATTGACGATTGTCCGGGCTGATGCAAAAAGTATCCTCCAATCAGGCCAATGGCAACCAACAACAGGCTATATGCAAGGCGAGGCTGTACCTGCAGATACAAAAACTCACGAAGCTTGCTGATCCAATCACCAAAAGGATTTTTCTTAACAATCTGTTCTTTTTTAAATTCGGAAAGAATAGCATTAAAATTGGCCGGCATTGCTTCTGAAGGCTCTGGCTGACCCATTTCCCCCATGAGGAACCAAACTTTTCGAAGTGCTTCCAACTCTTCCCGGCAACCGGCACAACTTTCCAGATGGCTTTCAATCTCACTTCGCTGTGCCTGATGGAGTGAATCCGTCAGCAGTGAAGTAAATTGTTCTCTATAGTCTTTGCATTCCATGTTCGTTTTATTAATGATCAATTTCCAAATAATTGCTTTTCAACTGGTTCAACGCACGATGAATCCTAACTTTTATTGCACCTTCCGTTGTATTAAGTATTCTCGCGATCTCATTATATTTCAACTCTTCGAAACGGCATAAAATCAGGAGTTCCCTGTTTTCCGGGCTCAATTTATCCATCGCCACCTCCAGTAATTTCAACTCCTGCTCCTTTTCAATTTGGGCATCCGAAAATTGCTCTCCTACTATTCTTGTTTCATATTCCTTCACGTCTGTGTGGACCGGAGTGTTTTTCACCTTTTTGAAATGATCGTAAAGGGTGTTTCTGGCAATCCGGTACATCCATGTTTTAAATTCACCAAAGCCCTGAAATCCATCGTTATATTTCAGCATCCGGATAAAAACATTCTGGACCAAATCTTCGCTTAACTCTTTTTGACGCGTCATGTTATATAGAAACCTGTATAAATGACGATGATATCGTTCATAGAGGAGGCCCATTTTATCAATGTCACCATTTTTTACCTTCTGCATTAGCGTATTATCCGAGAGTGTCTCCAATTATCGATGTGTTTATTTGCTTAATCTGCTAACCTTTGTAAAACAAAAAGGTTACAGGAATTTAGTAAAAATTCTGTAACCTGTTCTCCCCTTTGTTTGCAATGAGGGGAAAATGACCCTAAGTTTTTATTTTTCTGAATTTAACGCGGAAACCGCACAGGTATTCATCCTGTTATGATTTTTGGCGACTTGTTCGTTTTCTGGCCACACGAGTAGGTTTTTTCACCGCACGAGTTAAGTTTCTGGGCGAGCGAGTAGGTTTTTTCATCGCCCTGTTAAAGATTTCATCGTCCTGTTAAGTTTTGAGCCGCCCTGTTAAAGGCTCACCTCTCCTTTCGCGGGTTTCAGCGGTTTCTGGTCTCAGTTGCTATTAAAAATAAAAGGATTCCATCCCTAAAACAAGGATGGAATCCTTCGCACCAGCGGCCAAACTTATATTTTCATTTCAATCATCCAAACATGACCAAAGGGATCGCGGATTTCACCCTGGCGATATCCATAATCGTAATCCTGTGCCGGCGAAATCACCTCGGCACCCGCAGCCACCGCCCTGGCTACAACAGCATCAACATCCGGAACAAACAGCCCGATGAGTGCCGTTATTCCCTTGCAATGTTCCGGACTGAACTGGCCCGCTTTAATCTTTTCTTCATGAAGATGAAACAGTATCCCATCGATTGACAATTCAGCAACGTGTATGCTTCCGTCATCGTTGGTAAAGCGTCTCAGTTCAATTGCCCCAAAGGCTTTGGTATAGAAATCGATATCGGTAATGCCACTTTTGATGTAAAGTTGTGGCGCAAATGTGGTTTTGTTTATTTCATTCATGGCTGAGATCATTTAAATTAACGAATTGCCTTATATACGGCAATATCAGTCTAAATGTTAAAACCAAAAAAACCAGTCAGGAAAACAATCCCAACCGGCTTTTGTATTTTACTCGGTCAATCGCAAAGAGTTGACCCTACAATATCCGTTTGAATAGTAGGCTATTCTTTGTCCATAATTTCGGTTTGCATACGTACCGAATCTTCGTGGATGTGCTGAAATAACAACTGAACCAGATTCCGATCCAAGTTGAGGCTTTCGCCCAGTTTCAACCGCTTTTCCATCAATTCAGCAAACCGGCCAACCTGGAAAGCGGTAACGTTGTTTTCCTTTTTATATTGACCTATCTGACGGGCAATTTCCATACGAGACGAAAGGGTTTCGAGCAATTCGCGGTCGAGCGCGTCGATCCGGTTACGCAACAATTCCAGTTGGTTCTCAAACTGTTTGTTGTCAGTTTTGACATTACGGATAATTAAACGGTCGAGCAGTTTGGCTAAATCAGCTGGGGTAAGCTGTTGCTCTTTGTCGCTCAAAGCACAAGACGGGTCGCGGTGCGATTCGATCATCAATCCATCCATGCCCATATCGAAGGCTTTCTGGCTGATGTCGTAAAGGTATTCGCGTTTGCCGCCAATATGGCTCGGATCGCAAATAATAGGCAAATTCGGCATCAAACGGCGTAATTCAATCACGGTTTTCCAATTCGGGTAGTTCCGGTATTCGGTTTCGCGGAATGGCGTAAAACCGCGGTGTATAGCCACCAGGTTTTTGATTCCGGCGCGACTTAAACGCTCAAACGCTCCAACCCAAAGTTGAACATCGGGATTCACCGGATTTTTAACCATCACCACAGCATCGGTTCCCTGAACCACATCAGCAATTTCCTGGACGACAAAAGGGCTTGCTGTTGAGCGCGCTCCGATCCAAAGCACATCCAAACCAGCTTTCAGGGCTTCTTCGGCATGTTGTGCATTGGCGATTTCGGTTCCAACCGGCATGCCGGTCTCTTCGCGAACCATTTGCAACCATTTCAGGCCAATGCTTCCGATACCTTCGAAGCTTCCGGGGCGGGTGCGTGGTTTCCAAACACCACCACGATATACGAATACACGGTGATCTTTTGCAAGTTGACGGGCAGTGTCCATGGCCTGTTCCTCGGTTTCGAGGCTGCATGGACCTGCAATAATAAGCGGGTTGTTTATTTGTGGCAACCAGTGCTTAATTGGGTTAATTTCTAATTCTAATCCCATAACTATTTGGTATAAAGTTTAACTATTGTCTTTTCATTTTTTACGAGCGAATCGCCATCACCGGCTAAAATTCCGCGAATCCGGTTCGCATTTTTCATCAGCGCCATCATTTCTTCCGGGTCCGATTCGATGCTTTTTCTGAACGCTTTCAGGTGTTTAATGTAAACATCGAGCGATTCAACAATGTATTGCTTATTTTGTTGAAAAATAGGCCCCCACATTTCAGGAGAACTCTTGGCCAAACGAACCGTAGAATTGAACCCCCCACTCGCCAGATCGAAAATAATCTCGCGGTCCTCCTTATCGAGTACGGCATTGGCAAGTGCAAAAGCGGCAGCATGCGGAAGATGCGAAATGAAAGCTGTGCTGTGATCCTGCTCGTCGGCAGTCATGTAAGCGATGTCCATTCCCAGCACCTGAAATACCTTTTCGGCAAAAGCCAGGTGTTGCGGGCCGCATTTTTCCTGGTCGCAAATGATGTTGATTTTTCCCTCGAACAAACCTTCCAAGGCAGCCGTTGGACCTGAATTTTCCGTTCCTGACATGGGATGTGCAGCTATGTAGTTTCTCCGCCTTGGATGATTTTCAACCGCTTCTGCAATCAGCTTTTTGGTCGATCCCACGTCGATTACAGTAGTCTGATCCGAAATCAGATCGAGGACTTTTGTCAAAGTATTCAGAACTTTATCTACCGGAATGGCGATGATTACCATGTCGGCTTTTGCTACAGCACTTTCAAGCGAATCAATCCGGTCAACTATCCCCAATCGAAGTGCTTCCTGTGCATTTTCCTGACTGGCATCCACTCCTGTTATTTCGTGAGCGAATCCTGCTTTTCGGAGGTCTTTGGCCATTGACCCGCCAATCAATCCCAAACCAATAACTGTAAGTTTCATATTCGTTAAAATATTAGCCCCCACTAAACCTCCCCCAAAGTGGGGAGGCTTAAAAAAGGCTTTGTTTGTTTTTCATTTCTTATTTCTTGTTCCTTTTTCTAAGAGACAGTTTAAATTTCACCTCCTAAAGCTTTCCCCCATTTGGGGGAACGGGAAGGGGGCTTATAAAAAAAGGGCCCCGTTTAACACGGGACCCTTTTGTAAAATATCTTTTCGTAACAACAAGACATTACCAGCCGATCCCGATTTGAGAACAGAAGTAATAAAACCAATAAAAAAAACTGTTGT
>JAHEYT010000090.1 GCA_023251455.1 Bacteroidota bacterium
CATGTACATGCTCGGAGTATTCCCCGGATGCAGCGGCTCGTTTTGAATGGTAATGGCGTCAATCGTGATTCCTTCAGCTTTCGTTTCATGAATGTATTTCACGAAATATTTGGCATAGGCATCAAAGTATTCCGGTTTCAGGCTGCCGCCCTTAAACGAGTTGTTGGTTTTCATCCAGATCGGGGCTGTCCATGGCGATCCCATAATTTTGATGTACGGGTTGATGGCCAGAATTTCTTTCAAAACCGGAATTAAATCTGCTTTTTCAGTTTCGAGGCTGAATTTATCCATATTCACATCGGTTTGCCCTGAAGGTAAATCGTTGTAAGTGAACAGGTGATCGCTCAGATCTGAAGCTCCAATGCTGACGCGCAGGTAGCTGATCCCAATATTATTTGCATCGATGGCAAAAAGTTCTTTAAGTATTTGCGCCCTGCTTGATTTGTCCATGTGGTTGAGCAGCGTGGCGCTTCCTCCAGTCAGGCAATTCCCAAAACCGTCAATGGTTTGAAAAGTTGTAGTGGTGTCAACTGTGATTGTTGGATTCTGATTGGCCGAATTGGCGAAATTCAGGCTTGTATTTTGTTTTTGGAACAGCACGTTATTCGATGGACTGGTTACCCAGGCTTCAACTTCCGTTTTCACAGTTTCGTCCGAAGGATTTGGCTGATCAGGAGAATTGTGGTTTTTGGTATTGGCACAGCCCAAAAGCAGTATTAGTAATGTGAAAAGAAAATTCATGTTGGTCATTTTAAGTTGGTTGATCTCAACCGTTTGTGTGATTTCGTTCAACCCTCGATGTTATTTTTTCTGATAAACCCTTACATAATCGATTGCCATCGAGCGTGGGAAAATAGTGTCGTCAATGCCTTTCTGTCCACCCCAATTTCCGCCAACAGCAACATTCAGCAACAAGTGAAAACGCTTATCAAATGGCCAGACTTTATAGCCAGTACCTTCATTTTTGAAGGTGAAATACAGTTTTTCATCCACATACACCCGATATTCACTGGCGTCCCATTCAAGAATGTAGTTGTGGAATTGAGTATAGCAGTCAGATATAGTGAGTGTTGCATTTTTCTGGGTACCTTGAACATGGTTATACGATTGGGTATGAGCCGATGCAACAATGACATACGGATCGTATCCCACATTTTCCATAATGTCGATTTCGCCGCTTGCAGGCCACCCGCCATAAGCCCAGTCGGTTGGCAACATCCAGATTGCAGGCCACATTCCTCGTCCTTCCGGAAGTTTTGCCCTGACTTCGACTTTCCCATACAACCAATCGCCTTTCGATTTGGTAATCAGTCGTGCCGAAGTATATTTTTTCCCTTCAAAGTTTTCTTTAATCGCATTGATGTAAAGAAATCCGTCCTTTACTTCCGAGTTCTTCAATTGACCACTGGTGTAATGTTGAGCTTCGTTGTTTCCCCATCCGTTCGCATTCCCATCGGTGTCGTAACTCCATTTTTTGCTATCTGGGAGGCCATTAATACTAAATTCGTCACTCCAAACTAACTCGTAATTGCCAGTCGTGGTAACGGAACCAGGCGTTTCTATTGTTGGTTCCTGTTTATTGCCTTTGGCGCAACTCCACAGTGAAGTTGTGCAAAGAAGAATAGTTAAAAAGAACAATTTTTTCATTTCGGTTTAGTTTTGTTTTTGTGAAAATATATAAATTTTTCAGAATCGCCTATTTCTGAAAGTTTGTCAAGAATTTGGATTCTTTACAACATAGAGTTTATTAAAATGAAGAATGCCGAGATGGATAACCCGCCCGGCATTTATTTTTCTCAATTAGGAAATTGAAACCTATATTTTCACAGTTGTAAAGTACCAAGTAAATCCTGACCAATCAATTAATTCATTGCTTGTGCAACTCTTCCCAGTTCATGCTCTGAACTGATAGTCTTCGCAGCTTTCATATAATTTGCTTTTATCTCTTCGCTTTTTGGCATCCTACTGGCTATCTGAAGCAACACATTGCATCGTTCAAATTCAGAAGATACCTGCACCGTACCGTTGATAAGCCCAATCCATTGTTCGTCTGTTTTGATGTCTTTCCCGACCAACTTCTTCAGCACATTGGCCTTTTCAAAGTCAGAACCGATGTGATCGACCGAACTCAATAGCTTAGTGAAACTTTCGCCTTCGTATATTCCCTGATCAATCAATTCTTTCAGCAGGTTTGCTTTCTCGAAATCGGAGCCGATTGTATTTGATGCAATTAACACTGCGTCGAATTGTTGCTGGTTGAGTGGTTGCCAGATTCTGTTTTTAAGTACATTAGCTTTTTCGAAATCGGAGCCAATACTTTTAACTGCGTCAAAGTATGCTTGCGAGATCAGCGAATCCTTCATCTGGGTGGCCGAAAACCGCTTGAGCAATTTACTTTTCTCGAAATCTGAACCGATCTGTGTTTCAATCTTTTTTGTTATTGACGCCATCTCATCCATCCGAATACTATCGCTCGTAATTAGATATTCAAGGTACATGCTCTTCGTGAAGTCATTTTTTAGGCGGTCAACCTCATTCAATACAGCCTGAAGTCCACCTTTTGCAATCAGTCGCTTCATCCGGCCTTGTGCATCAATGCCGGTTGAAATCATGTCCTGAATGGCATCGGCAATTAGCTTTTTGCCTTCTGCAGTCTCTGGATTTAACTTTTGTCCGTTTTCGGATAATTCGTACTTCAGTTTATTGTTATTTGTATAGCGAACCAGCAGCTTCTTGTCGTTATTGCGGTATTTCAAATAACCATTGTTCGAAATGTTTTGAATCGCAGTTTCGTCTTCGTTGAATTGGATTTCGCCGTTAGATTGGATTTCCAACTCATTTTTTCCGTCGCTTACAATATACGAACTCCTGTTGTGGTGGCACGAGGCCGCGAGGAATAGTATAATCAGGATTACGGATAGGTTTCTAATTGTCTTCATCAATTGGTTTATTTGTTTGTTCTTGTTTTTCTGTTCGGTTCATGTAGGTGAAATATCCTAAAAAGCTCAGGGCGAGGCAAAATGCGATAATGGCTATGGAGTGAATTCCGAACGGGCGGGTAGCACTGACAATGCCCAATCCCAAACCAATTCCGGCTAAAATCAAAAACCATTTTAACGCTTGGCTTTTGGCATCGGTCTTCCCAGGCTGAAGTATTTGTTCAACAACCTTGTCGGACACTCCTTTTTCAACCATTTTAAATTTCAGGCGATTGTCTAGTATTAACCTGACAACGGTAATGAGGAAATACACAAACAGGTAGGCTCCCAAAAGCACTGCCGGCATTTCGAACAACTGCCTCGAAAACGAACTTCCTTCGGTAAAATGGTAACTGTCTTGTGCGCTCAATGCCATTGGAGCCAATAGTACGATGGCAAATATGATTCTCTTTTTCATCTGTATGTTTTTTGTTTATAATCGATTAGACTGGCGTGCTGTTATATTGTTGCAAATTGTTCAGGATATATTCAACGCATTCATTTGTTTCTGGTATCTCCGGAATATTTCGACCCCCTGAAACAGAATTGTTACTATGGAAATTGCCGCGAACAGGTATAGGAAGAGGGTAGAGGTGCCGGTAAATAAATCGGAAAAATATTTGCTGAACAGAATACCAAAAAGTAGTATTGCAACAATTCCGATGCCCATAAACAGGTAAACTGCAAAAATGTCTCCTGAGAATTTAGGTTTCGACGGCTCCAGTTGCGATAAAACCAGATCGGCTAAATTGAATTCGAATGCAGGTTTTGCCTGTTGCTCAATTCCTGAAAACAGAATCCGATAAGCTTCCGCTTTTTCTTTGCAGGTATCGCACGATTCGATGTGCTCGATGATGAATTGTTCGCAAAGCAACGAGTCTGAAACGTATTGCTGAATATCATTTTCAGAAAGATGTCCGGCTATCATAGTTCTTCTTTTTTGTATTTGCGTAATAAATTGTCTTTTAACGATCGCCTTGCCCTGAACAAATAACTTTTCACGGTTCCTTCCGGAAGTTGGGTGATCCGGGCAATTTCTTCGTAACTCAGTTCTTCGTTATGGTAAAGGGTAATTAGAGTTCGGTGCAGGGGCGAAAGCAGTTCAATTTCCGATTTTAGTATTTCATTCAGTTCCCGCTGAAAAATATCATTTTCGGTTTGGTTGAATAATACAAGTACTGATTTTCCTCCGACAAGTTCCAGCGAATCATCGTCCGGCTCTGTATGCTCCTCGCGAACATCAAGAAGAACCAGTTTTTTCTTTTCAAGGTAGGTCAGGCAGGTGTTGTACGAAATCTGCGCAATCCAGGTCGATAGTTTCGATTGATGCCTGAATCCGGGCAGGCTTTTAAATGCTTTCAGATATATGTCCTGTGCAATGTCTTTTCGGTCTTCGGCTCGGCTAATCATTTTAAAAACGATTTGAGTCACCAACCCTTCGGTGTTCTGAATAATCGATGCAAAGGCATTGGTGTCGCCGCCCAAAACCTTATCAATCCAATACTGATCTGTCTGTATGTTTTCCTTGTTCTCGCTCACTTACCCGATTAGACTGGCTATTGCCAAAAATGTTGCACCTCCGGAAATAAAAAAGGCTGAAGAGTTTTCCTCTTCAGCCTTTGAATATTATTGACGGGTTTAAACTATCCGAAACATTTGTTGTCGAAAAACTTAACAGGTTCGCTGCAGTTTTCGCCATCAACAGTCCATGTATTGCCCGATTGTAACAATTCGTCCATGCAGCTTACCCGGCGTTTAGCCTGAACGGCTTCAATCTGCTTTTTCATTTCCTGATCGTAAACCGGAGCTTCAACGCTTCGGACAACGCCCATCGCCACCGGAAATTCAGGAAGAGCCATATTGATTAAAGCAACCTGTAACCCGAGATTGTCTTCTTCCGGGTGGTGAACCAGAATATCGTCGCGGGTAATGCCGTTTTCGCCAATTTTCACCACTTTCAGGTGTCCGTTTTCCAGAATCAGACCTTTGTCTTCCTGATCTCCAAAAATCATCGGTTCGCCTTTTTTCAGGAACAGCTGACGTTCGGCACGGAATTTCGGATCAGCAACGTAATCATGGATTCCATCGTTGAAAATCACACAGTTTTGCAACACTTCAACAACCGAAGTCCCCTTGTGCTGGGCTGCATCGGCCAAAACTTCCTGCGTATGTTTTACGTTGCTGTCGAGCGCACGAGCGAAGAAAGTTCCGCGCGAACCCAACACCAATTGCCCGGGAACAAACGAATCTTCTATGGTTCCGAATGGCGAAGTTTTGGTAATTACGCCACGGTCGGATGTTGGTGAATACTGTCCTTTGGTTAAACCGTATATTTTGTTGTTGAAAAGAATCAGGTTAAGGTCGATATTACGACGAACCAGGTGAATGAAATGGTTTCCGCCAATGGCCAGTGAATCGCCGTCGCCGGTAATCACCCAAACAGTCAATGCCGGGTTAGCCGATTTTACGCCTGAAGCAATCGCGGCAGCACGTCCGTGGATGGTATGGAATCCGTAAGTACTCATGTAATACGGAAACCTCGATGAACAGCCAATTCCGGAGATCACGGCAAAATCTTTGTGTGCGATGTCCATGTCGGCCATGGTCTTCTGAACCGCATTCATAATGGCATAGTCGCCACAACCCGGGCACCAGCGAACTTCGGCAGCGCTTTTAAAATCTTTGGCAGTATAATTAAATTTTGTCATGATTAAGCCTCCAGTATTTTTTCAAAGTTTTCAACTAATTCGTGTACCGAGAATGGTAACCCTTTCATCTTATTTACCTGGTAGTAGTGGAGTCCCGGTACTTTATCGCGCAAATAGCTGGCAAATTGTCCCAGATTTAATTCGCAAACCACGATCTTTTTGAATTTGCTGAACACTTCAGCCGTATTTTTTGGCAATGGTTTAATGTAATTGAAATGCGCCAGACTCACTTTCTTTCCGGCATCCTGCATGGCGCGCACCGAACTGATCATGTGACCATATGTTCCGCCCCAGCCAACAACCAGCAAATCGCCTTCAGGTTCGCCAACCAATTCCAGTTCAGGAATCATATCGACCACTTTCTCCACTTTGGCAGCCCTGATTTCGGTGTTAATGTGGTGGTTTTCCGGATCGTGACTAACGGCGCCGGCAGCATTCTTTTCCAATCCGCCAATGCGGTGTTGGAAACCTTCCATTCCGGGTACTGCCCATTCTCTCGCCAGCGTTTCCGGATCACGGTTGTATGGTTTAAACAATTCAGGATTGGTTGCTTTGCGAGGTGTAATCGGTGGCAATTCATCCATCGTAGGAACCCGCCATGGTTCGCTTCCGTTACCCAAAAATCCGTCGGTTAAAAGAACCACGGGAACCATTCGTTCCAATGCAATTTTTGCTGAAAGGTAGGCATAGTAGAAGCAATCGGAAGGCGTGCTTGCCGCGATAACCACCAATGGGCTTTCGCCGTTGCGTCCGTATAATGTTTGTAATAAATCGGATTGTTCTGTTTTTGTGGGTAATCCGGTTGATGGACCTCCGCGCTGAACGTTTACCACAACGATAGGTAATTCAGCCATTACCGAAAGTCCGAGGGCTTCCGATTTCAAGGCGAATCCGGGTCCAGAAGTTGATGTTACCGCCAAATGGCCTGCAAACGCAGCTCCGATAGTGGTACAAATTCCGGCGATTTCGTCTTCAGCCTGAAATGATTTTACGCCCAGGTCTTTTCGTTCGGCCAATGCCTGTAGCACGTCGGTGGCGGGTGTAATAGGGTAGGAGCCAATAAACAGTTCCAGTCCGGCTTTCTCGGCAGCAGCAACAAAACCCCAGGCTGTAGCCAGGTTTCCATTGATGTTGCGGTAAGTGCCTTTTTCAATTGGAGCAGGATGCACAATGTATTGTGGCGTTGCCTGCTGTATATTCATGCCGTAGTTGTAGCCGTCGTGCAAAACTTTCAGGTTTGCTTCAGCAATCACCGGCTTTTTACCGAATTTTTTCTGAATAAAACCTTCAATGTAATCTAGCGGGCGATCAAACATCCAGCAAATCAATCCTAACGCAAACATGTTTTTGCAACGCAAAACGCTTTTGTTGTCCAATTCAAGGTCTTTCAGACTTTCTTTGGTCATACTGGTAATTGGCACTGGAATTTTGATGTAGTCTTCCAGTTTTAACTCAGCAAACGGATCGTTCGTTTTGAATTGGGCTTTTTCGAAATTCTTTTCACTGAACGAATCAACATCGAAAATGATAGTTCCACCCGGATTCATAAATGCAGCGTTGGCTTTTATTGCTGCGGGGTTCATGGCAACCAGCACATGTGCCAAATCGCCTGGAGTGGTAATCTTCTTCTTCCCAAATTGTACCTGAAATCCTGAAACTCCGCCAACTGTTCCTTGGGGAGCCCTGATTTCCGAGGGATAATCAGGAAAAGTTGAAATGTCATTTCCGAGCAGAGCCGAAGTATCCGAGAACAAGGTTCCTGTCAACTGCATCCCATCGCCCGAGTCTCCGGAAAACCGAATGGCTACTTCTTCGAGTTCAATTACTTTTGCGTCTTTCATTTGATATATAATTTAAATATCGATCCTTCAGCTGAAGATTAAATTTGAAGTTTTTTCAAAGCTAATCAATTCCAAATTTTTGACTGTCCGGAGCCAGTTGCTCTTTTTTTTAGAAGCACCAAAAATAACCAATATTTAACAAGGCCGACAGGATATAGTCAAATATTTGCACTGACTTTTGCATATATCTACATTTCTGTATCTTATCATATGTCAATTAAAAATAAACTCTATCCACTACTTTAAACTTTCAGAAATAAGCTCCCAACTTCAAGTTTTAGTTATTGAATCAGAATTCAGCTCAAGTTTAATATCTTTGTTGTCAAAACTAAAAGGATTGAAATGGCACTTGTAAAAACGATTTTAGGAAAAACTCCGGAATTTGGCGAAAACTGTTTTTTGGCCGAAACCGCAACGATAATCGGGGATGTAGTTTTAGGTAATGATTGCAGTATTTGGTATGGGGCAGTTTTGCGTGGCGATGTTCATTACATTCGCTTGGGCAACAACACCAATGTACAGGATAATGCTGTCATTCATGCTACCTATCAGAAATCTCCAACGAACATTGGCAATAATGTGACTATTGCGCATGGTGCAATTGT
This sequence comes from Bacteroidota bacterium, assembly GCA_023251455.1. Classification (GTDB taxonomy): domain Bacteria; phylum Bacteroidota; class Bacteroidia; order Bacteroidales; family Prolixibacteraceae; genus Aquipluma. The sequence goes on from JAHEYT010000090.1 coordinate 8,133, forward strand.
ACACGGTTGCACTATTCACGACAATGTGATGGTTGGGATGAACGCTGTTGTATTGGATGAGGTTGTGATTGAAAGTAACAGTATTGTGGCCGCCGGATCGGTTGTAAGCAAAGGAACACGAATTGAAAGTGGTACGGTTTACGCAGGTATTCCGGCAAAAAAAATCAAAGATATTGGTCCTGAATTGCTCGAAGGCGAAATTAAACGCATCGCCAAAGCTTATGGAATGTATTCAAGCTGGTATAAAGAATAATAATGTAGAGACGCACGATCGTGCGTCTAAAATAAATCCAAGAAAGCGGCAAATTCTTCATCAGAATTTACCGCTTTCTTATTTGTTTAGTTCTAAGCCATCAATGCTATTTCCATTTTGGCTCGAAAGGAGTCCTTTCTCCGTCGGCTGTAGTGTGCTCTTCTAATGAATTTTCTTTTGATTGAATAACCATGTAAATCATGGTTTCATCCGAGTCATTCCGAATGCCTCGTTTCCCTTTTGGTGCAACACGAATAACACTTCCCTCTTTTATTTCAAAGCAATCCTCATCAACCTGGTAAAATCCAAAACCTTTCAGGATAATGTAAGTTTCTTCGTTTTTCCGGTGAATATGGAAATAAGGCTGCTCGGTGCGAGGCGGCAACATATTAAACGAGATTTCTGTACCCGTTGCCTGAGTGGCATCCTTCAGAAATACTTTGCCCTCTATCAAATGTTTTCTTACCGGATGGATTAAACTATAATCCATCAATTCATCCAAACTGCCTAGGTTTACAGCGGTGTAATTTTCGTTTTCTGATAGTTTCTCAATCTGTTTCATGGTTTAACTATTTGTTGTTCTACAAAACTCAATAAAAAATCAATCAAAAGCAAAAGCGGGAAACTCCTTTCAGAATCTCCCGCTTTATTTTTGTTTTGTCTGGTCTTCGGTCTCCCTTTTTCCGTCCTCCAGTTTTTTACTGGTAAATCACTTTTGCTTTTTCAACCGGTTTTTCACCTGGTTTTAATGGACAAATCCGGAACGAATAATTGTATGCTTTTTCTCTCAAACGATATTCGTCGTGAGTCCATGCACCCCAACTGTCGTCGCCACCAACTCCTTGTTGTTTATAGTCGATGTTGATTGAAGTCAGATCGCGCGGTTTTACATCGTTGATATGCCGGCGGATCATTTTCAGACCCAATTTGCCTCGTCCATCAGTACGATCTGGCGATTCAAAATCCTCCATGATTTGGTGGTGGGCGCTTACCGAAAGTAAAGGCATTCCAATAAATTCAAATCCCAAACCTTCTTTGTTGGTAACGGTCATCCAGCGTACATCAATTTTGTTGCCGTTTTCCTGAGGTCGGATGTATGCAAAATACTGGTCGGCTACAGCTCCTGAATACAAACCAACCAATGCACTTGTTTTGCGATCCTGATACGATTCGTGAGGTCCGCGGCCCAGCCAGCTCATTTGGTCGAATTCGCGTGGCATAACCAGATTCACACCAAAACGAATAATTTCAGGAAGCGATTCGTTTGCCTTTTTAAAGTCGTTGGTCACTATAATTTCGCCATTTCCAAGTACTTTGTATGTTGAGGTATAATTGGCAATTACCTGTTTTTGTTCGTCATTCAGATCGAAAGTGAAAGTTACAACTGCTTCGTTGCCAACTTGTTTTACTGTGGCCGATTTAACGGTTTTTTGTTCGCCGGCTTTTCTCCAAACGCGGCTGCGTTTATCCAATTCGTTTCCGAAGTCGTTATCGATAGGTGCACGCCAGAAATTCGGTACCGGTCCGGCCATGAGCATTTCTTTGCCATCAAGCACATAGCTTTTCATGGTAGCTTCATCTTTGCTGAACCCGATTTTGAATCCGGTTCCTTCAACGATAATCATATTTCCTTCTTCTTTTGAAGTAACAGATGGTAAGCCTTTTGTAGATGTTAATGCAGCTTTTTTACTAAAAGGTAACAGGAATTGTTCGTAAGCCAGTTTGGTTCCGGCAGCTAATATACCTTTCTGAGTTTTTAACTTAGCCGAAATATTCAGGAAATATTCGGTTGCTGGTTTTGTATCAACAGCAACATCTAATTTTACTTTTTTACTGGTATTTGGCGCTAAATCCAAATCAGTAATTTCTCCTGATTTTAAAACCTGACCATCAGCAACAACTTCCCAGGTAAATGTAAATTCTGAAAGGTTGGTGAATGAATATTTGTTGCGAATTTCAATTTCGCCGTTGTTCAGATTCGCTGCTTTAAATCCGATATGCTGATAAACTTTGCCGACCTCAATTAAAGTTGGTTTAACAGTTCTGTCGGGATTGATGATACCATTACAGCAAAAATTTCCGTCAGTTGGAAGTGTGTCGCTTCCCAAATCGCCACCATAAGCCCAGAATTTATTGCCCTGTGCATCTTTGGTCAGGATTCCCTGGTCGACCCAATCCCAAATAAAACCACCCTGAAGAACCGGATATTTTTCAATCAAATCCCAGTAGTCCTGAAGGTTTCCTGTGCTGTTTCCCATCGAGTGGGCATATTCGCACTGGATATAAGGTTTGGTTGGTTTGCCCTTTGCATATTCTTCCATATTTTTCATTCGGGCATACATCGGGCATACAATGTCGGTATTTGCTCCTCCATGTGCTTGTTCAAACTGAACCGGACGGCTTTGGTCAATCGATTTTAAGTAAGCGTATGTAGCTTCGAAATTCACACCGTCTCCGGCTTCATTTCCGAGTGACCAAATAATTACTGATGGTTGGTTTTTATCGCGCTCAAACATATTCCGTGTGCGGAACAGGTGAGAATCTTTCCATACAGGATCTTTGGCCAGCGATTTTTCGCCGTAACCCATTCCATGCGATTCAACATTTGCTTCGTCAACAAGGAAGATACCATATTGGTTACATAGTTCGTACCAACGTTCGGGTTGTGGATAATGCGAAGTACGAACAGCATTGATGTTGTGCGATTTCATCAGAAGGATATCTTTCAGCATGGTCGCTTCGTCCACATAATGTCCGGTTGTGTCATTGTGTTCGTGGATGTTGACACCTTTTACATAGATGGCAACTCCATTGACCAACAATTGTGCATTTTTGATTTCAACAGTACGGAAACCAACGTCCTGGCTTAGGACTTCGATTGTTTTTCCTGCTTCATCCTTCAAAGTAATCAATAATTTATACAAATTAGGATTTTCGGCAGTCCATGGTTTTGCTGCCGGTACATTAGTTGCCAGATTAACAACAACCGGCTGAGCTGCTGTTTGTACAGCCTGATTCATTTCGGCTACTTTGGTTTCACCGTCCATTAAAACGGCTTCAAGAGTAAGCGATGGAGTATTTGATGCTGAATTAACCACTTCAACGGTTAATTTAAATTCTCCGTCTTTGTAGTTGTTTATCAATGGGGATGATACTCTGAAATCACTGATGTGTTGCGGATTGCGGGCCATCAGGAATACATCGCGGGTAATTCCGCTCATACGCCAGAAATCCTGATCTTCCAGATAACTTCCATCGCACCAGCGATAAACTTCTACTGCAAGTGAGTTTTCTCCTTTTTTTAGGTATTTGGTAATGTTGAATTCCGATGGAGTTTTGCTGTCTTCACTATAGCCAACCTGTTGCTCGTTTACCCAAACATACATAGCCGATGTAACTGCGCCAAAATGCAGGTAAATATCCTGACCTTTCCATTCTTCAGGAATAACAAAAGTTCGTTTGTATGAACCAACCGGATTGTAATGTTTTTGTATCGTTGGAGGAGTTGCTTCGTGAGGATACCTGATATTGGTATAAATAGGAATATCGAAACCATGCATTTCCCAGTTAGCCGGAACTTTTATTGTTTTCCAGTCTTTGGTGTCGTAATCGTCTTTGAAAAAGTAGAATGGGCGCACATCAGGAGTATGTGAAAGATTAAACTGCCAGATTCCGTTCAATGTCTGAATAAATGGCGATTTCCAGATGTCGTATTGACTGGCTTGTTCAGCAGTTGCATAAGGAATAAAATACGCACGCGGAGCTTCGCGATTAATTTCGTTTACGGCAGGGTTTTCCCAGTCACGGGGAGTTTTCTCTTCAAAGGTTTTGCCTTTGTAATCGCTTTTGCACGAACTGGTAGCAACAGCAACGGCAACAGCTAATAATAACAGATACTTCATAATTGAAATTGATTTAAGTTAGCAAAAAGACAAAATATTATCCCTACCGGTAGGAACTGGTAGGGATGCAAAATTGAGAATTTTTCTTCGGATTGACAAACGAACATGAACCAAATTTCGATGAGTCAATCGTTTGCAACTGGATATTTGTGCATTTTTCTAGTAAATAATATGGAAAATGAAAGTCAAGATTCAGGTTAAATTAAAATGAAACATTCAGCAGATTGGATTGCAGAAAATCAAATTGATTGACAGGCTTAAAAGTTTGCTATTTTTGCCCCCTTAAATCTGAAATTCATGAAACTTGAAATACATCCAAATGCAAAGGCACTGATTTTTGATCTAGACGGAACTTTGTCTGACTCGCTGCCGGTGCATATTGCCAGTTGGAATGCCGTGTGCGAAAAGCTGAATTGTACGTTTGACGAACGCATCCTGGTTGAAATGACCGGAGCGCCAACCCTGAGTTTTGCCGAACGCATCAAACGGGAACAAAATCTGGAAATTTCTGCCGACGAATTAGTTGTACTTAAACAGCAGGAATTCTGGAAGAATATCAACCAGATCAAACCGCACGATGCTGTGATTGAATTGATGAAAAATGCTCACGGGAAAATTCCGATGGCTGTTGGAACAGGCGCCAGCCGGACAAGTGCAATGTTGCAGATGAAGGAATTAGGGATTGATCAGTTGTTTGATTTCATTGTAACTGCTGATGATGTTGATCGTCATAAACCTGAACCTGATACTTTTCTGAGATGTGCGGAATTAATGGGTGTTGATCCGGAATTTTGCCAGGTTTTTGAAGACGGTGAGCTTGGTATGCAGGCCGCCCAAACAGCAGGTATGTTGCTCACCGACGTCCGCCCGTTCGTAACCGATCCGTTCGCTTCAACTGAAAATTAATATTTTAATTTGGTTAGAGACGCACGATCGTGCGTCTCTACAAGTACAAACAAAATCTTCATGTCACAATTATTTACCGCATTTCAGTCTATTGGTCCATTATTCCTTGTCATTTTTGTCGGGATGGTAGTTAGCCGGAATAAATCGGTTGATAACCGTTGGCTCGAAATTCTGAATAATTATGCGCTGTGGATTGGGTTTCCCGCCTTGATTTTGGTGGCATTGTCGCGTTTGGAGTGGAACATGAATTTGTACGGGAGTTTGATTGGTTGGAATTCTCTGCGTGTAGTAACTGCCATGCTAATGGTTTTCCCCGTTTCTGCGCTTTTGAAATTAAAAAACAGCACGCGTCGTACTTTATTTTTAGCTGTTTCGTACGGAAACGTGGCCTATCTGGGCATTCCGGTTTTACGCAGCGCTTTTGGCGATCAGATTTTGCCCGAAGCCACCATGATTTCTTCGGTTTATATTTTCTGGATGTTTACCCTGGGCATTTTCCTGGTCGAATATTTTGGCGATCACAAAGTGCATATGCGCGAATTAATGATCCGGTTGGTCACTAATCCGTTGCTGATCGCAGTGTTTATCGGACTTTTTATAGCCGTCAATCATTTGCAGTTACCTAAAATAGTGATGTCGGGACTCGATATCTTTGCCAATTCTGTGACTGCGGTTGTTTTGTTTTCGCTCGGATTATTCATGGGCAGACAACCCGTCGGAAAGCTTCGCGATTGGCTGCCTGTGTTGGCTTTCAGCTTTATCATACTTTTTGTTTTACCTTTTCTGTTTATGCTTATTTTAAAGCCTTTCCCTGTTTATACGTTGAGTAAAGCCTGGATTTTGGAAGCCGCTATGCCTATGGGTTTAACCGCATATGCGCTTTGCCTGAAGTATGATTTAAATACCGAATTCGCTTCGAGAGCTGTTGTAGCGAGTACTTTGCTGGCCTTATTAAGTTTGCCTTTCTGGTTAGTTTTCCTGAAGTAAATATTGGCGAAACAATTTCTCTATCTCGAATTTGCTGATTCCCTTGCCAATGAATACAAATATGTTTTCAAGCGGTTCATACGGATTGGCAACCGAACCTTCCGAAATATTGATCATTCCGCCAACCGATTGAACGATTGCGGTCAATGGACTGTCCTCGAAATTGACCATTCCTTTTATCCTGAAAATCTGCTTGCGATAGATGGACGCGAAATATTTAAACCATTCGCGAAAACTCTGTTCATTGATGTACCCTCCAAATCTGATTGTAAAGCTGTGGAAGTCAGATGACTCCGGCTCGCTGTAAAATGGTTTCCGGAGTTTCTTAATAAACTCGTCCTGTATCTGAGGGTGAAGCATATACAGATGCGATGAATCCAGAAAGGCAAAGTTGGTTTCAACCACTTGTGCTGTTTTGTTGAGGGCAGTTATTTTTTTACGGATATAGGTGAGTTTCGCAGGATCAGCATCACTAACTTTGTTCAAAATAATCAGGTCGCTAAGCATGATTTGCTTTTGCTGCTCAAAATTACCTAACTCTTCCTGAAAGTTAACCGAATCAACCAGGCAGATTGTACCGCTTAATTCAAATAAGCGTTCAAGATCAGGGTCCTGAAAAAATGGTTCAATGATTGGGCCGGGGTCGGCAATGCCGGTTGTTTCAATGATGAGTTGCTCCAGATGATCATTCTTTTTGACCAGTTCCTGAAGGGCAAGTGAAAATTCGTTGAAGATGCTGCAGCAGATGCATCCGTTGTTCAGCTCTAAAATACTTTCAGGCTTATAATTGGCAATTAACCTGGAGTCAATCGAAACATCACCAAATTCATTTTCAATGAGCCCGATTTTAACCTCATAATTCTGCAAAAGCAGGTTATTAATAAAGGTTGTCTTTCCCGATCCGAGAAAGCCCGTAACAATGGTGACTGGTATTTTAGGTTTTACTGACACAACGATTTTTTTATATCAATTAAACTATGCAAGTCTGAAAATGTTTTCGATTAAAGTTAATTCATTTAGTCCATTAAATTTCGATGGAATCAGGTCGTTGTGAATATTCTAAAACAACTTTATTCTCTGATTTTATATTGTTTTCAGTAGGATAAATCCAACAGAATTGTTTAACTTTTAAGCCATTGAAAAATGAAATGTTCAGAAAAACTATTTACAAACTAAAATTTGACTCTATGAACAGGTTATTAATTGTTATTGCAGTGTTTTTTGCTTTTGCAGCTTGTCAGCCCAAACCAGAGAAAGCTCCAAAGATCGCCATGGAAGATTTCTTCCGTAATCCTGAAAAAACAGCGTTCAGACTATCGCCCAATGGTGAGTATTTTTCCTACCTGGCTCCTTACGAGAAGCGATTGAATGTTTTTGTGCAGAAAGTTGGTGCCGATTCGGCCGTTCGGGTAACTTCCGAAACTGCCCGCGATATTGCAGGCTATTTGTGGAAAGGTAATAATCGTATTTTATTCCTGAAAGATACCGGTGGTGACGAAAATTTTCAGTTGTACGGGGTAAACACAGATGGTTCTGAGCTGAAAGGCCTGACCGTATTCGAAAAAGTCCGTACCGAATTAATTGACGATCTAAAAGATGTTGAAGGCGAAATCATTGTAGGGCTGAATAAACGAAATCCTCAGGTTTTTGATCCTTTCCGCTTGAATGTAATTTCCGGAGAAATGACTCAGTTAGCTGAAAATCCAGGCAATATTATGGGCTGGATGACTGATCATGAGGGGAAACTTCGTTTGGCAACCACTTCTGATGGTGTAAATCAAACGATACTTTTCAGAGAAACGGAACAAGAGCCGTTCAAGCCAATACTTACAACCAGCTTCAAGGAAACCATGTCGCCGTATTTATTTACGTTCGATAATAAAATGCTGATTTCGGGTTCAAACCTTGGTCGCGATAAAACTGCCCTGGTCACTTTCGATCCGGCAACCGGGAAAGAAAAAGAAGTTTTATTTGAGACTCAGGACGCCGATATTGAAGGTGTTGATTATTCCAGAAAAGATAAAAAGTTATTGTCTGTTACCTGGACTACCGACATGGAAAAGGAACATTTTTTCGATGCCGAAGCTGAAGCAATGAAGAAAAAACTTCAGGAAAAATTACCCGGATACCAGGTTTCGGTTGGAAGTGAAAATAAAGCTGAAGACAAATTCATGATTCGCACATATAGCGATAAAAGTCGCGGTGCGTATTATCTCTTCGATAAAACTTCCGGAGAATTGACCAAATTGGCCGATTTAAGTCCATGGCTCAACGAGAAATACCTTTGCGATATGAAACCAATTTCATACAAATCGCGCGATGGGCTTACCATTCAAGGATATCTGACTTTGCCTAAAGGCTATGAAGCTAAAAATTTGCCTGTAGTTATTAATCCACATGGAGGTCCCTGGGCACGCGACTATTGGGGGTTTAATTCTGAAGTTCAGTTTTTGGCAAACAATGGTTATGCCGTTTTGCAGATGAATTTCCGTGGTTCAACCGGCTTTGGAAAAGCTTTTTGGCAGTCGTCGTTTAAACAGTGGGGCCGCACCATGCAGGACGATATTTCGGACGGTGTGAAATGGTTGGTTGATCAGGGTATTGCCGATCCGAAACGTGTGGCTATTTATGGAGGAAGTTATGGCGGTTATGCCACGCTTGCCGGTTTAACTTTAACTCCTGATTTGTATGCAGCCGGTGTTGATTATGTTGGAGTTTCCAACATGTTTACCTTTATGAAAACGATTCCACCATACTGGAAACCGATGCTCGACATGTTTTACGAAATGGTGGGTAATCCCAAAACTGACAGTTTGATGCTTGCCGAAGTATCGCCGGTATTTTTGGTCGATAAAATTAAAGCCCCACTTTTTGTTGCACAGGGTAAAAACGATCCGCGGGTAAATGTTGACGAATCGGATCAGATTGTAAAAGCATTAAAAGACAAAGGTATTGCGGTTGAATATATGGTGAAAGACAATGAAGGACACGGATTTCATAACGAAGAAAATCGCTTCGATTTTTACCGTTCGATGCTGGCTTTTTTGGATAAACACCTGAAACCTCAGGAGAAATAAGAAACAACTGAATTTAAGCAATTAATAGTCAGGGTTTCACTCGAAGTGAAGCCCTGACTTGTTTTTATCAGGTGAAATATTTAATATGCCAACAACTAAAATATAATCCGGCGGTTTACGTCTCTACAATTAAATGAACTTGAAACAATGAATAAACTTAAAGTAATTATAACAGGCGCAACCGGAATGGTTGGCGAAGGTGTTCTTTACGAATGCCTGAATCACCCTGAAGTAGAAAAGGTTCTGGTAATTTCCCGCAAGCCTTGTGGATATTCTCATCCAAAACTGACGGAAATAATTCACGACGATTTTTCTGATATTTCGTCGCTGAGCGACCGGATAGCTGGCTACAATGCCTGTTATTTCTGTCTTGGCGTTACAGCTCTTGGGAAAAGTGAAGCCGAATACACGCGGTTAACATACACCTTGACACTCAATTTTGCCCAAACGCTGGCTTCGCACAATCCCGAAATGACATTCTGTTACATTTCAGGAGCCGGAACCGATAGCACCGAAAAAGGACGAACAATGTGGGCGCGAGTAAAAGGCAAAACCGAAAACGATTTAATGAAATTGCCTTTTAAACAAGTGTATAACTTTCGTCCGGGAGGAATTGAGCCATTTCTGCCCTTGAAACCATCGCAAACATATTACAAAACCTACAAGTACCTGGGTTGGTTGTTTTCGTTGATGAAAGTAATCACTCCAAATATGGTTATTACATTGAAAGATTTAGCCGCCGCGATGATTAACGCTTCATTGACAGGTTATCCGAAAAATGTTCTGGAAATGAGAGATATGAAGGCATTGGCAAAAACGAACACTTTAAAATGAGGAAAACAATGTATATTATACTATCCATTATGGCACTGATTCCAGTGTCGGCTTTTATCATTTTAAACCAGACTAATTTTGGTACCCCATCTGCTGGCGAACGACTTCGTCGGATCCAAAAATCATCCAACTTTCGGGATGGACAGTTTCAGAATCTGAGTTTTACGCCAACCTTTGCTGAAGACGTGTCTAAATTTGAAATGATCAGAGATGGGATTTTCAAGATCAGCAAACGAAAGGCTCCTGCAACTGATTTACCATCGGTTAAAACCAATCTGAAAAGCCTCGATCCTGAAAAGGATGTTTTGGTTTGGTTCGGCCATTCGTCGTATTTCATGCAAATCGATGGCAAGAAGATATTGGTTGATCCGGTTTTCTCTGGGCATGCTTCTCCATTTTCGTTTATGGTCAAAAGCTTTAAAGGAAGCGATATTTATTCTCCTGAAGATTTTCCATTGATTGATTATTTGGTTATTACACACGATCACTGGGACCACTTGGACTACAAGACCGTGTTGAAGTTGAAGTCGAAAATCGGCATGGTAATTACCAGTTTAGGAGCAGGTGCGCATTTGGAACATTGGGGATTCGATCCGAAATCAATCGTTGAATTGGATTGGAATGAACATGCTGCGCTCGATTCTGGATTTCAGGTTACTGCCACTCCCGGGAGGCATTTCTCCGGAAGAGGTTTCAAGCGAAACCAGTCGATTTGGTGCTCTTTTGTGCTCCAGACTCCCTCGAAGAAAATTTTTATTGGTGGCGACTCGGGTTACGACACGCATTTTGCAAAAATTGGCGCCGAACATGGTCCGTTCGATCTGACCTTGCTCGAATGTGGCCAGTACAACAAATCTTGGAAATACATCCATATGATGCCCGAGCAAACCGTTCAGGCTGCCATCGATTTGAAAGCAAAAACACTGATGCCGGTTCATTGGGGCAAGTTTGCACTCGCGCTTCATGCCTGGGATGAACCGATTGAGCGGGTAACCAAAGAAGCTCACCAGTTAAATGTTCCGATTATTCATCCGGTAATTGGCGAAACGGTGGATTTGGATGATTTTGGAGTTCAGAAGGAATGGTGGAAAGCGATAAATTGATAGATTTGGACATTAATTCCAAAATAAGATCA
>JAHEYT010000043.1 GCA_023251455.1 Bacteroidota bacterium
AAGGTTGAAGAACGGACAAACTCTCCATTTTCGTAGTATTCGAGCGCTTTTTTGTACTTAAATTCATAATCGGTACTTTTTACAACCTTATTATAGTCGCTGCAACTACTTAGCAACAGTACAAAAACGATAACAATTGGTACGAAATTTCTGATTTTCATTAACATGGCGCAAAGATATATTTTTTATACAAATTTTCAGGCCGAAAAATAGAATGAATTATTCAGAATACCGCCCTGTTTAGTATAAATTAACAAATTTGCAGACTTATTAAAAAGAATTACTTTTGCCATGCTAATTTAAAAACCAGATCAAAGTGGATATTTTTGAAAAACTGAGGACAAACATGGGTAGCCTGGGAAAATACATGAAACAGGCTCATGGATACTTTGCTTTCCCTAAATTGGAAGGTGAAATTGGTACCAGAATGAAATTCAGAGGTAAGGATGTTTTAGTGTGGAGTCTGAACAATTACATTGGACTGGCCAATCATCCTGAAGTTCGGGAAGCTGATGCAAAAGCTGCTGCTGAATACGGAATGGCATACCCTATGGGTGCCCGTATGATGTCTGGTCAAACCAGCAAACACGAAGAACTGGAGCAAAATCTGGCTGAGTTTGTTGGAAAAGAAGATGCTTTCTTATTGAATTTCGGTTATCAGGGAATGGTTTCGATTATCGATGCTGTTTGTGGCAGAAACGATGTAATTGTATACGACTCTGAGTCACATGCCTGTATTTTGGATGGTGTTCGCTTACACATGGGTAAACGTTTTGTTTATGCCCACAATAATATGGATAGCCTCCGTAACATGTTGACCAAAGCAACCCGGCTTGCTGAAAAACAAGGTGGCGGTATTTTGGTAATTACTGAAGGTGTATTCGGAATGGCTGGTGACTTAGGTAAGCTTGACGAAGTAGTTAAATTTAAAGACGAATTTGAATTCCGTCTGTTAGTTGACGATGCACATGGTTTTGGAACAATGGGTGCAACCGGTGCTGGTACTGCTGAACATTTTGGTGTTTCGGACAAAGTTGATCTCCTATTCGGAACCTTTGCCAAATCAATGGCCGGAATTGGAGCATTTATTGCCTGCAACGAAGATATCTGTAATTTTTTGCGTTACAACATGCGTTCGCAAACATTTGCTAAATCGTTACCAATGCCAATGGTTATCGGCGCATTGAAACGTCTGGAATTATTGCGTACCAAACCTGAACTTAGGGAAAAGCTTTGGACTGTGGTAGCTGCTCTTCAAAGTGGACTTAGGGCCCAGGGATTTGATTTGGGTGTTACCAATTCGTGCGTTACACCAGTGTATTTCCAGGGTGGTGTTGGTGAAGCAACCAGTGCCGTGATGGACTTACGCGAAAATTACAATGTATTCTGTTCAGTTGTAGGTTATCCGGTTATCCCAAAAGGACAAATCATGCTTCGGTTAATTCCAACAGCCATGCACACATTGGAGGATGTAGAATATACGATAAAAGCATTTTCAGAAATCAGGCAAAAACTGGAAGAAGGTAAATACAATACTTCGCAGATTCCGACAATTATGGAATAACAAAAATAAAGTAAAACCATCCTTCGGGATGGTTTTTTCGTTTATGCTTTATTATATTTGTGCCTGATGCCTCTTTAGCTCAGCTGGTAGAGCAGCTCATTCGTAATGAGCAGGTCGGCGGTTCGAGTCCGCCAAAAGGCTCTGATTGCAGAAAAACAAACCCTCTGATTGAAATACCTTCAGAGGGTTTTTAATTTTATTTAGGACAACTTTTAGGACAACATCACAGTTCATTTTAAAGGCTATTCGAGATTTTTTTGCCACAAAAAATCCCAAAGTCAAAAAATTATAAAAGTTTTACAGTTGCGAAATATCAATCCATTTTTTTTCTAAAAAAAGTTTGGTACTAATCTGAAAAAGTTACTTTTGCAGCGGCTTTTTTAGCTTATTAAATTATCCAGATATTTTAAAGATATGGAAAGCGAATCGTTAATTCTCTTTTTTATAGTTGCACTGGTCCTTGTAGGCGGGGCAATTATATTTTCAACCCTTGTTGCTCCAAAATCATTTAATCCGGTAAAATCTGAGCCTTACGAATGCGGTATTCCTTCTGAAGGACCGGCATGGATTCAGTTCAACGTGGGCTACTATCTTTTTGCAATTATTTACCTGATTTTCGATGTGGAAACCGTGTTTCTATTCCCTTGGGGTGTAGTCATGAAATCAATCGGAATAAGGGCGTTTATCGAAATCATTATTTTCTTCTTCATACTTGGTCTCGGCCTGTTGTATGCATGGAAAAAAGGAGCTTTGAAATGGGTGTAATCAAATCAATGAAAGATGAAGAGTTTGAAGATAATGAATCTCTCGAACTCTTAAAAAAGTCAGGCGGGAACGTCTTTATGACTAGTATTGACAGTGTTCTGAACTGGGGCGTTTCGAACTCCATTTGGCCGCTCACCTTTGCAACAAGCTGTTGCGGAATTGAGATGATGGCTGCCGGAGCTTCGCGGCACGATTTTGCCCGTTTCGGAATCGAGGTTTATCGTCCTTCGCCACGTCAGGCCGATGTTATCGTTATTGCAGGAACCATCAATCATAAAATGGCTCCGGTACTGAAACGCTTATACGACCAGATGCCCGACCCGAAATACGTTATCGCCATGGGCGCATGTGCTGTTTCCGGAGGACCATTCTTCTACAATTCGTATTCGGTAGTTCGCGGTGTCGATCATATCCTTCCGGTAGATGTATATGTTCCCGGATGTCCACCTCGCCCAGAAGCGTTGCTCTATGGCGTGATGCAATTGCAAAGAAAAATTAAAGGTGATTCACTTTTTGACCAGGAAGATTTAACCGACCGGTTGCTTTAAATCTCACAGAACATGCTAAACAGACAAGAATTAACAGATATCATCAGGGGATTTGAACCTGATGCAGAGTTTCCGGAAGGAACTCAATTACTGGAGGTAGTTGTTCCGGCGGAAAAACTATTCGCGCTGACCGAAAAACTCAAGACCGATAAAAGAACAGCTTTCAATTATCTGATCGACCATACCGCAGTTGACTTTACTACACATTTCTCTGTGGTTTATCACATTGAATCGACAGACTTCAGGCATTTAATTGTGCTGAAATCGTTGCTAGCTGATCGGGAAAATGCAAACATCGACAGTTTGACAGCTTTGTATCCGACAGCTGAATATTTCGAACGCGAAGTATTCGACCTTTTTGGAATACGCTTTAATAATCATCCAAATCTGAAACGCTTTTTCATGGAAGATGATTACGGATACCCGCTTCGCAAAGATTTCCGCGACGAAGTAAATATTATCGAACGTTAATACTCAATATCAGATGAGTGAAGAAATTATAAAAGACGTGATTATTGGGGAGAATGAGGACTACATTATTAATATGGGTCCCCAGCACCCTTCAACTCACGGGGTTTTACGGTTTGAGGTTTGCCTGAAAGGTGAAACTGTCAAATACCTGATTCCACACATTGGATATATTCACCGTGGAATTGAAAAAATGTGCGAAGCAATTACTTATCCGCAGATTATTCACCTGACCGACCGAATGGATTACCTTTCGGCCCATATGAATAACGAAGCGGTTTGTATGATTGTTGAAGACGCCATGCAGATTGAAGTTCCGGAAAGGGTGAAATACATCCGTACTATTCTGGATGAATTGAACCGAATTGCATCGCACCAATTGTGGTGGTGTGCTTTTGGAATGGACCTTGGCGCATTAACTGCATTCTTCTACGGATTGCGCGACCGCGAACATATTCTCGACATTTTCGAAGAATCGTTCGGATCGAGGTTACTGCACAGTTTCGTTATGCCTGGCGGTTTGATGCACGACGTTCACCCCAATTTTCAGAAACGGATCAAAGAATTTATCACCTACTTCAGAAAAAAATTACCTGAATACGACCAATTGCTTACCGGCAATGTGATTTTCCAGAACCGCGCAAAAGGAATTGGATTAATGAGCAAAGAAACCGCTATCGGATATGGAGTTACCGGTCCTTCAGGACGTGGTTCAAATTATTCGTGCGACATTCGTAAAATTGCACCTTACGGAGCTTACGATAAAGTCCAGTTCAACGAAATTCTGGAAACAGGCTGCGATACTTTAGCCCGCTATAAAGTTAGAATGGGCGAAATGTGGGAATCACTCAGCATTCTGGAACAATTGGTTGACAATATTCCTGAAGGCGATTACACTGCCAAAATGAAGCCAATCATCAAACTACCTGCTGGTGAATATTTCCGGAGAGTGGAAACTGCCCGTGGAGAACTGGCTGTATATGCGGTGAGCGACGGAAATAAATCGCCGTTACGCATGAGGTTCCGGACACCAAACTTCAGCAATTTGTTCGTAATGAATGAAATTACTTCCGGATACAAAATTGCCGACCTGATTGCCATCAGCGGTTCACTCGACCTTGTAATCCCTGATATTGACCGATAAATGAACGCAAATATGTCATCAAACATCTACGATTTTTCGACACTTACTGGCTCCCTTCATACCTGGTTATCAGGATTGATGCCGTCAGGATTGGTCATTTTAACCGAAATGGTTCTCGTTGGACTAGTATTCCTACTGATGTATGCCTTGGTTGGACTGTTTCTGGTTTACATGGAACGCAAAGTATGTGCATTCATCCAGAACCGCGTTGGTCCAAACCGCGTTGGTCCTTATGGTATCTTCCAAACCATCGCCGACTTGATTAAGCTGTTGATGAAGGAGTTGATCCCGATTCGCAAATCTGACAAAATGCTTTTCAACCTTGCGCCATTCATTGTAATTATTTGCTCTTTCCTTGCAATGGCAGCTTTGCCCTATGCTAAAGGACTTCAGGCAATTGATTTCAATATTGGTGTATTTTATGTAATGGCCGTATCGTCGCTTAGTGTAGTCGGTATTTTAATTGCAGGTTGGGCGAGTAACAGTAAATATTCGTTGATTGGTGCTATGCGAAGCGGAGCACAAATTGTGAGTTACGAACTTTCTGTTGGGCTTTCACTTCTGGCCATTGTCGTATTTACCGGAAGCATGCAACTTTCTACAATTGTTGAAAGCCAGGCCAATGGATGGTGGATTTTTAAAGGCCATATCCCGGCTTTTATTTCATTCCTTATTTTCCTGGTCGCCAGTACTGCCGAAATCAACCGCGGACCTTTCGACTTAGCTGAAGCTGAATCGGAACTGACTGCCGGTTTCCACACCGAATATTCAGGTATCAAATTTGCCTTTTTCTTCCTTGCTGAATACATGAACATGTTCATTGTTGCAGCTTTGGGTGCTACGGTATTCCTTGGCGGATGGATGCCATTTCATGTTGGTAACTGGGAAGGGTTCAATCAGATTATGGATTATATTCCTTCAGTAGTTTGGTTCTTCTCGAAAACATTCTTTCTCATTCTTGTAATTATGTGGTTTAAATGGACTTTTCCTCGTTTGAGAATTGACCAATTATTGACCCTGGAATGGAAATACCTGTTACCAATCAGTTTGTTCAACATTGTATTGATCGCCTTCATCGTCCTGATGGGCTGGCATTTTTAAATATAACAGCGGATAACAAATGAATAGTATTATAGAATATTTTACCGACCTGTTTAAAGGAATTTCGTCGTTATGGGCAGGAATGCGCGTGACCGGGAAATACTTTTTCAGCCCAGGAGAAATTGTAACCCAGCAATATCCTGAAAACCGCAAGACCCTGAAAATGGAAGAGCGGTTCAAGGGAGAAGTGACCATGCCTCACGATGAAAACAACCAGCACGCTTGCACCGGTTGCGGAATTTGTGAAATGAACTGTCCAAATGGTTCAATCGAGATTTTAACCGACCGCGTTCCTAACGCTGAAGGCAAAATGGAGCGAGTGATCGATAAACACATTTATCATTTGTCGATGTGCACGTTCTGCGAATTGTGCATAAAAACCTGCCCGTCGAATGCGCTGGCTTGGGGTCAGAAATTTGAACATGCAGTATTTGACCGGAGTAAACTCACCAAAGTTTTGAATCAACCTGGTTCAACACTTAGAAAGGAGGCTAAGTAATGAATGTATTCATGTTTTATATGTTTTCAGGAATTATCCTGATTTGTTCGCTTCTGACGATCACCACCCGAAGAATATTGAGGGCCGCAGTTTATTTGCTTTGCGTTTTGTTGGCTACCGCTGGTTTATACTTCATGTTGAACTACCAGTTCATGGCTGCCGTTCAGCTTACTTTATATGCCGGAGGTATTGTTGTACTGATCATTTTCAGTATTCTGCTGACTCACCATATTACGCATCGTTTTAAACACCCCAACTTCACCAAATTACTGATGGGTATTGGGGCTGCTGCTATTGGAAGCGGCTTGGTAATTGCAACCATCCTCTCCCACTCTTTTCAGGCCGGAACTGCTCCGGAACTGCCTGTGGATATGACAGTGATCGGAAATCAATTGCTTAGCACTGAGAAAAACGGATACGTTTTACCGTTTGAGTTGATCAGTATTTTGTTACTGGCAGCTATGATCGCGGCAATTGTGGTTGCTAAAAAGGAAAAAAATAAAAACTCAGAGATATGATTCAGGGAATTCCTCTCGAACACTTTTTAGTCGTAAGCACGATTATGTTTTTTATCGGAGTTTGTGGTTTGATCATTCGCCGCAACCTTATTACGATGTTGATGGCCATTGAGCTCATCCTGAATTCGGTTAATATCAATTTCGTGGTTTTCAACCGCTACCTGTATCCCGATCAATTGCAGGGACAATTCTTTTCACTGTTCATTGTTGGTATTGCAGCTGCCGAAGCATCGGTTGCCATTGCCCTGATCATCAACATTTACAGAAACATGAAGAACATTGAAGTTGAAAATGTAAATGAATTGAAATTCTAAAATTTAAGAGCAATGACTGGATATACTTATACTGTATTCATTATACTGATTCCACTGGTAATGTTTTTGGTTACCGGACTACTCGGAATGAAATGGAAACCAATGGTCTCCGGAATATTGGGAACAATCGGAATGGGAACTTCGTGGCTTCTCTCACTGATTACTGCCGGAAGCTATTTCTTTGGCCACCACGCTGAAGGGTTTCAGACAATCATTCCATTCGAACTGAAATGGTTACAATTTACGGATACCTTAATTATCAAAATGGGTATTTTACTCGATCCGATTTCGGTAATGATGTTGGTTGTAATTACCACCATTTCGTTTATGGTGCATTTGTACAGTTTGGGCTATATGCATGGTGAAACCGGATTTCAACGTTTTTACGCGTTTTTGTCACTGTTTACTTTTTCAATGTTGGGATTGGTTATTGCTACCAACATTTTCCAGATGTATATTTTCTGGGAATTGGTAGGTGTTAGCTCATTCCTTTTGATTGGATTCTACTACCAAAAACCATCGGCGGTAGCAGCATCGAAAAAAGCATTTATTGTGACCCGTTTTGCCGATTTAGGTTTCCTGATCGGTATCCTGATACTTTCGTTTGTTACCGGAACTTTTGATTTCGGTAAATTAACTGAACCCGGAACAGCAATCTTCGGAAGTGCTGCTTCGATGAGTTTCATGGGTATTTCGGCTATGACATGGGCCATGACACTGATTTTTATTGGTGGTGCAGGTAAATCGGCCATGTTCCCATTACATATTTGGTTACCCGATGCAATGGAAGGTCCAACTCCGGTTTCAGCATTGATTCACGCTGCAACCATGGTTGTTGCCGGTGTATTTCTGGTTGCCCGTATGTTTCCGGTTATCCATTTTCAGGCTCCGGCTGCTCAGGAAATCATTGGTTATGTTGGTGGATTCACTTCGCTTTTTGCCGCTGTAATCGCCATCACACAATACGATATTAAACGCGTTCTGGCATTCTCAACCCTATCGCAATTGGGTTATATGATGCTTGCCCTTGGGGTTTCAGGATATGGTGGTGAAGAAGGTTTAGGTTACATGGCTTCCATGTTCCACCTGTTCACACACGCTATGTTTAAAGCATTGTTATTCCTTGGCGCCGGTTCAATCATTCACGCTGTGCATTCGAACTACATGTACGACATGGGTGGCCTGCGTAAATATTTACCAATTACGCATATCACATTCCTGATTGCATGTTTGACCATCGCTGGTGTTCCATTCCTTTCAGGATTCTTTAGTAAAGATGAAATTTTGGTTGCGGCCTTACACCACAATAAAATATTGTTTGCTGTTGAATTTATAGTTGCCGGCTTAACCGCATTCTATATGTTCCGTTTATACTTCAGTGTATTCTGGGGAAAAGACAGACATTATCACCACACTCCACACGAAAGCCCGCTGGTAATGACTATTCCATTGATGTTTTTGGCTGTAGCTTCTATTTTTGCCGGATATATTCCATTTCATCATTTAGTTACTTCTGACAAAGTTGGATTCGTAACTGAAATGAACTACATGGTTGCTGTTCCTTCAGTTCTAATCGGATTGCTTGGTATCGCTGTTGCCTGGATTCTTTACAAGAAAGAAAGTGACGTTCCGGCCAAATTGGCTAAGAGTTGGGGAATTTTATATACAGCAACTTACAACAAATTTTATTTCGACGAAATTTATTTGTTTGTAACCCGGAAGATCATCTTCAACTATATATCGCGCCCAATTGCCTGGTTCGACCGTCACATCATCGATGGATTTATGGTTGGAATTGGCTTGACTACCGAAAAAATATCGTATCAAATTAAAGGAATGCAATCCGGACAATTGCAGCATTATGCATTTATGTTCATTGCAGGCACCTTGGCGTTGGCACTTTCAATGATCTATTTTTTGATGTAGAGAATTGAATATCAGATAAGAAACAAAAATTTAAAATATACAAAAGTGAATATTCTAACTTTATTGGTCTTAATCCCGGTTCTCACCATGATCGGAGTCCTTTTTACCAAGGATTATAAAGGTGCCAGGCTCGCTTCGGCAATCGGAATGGGTATAGAACTTATAGCAACCGTTTATCTGGTGCTTGCCTACCTTGCTGCAAGAAAAACCGGGATGATGCACGAGATGCTGTTTACATCTGACTTCATGTGGTACCCTAGCCTGAACATTCATTTTGCTTTCGGTGTCGATGGAATTGCGGTAGCCATGATTGGTCTTACTTCAATTGTAATTTTTGCAGGTATTTTTGCTTCGTGGGAACTTCAATTCCTGACAAAAGAGTTTTTTGTATCGCTCATATTGCTTGTAACAGCAGTTTACGGGTTCTTTATTTCACTCGACCTGTTTACCATGTTCCTCTTTTACGAATTGGCGCTGATACCAATGTACCTGCTGATTGGTCTTTGGGGAACAGGACCGAAAGAAAAATCGGCTATGAAACTGACTTTGATGTTGATGGCAGGTTCTGCTTTGATTATGGTTGGTATTTTAGGTCTTTATTACAATTCAGCTCCTGATGGAGGCCCACTAACTTTTAATATTCTTGAAATCTCCAAAATAAATATTCCGGTTGCGGCACAACGCTTCTTCTTTCCTTTCGCTTTTGTTGGGTTTGGAATACTTGGAGCATTGTTTCCTTTCCACACCTGGTCGCCTGATGGTCACGCTTCGGCGCCAACTGCGGTTTCAATGCTTCATGCCGGAGTATTGATGAAACTGGGAGGATATGGATGTTTCCGCGTTGCTATGTTCCTGATGCCACAAGCGGCACAAGAAATGGCCTGGATTTTCATTATCCTGACAACCATCAGTGTGGTTTACGGAGCTTTCAGCGCCATTTGGCAAACCGACCTTAAATTCATCAATGCATACTCATCGGTAAGCCATTGCGGATTGGTAATTTTTGCCTTGCTGATGATGAATGAAACAGCGATGGACGGAGCAATCCTTCAAATGATATCACATGGTTTAATGACAGCCCTTTTCTTCGCCCTAATTGGGATGATTTATGGCCGTACCCACACCCGTGACATTCGGCAAATGGGTGGTTTAATGAAAGTAATTCCGTTCCTGGCAGTAGTATATATGATTGCTGGTTTCGCTTCTTTAGGATTACCTGGATTAAGCGGTTTCGTTGCAGAAATGACTGTTTTTGTCGGATCATTCCAACATCAGGATATGTTTCATCGTGTTGTTACGGTGATTGCTTGTTCGTCAATTGTAATTACGGCTGTTTATATTTTGAAGGTAGTCGGAATTATTCTTCTTGGTCCATTGAAGGATCAGCACCATGCTGATTTGGAAGATGCCAAATGGTACGAGAAACTGAGCACAGTTACTCTTGTTTTGTCGGTTGCTGCCATTGGTATTGCACCACTCTGGCTGTCTGACACCATTGTAGCAAGCTTAAAACCAATTGTTGCACGTTTGGCAGTGGTCATCCCTTTTTAAATTGAATCAATAAAATAATACCGAAAAATATGGATCTCGGACAGTTTATACTCATGCGCCACGAATTGTTGCTCACTGTAGCAGCACTCGCTGTTCTGGTTGCTGAAATCTTTACCAGCGAAAAAAACAAATCGAAACTCATCAATTTCACGTTGGTACTTTTCGCTTTGGTTACCTTCATTGGTTTTATTCCCGGAGAAACCGGTAATTTATTTGGTGGATCATTCCAATCGAGCCAACTGACCGTTTTGATGAAAAACGTTCTTAACCTTGCTGTGTTGATTGTCTTTCTTCAGGCCGAAGGATGGTTACGAAAACCGGAAAATGCAGACAAAATCAGTGAATATTTTGTCTTGACGTTGTCAACACTGATCGGTATGAACTTCATGATTTCAGCTGGCGATTTTCTGATCTTTTACATCGGACTCGAAACTGCAACTATCCCGATTGCCGGGTTGGCCGCCTTCGATAAATACAAAAGTCAATCAGCCGAGGCGGGTATTAAATTAATCCTGTCCTCTGCCCTATCTTCTGGAATATTACTTTTTGGTCTTTCAATGATTTACGGCGCAACCGGATCGATCTATTTTGCTGATATCGTAACCAAAGTTCAACCAAACGCGCTTATTGCCCTTGGATTTGTATTCTTTGTGAGCGGAATGGGGTTCAAAATATCGTTGGTTCCTTTCCATTTCTGGACTGCCGACGTTTACGAAGGCGCTCCAATCAATGTGACTTCATACCTTTCGGTCGTTTCGAAAGGTGCCGCTGCATTTATCTTCACAATCGTTCTTTTCACTGTTTTTAAAAATATCATGGAACTGTGGAAACCTATGATTTATACGCTGGCCGTAATTACAATGACAATTGGTAACTTGTTTGCCATACGCCAGAACAATATCAAACGATTTCTGGCCTTTTCGTCGATTGCACAAGCCGGTTTTATCCTGTTAGGTATTCTGAATGCCGGTGAGCTTGGAATGACTTCAATCGTTTATTTTGTACTTGTTTATGTGTTCACCAACCTTGGGGCATTTGGCGTTGTTGCTGCCATTCACAATGCTTCGGGAGTTGAAACTATTTCAGGATATAATGGCCTGTATCAAACAAATCCGAAACTTAGCTGGCTGATGACCATTTCTTTGTTCTCATTGGCGGGAATTCCACCAATTGCTGGTTTCTTCGGAAAATTTTTCCTGTTTACAGCAGCTGCCGGAAGCGGTTATTATATTCTGGTTTTGATCGCTGTATTAAATGCAACCATCTCACTTTATTATTATTTACTGGTAATAAAAGCTATATTCATAGTTAAGAATGAACAGCCTATTCCTGAATTCCGAAGTTCAAATACCATGCGAATTGCATTAATAATGTGTATTACAGGTGTATTAGTCACCGGTTTTGCCAGCGGAATATTCGAATATATCCGAAGCATCAGTAAATTGTTTTTAAACTAATACGACCTTAAAAATGGCTCTCAATAAAGGAAAACATTTGGTAGAAGAAATTGACGGAGTACGTTGTTCGGTAGTTGAAAAAGGAGTTTCTCCTGAACGAACCGAATTTCTGAAAAACTTATTGGAACTAAATAAATATACGGTGAAAGTAGCCGAAAATGGCGTACCCGGAACATTCAAAATCGGTGTAACCGATATGCTGTTCAATCCGGTTGTCGACATCTACAAACGGAACCTAAAAACAGCTTCAGGCAAACGGGTAACTCCAGCCTACTGGCTTCAGGAATCGGTTAAAGAAGGCGAAGCTGAAGTAAATTACTGGAAATAAAGAATAACGAAGCTTTTAGGTCAACATTTAAAACCTGGCTGATGTAAATGACAGTAAATTTTGCAGTATTGAGTTGAATGAATATTTAATCAATCTTGCCGCCAGATTTATAAAATAGTATCACTTTAATCATCATAAAAAAGTTGGTAATTTGAGTTTAACTCTCAGGTTACCAACTTTTTTTGTGCCCTATTTGAAGCAAATACATTTAAAAATTTACTTCTATCTGTTCAATTAATAGGATTAAAATATGTTAAAATAGATGTTAATAAAACTAAAATATAACTGATAGAGATGCAATTACAACAATAAATTTTAAATAATCAGTGTTTTGTCGATGGTACCATTTTATAGTTTTTTCACAATTTTTTAATTAAACATGAAAGCAAAGAGAGAGAGAAAAAATCCAAAAATTAGAAAAAACAAGGTTTATTTCAGAATTTTCGGTACAGCTATTACAATTGTATTATTAGCTGTTTTCATATCAGGATGTACGAAGGAAGTATTAAAAGATCAGTCAGGTTCTGATCCTTTGCTTACCGCTACAATCGCTGAAACATTTCCTGTGAATCAGGCTGACACTGTTGTTATTAATCCGGTTGTTGCTGTTACCTTTAAAAGTACTGCCAGCGCATCAGAAGTTTCATCTACTACATTAACCTTAAAAGAGGGAACCATTCCGGTTGCAGGAACGGTAACGAAATCTGGCACAACGATTAATTTCACTCCGTCAACAGATCTGAAGCCAGAAACCAACTACACAGCAACGATCAAATCGCCAAAGAGTTCCGGTAATGAATCCGGAGAACATTCGTGGTCATTTAAAACCGGGAAGAACCGACAAAACAATTCACTTTCTGTTGTTTCGGTAACCCCTCTCAAAAATGCAACTGAAGTAGCTGTCGATACTAAGCCTACTGTTACATTTAATCAGGAAATGACATCATCAATGACCAAATTAGTAACTATTACTTTATTGCAAGGAACAACACCTGTTACTGGAACATTAACCTATTCAGGCAAGACGGCAACATTTATTCCGACCAATAGTTTAGCTGCCAATACGGTCTACAACGGAAAGGTTGTTTTCGGAACAAAAAGTGACAGTGATGACGAAGATGACAACGATGATGATGATGATAATATGTCGGCAAGCGCATTTACATGGAACTTTACAACCGTAGGAGGCGGTGCCGATGTTACTCCACCAACCGTACTTTCAGTAGTTCCGGCCAATAACACTACAGCAGTTGCATTAAACAGCAAAGCTACAGTTACTTTCAGCGAAGGTATGAATGCATCAACGATTAATGCAACAAACTTTTCATTGAAACAAGGTACTACAACGGTTGCTGGTACAGCGGCATATTCAGGAACAACTGCAACATTTACTCCATCAAGTGCTCTGGCTGCCAATACAGTTTATACCGGAACGATTTCAACTGGAGCAAAAGATGCAGCCGGAAACGCACTTGCAAGCAACTATTCCTGGAGTTTCACAACTGCCGCTGCCGCTGATGTAACTCCTCCTACAGTACTTTCGGTTATCCCGGCCAATAATGCAACGACCATAGCAACAAGCATCCACCCGTCAGTAACTTTCAGTGAAGCGATGAATGCCTCAACGATTAATGCAACAAACTTTTCATTGAAACAAGGTACTACAACGGTTGCCGGTACCGTGGCCTATTCAGGAGCAACTGCGACTTTCACTCCTGCTGCCAGTTTATTGGCTAATACCGTATATACCGGAACAATTACAACTGGAGCGAAAGATGCAGCTGGAAACGCACTCGCAAGTAACTTTATTTGGAGTTTTACTACTGCAACTGCAATTGTAACTGATGTTACACCGCCAACAGTTCTGACTATCGTTCCGGCCAGTGGCGCCACTTCAATAGCTGTAAACAGTAATGTTACCGCCACGTTTAATGAAGCCATGAATTCATCAACGATTAATGCCACGACGTTTACCCTGAAACAAGGGTCAACGACTGTAGCTGGATCAGTTACTTATTCAGGAACAACTGCCACCTTTAACCCAACAAATGATCTTTCTGGCGGTACCATTTATACTGCTTCAATTACAACCGGTGCTAAGGACGCAGTAGGCAATGCAATTGCAACCACCAAAACATGGAGCTTCACTACAATTGCAGCGGCTCCGGTAGTGTCTTGGGCAACCCAGGTCTGGCCAATTATTCAAAGCAAATGCACACCTTGCCACGGATCAAGTGGTGGTTCAGGCGGAGTAAATATGGGAAGTTATGCACAGGTTGCCGCCATGAGCAATTCTCAGATTGACAACTCTGGAATGTACACAAAGTTGGGTGTAACCGCAGCTGAGCAAACAATCATCAAAGCATGGATCGCTGCTGGGAAACTTAATAATTAAGTTCTGAATTTTCAATTGCCAGCTTAATAGCAAACGTATCCTTTTAAGGATGGCATTTGATTACCTTAGAATCATTAAAAAAGGCAACTCAATCATGGGTTGCCTTTTTTTAATAAATTTTATCGAAGTTATTTAAATTTAAGCAACTGATTTCTGAGCCTCAATCCAAATAAAACGGCGGCAGTA
The DNA here is from genome assembly GCA_023251455.1 of Bacteroidota bacterium. GTDB lineage: Bacteria > Bacteroidota > Bacteroidia > Bacteroidales > Prolixibacteraceae > Aquipluma. The sequence continues at coordinate 14,765 of JAHEYT010000043.1, forward strand.
GAAAGGCCAAATACAAAACCGATCCAAACTCCGGAATATCCAAAATTGAATGTAAAAGCGAGCAGGTAGCTTATGGGCAAACTCACTACGATGTAAGAAAAGAAGGCCATAAACATCGGAATCCGTACATCTGCTAATCCGCGGAGGGCTCCGAGCAAAACGACCTGAATTCCGTCGAAAACCTGAAAAAATGCACCAACAACGAGCAGCCCGGCAGCAACTTTAATAACTGCCGGATCGGATGTAAAGAGCAAAGGAACCTGATTCCGGAGTAGGACAAAAAGAATTCCCATTAGCGACATGAAAGCGATTACTATGTGTAAGGAAGCATAAATGGCATGTTTTACCTCTTTCTGATTGTGTTCTCCAAAAGCATGGCTCACACGTATGGTTGTTCCTGAAGCCAGCCCAAACGAGATCATATAGGTCATTGCAGCCATGCTGATAGCTACCTGATGACCTGCCAGTGATTCTTTGGATATCCAGCCCAACATGATTGCGCCCAAGCTGAATGCCAGTATTTCAATAACCATTTGCAAGCCAATAGGCAAACCGATTGAAATTATCCGTTTGATCTTTAGTTTTTCGAACCCGGAATGAATGGCTTCGGTAAGATAAACACGGAACGCCGGTCTTTTGAGCATGACCATAACAAAAATAACCGGCATAATTAACCTTGCTATCAATGACGCATATCCCGAACCGTTCAGCCCCAATTCAGGAAATCCATATTTTCCGTAAATCAGCACATAGTTCAGCACAATATTCACCAGATTGATAATGACCGTTATAACCATGGCAATGCGCGTGTTCCCTATTCCTTCAAAAAACTGTTTGAATGAGAAAAACAACATCAGTGGAATCAGAGAAGCAACATGGAGCAGGTAAAATGGGATTGCCTTTTCAACCACTTCATCGCTTTGCCCCATCCGGTTCATAAACAGAACAACCGATGACATGGCAGCACACAAAAGTAAAGAAGCAATGAAATTGACCAACACACCATTCCGGAACCAGCTTCCAATATTCGACGGATTTTGGGAATTGAGCGACTGGCCAACCAGCGGAGTTATTCCAAGGGTTATTCCCAGTCCGAAGAGCATTCCGACATGAAATATATTAATAGCAAACGAAGCAGCGGCTAGTTCAGTAGTTCCGAGATGACCTACCATAATATTATCCGCCAAATTTACAGTGACCTGCCCAATCTGCGAAAAGATTACCGGAATAGCCAATGTCAGATTTTTCCTGTATACAGGAATATACTCTGTGAGTCTCACAATTATGATTTCAAAAATTCAGGACAAAGAAAGGAATTATAAGGAAAACCAGTAGCTGAATTTAATCATGAATACATTTTCAGACTTTACGTTCAGAATTTCGCCAAAGCTCTTCCAAATGGATTGATCCTGGGGAGAAGAGTCTTCAAAGCGTGTATTTGTCCAAACCAGATACAAGGTTGAACCAGGTCTGAATTCCCAACGACCAACTAAATTTGAGTTGAACACCTGACGTTTAATATCGGGATTGGAGATGTTGTATGCCGAAACACCTTTTCTTTTCAAGTCGTAGCGATTATTAGGCAAAGCAGTATTATTAAGACTGATGTATCGTTTTTCAAGTGATTTATTGGATGCTTCAGCAACTTCCCTGAAATTTTCATATGTACCAGTTGAAGCATATGGATTTCCATAATATTGGAGCGAAATTTCCGGCGAAATATAGTATTCAAAACGAAGTGTTGACGAAAGTGTATTGCGATCAATTGTGCCAACAAGATATTTTGTGGAACCAGTTATATCGTTTGTTCGCATCACAAATTGATGGTGATCAATGGAATGATCAAAAGTTGTTCTGGAAGTAATATTGAAACGATCGCTTATCTGCCATTTCAGGAAGGCTGTAAATAAAGAAGTTTTAGAAATTTTATCAGAATAGAACCTGAACCTCGGACCAAAACCAGCCCAGAAGTCTTTCACAGAATTGGTTTGAATGTATAATTCCAAATCGTCATAACCATCTTTATACAGATTTGGACCACCACGTAGTTCGCGGGTATCATAAATATTATAGTTCTTTTTCAGATTCAGATGCGCGCTCCAAAGATTATTCAGCTGCAGGTATCCATGTAATTTTAATCGGTCAAGCGTATTCTCTAATCCATAACTCCAATCGTGTTCCTGCTCAAATTCAATAAAATAACTCCGGACAATTCCCTTCGGATCGCTGACTGTGTATTTCAGGTTAACCAACTCTTCAATAATATCAGCCTGATACAGGTAACCGACATCATTAAAATCGACCCCGGGAGAACGCCAGTTTAAAGAACCTGTTGCCCTGAATTTTCCGCTGCGTTTTCCACCTTTAAGCAAGCCGCCCCAACCCGAAAGACTGGTTCTGTCCGGATCGTATTCCAAATAGTCAGCATCGGCACGCTGAAAATAATGTACCGGAGAAAGCTGCAAGTTCGAGATAGCTTGTTTATCACCCTGAATATCACTAAAAAAACCTTTAAAATCCAGGAAGTATTTGCGTTTTTTCCAGTTATGCTGAAAGTCAATTCCTCCGGCCAAAGCCGAATTTGAAAGAAAATCAAATTGATCGTCGTTAATATTCCGGTAAGTTGAAGTTACCATACCGCCAAGTACAGTATTTCCCTTGTTAAAATCTTGTTTAATACGTCCAACCATAAAGTTGGTTAATGGCTCGACTGCCATTTTCGATTTTGAATCACCATTGTAAATCGTAGCATTCTCTTTTGCGGTAATACTATGAACAACTCCTACAGATAGGCCATTTTTTGTTTTTCCTGTTACCTTTAACGCACTTAAAATAGGTACATTATCAGAAATAGAAATCGTCTGGTTATCGTCCAGATCGGGATAATAACTTGGTGCATGTCCAATCCGACGACTATAAAACAACAAGTCCTCGTTCATACTGAAATCAAGAATCGTATTTCCTTCCAGAAAAAATGGTCGTTTTTCTTCATTGAAAACTTCATAAGAAGTTAAGTTCAGAACAGCCGGATCAGCCTCAACCTGGCCAAAATCAGGATTAAAGGCATAATCAAGCGTAAAACCTGAATTAAGTCCAATTTTTCCGTTTAAACCTACGCCATATTTCATTTTATTTTCCTGATCAGTATTCGGGCTAAAACGGGTATTCAGGTATGGCAAAAACTCGTAATTAGTCTTCGGCTTAATACCTTCGATTCCTCTAAGTTCCCCAAAAAGATAAACCATGGCAGGCGCGTCAATTGGTATCAGTTTCCATTGACTCTCTTCATTATAGCGGTCTATCCAACGCCAGATATGCATACCCCATACCTGTTCTTTTCCGGGGGCAAAATGAATCTGGCTGAATGGAATCTGCATTTCCGAGGTCCAGATTGAATCGGAAACCTTAGCTTTGCCATCCCAAACAGCATCCCAGTTAAAATCCCAGCTGTAGGCTCCCAAATGAACTAAATCTACTTTTTGTCCTGAAGCAGCTACATTAAATTCATAGGCTGTTTGTTTATCGTTATATGAGTCTAAGGCAATACCTGCAATGTCGCCAGACATTTCGTCTCTACGGCTTAATATGGGCCTGATTTTCCCGGGACCTATATCGTAGCACTTAAATCCTACATATAGGTTATTGTTGTCGTATAAGATTTTAATTTGGGTATCCTGCGATGGTGATTTCCCCTGATTTGGCACCTGTTGAGTAAAACCTCCTGACCAAACACCGGTTTCCCAGCAGGCATCATTTAGTTTACCATCTATTTTCGGTCTGTTATTTATTCTTGAGGCAAAATAAACTCTTTTATTTCCGGCAAGCCTGTTAACAGTAGAATCGACTGAAAGGTTATATTTTTCGGGCATTTGAGCCACAACCAGAATCGATGGAAATAAAAAAAGGATACAATAAAAGGCCAATCGTAATTGCATATCAATTGTTTGTGGGTGACAAATATAACAAATATGGGCACATGCAAATATGTTAACTTATTTTTTTTGAGTAAAATAAAAGCTGTTTTGCAAACAATTCTTATTTTTTGGGGTTTCTAAAGCTTGGGTATTAAAAAAGATTGAATTCAATGAAATGAATTAAAAACCAAAAATGAAAAAAATCTCAAAAATCTTGATTGCAAACCGTGGTGAAATAGCTATCCGGATTATGCGGACCTGCCGAGAAATGGGCATTTCAACCGTCGCCGTATTTTCTGATGCCGATCGCACATCCATGCACGTCAGGTATGCCGATGAAGCCTACCATATTGGACCTGCCTCCTCATCAGAGAGCTATTTAAATGCGGATAAAATTATTGATGTTGCCTTAAAGGTAAAGGCCGATGCCATTCATCCGGGTTATGGTTTTTTATCTGAAAATTCTGCTTTTGCCCGAAAATGTGCGGATAACAATATCAAATTTATTGGTCCCTCACCCGAAGTTATTAATCAGATGGGTGATAAAATTCAGGCCCGTTTAACCATGATTGCCGCAGGAGTTCCTGTCGTTCCAGGAACCACAGAAAGTGTTAAAACAGAGAAAGATGCGCTGGATACAATCCGAAAAATTGGACTTCCGGTTATGGTTAAAGCTTCTGCCGGAGGCGGTGGAAAAGGAATGCGACTGATTACTGAAGAAAAAGACATCGTTTCGCTGGTCAGATCGGCCCGGTCCGAAGCAAAATCATCGTTTGGTAACGATTCTGTTTATATTGAAAAATATATTTCATCTCCTCACCACATTGAATTTCAGGTTATAGGCGATCAACATGGAAACTTCATTCATTTGTTCGAACGTGAATGTTCGGTACAACGCCGTCACCAAAAAATGATTGAGGAAACGCCTTCACCGCTGATGACAGCCGAACTTCGCAAAAAAATGGGCGAATATGCCGTTGAAGCTGCCCGTGCAGTAAATTACGAAGGTGCAGGAACTATCGAATTTCTGGTTGACAATGACCTGAATTTCTACTTTCTGGAAATGAATACCCGACTTCAGGTTGAACATCCAATTACCGAACGTGTAACTGGAATTGACTTGGTAAAGCAACAGATTTTAATTGCTGAAGGGCAACCGATTGCGTTTAGCCAGGAAAATTTACGTCAATCAGGTCATGCCATTGAGTGTCGTGTTTATGCGGAAGATTCGGAGAATAATTTCATGCCTAATCCGGGTAAAATCCACAACATTACCGAACCTTTGGGATTTGGAGTGCGAACAGATGGCTATGTTTATGAAGGTTATGAGATTCCGATTCACTACGATTCAATGATTTCGAAGTTAATTGTTTGGGCTGAAAACAGAGACGAGGCAATCGCGCGAATGAAAAGGGCGCTTTATGAGTACAAAATTACCGGAGTGAAAACTTCTATTAAGTTTCTGGAACGAATAATGGATACGGAGGACTTCAAAAGCGGTAATTACGACACAAACTTTATCGAAAAAAATAAAGATATCCTGCTCTCCGAAGCAAAATGTCCGGATGATTGTGAAGATATGATTATCATCGCTTCATACATCGAATATCTCGATAGGCTCAACATTGCCCAGACTTCGAAAGGGATGTACCCTGCCCAAAACCGCTGGAAAAAATACACCTATCAAAAGAATTTTGAACGCCTATAATCCCCTGTAAAATATGTCGATAGAAATAAAAATTGATAAAAGAATTGCCTCGGTAGAAATATTAAAACAATTTGAAAACCTTCTTGAAATCAAAGTTGATGACAAAATATATCAGGTCGATTTAATGCATAACGATGAAGGTATATTTTCAATTCTGGCTAATGGCCGTTCGTTTAATATTGAACTTGTACCTCAAGTAAAACCAAAGCATTATACTGCATATACACTTTATGACACCTATGATATTGAAGTTATCGATGCAGAGTCGAGGTATCGCAGAAACCGTTCAGGAGTCTCGCCATTGGCATCAGAAAACTCAATTATTTCTCCAATGCCGGGCAAAGTGGTAAAAATTCAGGTTAAAACCGGCGACGAAGTAAAAATGGGAGATACGCTTATCACTATTTCAGCGATGAAGATGGAAAGCGAATATAAATCGCCAAAAGACGGCAAAATTGCAAAAATTCATGTCAACGAAGGAAGTACAGTTGATGCCAATCAAGTATTAATAGAAATCGTTTAAAAATCGGAATATATGGATTTAAAAGCCAAATTTGATCAGTTTGAATTGCTTAATCAACAGGCAGAATCTGGAGGCGGAACCGACAGAATTGAAAAACAGCACAGTTCTGGCAAAAAAACAGCCCGTGAACGCATCGAAATTCTTCTGGATCCCGGTACTTTCAATGAAATTGACAAAATGGTTACGCACCGGGCAACAGATTTCGGTATCGATAAACAAAAAATACCGGGAGATGGATTGGTTTCCGGATATGGAAAAATTGAGGGACGGTTGGTTTATGTTTTTGCACAGGATTTTACCGTTTTTGGAGGTACTTTAAGCCGCACAAATGCCGATAAGATTCTGAAAATTCAGGATTTGGCTGTAAAAATGGGTGCTCCACTGATTGGGCTTAACGACTCGGGAGGTGCACGTATTCAGGAAGGTGTTGAAAGTTTAGCTGGTTATGCCGATATTTTCTACAACAACGTTCTTTGCTCTGGAGTCATCCCACAGATAAGCGCCATACTAGGACCTTGCGCCGGAGGAGCAGTCTATTCGCCTGCTTTGACCGATTTCATTTTTATGGTTGAGAAAACCAGTCACATGTTTGTTACCGGTCCTGAAGTGATTAAAACAGTGACCCATGAAGATGTGACCAAAGAAGAACTTGGCGGCGCCATTACCCATGCATCCAAAAGTGGAGTTGCTCATTTTACGGGTAGCGACGAAGAAACCACACTCATGATGGTTCGCGAATTGATGAGCTTTCTTCCTGCCAACAACATGGAAGAACCGCCTGCTAAAATTTGTTCCGACCCTGAAGACCGTGCCGATACCTCTTTAAATGATATTGTTCCGGTCGATCCGAATAAACCTTACGACATCAAGGATATTATTCTTAAAATTATTGACGATGAACATTTCCTGGAAGTCCAGCCACACTATGCTGCCAATATTGTCATCGGCTTTGCCCGGATGGGTGGAAAATCGATTGGAATTGTTGCCAACCAGCCAGCTCACCTTGCAGGAGTTCTCGACATCAATTCATCATCAAAAGCTGCCCGGTTTGTTCGATTCTGCGATGCATTCAATATTCCGTTGGTAACTTTGGTCGATGTTCCTGGTTTTTTGCCCGGAACTGGTCAGGAATTTGGCGGGATCATCAAACACGGAGCCAAATTGCTGTATGCTTTTGCTGAAGCAACAGTACCCAAAATTACGCTGATTACCCGCAAAGCCTATGGTGGCGCATACGATGTAATGTCGAGCAAGCACATTGGCGGAGATGTAAACATGGCCTACCCTACTGCTGAAATTGCTGTAATGGGACCTGATGGTGCAATTAATATTTTATACCGCGGGAAACTGTCGGACGACGAAAAAGCCGATGCTGTTTTGGATTACCGCGAAAAATTTGCAAATCCATACCGTGCGGCAGCACTCGGATACATTGATGAAATCATTTTACCTCAGGATACCCGATATAAGATCATTCAGGCCTTAAATATGACACACAATAAACGAAAATCGAATTTGCCGCGTAAACACGGTAATATTCCGCTCTAGTTGCAGCCAAACAGAATAAAACTCGATAGGCAAAAGGTCATAATGAATGTCCTTTTGCTTATTATTTTGTCATTAAAATTAATGGAACTTCCTGCTTTCGCGTGCGTAAGACCTAGTATAGATATTAAGAAAGGAGGTAGATTATGGAGAACCAAAACATTAAAAATTATCAGTTTATAATTGGTTCAAGCCTTGTTCTAGTTGGAATTCTGATCTTTTCATTTCTTTCTGATCCAGTGAGATATTTTGGATTTGTTTTCATTATTGGGGCAGCTATTTATTTTATAAATATTAACTCAGCAACAACTATCCAAAGAAATAATGCTGGAAAATTCAGAAGTAGAACCCGAGATCAAATGTTAAGGCATCACCATAGAACTAATAGATAAAGCCAGTGAAAGCTGGCTTTATCTGTTTATTGGGAAAAAGTCATCAGTCATTAGAAAAATTAATTCCGAACTTTTTACTCTTTACTAACTGTAAAAATCATTCAAAGGGAACGGAGCTTTTTAAACAATTTTCTAATGACCCTCATCCATTGCCAATCCGTTTTCAGTACAACTACAACGCAACTCTGACTAAATTGTAAATGATTATTGACTTTTTCCGGTTAAGAGTTTTTCAATATCACGACGGCAAGATGCGGCTATAAATGGTTCAGTAATTGCTTTCCGGATCAATTCCAGATTCTCTTTATTACTATGAAATATTGAAAAAACCTGACTTACTGAAAGACTTTCCGGATCACGTTCGATCAGGATCATTTCATCTCCCGATTGAACTTCTCCCTGCGACAGCACCCGAACATAGACACCAGGATAAGGCAATGTCCAAAAATCGGAAACTACTGATTGATCGCCAAAGCGAACGCCAAGCTTAAAACAAGGCTGACGAGGTTGCGTAACCTGCACTTCTGCATTGCCAATCTGAAACCGGTCACCAATCCTGATTTCAGATTCACTTAATCCACTAATAGTCAGATTTTCACCAAACATGCCCCATTTCCAATCCTGATTCGGGTATTTATTTTGCCAGAAAGCATAATGATCGGCAGAATATAAATAGCAGGCTTTATCCGGTCCACCGTGATATCGACGATCGATAACATGATCGTTCGAAACATCTTCTGCGCCTAGAAAAATCGGACTTTCAACAGCATATTTATAAATGCCAGTTTCAACCTTCTGTCCCCGCCATTCAATAATGGTTGGTTTTGCAATATTCGTCGATATGATTTTCATACTTAAAAATTATTCTTCGTCTAAAATCTCCTGTACTCGTCCAACCTCACCAGTTTCAAGCCTGACTTTTATTCCGTGTGGATGATTGGCTGAATTGGTTAATAAATTTTTCACAATGCCTTCAGTCAATTCACCTGTTCTCTGGTGGTGTTTCTGTACAATATTAACCAACAATCCAGGCTTAACATCTGAGCGTTTTCTTCCGTCCATAATCGTGTTTTTCTTTCAAACAAAAGAACAAAAAATATTGCCAGAATGTATCGATTTGAAAATAGACCTGTTTCCTGAAACAACAAAAGCCAATCGGATGAAAGGCTTCTGTTTATTCATGAGCAAATTAATCTTTACTATATACTCAATGACAAATATTTCAAAAATTCTTCCTTGCGAAGCGGATCTTTAAAAACTCCACCATATTCAGCAGTTATGGTAGAACTACCCTCATCTTGAATTCCACGGGACGAAACACATAAATGTTTGGCGTCAATAATAACCGCCACATCCTCAGTTTTTAGAATACGTTTCAATTCATTGGCAATCTGAACCGTTAAACGTTCCTGTACCTGCGGCCTGCGCGCAAAATAATCGACCACACGGTTAATTTTCGACAAACCAATTACCTGACCACTTGAAACATAAGCCACATGAGCCTTACCAACTATTGGTAAAAAATGATGCTCGCAGGTCGAATTCATATTAATGTTTTTTTCAACCAACATTTCCCCGTATTTGAATTTATTATCGAACACCGAAATTTTTGGTTTATTTTCAGGATTAAGACCAGAAAAAATTTCTTTGACAAACATTTTAGCGACGCGATGTGGAGTTCCATTCAGACTATCATCTGTTAAATCAAGTCCCAAAACATTCATGATTTCGCGAAATTTATTTTCAATTAAGAGCATTTTTTGCTCATCGCTAAGCAAAAAAGCGTCCTCTCTCATCGGAGTTTCCAATGAAGTAGCAACATGATTATCGCCAATCAGATCGTGTCCGTTAGTATTGTTATTATTTAGAGGCAAATGCGTTCCGTTTAATTTTGGCCTTGCCGTTTCTGTTTTAAAAAACCCATTCACTTTCATACTCAAACCTCCTCAAATTTAATTGTTTAAAAGCTTAAACAGTGAAACCCATTTTTTGTTTAAACATTCAGTTATTTATTTAAACAACACATGATTTTAAGCCTAAAAACTGTTCATTATATGAATATTACATTTTGATAAAATATTTTAAGATATTGAATTTCATTCAATATCAACAAGGACTTAAACATCCTGAAGTCTGATTTAGTTCAGACTAAACAAAAAGAAACAAAAAAGGCCATCTGAAACAGACAGCCCTTTAACCACAAAAATCAAACTTCTAATCGGGAGAAACGATTCCGACTCCCTCAACTTTTTTAAATACTTTAGGATCACCCTTATATCTTATTTTTCCGACTCCGCTGATGGTCGCATTCAACGATTCAGTTGCATAAACACTTCCGGCTCCAACTCCTTCAATTTTAATATCACAATTTTTTGTTTTCAGATCAATTGCATCCAGGTAACCAGCTCCTGAAATTGAGGCCTCCAATTCGTCAGCAATACCATCAAACTCGAATTTGACGCCACCCTCTCCGACCACCCTAACTTTGCTGGCTTTCAGGTTCATTTCCACAGTTGCCCCACCTTCAACATGAAGGTAAAAATCTTTTAAATCGACATACCCTTTCGTTTCTAAACTGATTCCGCCCTCAATCTCCAATTTCTCAAGATCCTTAAAAGTGACATAAAGAATCAACTCGTCAAAATCAAAATGCTTTTTAATGATTTTCAGACTTAATGTCTGAGTATCCGACTGAACATCAATATATTTAAAATTGTCTTCATCCGTTTTTATTCTTAAGCCAGACTGAGTTCCCTGTTCTAGTATTACTTTAAAAGAACCTTCCAGATAAATTTTTGTGAATGGCTGAATATTGTAGGTACGGGTATTAGTATCATCCCATGGTTGTTGAACGGGCATTACCGGTGTCGCAAAAAGTCTGGATACCAACATGCCAAGAGCAAATACGAGACTGGTTAATCGAAGGAGATACATAGTTTTGATTTTTATAGTTTTAATTTCTGCATCAAAACTATTCAAACTACGTGCTAAAACTTTAATTTTTTCGATGAATGGCAGATTTCCTTAGGTGAAATGAAATTTTCAAGGAATAATATGATTTTAAATAAATCAGCAAGCCTGTTTAATTTCAGGTATCAGGCAATATTTTCGGGTTTGTTCTGCATTAATTTCATCGAAAGGATCAGGAAATAAACAGTCAGCAACATGCCGATAATTAATACAACGAAATCTAAAATCCGAACAGGATGATTTGCAGCAATTCTAAATGTGATTAATGCTCCAACAAAAATTAAAATTCCAAAAAGTGGAACTAAAATCACAGGTTTTCCGGTTCTCTTCAATAGAAATATCAACAAAAACCAAACGACGCCAACAGATACACCCATAATTGTCTGATCAATATATCCTTCCGCGTATTTCAGGAAACCATAAACAACCGGCAAAAACGACAACACATATAGAAAACGGAATATACTTCCGAGCAGTCTTTGATGGTGGTAAAAACTGGTCATTTGCGGGAACAATGTCAAGCCGGTATTTTTGCTCTTCTGAAATTCAGGAGACAACAAATCCTGTTCTGAATTTATTAGTTGGCGTTCAATGGCAATTTTAACAGCAGCATTACGGGCACCTTCCTGATATCCCTTTTGATTTCTCAAGATTTCCAGAATCTGGGTATCGGTATAGTTAGAATACCGCTCGTAAAAATGTATTGCCCCGTTATTTTCCTGATCAAAATTGCTCATGATTTTTCTTACAAAAATAGATCTTTGATTTTAATATCAACTATTAAACAGAAATTCGCATTTACTGCCAGCCTATTCTTCAAAAATACCCTTTCCCTGCCTGACAACAACCGGAATTTCTTCAGTACAATCGACGATGGTTGATGGAATATTATCACCATATCCTCCATCAATTACCAGATCCGCAAAATCATGAAACCGTTCGTGAATCAGTTCAGGGTCGGTTGAATATTCTACAATTTCATCGTCATCATGTATCGAAGTTGACATGATCGGATTTCCAAGTTCACGTATAATCTCAATGATGATTGAATTGTCGGGTATTCGCACGCCTACCGTTTTCTTTTTCCCCTTGAAATATTTGGGTACATTACTATTTGCATTCAAAATAAAGGTAAACGGGCCTGGTAAATAGCTTTTTAGCATCTTAAAAACCTGATTGGAAACCGGTTTTGAAAAACCTGACAAGTGACTCAAGTCGCTGCAAATAAATGAAAAATTAGATTTTTCGACTTGTACATTTTTGAACCGGGCAATTCTCTCAACAGCCTTTGCGTTGGTAATGTCACAACCTAAACCATATACGGTATCAGTTGGATAGATAATGATTCCGCCATTTCTCAACACCTCAACTACCTGCCTGATATCTTTGGGGTTTGGGTTTTCAGGATAGATTTTTAACAGCATTTTAAAACCTCCATTTTTCTTAGGGATGTAAATTTAGTTATTTTGGCAAGGTTTTATACTTAATTTACGAAATATGGACAAAGAGTTTGTCATAACTGAAGATGGTTCGCACACCATCTATCTTCCTGAAATGGATGAGCATTATCATTCAACTCATGGTGCAATTCAGGAATCGTTGCATATATACATCAACCAGGGATTGCTTCAAGTAGCAAAACAGGAAATATCAATACTTGAGATTGGATTCGGCACTGGATTAAATGCTTATCTCACATATGCTTATTCAGAAAATAAAAAACTAAAAATAAATTATTTCAGTATCGAAAAGTTTCCGTTAGGTGAGGCTGATTATTTGAAATTAAATTACCCGCAAAATATCTTTCCTGAATATTCCGCTGTCTTTGAAAAGATACATCGTTATGAATGGAATAAGATTGTCGATATTTCACCTGAATTTTCATTACAAAAAATTCATGCCGATTTATTGTCATTTGAGTTCAATCAATTACCTCAATTCGATCTGGTTTACTACGATGCCTTTGCACCGGGGAAACAACCTGAAATGTGGACTGAAGAAATCATTCAGAAGGTTAGCTCCTGTGTAAAAAAAGACGGCGTATTGGTAACGTATTGCGCCAAAGGATCAGTAAGAAGAGCATTTTCTGCAGCTGGATTTCAGATGGAACGTATTCCAGGCCCCACAGGTAAAAAAGAGATACTGAGGGGTAAAAAGACTATTTAAGAACTTCGCTGCTAATAAAAAATAATCTATATTCGTAGCCTGAAATCCAAATCATACTAATGTCTGATTATCAGTTCAAAGATCAATTGGAAGAGTTTTCATATTCATTGGGGTTGACCATTTCATCCAACCTCATACAATCAGGAGTTAAAGAGATTGACTCTTTACAATTTTTAGCTGGACTTCAGGACATATTCGCCGGAAATAAGCCAAAAATTTCGATGGATGAGGCAAACCATATTTTGCAGAAATTCATGTTGGCTCATAACGATGAAGAAGCAAATAAAAATCTGGAAGAAGGATTATTATATCTTTTAAATAACGCTCATAATGAAGGAGTTGTTGAAACCGAATCAGGATTACAATATAAAATTTTGAAGGAAGGTTACGGCCAATCTCCGACCATTAATGACCAGATAAAATGCAACTACCATGGCATTATGCTTGACGGCACCGTCTTCGATAGTTCGGTTGAACGTAGGCAACCTGCTATTTTTCCGGTAAATGCTGTTATTCAAGGTTGGTCTGAGGCTCTGCTATTAATGTCTGTAGGAGCCAGATGGAGATTGTTTATTCCATCAAATCTGGCTTATGGAGAAGAAGGTGCCGGTGGCTTAATTGGGCCAAACGCAACTTTGATTTTTGATGTTGAATTGTTGGAAATTATTTAATTAATTATATAAAAATAACACATGAAGCTAAGAACATTATTTTATGCTACGGCGCTTGTATTAACCGTAGGAGTTGCCGGATGTCAGAATTCAGGTAAAAAAGGTGAGGTAAAACTTGTAAGCAAAAACGATTCAGTAAGTTACGCATTGGGAGTACTCATTGGCGAAAACAACAAACAACAAATGAAAAGTGCACCTGGTGTAGATCAGCTCAATAAGGAGATTATGATTAGCGCATTCGAAAAAGCATTTATGGGCGACTCGGTTCAGATTAAACCTGAGAAAGCCAATGCTGCTATTCAGGCATTTTTTGCTGACGTATCAAAAGGTGAAGGTGAAAAGAACCTCAAAGCTGGCGAAGAATTTTTGGCGTCAAACAAAGCTAAATCTGGAGTTGTAACACTTCCAAGTGGACTTCAATACGAAATAATTAAAGCTGGATCAGGTCCAAAACCAAAACCAGAAGATCAGGTAAAATGTCATTATCATGGCACTACTATCGATGGAAAAGTTTTTGACAGCTCAGTTGATCGTGGCGAACCTGCGGTATTCCCAGTAAACAGGGTTATTCCAGGATGGACAGAAGCCTTACAGCTTATGCCTGTTGGTTCGAAATGGAAATTATTTATTCCATCGGCTTTAGCTTATGGAGAACAAGGCGCAGGACAGGACATCAAACCTAATTCAACTCTTATTTTTGAAGTTGAATTACTCGAAATTGTTAAAATATAATTGAAATTTCATATTGTATGACACTCTTGCATGATGAATGCAAGAGTGTTTTTATTTGTGCTAACAAAAAAGAAAACATTATGAGTATGCAGGTAAAAGGTACTTTACTCCAGATTTTGAAGCTCGAATCGGGCGTGAGTAAAGCCGGTAAAGAATGGAAAAAACAAGATTTTGTTATTGAAACCAATGAGCAATTCCCAAAAAAAGTATGCTTTACGCTTTTTGGAGATAAAATAAACTTGATCGACGGAATTACAGAAGGAACTGAAATCGAAGTATTCTTCTCGCTCGAATCCCGCGATTTCAATGGTAAATGGTATCACAATATTAATGCCTGGAAAATCGAAAACGCTGGAGCAAGTAATTCTGCGAAAAACTTTCCACCTGAATTTCCTTCAGGTGGTTTCCCTCCTGAACCAGATGGTGATTCAGGCAACGATTTGCCTTTCTAAATTAAAAAGAGGCAACATTCAATTTAGAATGTTGCCTCTTTTCTTTAAAGGAAATGGCACTTGGGGGATTTCTGTAACTATAGTTCAACCAACCCATTTTTCAATGCAAAAACGATTACTTCAATCATATTTCCAGCTCCCGCCTTTTCCATAAGCCGGGTCCGGTATTTTTCAACTGTTCGATCTGATATTGAAAGTCTGTCGGCTATACTTTTAATGGGCAAACCCTCCATCGATAAACACAACACCTGATTTTCCCTGGTTGTGAAAAAGGTATTTTTATGATCTTTCAGATTCAGTTGCTTTTGTTTAAATATATTAGTAATCTTTTCACCTAAAGCTTCTGTAACTTTTATATTTTCACGCTTAAGCAGGCTATAAACTTCAGAAATAAACTGATTGGTATCTGTCGGAGCAAGAGTCTCTATGACAGCATAAAACAATCCAATAAAGAGCGTATAATTTGAAAATTTCTCAAATTCAGAAACAACGAATTTCATGTGGATTTCATCACCATTAGTCCTATTTAATTTGACTATTCCATTAAAAATTTCGTTTCTGTCGGCTACATATTTGGGAATTGTACCACTCAATTTCTGGATCGAAGCAGCATCTATAAACCTATCAATATCAATACCTGTCAAATCTTCCTTATCAACATTTACTAGTTTCTTGAATGCTGAATTCGCTTTATAAACCTTCTTCCCATCGAAAATAAGTATTGCCTCCGGAGAAAGATCAAACAAACGGATAAACTCACGGTTTGAATCCTCTCTGATTGCTTTAAACTTTTCGAGGCGTCTTTCAATCGTCTTTAATAAATCAGCATTATTGAATGGTTTTACGACATAATCATCGGCACCAAGCGACATTCCATAGCGTATATCTTCCAAATCAGAACTTCCGGTTAAGAAAACAAAGGGTATTCTATTTAAGATGGAACTTTCTTCTAATACTTTGTAAACCTGATACCCATCTAATGGATCCATATTAATATCACACAAAATTAAATCAGGATTGTATTCGAAAGCTTTCTGTATGCCTGCTGCTCCATTATTGGCATAACAAACATCATATTTGTGAAAGGCAAGCACATTCTGCATTGTAAAACCTAATCTTTGATCGTCCTCAATTATCAATATTTTCTTCTGAAATTGCATAAAATTTTATTGACCATTAAAATTTCATTTTTATATCCGAACTTATCCATGACTAACGCGATATTCAATTGCAAAACTTAGGATAAATTTACGAAATCGGATAAAATTATTTTCAGTAATTTTCAAATTACACCAACTTTATCACGTGGTAATTTACCAAAATAATTTATCTAAAAATGATGATGAAACAGAATTTTATAAAAATAGAAAAAAATATGTTATACTTCAGAAGAAGTAGTCCGCTGAAAGTTAAATAAGTAAATCAACTAATCCAATTGAGTATTTTCTGATCGAAACATTAATTGTCTCGCCAAGAACTCTGTTTCGAAATCTTCAGATCACGCAACATCGCCGAACTAGCTGACAAGTTAAAGCTATAACTTTTTCGATCGCCAAAAGGAACAAAATTAAACGACATCGTCCAGCAATGCAGTGTGCGACTTATATTCACTGTAGTAAATGAAAATTTCATGGCTTGAATATCGAAGTTAGTATTCATATCCATGCTCCATTTTTCGGTCAAACTAAGCCTTCCCCCAAAATTTAAACTTTGATTGATAGTTGGCTTTACTTTACCATCACTATTTGGTTTATAGGAATTATTATAGTAAAACGAATAATCAAACCTGAAGCTCCAGGGCATATTAAAGTCAACATATTCAATCTCGTTACTCTTTACTGGTATCTCTCCACCTGTTTTATCTTTATTGTCTTCGGTCGTTGATTTTTCTTTTTTTGAATCAAAATTCATCCCAAACGACATGTTTGCATTCGTGAGTCTGCCCAGTTTATTCAATCCGCTCTTATGATTCCAAACATATTCATCGTAAACTGTACCCTTGGCATCAACCATATATGGGTTCAAATTTGCGCCCATATTAACACTTATACCTTTAATTGTTGTTCGGGCCGAAATGCCAATTGGACTCAGTTTAAACGAGTCAGCGATCATATTATACGAAGTATTTGCACTGATATCAATAATCTTAACCTTCTTGTACTTCGGTTTTTCATCCTTGGAAGCAATCGAATCACTTACCTCCAAAACTTTGGCTTCCAAATTATTATTAAGATTGAAGCTGATTGCACCACTTTCACCCATTCCTGCCGAACCAAATACGCCATTCTCAAAATGATTATAGTAATTTACCTTTCCGCTTCCATCAACATAAGAACCCCAGAACCCAAACTTTTTAGCGCCAAAATCAGGAGTATAACTAAAACTCGCTGAAGGTGTAATTTTATGTCTGATTGCCTTAATGCGCGAGTTTGGATTGCGCATCGTGTACATTCCGTATATATTAGTCGATGTACTCAAGCTGTATGAATAATCGTAATTTCGCCGGAATGAGTATACTGTATCAGTTTGTATATGATCCTCACGTGGCGAAGCGAATGTACTATTCGGGTCGTACCGTTTGTTTATGTAGTTGGTGTACCAACGTTCCGAATAATTAAAACTCGGACTTAAATTAATGTATTTAAACAGATTAAACGAGGGTAAAGAAATTGGAATGGAATGCCGCCAACCATTTTGCCAGTCGCGTACAAGCGATTGCTTCAGAATTTCCTTCTCTTTGACATTAGCGATAGAATTCTTAATGTTACCTGAATAACTGAAGCTGATCTTTTCATACCACTTAACCGCCCCTACCCTGTTTTTAACTTTAAACGGATTAATCTTAGTCATGTTGAACGTCAATTCAGGTAAACTCAATGAAATGGTAGTATCGCGTGAATTCTGCGAATGACGCAGGTTGAGCGACAGGTTGAACGGACTATTTTCGAATTTCTTCGTATAGGAAACACTTGATGATTTTTGGGTCTGCAAATAAGTCTGAACCGAAGTCGCATTATTCATATAAGTATTTTCCTTATCAAACGAGCTGGTCGACAAATTTACACTGGCCGAAAATGTACGGTTTGGATTTGCCTTGGAATCCTGTGAATGTGACCATGCAAGACTAAATCCTCTGGTTGTTTTAGCGTCGGGCAATGGTTCTTCGGAATATTTGTTCAGGTTATAGCTAAAATCTAAGCTTCCACTGTACCTGTATCGAACCTTATAATTCGTATGCAACTTAGTCGCCCACGATCCTTTTGAATAAATGTCACCTCGAAGTGCAAGATCAAAATGGTCGTTTGCAGCCCAGTAATAACCACCTTCCCTCAAGAAAAAGCCCCGGCCTTGTTCTTCACCATAGGTTGGAATCAAAATACCTGATGTATAAGTAGTCGAATTCGGGAAATACCCAAAAGGTATCATTGGAAAGTATATCGGGAAATCTTCCAGAACCATATAAGCCGGACCAGTAATAATTTTCTTGTTCGAAATTACCTTTGCCTTGGTCATTCGAAGATAAAAATGAGGATGTTCCGCATCGCAGGTCGTGTATTTCCCTTTCTCCAGAACAAATTCATCTTTGCTGATCTTTTTGGTCAGGTCGCTGTGTACAAAACCATCGCCCTGCGTGGTTTTTACATCAACAATGATTCCCTTTTGTGTTTCAAAATTATATCTAAGAGTACTCGATTCAAATTCCTCATTCCCGTCTTTAAATATCGGAGTACCTACAATCGTTCCGGTTGAGTCGGGCAATCCTTCGGCATAAACTTCCTTCTTTGCCAGATCGAGCATGATATAATCAGCCTTAAGCTCAATACTTTGATAATTGATCACACCTTTTTTGTACATGTACATTTTTTGATTCTCAAAATCAGGAATAATCGAATCGACAGCCGAATAAGTTATAATAGCTTCGAGAACAGGTTTGGCGACTGAATCGGCCAGCTGGGTCACTGGAGCAACTGATATTGAATCCTGGTTAAGAATTGATATTGAATCTTTGGCAAGGACTTTTACAGGAACAGGAATTTCACCTGATTTCTGATTCAGCTGGCCAAACGAAGAAAGGGCAACTAAAAATAATATATTTGTAAGCAGATTTTTTATCAAAACCACAGTTTATAAGATAAGAACACGTTTGCTGTTCGGTTTGCAAAAATATAAATAAGGTCTATACCTAAACGTCAAGAAATGTAAAATAATTTTAATATTTATATTTTTGCACGTACATTCAATTTGAATACGATGAAGTTTTACTATTTCAAACATATACTACTGATACTTTTCAGCCTTTTTATCTCCGGAAAATCCTTTTCTGCGACATCGGATAATAAAATAATCAAACCATTGGTCGTTGTAATTGATCCAGGTCATGGAGGAAAAGATCCAGGAGCTGTATCCAAAGGAATCCAGGAGAAAGATGTTGTACTTGGTATTGGCCTTAAACTAGGTAAGTATATCAATGAAACCTTTCCGGATGTGAAAGTAGTTTACACCAGAAGTACCGACGTTTTTGTTCCCTTAATCGACCGGTCAAAAATAGCTAACAAAGCCAAAGCCGATCTATTTATTTCGCTCCACGCCAACTTCTGCGGCACTCCATCGCTCCGAGGAACCGAAACATTTGTATTAGGTCTTCACCGATCGAATGAAAACCTTGACGTGGCGAAGAAAGAAAACTCGGTAATTTTAATGGAAGATAACTACAAACAAACCTACGAAGGTTTCGACCCTAATTCCTCTGAGTCGTACATCATGTTCGAATTGGTTCAGGACACTTACCTGGATCAAAGCTTATCTTTTGCCGATGATATTCAGCGTCAATTTAAATCACGGCTCGAAAGTTCGAACCGTGGAGTGAAACAAGCCGGTTTTTTGGTTCTGCGCCAGTCATCCATGCCAAGTGTTTTAGTCGAAACCGGATTTCTGAGCAATCAAGCTGAAGCTCTTTATCTAAAGAGCGAGGCGGGGCAGCATGTTATTGCCAGTTCAATTTTTGATGCATTCCGAAGATTTAAAAGCAAAAGTTCAGGGTCAAACAATACTGAATATCATACGGCTAATACTGCAGTAAAAACTGACACTTCAGCCCAAACAGTTTTGCCTGAAAAAAAACAAGAAAACAAGCCGGAGGAGAAGGTTGAAATGAAGGCTGTAGAGAATAAACCTCTGGCCGAAACTACAATTGCAGTTTCTGAAAACTCCAGTTCTCCTGAAGTTCCAATTGCTAAGGTTGATACATTACCGAACAATACTCTACCAGGCAGCAATACATATTATAGTGTACAAATTGGGGCCAATACAATCCCGGTAGAACCTACTTCGTCAAATTTCAAAGGTTTGAAAGAGGTTAGAAGAGAAAAAACCGACAAATATTATCGGTACTACATCGGGAAAGAAACATCTGTTGAAAGTATAACACCGACCTTGCAACAGATAAAATTGAAATTTCCACAGGCATTTATTGTCTATTTTATTGACGGAAAGCGCACTATCATCAATACCACCACCAATTAACTGATTGGGGAAAGCACAATTGAATTAAAACGATTTGGTTTCCTGATTAATGCTACATAGCTTTGTATAAGGAAAACAGAAATTAACAGGACAATGATTAAGATTTCGAAATATACCAAATTGGGCTTTTTAGTTATAGCCTGTTTAGCCATTCTTGTTTGGGGTATCAATTTCCTGAAAGGAATTGATTTATTGAAGCGAAGCTCCCAGTATTACGTTGTTTACGAAAAAATTGATGGATTACTCAAATCCAGCTCGGTAACAATCAATGGCTATGAAGTCGGACAAGTTTCGGATATCGAGTTAATGAGCGACTACTCCGGTCGTCTTTTTGTTACATTATCACTTCATGGAGATTATAAAATTGCAAAAGGATCAACTGCGAAGATCGTTTCCAGCGATATAATGGGAACAAAATCAATTAAAATGGAGATCGTACATTCCGGAGAATATTATCAACCCAACGATACTATCCCCGGATCAACCGAAGGTGACTTAAAAGAACAGGTAAGCATGCAGGTGCTTCCGTTAAAGAAAAAAGCCGAAGAGTTAATTGCCTCGCTAGACTCAGCACTGACCGTAGTTACCTACGTTTTTAACGAGAAAACCAGGGAGAATCTGACTGAAAGTTTTGAAAACATCAATCGTACTGTGGCCAATATTGAATCGGCATCGGCTGAATTGAATAGAATAATAGGTAGCGGAAAAGTTAACTCTATTGTTACCAATCTGGATAGCATTACCACATCGATTAATCAAAATTCAGGTCAGATCACCAACATTATCAAAAACTTCTCGTCTCTGTCAGATTCTCTTTCCAAACTAAATATTAGCCCGGTATTTGCTGAAATAAGCGCTTCTGTTGCTGGCATAAACAAGATCATTCAAAAACTGAATACTACCGACAGTTCCGCCGGTTTGCTTATAAACGATCCGATATTGTATCAAAACCTGAATAGTTTATCGGGAAGTCTTGATCTGCTGCTAAAAGATGTTCGGACTAATCCGAAGCGATATGTCCACTTTTCAGCCTTTAACATTGGTAAAGATGTATACATTACTGCAAAACCATCAACTCCTGACGAAAAAAATCAGATTATTTACAAAGTTCATTTGATTTCAAGTCCTGCAAAATTATCGACCGAATCCGCATTTTTTAAAGGATTGGGCAAAATTGAGGAAATGCAGGTGAGTGAAACGTATAACTATATGGCTGGAAAATCATCTGATTTTGAAAAAATTTCAGCGCTTCTCGAAACTGCCAGAATCAATTTTCCGGATGCAACTTTGGTGGCATTTAAGAACGGAAGGAAGATAAAACTTGAAAAAGCAATCAAAAAACTGCCTAATTAGTTATCAAACAATGCTTTTTATTATTGTTAAATTTACTACATCCCTTTACCAGCAAGCACTTAAATAATCAACGTATTTACATTACTGATATTCAACACGTTAGACTCATTAAAAAAATATTAATATTTTTTTAATTTTTAAATGCCTGAGTCTTAAAGGCCTTAGCTAATTTTCATAAAAGTCAAGCGTAAATCCATTTTTTTTCTACATTTTTTTTCACAAAATTTGTTTCAGGGAAAAATAATCAGGGAATATAGTTTTGTCAAATTTTTTAATATCCGGCTCCAAAATGATTAATGATCATCGTTTGGTTTGGGATCGTTGTCTGTCAGTTATTCGCGACAATGTTCCAGGCATAAGTTTTAAGACATGGTTTGAACCAATCGTTCCTGTTAATCTGGATGATGAAGTACTAACAATACAGGTTCCAAGTCCGTTTTTTTATGAATATCTCGAAGAACAGTACATTGATTTACTCAGAAAGACACTGAGAAAAGAAGTTGGGATTGGAGCCAAACTTGAATATGTTGTGGTTATGGGTAACAATCAAAGTAACTCACAACCCTATACCGTTAAATATCCTACAAACAACAACAGCAAGATCCAAAATAAACCGATGAGCATTCCGCTAAAAAGTGAAGGAAAATCATCGATTAAGAATCCATTTATTATTCCCGGAATTCAAAAAATCCAGATTGATCCGCAATTACGACTGGATAATACTTTCGATAATTTTGTTGAAGGCGAGTGCAACCGTTTGGCCCGGAGCGCCGGATATGCTGTTTCACAGAATCCCGGAGGGACTGCATTCAACCCGCTGATGATCTACGGCAATTCGGGCCTTGGTAAAACCCACTTGGCACACGCCATCGGTATTGAGGTTAAAGAACGCCATCCGGACAAAGTTGTTTTATACGTAAATTCAAACAAATTTCAGACACAATTCACAGAAGCTACCCGGAACAACAACCGGAACGACTTTTTGAATTTCTACCAGATGATTGATGTTCTGATTATTGATGACGTTCAAGAATTTGCAGGAAAAGAAAAAACTCAGGAAACCTTTTTCCATATTTTCAACCATTTACACCAAAGCGGCAAACAGCTCATTCTAACTTCTGACAAGCCACCAATTGAACTGAAAGGACTTGAACAACGCTTACTATCCAGATTTAAATGGGGTTTGACTGCCGACTTACAACAACCTGGTTTCGAAACCAGGATGGACATACTGAGGCGCAAAATCTACAAAGACGGAATTGAAATATCGGACGAAGTTTTGGAATACATCGCTTCTCATATTACTAATAACATCAGGGAACTCGAAGGAGCGCTAGTTTCACTTTTGGCTCAATCGACATTGAACCGAAAAGAAATAACCATAGAATTGGCCAGCGAGATGATTAACAAGCTGGTTAAGAATTCGAAACGTGAATTGTCCATTGACTATATATCAAAAGTAGTTTGCGATTATTTCAATATGCCGGTCGATTCACTTCAGGCAAAAACCCGCAAACGCGAAGTTGTTCAGGCCCGGCAACTGGCCATGTACTTCTCCAAAAACATGACCAAATCGTCGCTGGCATCCATCGGTTCGCAAATTGGGCATAAAGACCACGCTACCGTGCTACATGCCTGTAAAACGGTGAATAACCTGAAAGAAACCGACAAGGCGTTTAAACTTTGTGTCGACGAGATTGAAAAGAAATTAAAATTGTAACAGATATAAAGCAGGTCAATTTCGATCTGCTTTTTTCTTGTATATAAAATCACATCAGATGATTTATCTTTTGCTGAGCATTCTTTCATCATCAGTAATTTTTATCACTTTTAAAGTTACTGAGCGATTTAAAACCAACCTGATCAAGCTAATTACAGTCAATTACCTGGTGGCTGCAATACTCGGTTTTAGCTTTAACCGCCACCCTATTTCAATCCTGAATGCTCTAACTTCCGAGTGGCTGCCGTACGCCGTACTGATTGGCTTATCATTTATCGTGATGTTTTTTCTGATCGGCTATTCGACGCGTCTTTCCGGAGTAGCCGTTACCACCATTGCCGGAAAATTGTCGATGGTTATCCCCATTTTATATTCAATTCTGTATTTCTCCGAGAAAACTACCGTTCTTAAAATTTCAGGATTGATAATGGCCACAATCGCAGTCTTACTAACCAGCTACCGCCCGGTTGATAAAGCAAAAAACCTAAAACTGATTCTTTTGCCGTTGGCCATTTTTCTTGGTTCCGGAATAACTGACTCAATCGTAAAATACGCGCAAAGCTACCATGTTTCGAACAGCATGAGCCTGCTATTTCCTGCGGTAGTTTTCCTGACAGCTCTTATTCTTGGACTGATATTCATCCTTATAAAACCTAAATCGATTTCAAAAAACATCTCTATCGCCGAGCTGATTGGTGGGTCAATCCTGGGAATTGCAAATTTTGGATCATTGTACTTCTTTATTCTTGCCCTGAATAACAGCAAACTTGATAGTTCAATTGTTTTTGGACTAAACAACATCTGCATCGTCTTATTTTCGATTTTGATTGGCTTTGTGTTGTTCAAAGAAAAGTTTTCAAGAGTTAACTTTGCCGGCGTATTGATGGCTGTTATTGCCATCCTGATTTTAATGAATTTCTGATGGAAGATACCTACAAAACCATATCGAATCCTGCAGAAGGACTTTTTAAGGACAAGGGCAGCAAATTTATTGCCTTTGCCTACCCGGTGACTTCCGAAGAACAGATTAAAGAAATTGTTCAGGTTATCAAAAAGGAACATTATTCGGCACGGCATCATTGCTATGCCTGGCGATTAGGGCACGAAAAACTGCTGTTCCGGGCCAACGACGACGGAGAACCTTCGTCAACTGCCGGGAAGCCTATTTTGGGGCAAATCCAGAGTTTCGACCTGACCAACATTCTCATCGTGGTTGTTCGCTATTTTGGCGGAACTTTATTGGGTGTGAGTGGTTTAATTAATGCCTACCGCAATGCTGCTTTGGATGCCATTAATCAGGCTGAAATTGTGGAAAAGCTTGTGGAAAAGCAACTTCTGGTTGAATTTGACTATGGGGTAATGAATGATGTGATGAAACTATTTAAAGACGAGAAATTGCCGCAGGTTGATCCGCAGTTCGATTTGAGATGCCAAATTAAAACACATATCCGGCTAAGCGAAGTAAACCGGATTGAAGAAGGATTAAATAAAATTGAAGGATTAAAAATTACCGAATTGCCCTAGATTTACCAGTAACAGCAAGGGATGCGGTGTTAATAACCTTTTCATAACTAATAGTCGATAATTTAAAATAGATCGCAAAAACAAACTAATTTTGGATTTTGATGGAACACCTGATAAAACAATATTCCTTCTTTTTTGATGAATCCCTTCATCAGGAAAAGATTTTCCCAAATTCCCTGTTTCGTTTCCATCATGATAATAATTTAGCTCATCATTATTTGTATCCGGCATCTCCGGAAATACTTAAAAGCCAACAGAAACAACATTTCTGTTGGCTTTTTTTTGCTTCAACATCATTAAAAACCATCACATAAAATGGAAAAGAAAGATTTAATTTCGATTACCGATTATTCAAAAGAAGACTACCTGCGAATTTTGGAACTCGCAGCTGATTTTGAGAAAAATTCCAACCAGAGACTTCTTGAAGGGAAAGTAGTAGCTTCTTTGTTTTTTGAACCATCGACCCGCACCCGACTAAGCTTCGAAACAGCCATCAACAGGTTGGGCGGACGAATTATTGGATTTTCGGATGCTGGTTCATCCAGCGTTTCGAAAGGCGAAACCTTGCACGACACCACTCGCATGGTGAGCAATTATGCCGACTTGATTGTGATGCGTCATCCGCTGGAAGGCAGTTCGCGCTATGCTTCTGAGGTAGCCAATGTTCCGGTGATCAATGCTGGCGATGGTGCGAATCAACACCCAACTCAAACGCTGCTCGACATGTATTCTATTCTAAAAACCCAGGGAACACTTGATAACATTAACATTTTCATGATCGGAGATCTGAAATACGGGAGAACCGTTCATTCCCTGCTCATGGCCCTTTCACAATTCGAAAACCCAATCTTCAATTTCATTGCTCCTGATGAACTGGCAATGCCCGAAGAATACAAACTTTTCCTGAAAGAAAAAGGCATCCGTTATTTCGAGCACACCGAAATCAACGAAAACATCAACCACGCCGACATTATTTACATGACCCGCGTGCAGAAAGAGCGTTTTATGGACCCGATTGAATACGAAAAAGTGAAAAACGTGTATATTTTGCGAAACAACATGTTGAGTAAAACCAAACCCAATATGCGTATTCTTCATCCGCTTCCTCGCGTCAACGAAATTCATCCGGATGTTGACAGTAACGAAAAAGCCTATTATTTTGAACAAGCCCGCAATGGTGTTTACACCCGTCAGGCTATTATCGCACATATTCTCAATCTTAAATAATTACAGCCATGCCCGATAGTTTTAAAAAGAAACTCAAACTCAAAGTAAGTGCAATCAACAATGGCACTGTAATCGATCACATTCCTTCTGAAAATTTGTTCAAGGTTATTTCCATTCTGGGACTTCAAAATGTAAAATCTCAAATTACCTTTGGAGCCAACTTCGAAAGTGAAAAATTGGGTAGCAAAGCCATCATCAAACTTTCCGATGTGTTTTTTGAAGATGACGAGATCAACAAAATTTCGCTGATTGCCCGAAATGCCAAGCTTAACATCATTCGCGATTACGAAGTGGTTGAGAAACGGGTAGTCGAAGTTCCGGATAAGGTGATCGGAATTGTAAAATGCTTTAACCCAAAATGCATTACCAATAATGAAGAAATTACGACCTATTTCAATGTCATTTCAAAGAATCCGTTAGATTTGAAATGTAAATATTGTGAGAAGATTACCCATGAGGACCAAATGGTAATTAAATAGTTTGAAACAAATTGAATTATAGAATGACAAAACCAAATTTTGAAGAAGTATATCAGAAGATTGTCGCATTGGTAAAAATTAATCCGGATGACCTTTTGCTAGGAATTTGTGAACTCTTAAAACAGGAAGTCTACCATTACGACTGGGTGGGATTTTATATTTTAGACCAGGAGAAGAATGAACTGGTATTAGGTCCGTTTGTCGGAAAACCAACCCAACATACCCACATTGCTGTTGGAAAAGGCATTTGCGGTCAGGTTGCCGCCAGTGGACAGACCATGGTTGTTCAGGATGTAACCCAGGTTGAAAACTACATTTCGTGTGGATTGGAAGTTCAGTCGGAAATAGTGGTTCCGGTTTTGAAGAATGGGAAATTTGTTGCCGAACTCGATATCGACAGCCACTCTCCCGCCCCATTTACTGACGATGACAATGTTTTTCTGGACAAGGTATGCAACTTGCTGGTTGACTACTTTTAAACATCTGAATCAAAGCATTTAGTGGCAAAATAAATCTGAACAGAATTCAGCATAAAATGGCATTACAAATAATTTAACTAAAAATATTTCAATCAAAGAGAATAAAACTTCGATTTGATTTGTTTAGGTAGTGTAATTTGCAACATAGTTTTTCTTTGCAAATTACACTACCTTTATTTTGCATTGCCAGAAAACCAGAAAACAATGATGGACGAGATTTATAATATTCTATTTCACACTAATGAGGCT
This sequence comes from Bacteroidota bacterium, assembly GCA_023251455.1. Taxonomy (GTDB): domain Bacteria; phylum Bacteroidota; class Bacteroidia; order Bacteroidales; family Prolixibacteraceae; genus Aquipluma. Next base: position 42,392 of record JAHEYT010000043.1, read on the forward strand.
ATTTTTGCACTGGTTTCCGAAAACGTTTGGGAAGCTTATCTCGTGTTGTTCCTGATTATCTTTCTGGAAACCGGGTTAATCGTTTTCCCGTTTTTGCCAGGCGACGGGTTACTTTTTTCGGCAGGAGTAATTACAGCTTCATCCGATATGAGCATCTGGGTACTGGTTCCACTCTTAATTTTTGCAGCCATCGTCGGAAATCATTTCAATTACAAGATCGGATCGCTGATAGGACACCGGATTGAGCGGAGCCATCGCAAACTAATTCAAAAATATTTGGTGCCTTCGATCGTTAAAACCAGGCACTTCTATCAAAAACACGGTAAGAAATCAATCATTATTGGTCGCTTTTTCCCGGTAATCCGAACTTATATCCCATTTTTTGCCGGTACAGTATCGTTCGACTTTCCCATCTTCAAACAATATACAGTTATTGGCTCGGCAATCTGGGTTCCATTCTTCACCCTTACCGGCTATTTTCTGGGCGAAATCACCTGGATTAAGGATAACTTCGAGATTATTTTTCTGGGACTTATCATTGTAACTTTAATTCCATTCTTCTACGCTGCCATCAAAACATTATTCTTTGGAAAAAAAATTCCGCAAGAATAGGTTCCTCCTGAAAAGCTTGATTATTCAACAAAAAAGCTATTTTTGATAACTCAAAATTAGCATCTATGTCAAAGTTATTTATCACAAAGCCGTTGTCCCAATTGATGGCAGAGTCCAATGCCGATCACGGACTACGTAAATCGTTGAGTGCCTTTAACCTCACCACTTTAGGAATTGGTGCCGTTATTGGCGCTGGAATATTTGTGTTAACTGGTCAGGCTGCAGCTCAATACGCTGGTCCTGCAATTGTTATATCGTTTTTAATTTCCGGATTAGCCTGTTTGTTTGCAGGTTTGTGTTATGCCGAATTTGCTTCCATGATTCCGATTTCGGGTAGTGCATACACCTACGCTTATGCCACGATGGGCGAGTTTGTAGCATGGATCATCGGCTGGGATTTAATTCTGGAATACCTTTTTGCCGCATCAACGGTTGCTGTTGGCTGGTCGGGCTATGTGGTAAGCTTCCTGAAAGACTTTGGCATTAACATTCCGGCACAATTTACAACAGCAATGGGAACAGTTATGGTCGATATCCCACAAGTTGGGTGGAAATCAGTTACACCTGAACTAACCAAAAACCTGGCTGATACAGGCATCGCCATCGATAGCCTGCCACATCTTTCCGGAGTATTAAACTTGCCAGCAATGTTTGTTGTGGCTGCAATTTCCATTTTACTTTTAATCGGAATAAAAGAATCGGCAAGATTCAACAACTTTATGGTTGTAATAAAAGTGTTCGTTATTCTGCTCTTCATCGGAATCGGATTCATGTTTGTGAATAAAGCCAACTGGGTTCCGTTTATCCCGAAGAATACCGGTGTTTGGGGGCATTATGGCTGGAGTGGAATTCTACGCGGAGCAGCTGTTATTTTCTTTGCATACATTGGTTTCGATGCTGTTTCAACAGCAGCACAGGAAGCTAAAAATCCGAAGCGTGATATGCCCATCGGAATTTTGGGTTCACTCGGTATTTCTACCCTGCTCTATATTTTTGTAGCTATTGTATTGACCGGAATAGTAAGTTATACATTTCTGAACGTATCCGACCCGATAGCCGTGGGTGTTAACGCCATGGGCGAAGGCCTTTTCTGGTTACGTCCAATCATTAAAATTGCAGCAATAGCTGGACTTAGCTCCGTTATTTTGGTTATGCTACTGGGTCAGCCGCGAATCTTCTTCTCGATGGCCAAAGATGGATTATTACCTCCGATATTTGCAAAAGTTCACCCCCGGTTCAAAACTCCTCACGTAAGCACTATCGTTACCGGATTTGTAGCAATGATTGTTGCAGGTCTACTTCCTATAAATATTTTAGGCGAACTAGTCTCGATTGGTACATTACTGGCTTTTGCAATTGTTTGCATCGGTATTATTGTATTGAGAGTAAAACGGCCTGAGCTTGAACGAACTTTTAAAACACCATTCGTTCCACTTGTCCCGATTCTGGGAGCGGGTATTTGTATTTTGCAGATGGCATCACTTCCTTTAGACACCTGGCTTCGATTAATCATTTGGATGGCCATCGGAATGACTATTTACTTCACCTACGGAATACGGAAGAGCAAAATCAGGAATCAAAAGCCATAATAAATATTACCAATAAGATAACAAGGCTGTCTGGAATCAAATCCGGACAGCCTTGTTTATTTGTTGCACCTTCTCTTTATTTTGAAGGTTTCACTTCAACCAGATCAGCCAATTTTCGGGCGGTTTGCTGCAATTCAAGCACATCGGCTCCCAAATCGGCACTCACCACTACCACTCCCATACGGCGATGAACTCTGGCGGCCTCTTTCCCAAATATCCGGACATCGGCATTTGGATTTTGACATACTAAATCGATGCCAGAATACTCCGGAGAAATGGTTTCGATGCCTGAAAGAATTACCGCGCTGGCTCCAGCTTTTTCCTGCCTGATTTCGGGAATCGGCAAACCCAGAACTGCCCTGCAATGCAATTCGAATTCGCTGAGGTTTTGTGTGCCTGCCAAAGTTACCATGCCGGTGTCGTGCGGACGGGGCGACAATTCAGAAAAAACTACACCTTCGGCAGTAATAAAAAACTCGACGCCCCAAATACCAGCACCACCCAAAGCTTTGGTCACCTGTGCAGCCATATTGCGAGCTTCCTCTTCAAAACCTTCAGGAAGCATTATTGGTTGCCAGCTTTCCTGGTAATCGCCACGCTCCTGTCGGTGACCGATTGGCGCACAAAACAAGGTTTCGCCATTCTTTTGAGTCACGGTTAGCAACGTAATTTCGCTCAGAAAAGGAACAAAAGCTTCCACAATCACTTCATTTAAATCGCCACGACCTTTATCTGAAGCTGTTGCCCATGCCTTTTCGCAGTCGGCCTCGCTTTTAATGGTCGATTGCCCTTTTCCTGATGAAGACATCAGCGGTTTCACCACGCACGGAATCCCAACCTCTGCAACGGCAGCTTTCAACTCGTCGAAAGTTTTAGCGTACCGATAATTAGCTGTTTTCAGACCAAGTTCTTTGGCTGCCAAATCGCGAATGGCCTTGCGGTTCATGGTGAAATTAGCTGCTCTGGCCGATGGCACCACCTGAATTCCGGCCTTTTCGTAATCGTAGAAACGTTCAGTACGAATGGCTTCAATTTCGGGCACAATCAGGTCAGGACGATGTTTTTCAACGATACGGTCGAGCTCAGCGCCATCGAGCATATTAATCACTTCAAACTGATCGGCTACCTGCATGGCCGGAGCGCCCGTATAACTGTCAACAGCAATCACTGTTTGTCCCAGGCGTTTGGCGGCAATTACAAACTCTTTGCCCAGCTCCCCCGAACCCAGCAACATGATTTTCTTTTGCATACTTTTCCCTTTAGAAATAGGCCGCAAAGGTATCATTTTCGAAAGTTGGCACAAAAGTCGAAGTTGAATTTTATTTCTTCTGAATTAATAGTAAAAACCTCTGAAACCCGCGAAAGGACACGAGAACCTTTAACAGGACGACGAGAAAACCTACAGGGCGGCTAAATCTTTAACAGGGAAGCCAGAAACTTAACAGGACCCCCAGAATTTTAACTCGTCTGGAAAAAAGACCAACTCAAATGTCAAAAAACTGAACATGACAGCAAAATCTTTAGCAGGATAGCGAAAAACTCAGCAGGGCGCGCCTTGACAGGCTTTAAGGGATTGACCTTCCCTAAAACAATGCTGAAATTTCAGGATTTTAGCCACTCATTGTCATCGCTTTGGTCATGTAAACAACCATCTTCCAACATTTTTTCCACTCCCTTGTTACAGATACAAGTGGGTTTAATAAAAACTTTTAGCCATGAAATTAACTCATTCATTATTTCTGTTATTGGCATTGTCACTTGCCCTTAATAATGCTCTGGGGCAAAGTGCCAATAAGCTAACACTCTTTGCCTCTGGATTAACTAGTCCGGTTAGTATTGCCCATGCCGGCGACAGCCGTTTGTTTGTTGCTGATCAACGAGGATATATCAGGATTATTAGTTCTACTGGCATTGTCAATACACAGCCCTTTCTTGATATAACAAACCGTGTTGTTTATGGAGGCGAACGAGGTTTATTAGGCATTGCTTTCCATCCTAATTATAAGACAAACGGATATTTTTACGTCAATTACGTAGGCAAAGGCGACAGTACCCATATTTCAAGATTTAAAATAAATACAGGCGATGCGAATGTGGCCGATCCTCAGAGCGAGTTGAAGTTGATGACGATCTTTCAGCCCTACCAGAACCATAAGGGAGGTGACATGAAATTCGGTCCTGATGGTTATTTATACATTGGAATGGGCGATGGAGGTTCTGGTGGTGATCCTGGAAACAGAGCCCAAAATCCGAAAGAATTACTTGGAAAAATGCTACGTATTGATGTTGATCATGGAAATACTTATGCAATTCCTGAATCAAATCCATTTTACAATAGCACTGCAACAAAAGGCGAAATCTGGGCGCTTGGGCTACGCAATCCCTGGAGGTTCAGCTTTGATCGCCTGACTGGCGAACTTTGGATAGCCGACGTAGGGCAAAATGCCTATGAAGAAATTAACCTTCAGCCAGCTAACAGCCCAGGTGGCGAAAATTATGGGTGGCGATGTTACGAAGGCAATCAGACATATAACATTGGCGGATGTATTCCAGCTGCCTCCCTTACATTTCCTGTTTACGCCTACCCACATGGAACTGAATGCTCTGTAACCGGTGGATATGTCTACCGGGGCTCATCATTATCTCCACATTACGGCTCGTATTTCTTTGCCGATTATTGTTCCGACCGGATTTGGACTTTACACAAAGTTTCCGGCAATTGGGTCAAAGAAGATTTCGGTCAATATACAGGGAATAATTTCAGCACATTCGGCGAAGATGCCAATGGTCAGCTCTACATTGCAGGGGCGAGAAGCGGAAAGATTTTCAGGATAAATGATTTGACAACAGGTATCATTCAGAATGAGAATCAAGCAGACATTAAAATAATCCAAACTCCATTCTCTAATAAAATTAGGATTGATAGCTCACCAAACATGCAATCTAAAATGCAAATTGAGGTTTTTGACATTCGTGCAATAAAACACGTTGAAGTCAATGTTCGGGAGACAGAATATGATCTCAATCTTGAATTACTTCCTGCCGGTATTTATTTACTAAAAATTACAATTGATGGGAAAAGTCAGGTTCAAAAGTTGATATTGGGAAAATAGTAATCAATATTCTTTTGCAATTTCATTACTTTCGTCCTTAAATACAATAATAACCTTGTAAACGTTAAGGATGTCTCACAGTTCATCAGTAAAATCAATACTATTTGCTTTAATTGCAAACCTCGGAATCGCCATTACCAAAACAGTAGCAGCAGTTATAACTGGTTCGGGGGCCATGCTGGCCGAATCAATCCACTCGTTTGCCGACTGCGGTAATCAGGGACTTTTGTTCCTTGGATTAAACGCCTCGAAAAAAGAGGCAAATCCTGATCATCCGCTTGGATTTGGGAAAGCCATTTTCTTTTGGTCATTTATCGTGGCCCTGATTTTATTCAGCATGGGCGGTCTGTTTTCGATTTACGAAGGTGTGCATAAACTCAGCTCACACGAAGGATTGACAAGTCCGTACATTGCCATCCTGGTATTGTCGGTAAGTATGTTGCTCGAAGGCGCTTCACTTTGGGGCTGCATTACCCAGATTAATAAGGTTAAACACGGTCAAAGTTTATGGAAGTGGTTTGTAAACAGTCGTCAAAGTGAGTTGGTCGTGGTTCTGGGCGAAGATATTGCTGCCCTGCTCGGTTTGGCTTTCGCCTTGATCTCCGTCATCTTGTCAATGGTTACCGGCAATCCACTGTTCGATGCCATTGGCAGCATTGGAATTGGTGTTTTACTGGTTATTATTTCCATCTTTATGGCGGTCAAAATTAAAGGATTGCTCATTGGTCAAAGTATTGATCCGGAAGTACAGGGAGAGATTACCACCTTCCTTGAAACTCAACCCGAAGTCAATAAAGTTCTGAATTTAATCACTTTACAGTTGGGAGCCCAGATTATGGTTGCTGTAAAAGTAAAAATGGCCAAAGTTGACACTGTTGATCAATTAATCCTGAATATGAACCGTTGCGAAGCTGCTCTCAAAAAACAGAATCCAGCTATCCAATGGGTTTTCTTTGAGCCTGATGTGGAAAAATAACAATTGCTCATTTCCGGTTTTATGTCATTCTATCCATAATTGGCTCATAAATTCCAGAATAACTGATAATTAACAATTACGTAGCATTCATGACTTTAAAAAGGGTAATTTTGCGGTTTGTTAAAAAAGTCGGGTAATGTTACCCAAACACTGTTAAGTATCCTGTAATCTGGAAATTAAGAAATAAGCATCTATGAAGCGTATTAATGAATACAAGAAATTGTTCAATGTCGAACAAGACACCGATCTTAAAACTTTAAAAACTACCTACCGTAATCTGGTAAAAGAATGGCATCCCGATAAGTTTCAGGAGGAAATTGATAAGGCTGAAGCAGAACTCAAAAGCAGGCAGATCATTGATGCCTATCATTTTTTGGTGAGTATTGCGCCCGAAACAATCGCCGCTAATTTAGAAGAATACAACAACATTACATGCGAATCGAATATAGCCGATTTCAAACACAAAGGACTTTTGCTTGAAGTTACTTTTCTGGATGGAACAACTTACGAATACTTCGGCGTTCCGAAGAGCGTGTATGTAAAATTGGTTAATTCTGACAAGCAATTGCGGTTTGCAAAAAGGAATATTTTCAATTCCTACCTTTACCGAAAATCAAAAAGAAGTCTGGAAGTAGCCTAATTCACTATTGGTGTATTAGAGAAGCGACATACCTTACTATGTAAGCCGTTCAACGTTTTTGCCAATAATAACCAAGGCAGGCATTGGCGGTTTTTCTGTTTCCAGAATTTGTGCAATGTTTCCTAATCTCCCTTCCAAAGCATAGGCATCAGGTTGTGAAACTTTGCTCAATATCTGTACATTCAAATCAGCAGAAATGCCTTGATCCATGAGTCTTCCGGCCAATTTGACCAGCTTGTTCAATCCCATAAAGAAAATAATGGGCGAACCCGAATTCAGCACCGAAACAAAGGATTCAAGGTCGCAAAAATCGCCTTCACAATAGTGGCCTGTACCAAATAAAACCATGCTGTTTTTGCCGCGTTCGGTGAGCGGAATGCCATACAGTGAGGCAGCTCCAAGGGCTGATGTCACCCCGGGAATAACTTCGTAGTTCAGACTGTTTTCAATGCAAAACCGGATTTCTTCGGCGCCACGGCCAAAAATCATTGGATCACCCGATTTTAACCTGACGACTTTTTGCCCTTTTTCGGCCAGTTCAATAATCAGCTGATTGATCCATTCCTGCCGGTCGGTTTGATCCTGCCCATCCTGATAAATTTTTCCAACATAAACGCGCTGTGCTTCAGGCCTGGCGAGATTCAAAATTTCTTCACTTACCAATGCATCGTGCAAAATACAGTCAGCTTCCTGAATGCGTTTCAGAGCTTTGATGGTTAACAATTCAGGATCGCCAGGACCAGCGCCAACTATGGAAATGAGTGAACTCATTCAGAGTTATAAATTATTAGTTATGAATGATGAATGAAAAAAATCTGGATTTTCAGACATACTTTTGCCTTTTTACTTTTGCTTTGGTGTTAGGCTATCCAGGTAATCCATCGGACTTTGGTATTTAAACGTATATTTCAGTAAACGCTGTAATTTACTGCTGTCTATTATCTTATATGCTTCGGTCTGATCTGAGATATGAGGTTCAGGCAAGCCTGAAATGTGGGCAGCTTTTCCGTAGAAATCTTTTTTTAGCGGATGTTCAGGACAGCAGGCATTCAGCGTTTCACCCCAAAGATCCTGCTCAAGAATAGCTGAAATGATCCCGATACAATCGTCCTGATGAATTAGGTTGACAGGAATATTGGCAATTGCACGATCCGATTTCAGGAGAAAACGTGCAGGATTGCGATCTGAACCAATCAAACCGCCAAACCTGATGATTGTAGTTTCAAAATCGGTCAGATTTTTCAATAAATTTTCAGCGTACAGACATGCTTTGCCACTTGCTTTGTCAGGCAAAAGCGCATCAGCTTCGCTTGCCGTTTGTAAATTTTCAGGATAAACCGAGGTCGAAGAAATGAAAATCACTTTTTTAACTCCTGATTTCAAAATTAATGGTATCAGTTGAGTGATCTGCGCAGGGAATATCCGCTCAATTCCATCAATCCGGCGAGGAGGAATGGAAATGATCAGTACATCAGTTTCAAGAAAAGTCGGGTCTTCGAGTTCTGCTTCCGTTTCGCCGAGAACAAACCGGTAAGGTACAATCCCTGACGTCCGGAGCAAACCAAACTTTTCAGGCGTGGTTACCGAACCTTTAACCGAAAATCTACGATTCCGCAAATGTTTCCCAAGAGGTACTCCAAGCCATCCGCATCCTAAAATTGAAACTGTTCCTGAGTTCATCCTTTTATTATTCGTTTTCTTCCTTCCAACGCGCTATCGAATATTGAACAAACGACAGCTCTTCCTGTTCGGGCGAAAGATACACTTTATTGGTGAAAACACGCCAGGCAGCCCTTGCTGTCGAGTTTTCGTTGGCCAGAATGAGCGATCTCGGATCTGTGAAATTACCCGATGCTTTAAAATTATCGATGCTCGAAGGACTAAAAAACAGGTAGGCATCAAATATTCCGCTCACAAATTTTTCAATTGGTGTATTCTTATACACCTCGATTTCAGAATACTGAAGGGCAAACTCTGAAAATACAGAGGTAATTTCGCCGTGCAGCTTATCGCCGTGCAAAAACAAAACAGAGTCGCCCTGATTCTGACTAATCACGTTTTCAGCTAGTTCGGGTAAATTGGAATATGATGAAATGAAAACGGGGAGATTGAGTTCCTTCAAAATATCAGCCTGTTTTTCCGACCAGCAATACAACCGGTCAGACTCGTTCAACCCAATCTGTGAATAAAATCTGGACAGCCAATGAGCCGCATAAATACTGGTGATAACCCATTGCTTGCGGGTATTGGTCATAGTATTGAAAAAAGACAAATTTGGTTTTTTGTACTCGATGCGTAAAAATGGTTGTTCAATGTATTGAACGTGTTGCTTTTGCAACCACTGGCGGGTAACTGCTGAGAGTTTTTCGCCGATAAAAAATACTGGAGTCTTCATGGTCTAATTTTTTAATGCCTGAAATCACTTCCCTTTATTATTTCTTTTACGTATTGCTTCCGGATGACAAAATCGCCAAACTTCTCACCATCGCTGCGACCCTGAGCATAATCAGCAATAATGGGTGTTAATTCGGTCAGAATTTCATCTTCTGTAAGCGTTTCTTTGTAGAGCGCATTGAGGCGGGTTCCATTGAAATTTCCACCCAAATAGAGATTATAGTGTCCTTCTGATTTTCCAACGAAGCCAATTTCGGCCAGGTAAGGCCGGCCACAGCCGTTCGGGCAACCAGTCATGCGAATCACAATTTCTTCTTTAAATAAACCGTGCTGATCCAAAATCGATTCAATTTTAGTTACCAGCGATGGCAGGTACCTTTCGGCTTCGGCAAATGCCAATCCGCAGGTATTGAGAGCCACGCAAGCGATTGAGTTCTGGCGGAGTCCTGAAATTTCGCCAGGCAATACGCCATTCTTTTTCAGTATTTCGATGATTTTCTTTTTTTCGTCAGCCGAAACATTGGCAATAACCAGGTTCTGGTTTCCAGTTAAAATAAATTGTCCGTTAATGTGTTGAGCAGCTTCCCGAAGTGCCGATTTTAAATTAAAACCGTTCCGGTCTGCAACACGTCCACCTTCAACAAAAAGCGAAAGGCTCCATTTCCCATCTACACCTTTCTTCCAGCCCAAACGATCGCCATTACGGGTAAAAGCAAAAGGCTTAGATTCCTGAAGTTCATATCCAAGGTATTTGTGCAACTCTGCTTTGAACGCTTCAATTCCTAATCGGTCGATGGTGTATTTTAATCTGGAAAGTTTACGGTTCTGGCGGTTTCCATTATCGCGCTGCACCAGCAATACTTTCTCGGCCACGTCAATAATTTGTTCCGAAGTGCAAAAACCAATTACTTCAGCCAGGCGCGGATATGTTTCAGGCATTCCGAAGGTTGTACCCATTCCTCCGCCAACAATTACATTATAGCCAACAATCCGGTTCTTTTCGACAATGGCTATAAACCCCAAATCCTGCGAAAAAATATCAGAATCGTTGTATGGCGGAATGGTAATCGCAATCTTAAATTTTCGTGGCAGATAACGATCGCCGTATAATGGTTCAACATCTTTTTTGCTGTCGGCAATCAACTTCTGGTCGAGCCATATTTCGTGGTAGGCAGTTGACGAAGGCAACAAATGTTCGCTAATCCGGCGGGCAGTGTCGGCCACTTCGGCATGTAATTCCGACTCAGCCGGATTCGGATGGCACATCACGTTGCGGTTGACATCGCCGCATGCAGCAATCGTATCCATCAGTTCGGCATTCATCGCCTGAATGGTTTTCTTCAGGTTGGTTTTAATCACCCCATGCAACTGAAAAGCCTGTCTGGTAGTCAATTTTAATGTGTGATTGGCGTATTCTTCCGAAATCCAATCCATTTGAAGCCACTGTTTTGGAGAGACCACCCCACCCGGTACCCTGACCCGAATAAGGAAAGAGTAAGCAGGTTCCAGCTTTTGGCGTTTGCGTTCTTTTTCCAGATCACGGTCGGCCTGCTGATACATGCCATGAAATTTGGAAAGTTGTGTATCAGCAAAAGCCAATGAACCAGTAATCGGATCTGCAAGGCTTTCAACCAAAGTGCCTCTCAGGTAATTACTTTCGTACTTAATTCGTTCTAATTCTGAAAGCTCGTCCCAGTTTATAAAATCATTCATTCTGTATAAGTTTATATGCGCACGAACAAGTAAGTATTTATACTACCAAGATACATTCCAAAACTCACTTTGTTCATTCTTTATTGTTATTAATTACTAATATCCCAATCTTTTAATATTGCACAACGATTAATACACATCCGTTTGAAATCGCTTTTCTTTTTTAAGCGTTCTCATGTATTCCAGTGCCTTTTCTTCAGTCATTCCACCTTGTGTTTCAAATATCCGGAGTAAGGCATTCTGTACATCGCGGGCCATTTGTTTCATATCGCCGCACAGGTAAATGTTTGCACCTTTTTTCAGCCATTCAAAAACTTCCTTTTGCTTTTCAAGGAGTCGGTTTTGTACATATATTTTTTCTACCTGATCGCGCGAGAAAGCCACATCAATTTTCTCCAGATAACCGTCTTTCAGCAGTTTCTGCCATTCAACCTGATATAAAAAGTCAGAATGAAACCGGCGTTCGCCAAAGAACAGCCATGTTTTGCCTTTCTGATTGTTGGCTTCGCGGTGTTGTAAGAAAGAACGGTAAGGAGCTACGCCGGTACCTGCACCAATCAGAATAACCGGAGTCTCTTCATTTTCGGGAAGTTTAAATGCCGGGTTCTTTTCGATGAACACCGAAACCTGTGAATCGATTTCAATGCGGTCGGTCAAATAGGTTGAGCAAGCTCCTCCCCGACTCCGTCCCTTAATGGAATAGCGCACAGTGGCCACCGTAATATGCACCTCGTCGCCCACCGCCGATTGACTGGAGGATATTGAATAAAGCCTTGCTGGAAAAGCCCTTAAAACATCAGCCAAATCCTGTGCTGAGAACGAAAACTGGAATTCTTCCAACAGATCAAGCACATCGTGTCCAAAAAGAAAATGATCTAGAAGCTTTTCATCTTCTATTATCTTCTGGAGCTCACTGTTTCCGGCCTTTTCCTGATATTTCTGAATGACATCGCGATTAAGAACCGTAATTTCGAGGTGTTCCGAAAGGGCATCTTTCAACGAAAACGTTCCTTCTTTAATCGTAACCAACTCTGTTCCTTCAAAACCAGAATGCTTTAAAATAGCATCGACCAACTCAGGTGGATTATTGGCGAGAATGCCGACAGAATCTCCAGGTTCATAAGCTATTCCAGAACCTTCCAGAGAAAGTTCCACATGATAAACTTCTTTATCCGAATCACGTCCGGTAATCTTCACTTTATCAATTACAGTAGCATGGAAAGGATTCTTCCGTGTATAAGTTTCATTATTTGAAGTATTGATTATTGCATTAGATTGATTTGAAGCTGCCGGAATTTCAGCAAAAACATCAGTAAAATCAGTAATCCAACGTTCAATTTCTTCATCAAAATCGACATCCAGCGCCAAAATTGGCAAAATTGACTTTGCTCCTGATTTTGCTAAAGCCTGATCGATATCGATCCCGGTTTTGCAGAACAACTTGTAACTTTTATCGCCTAAGGCCACAACCGAATAATTCAGGTTAGGCAATTGGGGCGCGCGTTTTCCGGTAATGAAACCGTGAAAATCTTCAGCCATGGCAGGTGGTTCGCCTTCGCCGTGTGTACTCACAATGAAAACTACATTGGTTTCTGTTGTCAATTGTCGGGTTTTGTAATCGTCCAGAGCCACAGAAACGGCTTCAACGCCTCTTCCTGCAAGTTTTGCAGCCAATTGACCGGCAATGGTTTTGCTGCGCCCAGTATGCGTACCATACAGTATTTTTATCTGTTTGCTGGTTTTGGATTGGCTGATATCTGCAGACTGATTAGTTCCAGAAGAGGCCAGCAGCCCCTGAAAATATCCGTTTATCCAGAGCAACTGTTCACGGTTTAACCCGCCAGTCAGGCTTGTCAAAGCGCTTAATTGCTGTTCGTTTAATGGACTTAACTGAATGCTCATACTTGTGTGTTTTTAAGATTTTCTAAATATTCCTGAATCAGATTGCGCAAGCGAATGGCTTCGTAAACATTCTCGGCATTTGAACTTACAGCAACCGAGATATTTCCATCCTGATAAATTGCCGGAGAAACAAACTGGCAAAGTGCCGGATTGTCGTGAATATTAACCAGCACCCCAGCCTCTCTCCCATCCTGTGCAATCTGGCGGTCGAGCGTTTCGTTATTGGTACATGAATAAAGCATCAGATATCCAATTAAATCGCTCTTTTCGTAGCTTTTCCGGTAACAAACCACGCCCGAAGCATAAACTTCGTCGATGATATTTTCGGCCACAACTTCGAGATTTGCTCCAGAACGCTGTAAAATTTTAATTTTCTTCAGGGCGCTTTGTCCACCGCCAATGATGAGTATTTTACTGCACGAAATATCAATTGATATGGGTAAAAAATTTCTTTCCATGTTGCGAATTATATTTGATAATCAGCGTCAGCTTTCTTTATCCTACCGAAATTGATCCGGTTCCAGGTGCGTTCATGAAAGTAATAAAGTGCCATCTTGGTAAATACTTCAACACCACCAATTGATAAGGCTAGTGTTGCTTTTCCTGTTATTATGTAGGAAATAAGAATGGTATCAAGAGTTCCAATAGTCCGCCATGAAACTGATTTTACAATACTCCGGTACGATTTTTCACTCATACAAATTGATTGTTTTAAATTCAAAAAAAAACCCCTCTGGATTCCAGAAGGGTTTAAATATATCTTGGTTAAAATTCACCTATATCCTGACCACTTTCTGAAAAGTTGAACGAAAACACATACACATGCACATACCCATAGTATCAGCCATGTCTAGTAGGGAATTCATTTTTGCTATTTCAGAAGAAAACTGTTTCATAAAATAAAGACTTAACGGTCTGTAATTATTTAATATTGCAAATGTATATTCTAATTTTACAAATCAAAACAAATTGACGTTTATTTTTCGATATTTAATAAAAAGGATACAAATTGGGTTCTATATTTGCCTTTCGGTTTCAGAAAATCCTATGACAACGGCAAACATTTACTATTTCAATCCAACTTGCGAACTGGCTGTTGCCAATGGATCATTCAGTTACCAACCTCCGCTTTTACTCCAGGAAATGGAACGCGACTTAGCAATTCTGCCTTTTGTTTTTTGCACCGAAAATGATTTTGTGCTAACAGAAACCCCTCCATCAACCGTTTTTTTACAGAAACTAGAAAAATTTGGATTTGAATTGCCTCAGTTTTGTAGTTTGGCAGAACTGGAATCACTTCCAACTGGCTCATTTGATGCTATTTCCCCTTGGGGATGGAGTCCGGCAGCTCATTTCAAACTAAAAAAACTGAAAGAAAAATGCGCTAATCAATTCAAGCAAGGTCCGGTTTTCCAATGGAACAATGAGCACAAATTGCTTTTTGAGCGATCTACATCACTTGATTTTTTAACTGGATTATTAGAGAATCGACCGCCAGATTGGTTTATTAGAAAAGAAATGGTTGGCATAAAAATAACCAGCTGCGAAGAAATCGAGTTGCTTCTGGAAAACCATTCACCTTTAGTTTTGAAAGCCCCCATGAGTTCTTCAGGTCGTGGAATCCAGATTATTCGGAATGCCAAATTAAATGCATCCAATAAACAATGGATTTCAGGCGTATTAAAGCAACAAAACTACCTGATTGCAGAACCCTTCCTCGAAAAGCTGGTTGATTTGTCCTTTCAGTTTCAGGTGTTACCTGACTCCAAAATTGAATATCTAGGTTTTTCAGTCTTCGAAACCAATTCAAATGGCCAATACCGGGGAACTTTAATTCACCCGGATTTGAAAAAGATTTTGACTGACGAAAATGCTTCTGAATTAATGGGAATGATCAGTATTACAGCAGATATAATAAGCAGTGCATTGGGAAAGACGAATTATGCAACCTGGCATCGTGGATTTTTAGGTGTTGATGCGATGATCTTCAAACATCAGAAAAGCTTAATAATGCAGCCTTGCATCGAAATAAACAGCCGAATGAATATGGGAATTTTAACGATGTTTCTGGAAAGAAGAATTCATCCGGATTCAACTGGTAAATTTGAACTCTTTTACGGTTCTGCAAATGGATATTGTGATTTTGTCGATACACAACTACAGTTAAACCCACCAAAATCTAGACAAGGAAAAATCCATTCCGGATTTTTACCATTGGTTGAGCCTAATGCAAAAAACAAGTTTGGAGCTTATATTTCTTTAGGGGAAGCCAAATAGCGATTAATGGTATCGAGCAAATACTTAAGACGAATAGGCTTTGTTATGAACTCATCGCAACCAGCTTCCTGACATAATCGTTCTTCACCAGAGAGAATAAATGCGGTCTGAACAACAATTACAATTTCAGGATTTAGGCTTTTGATAATGCGGGTAGCTTCAATGCCATCTAATTTGGGCATATTGATATCCATCAAAATCAAATCAATATTATTGTTGTTTTTGACCATTTCAACTGCATCCAACCCATTCTTTGCCCACATCAGAACTGCCTGAGTCTTCCTCAATGCAGCTTCAAAATAGATATTACTGGTTTCGTTGTCTTCTACGATTAGTATCGTCTTCCCCGACCATGAATAAGTTGTATCAGAAAATTCCATATCCTAGATATTAAGTTACATGTTCTTACGTTCCAATTGCTTGTAAATCCTGCCGCAAAGTCGAACTAATTCACTAACATTAAACGGCTTACCTAAATAATCATCCATTCCTGCAGCTACAAATAAATCTTTATCATTTTTATTTGTATTTGCTGTCATTGCTACTATCGGAACACGGTTAGTAACATTATTCATTTTTTCCCACTCCCGGATCTTGCCCGTTGCCTCTACTCCGTCCATATTAGGCATGAACACATCCATAAAAATCACATCAGGTAATTCTTTAACAAACGTCTCAACTGCCTGAATACCATCAGAAACAACGACAACCGAATGTCCAAGTTTTTGCAGATTTAATATAGCAACTTTTTGGTTAATTACGTTATCTTCAGCCAGTAATATTTTCAACTTCCGATCGTGGTGAACCGACTCTTCCAATTCCTGAGTCTCAGCCTCCGAAAGATCCTGCCCGGCAATTCCGAATTCACCTTCGAAATGAAAAATGGCACCCTTCCCTTCTTCACTAATTATACCAATTTCTCCACCCATTAAATGCACCAGGTTTTTGGAAATAGCAAGTCCAAGTCCAGTACCTCCAAATTTTCGCGTGGTTGATACATCAGCCTGAGAAAATGATTTGAACAGTTTCGATTGATTTTCAGGAGAAATGCCAATACCGGTATCCTTAACTTCAAAGTGCAAGCGAACAGCACATTCATTTCTGTCGGCAAGCTTCACATACACATGTACAAATCCTTCTGCAGTAAATTTAATGGAATTGTTGCAGAGATTAATCAGTACCTGTTTTAATCTTAACGGATCACCAATAAGCAGTTGTGGCACATCTGGAGCAATCTCAAACGAGAGTTCAAGATTCTTTTGTACCGCTTTGTACCGAAGAATTTTGATGACCTCATTAATTTCATCCCACAAGTTAAACCTAATATGTTCGAAGGTAATCTGCCCAGCTTCAATCTTCGAAAAGTCGAGAACATCATTGATAATCGCCAACAGGTTTTCACCTGAAATGCCAATAATATCAATATATTCAATCTGTTCTGCGGTTAAAGGAGTTCGTTTAAGTATGTCAATCATGCCAATTATTCCATTCATTGGAGTCCTGATTTCATGTGAAATATTGGCCAAAAAAATTGCTTTAGCCTGTGCTGATGCTTCTGCCATTTCTTTTGAACGAACGAGGTCATCTTGAAATTTGCGTAAGGTCAGGTGAAGGTTCACCCGAGCCAGTAGCTCTTCCTTGCTGAATGGTTTGGGGATATAATCGACTGCCCCAAGATTAAATCCTTTGGTAATGCTGTCTTTTTCTTTTTTTGCAGTTAAGAAAATAATCGGAATATCCTGAGTCTGTTGATTGGCCTTTAGGAGAGTACAGACCTCAAACCCATCAATATCAGGCAAGATAATATCAAGCAATATCAGGTCAAATTTGTGAGCTTTCGATTTGGCAATGGCTGATTTTCCATTAATCGCAGTAGCAATCATATATCCCTTTTCTGACAATATTTCTTTCATCAGATCGAGGTTTAACTGAACATCATCTACAATAAGAATTTTCGGTATTCGATCCCTATCTATCATCTAATTAAAATGTTGAGTTTAACCAATTTATTAATTCATCCGGATTTCCGATCATTTTCGCCGCATTTAATTTGATGGCTTCCCTGGGCATACCAAATATAACCGATGATTTTTCATCCTGAGCAAATGTTTGGGCTCCAATTTCGCGTAATTCAAGCAATCCTTTAGCACCGTCAGAACCCATTCCGGTGAGCAAAACAGCTGTAATATTTTTCCCTTCAAACTTGCTTGCCGATTTGAACAACACATCAACAGAAGGACGATGTCGATTTACCAACTCACTCATTTCAAGTTTACATTTATACAATTGATTTTCTCTTACCAGAGATAAATGATTAAATCCATTCGCAATGTACACATATCCTCGTTTAATTGCATCACCCTGCTCGGCTTCTTTTACATGCAAATTACACTCCATATTCAGCCTGTTGGCAAATGCTTTGGTAAATTCACCCGGCATATGCTGAACGATTAATATTCCGGGCAGATCGCGCCGAAGACCTTTCAATATTCTGGAAATGACCTCTGTACCTCCAGTTGAAGCTCCAATAAGAATTACTTCCTCCGAAAGCTCAGCTGGATTCGGATGGGTAGTTGATGATAATTCATGTTGAATTACTTGACTATTTTCAAGTTTTGGCGACAATTTATTATCCATCAGAATCCGCTCGGCCATAGCTGCAGCTTTTATGGCATCGACAATGCGTATACTGTACTCTTCAATCTCTTCGGAGCCGGATAATTTGGGTTTTGAAATAATTTCTCTGGCACCAAATTTTAAAGCCTTAATTCCATTGTCAGAACCATCGCCGGCAACCGACGAGATAACGACAACCGGTATTGGATGCTGCTTCATTAATTTTCTCAAAAAGGTAAGTCCATCCATACGTGGCATTTCAATATCGAGGGTGATGACATCAGGTAGATTCTCCGCAATTTTTGCCACTGCTTCGTACGGATCAGAAGCGACACCAATAACTTCAATATCGGCATCGCGCGCCAGTATATCCTGAAGCACATTTTGCACCGAAATAGAGTCATCAACAATTAACACTTTTATCTTCCCGATCATTTTTTTATTTTAAGTTTCCTTTAACCAGGTACTTTTGCAACACTTCTCCTGTTCCTGTATTAAAATAAATTTTCCGTCCCTGTTTTCCTCCTGTACTTGAACTAACTACCTGAATACCCATCTCGGCAACCATTTTATATGCTAATTCAATATTTCTTTGCCCTACATTAAAAACAGAAAGCTGTTCACTTAAAACTTCAGCGCCTCCAAATATTTTACATACAATATCTTCTTTTTTTGCGCCAAAGTCAAGCATTTTATGAAATAATTGTATGATTGATACATTACCGAACTTTGGAGATTCCAGTCCTTCGCCATTCCAATAAGGCATCATAAAATGGTTGATTCCTCCGATACTGTTTTTGGCGTCAATCAAACAAACAGCCACGCACGATCCAAGAACGGTTACCACCCATTGCGAATCCCGACTGACATGAATCGTTGAAGGATGCAGAAAATAAGGATTTTGCCTGTCCTTGTTCATTAGAAACTGGCTTCAGAATCGAGTAAAAAACCTTCCAGATCATCCCAGTCACTGGCATCAGCGCTTTCCGGAATGAAAACCATCACATTGATGCCCTTGTCAAAGTTGTCATTTAAACTAACTGTGCCACCAAGCATTTCAGCATAAGCCTGAACAATTGACAGACCCAGCCCATGGCCCGTATTGATCGAGTTTATCTTTTCATCGAGTTGCTTAAACCGATCGAAAATGATCTTCCGATCTTCCTGATTAATTCCTTTTCCCTGATCTGTTACTTCCAAATGAAGTTTTCCCGTACTTAAAAAATATTTCACTTCAACAACCGAATCTTCAGGACTGTATTTTATCGAATTGCTAATCAGATTTTTAATGATTAAATCCAGTTTTTCGTGATCCGATTTAAATGAAACAGGATCCTGTCCAATTGATTCATTTGAAAAACTTACCGAAAGTTGAATTCGCTTTTTGACAAGCAGTGGCTGAAAGTACTCCCTGATTTGATTATTAAATTCATTCAGGTTGATTACAGAGCATTTTACCTCTTCTTTCCCTGCCTCAATAAGAGCCGCCGCAAATATATTCTTGAACTGAAAATCGAGATGAAATGCTTCTTCAAAAATGAGTTCAGCCATGTGATGCGCCTTTGATATATCACCTTCCTTTAATTGTTTAATATTTTTGGCCAATGCAATTACACTGGTAAAAGGATTCACAATTTCGTTGGTTATATTACTGATGAAATGACCTTTTAACCGCTCCGAATCGTGCAGTTTTTTATTGACATCGGAAAGATTTCTGACCAATTCTTCATTTTCCTTTTTAAGTTGTGAAATGTGCTGTCTGCAATTTTCCATCTCAACTTCATGTTCATTCATTGGATTCATAACCTTCTGTATTGGTTTTAATGTAAACACTTGGAGCAATTGATCGTATAGGCAGATGCAAGTTTATAAGCGATTCTGAATGACCAATAAACAGATAACCTCCTGTTTTCAAGCTATGCAAAACTTTTGTAAGCACTTTTAACTGAACCTTGAGATCGAAGTAAATCAGTGTATTCCGGAGAAATACCACATCGAACTGCGTCTGAAACGGATATAATCCGTCCATCAGATTCAGATAGCCCACCCTTACTTTTTCCCTGATCTCTTTGACAACTCTGACTTTCTGATCGTTGTCGCTTTTGCTCTTCAAAAAATATCGATGTTTTAGTTCAATGGGCATCCCTTCAACCTGCGACATCGGGTAAACCGCTTCCTTGGCCAACTTCAACATTTTTCCTGAAATGTCGGTTGCCAATATCGAATAATCAAAACTGACTCCGTTTTCCCGCATAAATTCTTCGAGTTGAATTCCGATTGAATAAGCCTCCTGACCACTTGAACAGCCTGAACTCCATAACTTCAACTCTGGAAAAAAAGAAGATCCGGTATTTTTTAAATATTCAGGAAAAATATCGCTATTCAAGAAATCGAAATGATCTTTTTCGCGAAAGAACTCAGTTTTATTGGTTGAAATGAAATCGGCCAGTAAATCGAATTCCGTTGAATCGTTGGTATCGGTGAATAATCTTGACGCATATTCATCAAATGAATAAATATCAAGCTCACGTAACCGACGTTGCAGACGGGCCTGAAACATGATCTTTTTCTCCAGAGGCATTTTAATTCCATACCTTTCCGTGATCATTTTCCCAAACTGAAGGAAAAGCTCATCCGATATTTCAATAAATTCTGATTGCACTTTTCAATTTGTATTTAGGTCAGTTAATGGTTTCAAAACCGTTCAAAATCATCGTCTGAAATATCATCTGGCTCGTCCAATTCAATAACAACGCCCCTTTTAACATCTTTTGAGATATTTTCTACTGGAATCGGGGTTGGGTTGATTGTTCTTTTCTTCCGAAAATCAGAATCTTCTGGACCTATTTTGAAGAATGAAATAATATCCTGAAGTTGCTCTGCCTGAGCCGATAATTCAACAGCATTGGTTGATAATTCCTCCGAAGTTGCCGCATTTTGCTGGGTTACCATGTTTAACTGCTGAATTGCCGAATTGATCTGGTCAGCCCCTGCGCTTTGCTCCTTGTTTGCAGCTGATATTTCCTGAATAAGCTGAGATGTTTTCTGAATTTCAGGAACAATTTCGTTCATTAATTTCCCTGCTTCTTCAGCATTAAAAACGCTTGATTTGGTAAGCTGATCAATTTCCGATGCAGCTAATTTGCTCCGTTCGGCCAGCTTTCCAACTTCGGCGGCAACAACTCCAAATCCACGACCGTGTTCGCCTGCTCTGGCCGCTTCAACGGCGGCATTCAGAGCCAGAATATTGGTCTGGAAAGCAATATCGCCAATAATTGAAATTTTGTTGACGATTTCGCGCATAGCATCAACCGTTTCAATCACTTTGCCACTGCCAAATTGAATATCGTGTTCGGCCTTGACGGCAATTCTTTCGGTCAGCCCTGCATTCTCCTTGTTTTGCTGAATATTGGCCGCCATTTCTTCAATTGCCGCCGAAACTTCCTCAGCCGATGAAGCCTGTTCGGATGCTCCATGAGAAACAATTTGCGAAGTTGAACTTAGCTCCAGGCTTGCAGCCGACAAGTTTTCGGAGGTAGATGAAACATAGGTAATTACCTCCCTTAAACGAACGCTCATCATTTGCAGGTTCTGGGCCAAAACTCCAATTTCATCTTTTTGATTAATGTTAATCTCTGCGGTCAGATCTCCTTTAGCCAGATTTTGAGCAAATTCGATTCCCTTCAAAAGTGGCTGGGTAATTATCCGCGAAATGAAAATGACTGTAAAAAGCGCGAATCCTAATGAAAGCAGAACAATGATTATTGTAATTAAAATGTAGGTCCGGATGGTATCATTAAAATTGACAGCAACATCTGAGGTATAAGTAATGACTGAGTTTCTAATATTATCTGAATTTTTCTTCAGATTGGCCAGAATGGTAATATTCTTCTCCCTCAATTTCGTCAGGCTGGCAGTTTTCTCTGCTAGTGTTGCACTTACATCCTGAGAACTAATTACCGGTTTTGAGTTGTTTGCGACACTCGTTTTCTTCTTTTTTGACTTCGACCCAGCGCTTTCACTCACCGCTCTTTTCTCAGGAATCTGCTTTATCCTTTTTTGTATAATATTGATATCCTGAGTAATCTTAAAGGCCATCATCATGGTTTGTTCATATTGTGGAATCAGGATTTTGGCTTCACTTAAGTTTTGTTCAAGCTTGATTAAACTCTCCGAGTTTTCGAGTAGTTCGACCCCAATATCAAGTGCGCTTTTTAACGAGTCAAGTTCAACTCTTGCTTTAGAAAAATATTCCGGCTTACCTGTCAGATAATAGCCTTCCATATTAAATGCCACCATCTGAGTTTCGCTGCTAATGCGAGCTGACAAATCAAGTTGAGGAAGAAATTCTCGCGTAAATGAATTGATATCTTTTTTAAAGATTAATAATGTTACTACAGTGTTGACCGAAAGGATGAAAGCAATCAGAATCAGGACTCCAAATGCCCACATTAGTTTTGTCCTAATTTTATAATCAACAAATCTCATAGCTTGTAATTTATTTTGTTTATTCAACAGTGGTAAACATCTTAATTTCTTCTTCGGAAAATATCTTCTCAACATTCAGAACAATGACTGATTCATCGTTAAAAGTTGTAAATCCATTAATGAATTCAGCATTAATTTCTTTACCAGTATTTGGCACAGGCTTTATTTGCCCGGGTTCAAAAACCAGAACCTTTTCAACCGAATCAACAACAATTCCTGAGCAGTATGCGTGTTCTTCAATTTCAAAAACCAGAATCAGGATGCAGGTCTCACGTGTATTGTCAGCTTCATGAAATCCAAATTTCAGTCTGCCGTCAAATACTGGAATAATATCGCCGAAAAGATTGATTATTCCCTTAAAATACTTTGGTGAATTGGGCACTTTTGTAATTTCTGTCAATTGCAGAATCTTAGTCACCTGCCCGATATTTGCAGCAAAAAGTTCTCCCCCCAGCCTAAAAGTAAAATAGGAATTAAGTCCATGTATAACTTTTGCTACCATCGTTTTACGAATATTTTTCTATCAATTTATTTGTATCAATAACCAATGCCAATTGGCCCGTTCCCAAAATGCTTGCTCCTGAAAATATGTCCTGACCTTTCGGCATCCGCCCCAATGGTTTAATTGCCGCCTGATATTCACGAATCACCTCATCAACCGCAAAACCGAAGAAATTATTTCCATAAAAAACAACCACAAAAAACTGTTCTTCCGGAATTTTTCCATCGCCATCAAACTCTTCATGCAGATTCAGATACCGTATCTGACTGCCATCAATTTCAACAACAAGGTTAGATTCTTTTTTCAGAAGATCAGCCTTTAAAAGGTATAATTTACTGATTACTGATGATGGAATGATATAGTAACTATCACCTATTGAAATCAATAACCCATCAATGATTGTCAATGAAAGTGGTAATTTAATGATAAACCGGGTAAACCTGTCTTTTTCGGAGACTAGCGCCACAGAGCCGCGCATGGACTGAACACTTCTTTTCACTACATCCATCCCTACTCCCCTCCCCGACAAATCGGTAACCTTTTCGGAAGTCGAAAATCCTGGTTCAAAAATCAACTGGCAAACTTCTTCATCAGTCATTTTTGCCTCAACAGAGATAAGTCCGTTAGCCACGGCTTTTTCACGGATTCTCTCAACATTTAAACCTTTACCGTCATCCTCAACTTCAATCTGCACATAACTACCAATAGTAGAAGCTTTTAATGAGATTACACCAACCGCATCTTTCTGTTTCCCCAGCCTTTCATTTTTAGATTCGATGCCGTGATCCAACGAATTCCGAATAATATGCAGAAGCGGTTCTATCAGTCTTTCGATGATGTTTTTATCCAATTCAGTTTCCATTCCTTCGGTCCTCAAAACGACTTCTTTGTCAAGCGATTTCGATAAATCATGTATAAGTCGCTTAAGTCGAACGATCAGGCTTTCAATTGGTATCAAGCTCATATCGAAGGCATTGTCGCGTAATTGTCTATTCAGTTTCCCGAAAGTTTCAGTAATCAATTCCAATTCCTGGTTTTTCAGATTCGATGAAATCTGTTCAAGTCGCGATTGCGCAGTAATAAACTCACTCACGAGATTCATGTAATGATCAATCTTACCCGAATCAACCCGTATTGAATCGACTGTAGTTTGTGTAAAACCTGAATTTTTACTGACTTCGAGTGATGACTTTAACAAAACTCCAGCAATTTCTTTTTCTTCAGGCCGGGCAATTTCAGTATTTGTTTCAGGCTCCGGAAGGCCGGATTCTATCAAATTCCAGGTCTCCTGATTAATTTCAGCATTCAAAAAAGCTGCTAAAACGGCTTCCTGATGAATCACATTTTCATTGGATACTTTTTGAATTTTAATCAGAGCACTATTTGCCACGAAGATAAATACATCTTGCAGTGTTTCAATATTTTCAGCTGTTGCAATAAATAAATACCACGCAGTATAGCATTTAACAGGATCAATTTCAGCCAGCGAAGGAAGCCTGTCAAACGAAACCTGAATATTGCACTCACCCAAAGCATTAAGCTCGTCAATTATATACAGTGGATTGGTTCCATTGCTGAAAATATCTTCTTCAGGAACGAACGAAATATAGTAGGTTATTTGATTGGATTCAATACTATTCTCAATGTTGTTTGAAAACAGCCGTCCAATTTCTCCATCTAAATTTGCCGGAGAAAAACGGGCTATTTGTAGTTGAGTATCCGATTTCAACTTCGCAGCCAGTAACAGGTGCTCATCAGATGGATTCTCAACCATGAGGTTTTTGAGTCCATCAATCGAATTTAAGGTAAAGCTTATAATTTCAGAATCAACTATTTGCCCTTGCGATCTGAATATTTCGTAAAGCGACTCCAAATCATGAGTAACATCGCTTAACAGATCGAAACCGAACATACCTCCACTCCCTTTCATGGAATGCATAATCCTGAAAATCTCACCAATTATCTGGAGATTCTCCGGATCCTGCTCCAATTGGAGTAATCTGGATTCGAGCCGTTCAAAATACTCGTCAACCTCAACTTTAAATTTCTCGACAAATGAGTTCATTAACGAATTACTTTTCGAAGGGTTTGTAAAAGTTTTTCGGTATTAAATGGTTTCAATAGCCAACCTGTTGCTCCTGAATCCCGGGCTTCCCTTATAATTTCGACTTGCTTTTCGGTTGTCAGCACCAAAATTGGCATGAATTTGTAATTTTCAATCTGCCTGACTTTAACTATCAATTCAAGTCCATTAAGATTTGGCATATGATAGTCTGTTAGCAGCAAATCGATTGATCTTCCATCGAAAAACCTCAACGCATCCAATCCATCGCGTGCCACCAGAACCTCATATCCTGCATTCTCAAGGCTAAATGCTAATATTTCGCGGATACTTTCCGAATCGTCAGCAATTAAAATTTGTTTAGGCATATGAATTGTTTAGGTATAATTCGTTACTCAACCCTACATTTTCTAATAACGTTTGTTGATCTTCATCAAGATTCCATACAAACTGATACGACACGCGGGCGATGTTCATGTGTTTGATAAATGCCGCAAAAAGCTGTATACATGAAAGATCAATCTCTGTAGAATTTAAAACTGTTATTTTCACCCGATCACTCAGGCAGTCAATTACGGCAAGAAATCCCTTTTTCAGCTCCTGCGAATTTT
The DNA here is from genome assembly GCA_023251455.1 of Bacteroidota bacterium. Lineage (GTDB taxonomy): Bacteria > Bacteroidota > Bacteroidia > Bacteroidales > Prolixibacteraceae > Aquipluma. The sequence goes on from JAHEYT010000043.1 coordinate 67,887, forward strand.
CAAGAACCAGCATCCCGCCTATTTCGAGCCCCGTAATCCGGTCTTGTTCGTTCAGTGTTTTTCGAAAAATAATGTTCTCCATCAGACTGGTTATTGGAAAAAATAAAGATAATTGAAATTCTTAAATTATAGTTTATTAGAAGCGATTTGATAAAATGAGTTGATTAGAATTTTTTATACTGTTTTAAGATTTTTTAAAATTCTGGTTTCATGATTTGAAGTTATTTTTGAAACGAATTTAAATCAGTTGGTTATGAAACGTTTTGTTTTATTTTCATTCATGAGTATATGCCTATTTATTAATCTGACAGCGCAAAATAGCGACAAAAAACAGCATTTACCTAAGGAAGATTCGCGCGTAACCCGTGAATACGACGAACAGGGTAATCTCACCAAATTTGATTCAGTTTATACTTATAGCTGGTCGAGCGATTCAGCCTTTCAGAAATCATTTTCGCCGAAAGATTTTCCTGATATGTTTGGTGACGATTTTGGATTCTTTACTGACAGCACTTTTAAAGGCAATTCGTTTTTTGGTGATTTCGATCGCATGTTTGCCCAACCTTTTAACGGAACACGAGATTCAGTTTTAATGAATCAACTTAGTCCTTTTCAGCATTTCAAGGATTTTCATTATCCAAACGACTCCATCGCATTAAATTTCGATGACTTCTTCGGACAGATGAGACCAAATAAAAGCGATAGTATTTCGTCGAAATCACTTCCCCGTTCTCTTGGACTACAGCCTAAATCAATGGAAGAAATGATGAAAATGATGCAGCAGCGCATGATGGAAATGGAAGAAATGCAACGAAAGTTTTTTGAGGAACATCAAAAATCAAAAAATCAACCAAAACTCAAAGATTTTTAACCAAATACAAAATGGGATTCCTTCCTTTTTTTCAAGGAAAGAATCCTATAATAGTAAATTTATAAACGTATTTTAAGCCCACCGTTTACCACAAAGCCATCAACCGGGGCATAAATATCCCTGAAAGTTGGATTAGCTACCGAACCAGTATAAATTGATCCAAACCGGGTTTGGCGGGTATCCAGCATATTTTCGAAATTGACGAAAAGTGAAAAATGTTCCCAAATCCGTTCCGCCATCAACCCACAAATCCAATACGATTGACCGGTACTGCCATCGCTCAGTTTTTGTTTGCTGTAATAGTAGGCTTCCAGTCCAACTTTTAGTTTTTCGTCGAGTTCATACATTAAAACATTGTTTAACCTATGTTTGGCAACCAATGGGAACGCTGTTGAAACGCCGTTCATCTGTTGGTTTACATCTGCCAGCGTATATCCTACAAAAAGCTTAAAATCACTGTACGTCAGCTTTGCATTGAGCTCAACTCCTTTTGTATCAATAAACCCATCCGGCTGCAAAAATTCATAAAACCCATTTCCGACCGGAGTTAGAACCAGTGGTTTCAGAATCCGGGTGTAGAAAAAAAGCGTGTTCAGGCTGAACGATATTTCAGAAGTGATTGAGGTACGGTAATTGAAATCGAGGTTTCCGCCAACCGACTGCTCTGCTTTGGTATTTTCGTGATCAACCGGCAACACATTTCGGAACTGGAGACGCTCAGCATCTTCGGTAAAAACTGTTGGGGTTTTATAGCCAAGTCCGCCCCCGAGCCTTGCCGAAAGGCTTGAATTAAACTTGAAAAGTGCAGCTACCCTGGGAAGCAAAAAGAATCCGTATTCATTCTGATAATCGCCACGAATGCCGGTTTCAAGGGAAAACAATTCAGAAGCGGTCAATGAATTCTGCACAAATGCGCCGATAGTGGTATGGTTGTAATCAACCACACTAACCGTATTTGTTTTATCCTGAACGAAACGCTCGGTCCACAAATTCAGCCCGGCTATCCATTCCTGATTCTTCCGTTTAATTGCATAAGTGGCCTCTGTAAATGATGAAAACTGTACTCCTGAAAATGCGAAGTCAGGTATTTCAATTTTCCGGTCGTAATAACTAAAACTATTTTTCAGTCTGAAAACAGCGCTATCTGTCGCCTGATGATCAATCCCCAATTGGGTGCTAAACCGTTTGGTATCATTCTTTTCGAAATACGAATGAATATCATCGCCCTTTCCTTCAAGATACTGCATGTCACCACCTTTACGATCTTCAACAGTTCCGTTGAAACCAACATTCAGCGTCGTCTTCGGACTGGCATAAACAAACAGTTTCGGATTTAGCGTTACCCGTCGGTATCTGGGGATTGCTGTAAAACCAATATCTGCCGGATCGTAAGGATTTCCGGAATTATAGGATGCAAAAACGGTTGACCCGACCGTTTCAAACTTTTGAGCATAAAACCCGCTTATGTCCAATCCGGCAGCCGAAGTCCCATTCAGTAAAAAGCTTAATTCCCGCTCTTCTTTGGGCATTCGCGAAACAAGGTTTACCAAACCGGCGATCGCCCCACCGCCATAGAGCGTTGACGATGCGCCTTTGATAACTTCCACCTGTTTCAAATCGAGTGGCACGACCTGCAAAAGTCCTAATCCTCCTGAAAATCCTGAATACAAAGGAAAACCATCGCGCAAAATCTGGGTATATTTTCCGTCGAGACCCTGAATACGGATGCTTGAATTGTAGGAAGTAGCCGATGTTTGCTGTGTCTGTATGCCGGTACTCTCATTGAGCATCATTCGGATATCGCCGGGTTTCATGTTGCCCTTTTCTTCAAGTTCTTCTCCTGAAATGGCTTCCAGCCTTGTTGGGGCATCTTCAATGGTTCGGCTCGAACGGGTTGCAGTAACCATAACTTCTTCCACCTCTTCCTCACTTGCAGCAAGAAAAATCTCCACCGGCTCTTTCTGTGAAATCGGAAAAGTATAACTGGCATGATATTCTTCATAGCCCACCAACCTGATTACAATAACATATTTTCCATCAGGAATTTGATCGATTTGGGCAAGCCCGGATTGATCGGTAGCAGCACCTTTCGCCGTTCCCCGAACCAATACTGTCGCTCCCGTCAATGGCTCCTTAGTTTCGCTATCCCGAACGACTGTGGTAAACGTATTTTGCGCCAGACTTTGAAATGCAAATAACAATGCAATTACTGGCAATAGATAAAATTTCATTTTTAATACTTTTAGTTAATGAATTGAAAATTCATATCGTCTGGAACCAAACAACATAAATGCTTATAAAAAAACAATGGTTCATTAACTTAGCTTAGGCGGTTGCCAGAATTTCAGGTTATAATTACCGAGGTAAAATTGAATGTAAGGGGTATTCTGATTGTTCGTTATTTCGGGGTCAGAATTTAATTCAGCATTATCTGCAATAATCACACAACCAGTACACGATCCACAAACCATAAACGGGGAACAGCTATTTGCCGATTCTTCTTCGTGATGATCAGCCGGTATTTGCGTACATCCTCTATCTTCATTACAGCAATCATCTTCGGCACAACAAGGTGTCAAGGAAAGTAATACAATCAGCAGTGCCAGAAGGTAACAGAATAATTTCATAACCTTTTATACAATATTGATAAACCCATCTTTGGTAATTGAACAGCTTATTCTAATTTTGGTTGACGCGACAAAGATGAATAATTATTCTTTATTTACTCTTTTAAGCGAAATCAGTAAGTACTGATACAGAAAAATAAACTAAATTATATCTTCAGGAAAATCGGAATTATCCTTTAAACCAATTAGTTTGAGAAAGCGTGGAATGCATTTAGGTTTGCTGTTACAGCAAAAAAGACCGGGCATGAAGTAAAACTGTTTTTAATGGGCGAAGCCGTTGAATGCGAAGGTTTAACCCACGAAAAGTACAACATTGACGAACAATTGAAGAAATTTGTTGAAGTTGGCGGCGAAATTTTAGCTTGCGGCACCTGCCTGAAATCAAGGCAACTGGACAGCACCGAAGCTTGCCCAATTTCAACAATGATTGATTGTGTGGAGGTGGTGATTGGGGCCGATAAAATGATTACATTTTAGAAGACAGACAATATCAATGCGTGCTATATAACTACATATGAATCTGTTGACAAAAATATTTTTGGGAACATACGGACAGATTTTCTGTTATATTTGTAGTAATATTTTATTGTATGATTAGGAAAAAAACAGCCTTACTTTTTATGCTCATTGCCAATATTATTTTATTGGCACATGCTGTTATTCCACATCATCATCATCACAAGAGCAATGTTTGCACCGAAACTTCCACGTGTCAAACAGACTGTAAATCCCAGGATCACAGCGATTGCAAGCACAACCATAGCAGCAAGGGGCACTACGATTGTTGTGTATTAAAACAGGTTGTTACAGTTCCGGCCAATCAAATCAGGCCAGAATTTAAATGCCTGGTTTGCAGCGATGATCACATTAATTTAGATACTTTTCATTCTGTACTTTTCAATTCTGGGTACAATGATTTGCCGATTGAGTGTCGTGATGTCAAATGGCAGAATTATAAACCTTCTTTTAAGCCTCAATTTGTAAGCACTGGTTTTGGCTTGCGGGCTCCTCCTGTTGTTTAAATTTCTTTTCCTGAATGATTGATGTAATTTGCTTATAACATTGCAATTACACTCATTCATCATTCAATTATTTCAGAAATTTAAGCAATCAAATTACATGTTAAACAAGATGTTTTTAGCGGCATTGCTTGCAATCGCTTTTGCAGGCTGCCAGAATAGCAATAAACCGAAAGCAAATGAGACAACCGAATCTCATGATGCCCACGAAGAAGTAAAATTCCAATACACCGCATACAGTAAAGATTTCGAGGTGTTTGCCGAAGCCGATGCCTTTGTGGTTGGCGAAACAGCAAATGTGCTATCGCATTTTTCCAGTTTACCCGATTTTAAAGCCCTTGAAAGTGGAAGCATGACTATCCGTCTGGTGGTGAACGGCAAAGAAGTAAGCCAGACACTCGATAAACCAACCCGAAAAGGCATTTACAGTTTCGACATTCAACCCGAAACCGCGGGGAAAGGCTCGTTGAAATTTGAAATCCAAAGTGATAATGGAACTTTTGAAGTGGTTGTGCCTGAAGTTACCATTTTTACATCTGACAAAGAAGCCCACGAAGCTTCAGAAAATGTAGTGATTTCAAAAACCAACACCACTGTTTTTACCAAAGAACAGTCGTGGAAAGTTGACTTTGCTACCGATTTTCCAAGCAACGAGCCGTTCGGTCAGATTATCAAAACCACCGCTCAGATTCAATCATCACAGGGTGACGAAATGATTGTTTCAGCAAAAACAAATGGTATCGTGATGATCTCTGGCAGTGCAGTACTGGAAGGAAAAGATGTTTCAAAAGGTCAGACTTTATTCTCCATTTCCGGTAGCGAAATGGCCGACAACAACATTTCGGTTCGTTACGCCGAGGCTAAAAATAACCTCGAAAAAGCAAAAGCTGATTACGAAAGGTCGACTGAGTTGGCAAAAGATAAAATTGTTTCAGCAAAAGACCTGCTCGGTGCAAAGAATCAATACGATAACGCGAAAGCAGTATTTGACAACCTGAATACCAATTTCAGCGCATCCGGGCAGAGTGTAAAAAGTCCGATAAGCGGGTTTGTAAAACAGGTGCTGGTCAAAAACGGTACTTACGTTGAAGCTGGTCATCCAATTGTAGTAGTTGCACAGAACAAAACACTCCTTCTGAATGCGGAGGTTCAGCAAAAATACGCTTCGATATTGGGCTCTATTGCTTCTGCCAACATCCGCACCATACAAGACAACCAAACGTATTCGCTCGAACAATTGAATGGCAAAGTTCTGTCGTTTGGGAAGGCAACCAATTCCGACAATTTCCTTATTCCTGTTGCTTTACAAATCGACAACATTGGCAGTTTTACAGCCGGCGGATTTGTTGAAGTGTATCTGAAAACTGTTACCAACACACTGGCTTTGACTGTTCCAACCACTTCGCTTCTCGAAGATCAGGGCGCTTTCTTTGTCTATGTGCAGGTGACTCCCGAACTTTTTGAGAAACGGGAAGTCAGGATTGGGACTACCGATGGCGTCCGAACTGAAATCAGAGCTGGCCTTAACGGCGGAGAACGGGTTGTAACCAAAGGTGCAATTCTCATCAAACTGGCACAGGCTACAGGTACTTTGGATGCTCATTCAGGACACGTACATTAATCCACACCATGCTAAATAACATTATCCGATTTTCGCTGAACAACAAGTATCTCATTTTGCTTGGTTCGGTGCTGCTGGTGGTTTTCGGGATGAGAACTGCCTCGAATATGGATGTGGATGTATTTCCTGATCTCACGGCTCCAACGGTGGTGGTGATGACCGATGCCCACGGAATGGCTTCAGAAGAAGTTGAACGGTTGGTTACTTTTCCTATCGAAACGGCGATGAACGGCGCGACCGATGTTCGTCGGGTGCGATCTTCTTCCTCTCAGGGTTTTTCGTTCGTTTGGGTTGAATTTGACTGGGGAACCGACATTTTTAAGGCTCGCCAAATTGTAAGTGAAAAGCTGATCAGCGTTTCATCACAAATGCCGTTGGGCATTGGGCAACCCGCTTTGGCTCCCCAGTCAAGCGTGATGGGCGAAATTTTCTTTATCGGGATGCAGGCCGACAGCACTAGCATGATGGACTTGCGTACCATGGCCGAATGGAATGTTAAACCGCTAATTCTGGCAACAGGCGGGGTTTCGCAGGTGACCATTATCGGCGGCGACTACAAGCAATATCAGGTATTAGCCAACCCGCAAAAAATGAAATACTACCAGGTTTCGATGACTGAATTGGCTGACGTTTGCAAAGGCATCAGCCAGAATTCGACCGGCGGCGTGGTTCGGCAATTCGGCAACGAATATGTGGTGCGAGGTATGGCCCGTTCTTCGGATATTGATGTTCTGGGCAATTCATACATAAAATCGAATAATGGCAAACCGGTCAGGATTAACGATGTGGCTGAAGTGGTGATTGGAAGCGCACCTAAAATGGGTTATGCCTCAGAAAATGGGAAACCGGCTATTATCATTTCCATATCGAAACAGCCCAATGCCAACACTTTAGCGGTTACGCAGCGGATAGAGGAAAACCTTGCGGTATTGCAGAAAACTTTACCCAAAGACGTGAAACTGGATACCAAAATTTTCCGTCAGGCCGATTTTATCGAAACATCGGTCAACAATGTACAGGGCGCTTTAATCGAAGGCGGTATTTTCGTTATTATTGTTTTGTTTGTTTTTCTGGGTAGTTTCCGAACGACCATCATTTCTTTGCTGGCCATTCCGCTTTCGTTACTGGGAGCTATTCTGGTTATGAAAATGCTCGGAATGACCATCAATACCATGAGTTTGGGAGGTATGGCCATTGCCATTGGATCGCTGGTTGACGATGCAGTCATTGACGTTGAAAATGTTTATAAACGGCTCCGGCAGAACCGAATGAAACCGGAGTATGAGCGACAATCGTCATTTACGGTCGTTTTCGAAGCTTCAAAAGAAATCAGGGCATCCATTTTTAATGCAACTCTCATTATTA
>JAHEYT010000044.1 GCA_023251455.1 Bacteroidota bacterium
ATGGAACTGGAACATGCACTGAAACACTTCGTGGAGTATTACAACCACCAACGCTACCACGAATCATTAAAAAACGTGACTCCGGCCGATATGTACTTTGGCCGGGCTGACCGGATTTTAGAGCATCGAAAGAAAATCAAACAAAAAACCATTATGGAAAGAAAGCGAATGTACTATGCAACAACCTCCGCCGGTAAAATTTATTCTGACGCATTTTCGGGTCATCAAAAACCCAGGAAAATGCATGTCGGAAATAAATTTTACGATGCTAAAACCAAAATCTCAAAATTTTAATTTATCCTTGAATCAATAAAAAAAGTGTCTCTTATTTTTTTACCCAAATAGTTCACTTTGTTTTGAAGACGTACACTTTTCCTAACCCTAATTTTTTCTCTTGTTCTTACCACTGCATTCTCTCAAACTGTATACACAACCAAAACAGGTACTAAATATCACAATTCCGGTTGTAGATATTTAAGTAAAAGTAAAATAGAAATTAGCCTGTCTGATGCACTTGCAAAGGGATTAGGGGCATGTAGTGTTTGCAAACCACCTACCATTATTTCAAATACAGGAACACCGCAAACAAAACCAACTGGAACAGAAACACAGAAGGTTTCAAACCAATCAACTAATTCAAGTCAATCAGCTTCCGTGCAATGTTCCGCAACAACCAAAGCAGGAACACGATGTAAACGAATGACTAAAAGTCCAAATGGGAAATGTTATCAGCATGGAGGAAATTAATACTACAAAAGGTTTTGGAGATTGACACGAAGCCATTGGAGGAGAATTATTGATTAATATCCGCCTGCATGTAGCTTCCTACGTTGTAGGCAATATTGGGATCACCCTAAATTGACAAAGTTATGGTTAGAAAAGTAACTCCGGCTCAATACAAACAAATGGTTGATAAATACAATCAACAAGTTAGACGGTATAATGATACAGTCAAAAGAAATATTGACAGTTATAATCGACAGGTTAAAACTAATGTTGATAATTATAACCGAGCTGTCCGACAGTTTAATGCTGAACAAGAACGGAAAAGACAAAGGCTCAATCAAGCTATTAGAAGTTTCAATAATTCGAGAATAACGACAAGGCATACAACTACAGTTTATTATAGAGAGTCTGTTGAAAGATTGGAGAGAAGATATGTTGAACTCGATGATTTCAACAACGAGAATTATCAGCGTACAGAAAGAAATTCCGCACTTTATGGGGATTATCCAACTCAGGAGACAAATAATAGTATTCAATTATACAATTCACTAAACGGAGTTGATGACGGAGATTTTATTGACCCTCAAGAGCTTCAAAAAACATACTTGGAGGATAAGCTAGACTTGGTATCTCTTGATCTTGGGAAAAGATGGAAAGGTGCATTGTTTTCTCTTAATCCTTTAAACCCAGACGCTGGGAGACACTTTTGCACAAGTGTCCGAGAGATATTTACCCAGATTCTTGATGTAAAAGCACCAGATTCCAATGTGTTATCTTATTTTCCAGATTGCGAATTATATCAAGGTAAACCAAATAGAAGGTTCAAAATCAAATATATTTTAACGCAAAAATCAATTCACTCTCAATCCTTTGAAAATTTTGTGGATTCAGACATAGATGAATTACTTTCATTGTTCAGAACTTTAAATGATGGGACGCACGGGAGTTCTGGAAAATATACTATTCAACAGCTACTCAAATTGAAGAAGCGTGTTGAAGATTCAATTCAATTTGCAACAGAGTTATGAAAATACTGCCCACAACATCAGCTACCCGCCTTTTGCTGGGTTTTGGTGGCTCGTTGACAGGAAAATACCCCTTTTTTCATTAAAATTACCTGATAGTTGCATAGATGAAGCTATTCCCAGATTTCAACAAGTTTTCACTCTCAGAACGATGCACTTACATTTCTGACAACGGTAAGTATATCGGAGTTCGGTATTACTACAACTACGCCATTAACCTTCACCTAGTTGGTGAAGTATTTTACGAAGTGTGGTACTTCATTCCTGATAATAAAATTGAAAGAATCGAGATACTCGATGTTGAATCTAAACTTGATTTATACATAAATCACATGAATGCTATCAAATAAAAATTGAGTTCAAAATAATTAAATCCAGTACGCTTACTAATTTGATTATATTTTGATCAAACAATTTGATTAAAATATAATCATGTTTCAAGTAATAACATTGTCTTTCCCTTTATTGGGTTCAAGTTGCGAACTACCTATCGTTTCAGAAATTAAGGCTGGATTTCCTTCTCCGGCAGAAGATTTTCAAGACCAGTCTATCGATTTAAATAAGGTATTAGTTCATAATCCAGCATCTACATTCTATGCCAGAGTGAAGGGTCATTCAATGAAAGATGCAAATATTGATGATGGTGATTTATTAATCATTGATAAAAGCGTGGAACCTACGAGCGGTAAAATTGCCGTCTGTTATATCGACGGTGAGTTTACTGTAAAGCGTATAAAAATTGAACCTTATTGTTGTTTGTTAGTGCCTGCCAATTCCGACTTTAATCCGATTAAAGTTACTGCTGAAAATAATTTTCTTATTTGGGGGGTTGTGATTCATATCATTAAAACAGTGTGATGTTTGGTCTTGTTGATTGCAATAATTTCTATGCCAGTTGCGAACGAGTATTCAGACCTGATTTAAACGGTAAGCCGGTAGTGGTTCTATCCAATAACGACGGCTGTGTTATTGCCAGGAGCAACGAAGCCAAAGCACTCAATATACCAATGGGTGCTCCGGCATTCGAATACAAGGATGTATTCGAGAAAAATAACGTTCAGGTATTCTCTTCCAACTATGCGCTTTACGGAGATATGTCATTTAGGGTAATGACAATTCTATCAAAGTTTTCCCCTGATGTCGAAATTTACAGTATTGATGAAGCTTTTTTGCAGTTCGACGGCTTTGACCTGTTTAGTTTGCAAGATATAGGAATAAAGATGCGCAAAACGGTTTATAAATCCACAGGTATTCCTGTTTCTATTGGTTTTGCTGAGACAAAGGCCCTGGCAAAAGTGGCAAATAAGATTGCAAAGAAATTTACTGATCGAACCGGTGGTGTTTATGTCATTAATACAGAAGCGAAACGAATAAAGGCACTCAAATGGACAAAGGTTGAAGATGTTTGGGGAATTGGGAGACAACACACTAAACGATTACAATACTTTGGAGTTAAATCAGCATTCGATTTTACCCAAATGGCTGATGGCTGGGTTAGGAAAAATATGTCAGTTGTCGGGCTCCGGTTAAAGCGTGAACTCGAAGGGAAAAGGACATTGGAAATCGAACACTTAAAAGCTAAAAAGAATATTGCCACAACAAGGTCTTTTGATAAGAATTATAGGACGTTTGAACAGCTAAAGGAAAGAATAGTAACCTTTTCCGTAACATGCTCTGAAAAGCTCAGAAAACAGAAGAGTTGCTGTAATTCAGTAATGGTATTTGTCCATACAAATTTCTTCAGAGAAGATTTGCCACAATATTCTAAAAGTATATTGGTGAAGATACCTTATTCAACAAATTCAAGCATTGAAATTGCAAAATTTGCTTGTAAAGGACTTGAACAGATTTTCAGGGATGGTTTCACTTACAAAAAAGCAGGTGTTATTATACTTGACATTGTTCCTGAAATGCCCCAGCAACTTTCAATATTTGAAAATAGTAATCCCAGACACAAAACATTAATGGAAACAATTGACCGTATAAACCGCGAAATTGGTAATCACAAATTATTGCTCGCTTCCCAGGATTTAGGACGGCGATGGAAAATGAAACAAGAAAGGCTATCACCGCGTTATACAACAAGAATTGATGAAATATTAACCATTAAAGCCTGATTTATGTGCTACAATATCAAATCTTTGCGCTGGTCACAAATGGTCAGAGCAAGAAATAGAGAGCGATTCAAAAACCTAAGTGACGAGAAAATCGAACAGGCGCTAGATAAAGTAAGAGTTTCCGACTATTATCATGTTTCGGGGTTCACCCACCCCAATTTACTAATTTATCCCGGACCTGATTCTGATCCACGAGTTGCAACCTGGGGACTTGTGCCAGAAACATTCGATAAGGAAGATCCAACCTTATTTTGGAAACAATACAACACATTGAATGCAACGATTGAAAAAATGTACTGGTCACCCGCCTACAGAGATTATTCAACCAGGAATCATTGCTTAATCTACGTAAATGGATTCTATGAACATCACACAGTTGGGAAAGCAAAATATCCTTTTTTTATCAGCATGAAAGATACGGAGCAGTTTGCTTTGGCAGGTATCTGGGCTGAACGAATACTTCCATCAACAAATACGCCTGTATTATCATTTTCAATTGTTACTACCGCTGCAAATCCTGTTATGTCAAAAATTCATAACGTTCATCCTGTTAGTGATGGTCCAAGACAGCCAGTTATTTTGAATGAAGAAATGGCCGATATGTGGTTAATTGATGGGTTTAATCAAACAACAGCAAAACCATTCAGAGAACCGTTTCACCACGAGTTATTGAACTACCAAACTGTCGGAAAGTTATCCGGTACAGGAGTCATGCCCAATTCTCCAATGGCTTCCGAAAAATTGGAATACAAAGAATTAAACGAATTTCTGAAGGATATCGGAGGTTAAAATCTAATCAACCTCACCAACACTTGACTCGATTGATTTAGCCTGAACTAAAATTTGTTTAACCGCATCCTTAAAGCCCTCTTTCTCAGCGAAATCAATTACAACATCATTTTCACTATTGATACCCTTACCCCTCCATGCTGATTTTGATTTTGCTCCACCCTTAACCTTATATTTTTTCACCTCGAACGGCTCCAAACCGATTGATACAATTAGCAATTTAATGACTTCCTTTTTTTTCATCTTTGCATGTTTTCATTTTTAAACGCTTTGCAATAAAAATTGTTTAAGCCTTTATTCGTATTGTTAAATCTGAGTATATTGCAGATGCTAAAATCCAATTCAATGAAAAAATCAACACTGTGTAAGTATTTGATGTGGGGTTATCAATCCGATTTGGACGCCAAAGAATATGACGAGCTTCAAAAACAAATCATTCAACACGAGAAAGAAACTAAGGCTGAAGATCCTGGAAAGTTGGCCGAAAGTATCATTCAGAACTTCCCTGAGTTTCAAATTATGCACCAGTCATTCATGCGCCGTCGCATTGATAAGATTAGCGAAGGAGTCAACACGATTAAAGTTATTGCTATAATATACTTGATTGGAAGTATAATCGGGGCTATCTTATTTGTCTCACAGATGAAATAATGGATTTATTCTGTTAAAATCAACAAAAGGAATTTGAATCTGTAATTTCTGTCAATGAAAGCGATACGGTAATTATCGTATCGAATGCGAAAAAAAAACCGCATTAACAGATAGTCAGGTAATTATAAAAACAGAGATAATCAATCCAACTGTAACGATACTGGATGCAATGATATTTCTTACGCTGTCTGTCAACGGAGCGCGAGGTTTAACAATCACATCAATTTCTGAAATTCTTTAAGTTTGGGCACTTGAGCAGCAAACAAGCCCCGCACGGATGCAGGGCTTTAACTTATACATGAACGTTCCACCCCTGGACGTCGCAAAAAACAAAGAGAATTAAAATTACAACAAATAAATATTAAAGTCAATAGCTAATTTTGAATTGTTGGTTCAACTTCCGGATCCGGCAAGATGTTAGGTACTGCAGCAAAACAGAAAAGCCCCGCAATAATGCAGGGCTTTTCTGTTTGTATTGTGCGCGGGGACGCTGTTTTAACTACCGAAATATACAAAATTTCATTTTGATTAACTCTCTCGCCTATCTTTTCTTTTGGATAGCAACAATATTTATCAGTATATTTGGTTATCAATAAATCAACAAACCCATCCAATCAATTATGAGAACAAAAATTTTGATCATCTGCTTTATTTTATTCGGCTTTCTAGGGTATTCACAATCGAAAGAGATTTATACCAATCCCGATTTTGCCTCCTTATCAAAAGATCATAAAATATTAGCAATTATTCCCTTTAAGGCATCTGTTATGCTACGTCCCAAACAAATTGAAAAAATGGGACAAGAACAATTTGACAAGCTTCAGCTCGACCAGGGTAAATCAGTTCAGAGTGCCATGCAGACCTATTTTCTAAGCAAAAGAGAAGATAAAGGATTTGCGGTAACTTTTCAGGATGTGGCAAAAACGAATGCCATTCTAATGAAGAACAATATTACTAATGCAAATATTGAAAGTTATACAAGTCAAGAGTTAGCAAAAATGCTTGAGGTAGATGGCGTAATATCCGGTTCGCTCAGCACAGATAAGCCAATGTCTGACGGTGCCTCAATCGCTTTAGGCCTTGTTGTTGGTTTTTATGGAGCAACCAATTCGGGTAAATGTACCATAAACATTAATGATGGAAAAACTGGTGACTTACTTTGGAAATATGAAAAAACACTTGCCCGCAGCCTGGGAAGTGATATAAATACCATAATTGATGCCATGATGCGGAAATCATCCCGGAAGTTTCCTTATATCATTCCTGATTAAGTATAAAATACAACATAAATGACAAAGCCTGGTTAATTGCCGGGCTTTTGTTTTTGGTGATAGATCCGGAATCGGTAAATATTCATTCAACTAGTTCCACCTAAAACGTTTACTGCATTCAATAATGTTTTAATTTTATAAAAAATCAATTAACTAATGAATACTCTATATATTATTGGTAATGGGTTTGATCTTGCCCATGGATTAAAGACTAGTTATAATGATTTTTTGTTATGGTATCTAAGAGAGAGTTTATATTTAAAGAATCGTTCAGAAACTTTTACAGACCAATTAATTAAAATAGAGGGGCCTGGGTTCATTAGAAACGGCAGTGATTTGGACCAAATAAATAGTATTTCAAAATTTTTTAATGTTCTTGAGTCGTTTGGAATTCAGCTAAAACCAATAAACACTTTTATTACAGGGATAATTAGTAAATCAAGAGAATTTAACTGGGTTGACATTGAATCCGAGTATTATAAGATTGTTTTGTTACACTCAAAACATGGCAGCGAAAACCTAGGACCAATTAAAAGTTTGAATAGTCAATTTGACTATTTGAAACAAAGACTAGTAGAATATCTTGTTCAACTGCCCAAATCAATTAGTCAAATAGAAGATGTAAGTCATCATTTCGTACCCATTGTGAAGAACATCAAGAGCAAATATTTAATTCTCAATTTCAATTATACCTCCACAATTGAAAAATACATTTCCAAGGCACAGAATATTGAAATTATGAATATCCACGGAAAATTAAATGATCCGACAAATGAGGTAATTTTTGGATATGGCGATGAAATGCATGGAGATTATGGAAAGCTCGAGAGCATTAATGTTGATGAATACCTCAAGAATTTTAAATCTTTTGGCTACTTAAAAAACAATAATTATAGGAGCTTACTTGAGTTTATAAATTCGGATGAATATAATGTTGAAATAATGGGGCATTCTTGTGGACTTTCAGATAGGGTGTTACTGAGCTCCATTTTTCAGCATGATAACTGCAGTGAAATAGAGATATGTTATCATCAGAAATCCCAAGCAGAAGATGATCATTATGAAAAAACGATAAGGATTTCAAGACATTTTTCGCAGGCCATGAAAGCAGAAATGAGAAGTAGAATCAGGCCAAAAGATATTTCGTCTCCTTTGGTGCGATTAAAATTATGAGATCCCGAATCCTCAAAAATTACAAAACTGCAGGAAAGCAAGAAGCCCGGCACCAATGCGAGGCTTGTTCTGGCGGTATCTGTTTAGCGCTAGCACTGAAAATATTACACTAGATACCCATCTATATACTCGGAAGGATAGACGATTTTATAATTACACAAGGCCATAACATCATTTTTAAAAAAACAAAATTGAATCGCCGGCAAAACATCCAAATACTGAACTCTTGAAGGATTAAAATAAATTATTGAATTATATCTTGAATTCTTAGACTTACTATGGACCCCATATGCGCGAATTGCATTATAATTAAATATTTTAAGATCATCCATTAAATAATTAATAACTCTAGATACCGTCGTTTTGCTAGTTAATAGGCCTTTTTTTTTCATTAAATCGACGGTATCATGAAACATCTGAATATGATCAGTCTCGCCGACTAAATCAAAACAATCTTTAATATTAAAATCACACTCTGCCTTGCAGATTACGTAGCCATTTCTATAACATGCCCCTTCAATTCCCCACCAATGTGCATTATTAATGAATGTATCCCAAAAATAATATCCTACACCCAACCATGCACTTTCTCTTTTACAAACATAAGGTCCATGTTTTTCTATCTCGTCAGGATTTCCCCGATCTTCAAGTGTTTGAAAAACATTTTTATTAGCCACAGGTAGAGATTATTTTAGAATAGTATTCTGTCTAAGTTCTGATTCAAGAGATGTAAGGTTTAATGTAGGAAGCATTATTCCAGGGACATTAGCTTGAACAGTTATCATATTCACATAAGCTCTTACAAATGGGAATAAGATGGCAATACTATTTCTGTAAAAAAAATCCGGTACTTCGTCGATTGTTGTAACGTTTTCAAATTTAAACAATCCCACACATTCGACATTTACAAATGGTTTTTCAATATTTCCTTCATTAAAGGCTTTAACTGAAAAGATTAATTCATAAATTGATTCTTTTTCATCATATATCCCTTTAGTCTCAAATGCTAAAGAAATCTCATTGGACTGATGATTAGAAAGACAAATACTCACATTGTCAAACCTATACGAGATTATAGAAAAAGCGGCTTTTTGCATTTACTGATAAGTTAGTGTTAATAAAAAAGCCCGAAGTAAAATTCGGGCTTAGTTGCTCATTAATATTTTGTTTACACCAATTATTTGAATTATTAGTGTATGTGTTATATTGCTGAGAATAAGTAATAAATTCTTCAACTGTAGGCCCAATATTGTCAAATTCTTTGCTTTTAGCCCAATCTTCTAACACTTGATTTTGAGGAGTATTCTCAAAATATTGTTTAAGTTGTTCATAAAAATTGCTCATTTTTCTGTCTCCCATCTTGTTTTACCGGCACAAAAGTATTAAAGTTTTCTATAAATATACAAAGTTTTAAACATTAATACGAATAATTAATTCATTTTTGGCCTCTTAAGTTTCTAATGTTTAATGTATTCAAATCTTATTTTCTTAAAAAGAAGAACAAATACCTATAAAGAATGTTTAAACTTTTCAACAGTTACCTGTGTAAAAGTATTAAATTATTTCATCTAATTAGATCTTACAGCACATAAAATAGACGAAAACAAAAGAAAAAAGTAACAAATACTATCTCAATTTTTCGCTTTCATCTCATTTATCCGATCAACATATCCTTTGAAAGCTTTATTCATGTCCTCTTTTTTCTTCTCAGGCTCATACTTCCGGTATTTGATAAATGTTTCATATTCTGAGTGCCCTAGAACACGATAAAACTTTCAGCATCAAACCCAGCTACAAGAAGACTTTCTAAGGTAAAATAAAGCGATTCAGAAAACTTTGAATTTTAACCACATAAATACAGTTGAACTAAATCCATCGATAACCCATCAAAACAACAGGTATTTAGGTTTTGGTATTAATCCGTGCCAAAGAAAAAAGAGAGCCACCTTTGCAACTCTCTTTTTTCTCGTCCAAATGTTGTGACTCTGGCAAGAATCACAATTCAAATTGCACAAAAAATTATCTTTTTATGATGAGTTGTGCAAATGTTGTGCAATTAGTAAATTAATAAACTGTAATTTACTGAATATCAATTACATCTAGTTTTAAAAAGTGGGCTGTACTGGATTCGAACCAGTGACCCCTACCCTGTCAAGGTAATGCTCTAAACCAACTGAGCTAACAGCCCTTTTCGAGCCACAAAAATATAAATTTTTTGCAATGTTTCTTTATTGGTGAATAAATCGGCTAAATTTGAGATTTTAGAATCAGAAAACTATTTTTGAACTGTTTTCAGGTGGGTTAATTGGTGGGTTAATTTTTCAAACAAGTGGTTGGTTTTGAGTATCTAAAATAATTCTGATGAACAGAGAAATTCGTTGCGTTGGTTTACTGCTTTGCTGGCTATGTTCTGTTTTGGTATTTAGCGCCAAAGCCAGCGACAACACAACCAGTAAATTATACGATGAAACCATTTTCGTAATTTCGAATTTTTCGGGTGTTGATGCTAATCTCAGCGAAACACGAGGCATTCATGAACTTCTCGATCAAAATATAGGTGGATTCAGGTTTTATCTCGAATGGGAAAAACAGCAGAACCAGCTCATGATTAAAAAGGCTGATGGCTCTTCTATTTCCTTCCGGCAAACCATACACGAAATCAAGAATTACCTTGAAAACAAGCCAGATAAAATACTGACTCTTTTCCTTGATTTCAGCACGAACATTATCGAGCTGACTGATATCTTTCAGGAATTGGGAATCAATCAGTACCTCTATACCTACGATGCAAAGGAAGGTTGGGCACCTGTAAAAACCATGATTGAAGAAAACAAGCGGTTGGTTGTTTTTTCGATGCAGGAACACCGCAACAGCCCTGATTGGCTTCACTATGTTTGGAACCACGCTGTTGAACCGTACTTCTCGATTTGGGAAGCGCCTGTTTTCAAAGGCGAATTTCTGAAAGGTGACCCCAAGAATAGTCTCTTGATTTACAACGACTACAATTTCCCCCGAAAAAGTGACAATGTGAATAACCTCAAATACGAGACCAACCAAAATCCGTATTTGATAGAGCACATTAAAAATACGTGGGCAAATACGGGTAAAACACCTAATTTTATTATGCTCGACCGTTACGAAAGTTGGGTTTTGGGCATTGTTTCCTATTTGCGCGGCTTTAGAAATGTCAAGGGAACAGTCACTTACAATGCCCAGGTTCTCGATTATGTGAATTGGGAAAAAACCGGAAGCCTGACAAGCGGAAAGTATTGTTTCCCTGTTGGTCCGGGTGATAACCTTACATTAACACCTAAAAGTCCGGGATTCCGCTTTACTCCTGAAACCGTTACATTTAACGAACCCAGTCAAAGCATTATTCAGCATTTTGTGGCTACATCGATGGAAATTACGGATAATCTGGAAGGCCATTATACCTTTGCCAAAGAGAGCCACGATTTCAGCATCAACGGATTTGATGGAAAACCGTATAATGTTAAGTTCGAGAACGACTCAATCCGATCTTCAGTTGCACTTTTTGACGAAAAGAAATATATCATACTTCCAGGTGCCGAATCATTCAAAATTCGCGATCACGACTTTACGGTTGCTGCCTGGGTGAAGATTAAAGAATATCTGCCCAATAAAGAAGACTACTGCATTCTTGGTACAAAGACCAGTACCTATCAGCAAGGAATTCACCTTTTGATCCGGGATCAAAAGCCATATTTCGGATTTTTCAACAACGACCTGAGGGGCAAAACTGCTCTTGAAGCTGGTAAATGGTACCATCTGGTATGGAGATACAACAAGCTGAGTGGAGAACAAGCTATCTTTTTGAATGGTAAATTAGATAGCCGGTCACTCGGACATCCGGCATACAAAGGTCGAGACAACTTATATATTGGGTTGGCCGGATTTAATCGACTTTCCTATATGTATGGGTCTATCGATAACCTAAGTATCTGGTCGAGAGATTTGGGCGAAGAAGAAATTTGGGGAATGAGCAAAGAAGTGATTGAAATTGTCCCCATAAAGAATGTGTTTATTCTTTATCCCATTTTGTCCAGAAGTTTGATTGCACTGTTTATCTTATCGTTGCTGGTGGTGGCCTATTTAAAAATTCCATTCCGGAAATTGAAAAAGCAAGCTACGCCAGCCGACAAAATAAGGAGTATAGAAAGTGCCGTTATTCACAAACCGGAAGCTAATTACATCCAGCTTTTCGGCGATTTTAAAGTACTCGACAAAAACGGATCCGACATCAGTAGCCAGTTCACACCCAAACTGAAGCAATTATTTCTCATTATTCTCTTATACTCGCAGCGGAATAAAAATGGCATTTCAACCAAAGAACTGACCGATATTCTTTGGTTGGGGCATTCGTCTCAAAGCGCCAAAAACAGCCGTGGTGTTACCATCCGGAAACTCCGCCTCATCATCGAGGCTCTTGATTCCGTGCAGATCAATTTCCATATCGATCGATGGTCGATGGCCTTTGGCGGTAATGTGTATTGCGATTACGTGGAGTGCTTAAAACTCCTGAAACGCGAAAAAATTCACGACACCGATTTTAACCTGAACTTCTATCACATCATTCAGGAAGGTGAACTTTTTAAAGGTGAATCGTACGACTGGCTCGATGATTTTAAAGGTTTTGTCGGAAACAACATCGTTGATATTCTCCTGAAGTTTATCAATGAACTAAGCGTTGAAAACGACAACGAGTTAATCCTGAAACTGACCGATCGTATTCTGGTGACTGATCCTGTAAACGATCAGGCATTGGCCTATAAACTGAAAGTTTTGATTAAACAGAACAACTATAATCTGGCTCGCTTTACTTTTGATCGTTTTTGCCTTCTCTACGAAGAGCTTTATGGGGAGAAATTTTCGATTAAATTTGAAGAATTGATTGCCTGAGAAAAAAATGTTTTTGAGCAGGGTTAATTTTATTTTTTGATCGTAAATTTAGCTTAATATCAATGTTTTGGTAATTTTGCTAACTTCAATTCAGGCATAAAATTAACCCAGAAATAACCTAGCCTTAACCCGCCCGTAAACACCAGCTAAAACCTCGCTAACTGCCGTGTATTACATTTGTGCAACGATTTTTATTCCGGATTGCCGGAAATAGGATCTGTTCAAAACGTTTATCTATGAAACGACTATGCCGTTGAATAAGGATTAAAAACGATTTGGCACAAAAAGATAGGATAAAATAGATTTCGGGGTGGAATACTTCTGACATGGAGTTCCATCCGAACGCTCAAATTGTCAATTAATTTATAACAATACTTTTGGATGAAGATTTGGAATTCTGTACGTAATTTGTTTTCCGGCAAAAGAGCCTTTTTGGTAGTGATTGGTGTGGGACTGATTATTGGGGGAGCTTTTATGTTCGCCGGAAGCAAAGTCGCAAAATATACCTCAAGCGACGAATATTGTGCATCGTGCCATGTTCACCCTCATGCTGAACAAAGCTGGAAACTTTCACCTCACTACGATAACAAGGCAGGAATAATTGTGCATTGTGCCGAATGTCACCTTCCGCCTGAAGGACATGGGATGTTATTTGCCAAAGCAAAACATGGAGCCAAAGATGTTTATGGCTATCTGTTCAAAGACTCAGCAGAATATAAGTGGGAAGCAAAACGAAAACTCGACATGGCTAAGAAATTCACCTATGTTGAATCGTGTGTAAATTGCCATAAAAATCTGTTTCCCAAGACCCTCACAATTGAAGGAGAGAATGCCCATCTGAATTATCTGACAAGCAAAACAGAGGTTAGTTGTTTGAATTGTCACCTTGATGTTGGCCATTTTGACCCGAATGCCAAACATGCGCACGATGACAATTTTGGAGTAAATGTTACTGAAAATGTTCAGGTTTATACTGAAGCGACTCCGGTTACCAGCTTTGCCAGCTTTACCGAAAAAGTTCCGGGAACCGGTTTGACATTCGATATGGTAGCTATACCTGCAGGCCAGTTCATCATGGGAAGTTCGAAAAAAGAGCCTTTCCATAAACCTGATGAAAGTCCAATGCACCCGGTAAAAGTATCCCGCTTTTTCATGGCTAAAATAGAAGTGAGCTGGGATGAATACCTTGAGTTCTTTAAAGCAACCTCTTCACAGGGACGAAAAGAAGCCGAGGTAAACGAGAATGTAGATGCGATTTCAGGCCCAACTCCACCGTGGGGAGCGCCCGACCAGGGATGGGGAAAAGGTTCGCGTCCGGCTATTACCATGACGTGGAAAGCCGCAAATACATACTGCCAGTGGCTATCGAAAGTTACCGGAAAGAAATACCGGCTTCCAACAGAAGCTGAATGGGAATATGCAGCACGTGGAGGTACCAAAACACCTTATTTCTTTGAAGGAAGTCCGAAAGACTATACTTCTGATGGCTTTTTCAGGAAGATTTTTGGTGCCGATACAACTACTATCAATTCGTACGTTGCCTACAAAGCAACCAGTCCATCACATACGGTTGAGCCCGGTTCGGTAAAAGCAAATGCTTTTGGGCTGAAAAATATGTTGGGTAATGTCTATGAATTTTGTTCCGACTACTACTCGCCCACGGCTTATGCTGCGTATAAAAAGGGAGCGACAGATCCCAAAGGGCCTAAAAGAGGGCAGGAGCATGTGATCAGGGGCGGTTCTTTCAAGAGCGATGCCAGAGACGTTAGAAGCGCAGCACGCGATTTTACCAAAACCAAGGCTTGGCTCGTCACCGATCCGCAAATGCCGAAGAGCATTTGGTGGTATTCCGATTGTGTCGACATAGGTTTTAGGGTAGTTTGTGAAGTTGATGAAAATGTAAATTAGAAAAACACATCCAGATGGAAAATAACAAGATAGGTTTTAACAGAAGACGGTTCCTTCAATCGACCGCCTTGGCAAGCATAGGATTATTGGGCGTAAGTAGTGCCATTTCGGGATGCAAAAAAGCAAAGACAGCCAAAGAACTTGGGTTACCGCCCATTTTGAAAGCAGCCCCCAAAGGGAAAAAATTGCGTGCGGCCCTGGTTGGTTGCGGCAACCGTGGAACAGGCGCTGCGTTGAACTTTATTAGTGCCGGACCCGATTTGCATATTGTTGCCCTGGCCGATGCCTTTCAGGATAAAGTGGATGATTGCAGAGCGCGTTTTGCCAAGCTGAAAATGGAAATTCCGCTCGAAAACTGCTTTTCAGGATTCGATGCCTATAAAAAAATAATGGCTTTGCCCGATGTCGATGTGGTTATTCTGGCAACCCCACCGGGGTTCAGGCCTGATCATTTTAAGGAAGCTGTCCTTCAAAATAAGCACGTCTTTATGGAAAAACCGGTGGCAGTCGATCCTGTCGGAATCCGGTCGATTATTGCCAGTGGCAAAAAGGCTGAGGCTGTCGGACTGAACGTGGTTACCGGAACCCAGCGCCGTCACCAGGAAGATTACATCGAAACCTACAAGCAAGTTGCCAATGGAGCCATTGGAAAACTTGTTTCTGCCAGGGCATTCTGGAACCAGAACCATGTTTGGTTCCGTACCCGCGAAGAAGGCTGGGACGATATGACTTATATGGTTCGTAACTGGAACAATTTCTGCTGGTTATGCGGCGATCATATTTTAGATACACACATTCACAACATTGATGTGATCAACTGGTTTGTAGGGCGCCCGCCTGAAAGCGCTGTTGGCTATGGAGGCCGTGCACGTCGGATAACCGGCGATCAGTACGATTTTTTCAGCGTTGATTTTGATTATGGCGAAGGCTTTTTCTCGCACAGCATGTGTCGTGAAATAGATAATTGCGCCAACAATACAGGTGAATTCATCATGGGAACCGAAGGTTATACCAATTGTGTAAATACAATCTGGAATATGGACGGATCGGTAAAATGGAAATTTGAATATCCAAAGGATGAAAACGGGAACGAAACCAACTCCATCAAGATTCCGGCATATGTGCAGGAACACATGCATTTGGTTCATGCCATCCGTACCGGCGGATATGTAAATGAGGCAGAAGCAACCGCTAATTCAACGTTAACCGCGATAATGGGCAGAACTTCAGCTTACACCGGGAAAAAAGTAACCTGGGAAGAGATTTTTAAATCAGACATGGATCTTGGCCCAGAGAAAATTGAATTCGGGCCGGTTGATATGCAGTTTGAAGTGCCAATTCCGGGAACAGCCCACAAAGCATAAGTCAGGCTCGGTAATTAAAAGAATTGATCATTTATAATTCAATATTCAGTACACGCTTTTCATCCTGAAAATTGGGATGCTTTTCTAAACCAACCAACACTGCCAGCAAAGGAGCAATCAATCTCCTGAACTGGCAGTTTTTTAAAATTACACGATTTCGGCCATCTTTATCGGTGTGGTATTTACACATGAAAATCTGTATCTTTAACCCATAATTAACCCTGATTCAGAAAGAAAAATCCCTTCAGGAAATAATGAATTGTCTAAATAAACAAGACTATGTTTTCACTCATAATTCCGGTTTATAATGAAGAGGGTCTGATCGATGAACTAGTTTCCCGTTCGGCAAAAGCGCTTGAATCGTTTACTCCAAACTATGAAATTCTGTTTATAAACGATGGCAGTACCGACTCCACTCTCCGGAAACTAATTGAAGCACGAAAACAATACTCAAGAATAAAGATTGTTGATTTGTCCAGAAATTTCGGGCATCAGGCTGCCTTTACGGCCGGACTCGAAATGGCTATGGGGAACTATGTTGCGATGATGGACGGCGATCTTCAGGATCCGCCCGAATTGCTGGCCGAAATGTACCGAAAGATTAAGGAAGAAGGGTTTGACATTGTTAGTGGGAAACGGCAAGGACGAAAGGGAAAACGACTGAAAATTGCGACTAATTTATTCCATGCTTTTTTCAAACAGGCATCAGGAATGGAGGATATGGAAAACGCGGGCAATTTTTCAATCATGAACCGTGCAGCAGTAAATGCCATGCTACAAATGAAAGAAACGATTCGGTATCTGCCTGGTTTGCGCATGTTTATCGGGTTTAAACAAGGCTATGTTGATTATATCCGCGAAGACCGTTTGGAAGGAGAACCTAAAATGTCTCTCGGCAAACTGATCCTTTTAGGCGCCGATGCTATTTTTTCGTTCTCAAATTTTCCGATCAAGGTCTGTCTTTTTCTCGGAACCATTGGCACCATTGTCTTTTTCTTTGCGGGAGTGTATGCCCTGGTCGATAAATTATTCGGATGGTCGGTGTTAGGTTGGTCGTCAACTGTGTTAAGCATCTACTTTCTGGGTTCCATTCAGCTTATATTTCTGGGTGTTGTGGGCGAATATGTTTACCGGATTTACAAGGAATCCCAAAACAGGCCCATCTACCTGGTCAGGAAATTTTACGATGCCGAAACTGAATAATGGGAGAAAAGAAGCTGAAGTTGGTTTTCGTGATTCTCGCATTGGCAATGCTGTTTGCCATGTTGCTGATCAGTCGCGATGCCGGTATTTCGGGCGACGAAGAAGTACATTACAAACAATCGGAAATGGTGTACAGCTATTTCAGCAGCTTAGGTAAAGATCAGTCTTCACTCGATACACCCAAAACTCACCTTAAATATTACGGCCAATCGTTCGACAACCTGGTCACCGTCTTAATTCATTGGTTCGGCATTGAAGATATATACACTTTCAGGCATCTGATGTGCAGCATTTCAGGGTGGTTAACCGTTGTGGTTACAGCCCTTTTTGCGGCTTACATTTCGGGCTATGGAGCCGCGATTCTGGTATTGCTTCTGTTTGCGGTTTCCCCCGGATTCCTTGGCCATGCACAAAATAACCTGAAAGATATTCCTTTTGCGTTGGCCTACATCTCAAGTATTTATTATTCGCTGCGGGTGATTTTTACGCAAGCAAAAGCATCGAAAAAAGACATTTTACTGCTTATTCTGAGCATCGCCTTATCCATTGGAATACGTGCAGGCGGAATTCTGGTCATATTTTATCTCGGGTTTTTCATGTTCCTGAAATTTGCCCTGGATTGGGTTCAGCAAAATAAACCAGATTTAAAATACCTGAAAAACCAATTGATGCTCGTCTTCGGAATTTCAATTTCAGGATATATGTTGGGGCTGATTCTTTGGCCATATGGGCTGCAAAACCCGATACTCAATCCATGGAAATCGTACCAGGTCATGTCGAATTACCCGATAACCATCAGGCAAATCTTTGAGGGGCATTTCGACTGGTCCGACTTCCATCCGTGGTACTATTTACCCAAATACATGGCAATTACCATCCCGGTTGTTGTTTTTGCGGGCGTGGTCGCTTTCTTCCTGAATGTCAAAAAAAATTATTCTGTCAGCCAAAAATTGCAACTGTCTCTTTTGGGTTTCAGCATTCTGTTCCCAATCGTTTTTGTGGTGTTGATACAATCGAATTTATATGGTTCGTGGCGCCATTTTTTGTTTGTTTACCCCGGAATTGTGCTGATTGCCGCCTTGGGCATTCATGCCCTTATTGCCCGATATAAACACCAGTTGGTTCGCGTTTCGGCAATTGTTCTGTTCCTGGTATTGGCTGTTCATCCGGTGCGGTTTATGGCCGCCAACCATCCGTATTATTACCTGTATTATAACCAACTTACCGGAGGGCTGAAGGGCGCCTACGGAAATTACGAAACCGACTATTATTACCACAGTATGCGCGAAGGCGCCGAATGGCTTCAGGAATACCTGAAAAGCAAGCCCAATAAAGCAGAAATTGTTGTTGGTGGTAATTTCCCCATCCAATGGTATTTCAGGAACAATAAAGCCATCGAATTTGTGTATTTCCCCTGGCAAAACCGGAGCGAATACAACTGGGATTATGTCATTGTTGCCAACAGTTATATTCCGCCTTTCCAACTTAAAAATAAAATTTGGCCACCATCCAATACAATTCATACTATCTTTGCCGATGGAATTCCGATTTGTGCAGTCGTTGAGCGGGTTACAAAAGACGATTTAGCTGGCATTCAGGAACAAAATAAAGGCGATAACATTAAATCTGCGTTGTTATTTGAAAATGCTTTTAAATCTGACCCTCAGAATGAGCTGATCTGTTATAAATTTGCAGAGGTTTTACTGGCTATCGGGAAAGAGGATCAGGCTCATCAAATGTTAACTAAGTGTTTGGAAATTAATCCGGAATACGAAAAAGCATTAACCTTGTTGGGAGATGAGGCGCTGAAGAATAAAGAGGCGGAAAAAGCTGCCGGTTTTTACGAAAGAACAATCGGGGCAAACCGGAAATACTATCGTGTTTACCCCAAACTAGCCGGAATTTATGCTGAAACCAATGTTCTGAAGGCGCGTAAAATTCTGAAAGATTGCCTGAAGCTGAATTCGAAATACAAACCAGCTCTTGAAGCGCTGGCTGATACATACCGGAAATCGGACCCGGATATTGCCCGAAAGTATGACGAACTGATACTGAAATTAAAATAACTATTAAAAATTGAAGCAATGAAAAAATCACTTATGTTGGCCCTTGTAGGCTTGATGTTTGTTGGTGGAATGACCAAATCGTATGCTCAGGAAGATTCAGCTGCAGTTGCTGAAGAACCAAAAGATACCATTTCTATTGACACCATGGATCCAGTTTATTATGAAGAAGAAGCAACCAACGAATCATCGAATACTATGACTTACGCTATCGTTGGTGGTGTTGTTGTTATTGGTGGAGCTGCGTTCTTTTTCATGCGCAAAAAGAAAAAGTAATTACCCGGTTAAACGCTATAAAAAAGCTCTTCGGAAACGGAGAGCTTTTTTTATGACCGATGCTTTCGTAAAAAGACCGCTTTGTATTGGATTAGATATCAGCTCTAGCGGCTAGTTAATACTTAAATGCCTTTCAGGCTGCGTAGATATTTACATGGCTATTAATTGTATAATAACGCACGGTAATATAAGATAAACTTACCATTTGGAGACCAAATTGGACTCATGCAAGCCCCAGGAATCTCGTTGATAACCCGATAATTACCACCATCCTTATCAACTATAGCTAAATTTGAATTTTCAGTTATAAATGTTACAGCATTACCTGATGGAGACCAGAAAGGAGAACTAATATTATCCTTATGCAGGATTGTATTTATATTTAATTCATTTGTATTCATTAAAACTAAATCACCTCCGTAATCGGCATGAGAGGAAGAAAAAATGATATCATTAGTTGATAAATTACACATAGGGCTATAATTATACTTTTTGATGTTGGTAAGTTGATATTCCTTATTCTCAATAACATTATATTTATAAATCTGTGCAAAATTATCAGATATAAATCTACTATAAAATAGCTCTTTTGAGTCAGAGGACCAATCATACCAATCTGCACTATTTGAAGCAGAGATAATATCTATTTGACCATCCATTGAGACAATACATAAACCTCTGTCTGAACTACACGCAATTTTTTTACCATCCTTAGACAATACAGGATACCATAAAGCAAAATCCGCATTAACAATTTGAGATTTGTTTGACCCATCAATATTTATCGAAAACAATTTATTTTCATCAATAAATATTACTTTCTGTCCATCACGTGAAAAGCAGGGACTTGAACCTTTTGAAATAATTACATTATTCTCTGATCCGTTAATATTCATTATACAAATTCCACTATCATTAGTGTAAAGAATCTTTTTACTATCAGGTGAAATAGAATATGAAGACTCTATTTTATCTGGACTTGAAGTAATCCTGATATTTTCATTTTTAGTTACGTCATAAAGATAAAAATCATAAAGCCCTATTTCTGTATCAATATCTTTAAGATTATTATATAGTCCATCATTCTTTTCACACGAGCAAAAGCTTAAAATCGCGAGTAAGTAATACAATCCCTTAAAATTATTTGTTCTCATATCTTTTAGTTTTTTCAATAGATGATATTTAACTGTTATTGGTTGCTTTTTTAATCATTATCGATTGACTTTGCTGGCGAGGATTTGCAATCCGTGCCAACTGTTATTCAATCATATTAATAATCTACCGTAGAGACGCCCAATTTGGCCGTCTCTACAATTTGGGCGTCTCTGCTAAATAATGTTCACCTTTAATTCTTGTCCTTGTAGCTGATTTGGACACCGGTTAGATGTTCGCGCCGGCGAAGGGGTAAGCTGCCTGGTCGGAAAGATGCCCACCGAAAACCACGACTGCCGGACTTGCGGATAGCTGAAGTTAGCGGTTCGTTGTTTTCTGTCGGCAAAATCACCTCTTTATTTCTTTGTGTCAACAACTGCAAGATTATTAATAAGTTTCCATTCGTTGTCAATATCCAACACTAATGAGTTATAAGATACAAAAGAATTCTCGGAACTCTCTAAACGTAGTTTGACCATTGCAATAGTTTCACTTTGGTCAATGTTTTCAATTTTCATTATCCTTGGTAATCCACCAAAAATTCCATCTTTAATATTTGATAAATATTTTTGTTTGTCGATTATTGTAACTCCAGAAGTTCCCATAAATCCATTGTTAGTTACTCGAAAGTCCTTGTGTAAAACTTTGTTTAATAGTATGGTGTCGCTGTTGTCGCCACCCTTTACGAAGTTTATTATTGCTTGTTTTATTTTCTCTGTCGTTGTCATAAGTATTTTGTCATTTGCATTATTTTGTCTAGTCAGGTATGTTTACGGTGTCGCCCTACGATGACCGCTAACGTAGGAAGCTACACGCAGTTTGGGATTACGTGCAAATCTCATTCAATTTTGCGAAGCTGCACGAGCGAAATGCTGACCGATAATTACACATCATACTCCCAAATTGACGGGTAGCTGATGTTATGCGTTCGGCTTTTATTTTGTCAATTATCAACATTGTAATTTTCATTTAAAGGCAAAATGGCTACAATAAAACTGAGCATTCCTTTCTCGGAATTAGATGGGTTATCCCTAAAAGAGCAGTACGATAAGTTTGCAGAACTGCTATATGCAATGGTCGTGGATGACACAGAAGAGGGTTGGAAGGAAAGCTATAATTACATCACTGTTCACAGTGGCTATTCCGTAAAGCGTCCAGACAATTTTGAAGAACTTGGATTTCAAGGATCTCAAAAGAAGCAGGAAAGTCTATAAGCTTTAGAAATTCTGTTATTCTTTGTTCTTTTAACACATCTTTAGTTGAATGTAAGTAAGAGTCCTTTATTGCGTTAATCAAATACTCATCTTCTATTTCGCTAATTGGTACGCTTGTCTTAATGGCGTAATATGATCTTGTTGTAAACGCAGGAAGTCCCATGTGTGTTAAAGAAAAAGACCAATGAAACTTAACATTTACAGAATCGTCTGTGTTAGGTATTTTGTCTATTAACATGTCAATTTTAGGCGGAATATCATATGTGCACATTCCCATTGGATTAGTCATGTCGGATACTCCGAACCCGACACTTGTAAGTTCTAATCGTGTCATAATTTTAGAGGATTAATTATGGATTTTATCTTAAATGCAAAATGATATTAGTAAAAAAAATAGTCAACATAGAAAGAGACCATAGATGGCCTACAATGACTAACAGAGAGGTGTCGGTTGTTTATTTTCTGTCAATACCTATTTATAGGTCTATTGTAAGTTATTCAGAAATTCGTCCAAAGAGTCAGGGTGCACTTTAATTTTGGTGAATACGATGTCTCCGTTAAACAACGTGTCTAACTCTGAATCTGGGGCTATTGTTTTCAGATAAATAGATCCGTCTGACGATATTAATTTTATCATGTCCGTGTTTAGATAAAATGTCGCGGTTGATGTGTCGTCCGAGTCTTCTATGTAATTTGATACCGAAGTTACTTTAATAAATTTCATAGTATTTAATTTTTATGTAATGATTAATGTATCAAGCTGCGCCATAAGCTGGCGCATAACTCTATAATATACGCAATACTCCTTCAAATTTATGAATATTATTAAATAACCAAATTATTGATTAGTATATTTTTCAAATCGTTGATTTTTAATTAAGTGTCTCTCTCAAACTTACGAAGTTAATCTTTCGCATTTCGTATTGTCAGTCTCAAAATATTCCGGAAATATTCAGAAAAACAATACAAAATGCGAAGCCTAAAGATTGTCAAACTTTTATTTGTATTGAGCATATTTTATTCGCCCGCATGTCAATTGAAAACCAGCCGCTATAAAACAACTGATCCGGCGAAATGTTAATCGCCGGATCAGTTCAGTTTGATACTCCCTCTCATATTACAAACACAGGGACTCTTTTGTAACAGCCTGTCCCGATATAAATATCGGGAAGGGGGAAATGGTTCTAAGTTTGTAACTCAATGCTAATTTTACATTTATTCCAAAGCCAAAACAAAGGGACAGTTGCAGTTATAAATCCCTTGCTAAAAGGTTACGATTGCAAATCATCATTATCCACTGCAAACTTTCCAGCATTTCCCGAAGGACAGGTTCTTTCGATAACATTGATTGATTGAATTCAATAGCTATCTGAAAGGTAACTTAAGAAATCGGAATAATATCTTAAGTTACTCAAATAATAACTTAAGATATTCAATCAGTAACTTAAGATATTCAATAAATAACTTAAGATATTTATTAAATAACTTCAGTATTCCTTAACCGGACTCAACAAACGCATTCAATACGTACCCGTATTTGTATAATAACTACAGATGTTTAATAAAAAACCTTAGATTTTTAGTGAATAACTTAAGTTGTTTAATAAATAACCCAAGATTTTTAATGAATAACTTAAGATGTTCGGTGAATAACTTAAGATGTTCGGTGAATAACTTAAGTTATTCAGCAAATAGCAGAAGTAATAATCCTGAAAACGCCAGATATTAGATAAATACCTTTTGTGAATACCTGAATAACTTAAGATTATAGAATGTCAGCGATTGTAATCTGCGAAATCATCAACGAATAACAAATTAACCGGATAGTTTTTCGCGCCCTGGTACCGTTGATTGAGACATTTGTGTCATAAAAAAAGCTCTTCGTTTCCGAAGAGCTTTTTTGTGCGTGTATTTTAAGTTCCGATCAGGATGCTTCCGTTAGGAATACATACCGAATCATAACCAGGGCGAAAAGCAAATACATCATCCAATGTACTTTCTTTGCTTTTCCGGTGATCACTTTCAGGATCGTATAGAAAATAATACCGGCAGCAACACCATTGGCAATGCTGTAAGTAAACGGCATCATGATGATACACATAAACGCAGGTAAACCTTCTGTAAAATCGTCGAAGTCGATTTCTTTAATCGCCGAAACCATCAGCAAACCAACAATAATCAGGGCTGGTGCAGTTGCAGCGTTCGGAATTAAAGTGGCCAGAGGAGCTAAAACCAGGGCCAAAAGGAAGAGTAAACCGGTTGTTACAGCAGTTAAACCAGTGCGTCCACCTTCGCCAATACCCGCAGCGCTTTCAACGTATGCAGTCACCGTACTGGTTCCCATCAATGCTCCGAAAGAAACACCAAAGGCATCAACCAACATCGCTTTTCCGATTTTTGGCGAGTTGCCATCTTTGTCAA
The DNA here is from genome assembly GCA_023251455.1 of Bacteroidota bacterium. Classification (GTDB taxonomy): domain Bacteria; phylum Bacteroidota; class Bacteroidia; order Bacteroidales; family Prolixibacteraceae; genus Aquipluma. The sequence goes on from JAHEYT010000044.1 coordinate 24,274, forward strand.
TCAAACCGGCTTTATTGGCCGTACCAACAAGGGTTCCGAACGTATCGAACAGCTCAACAAAAGTGAACGTGAACACCACGGTCCAGATTCCCATGCTTAAAGCGCCTTTGATATCGAGTTCGAAAACTGCAAGGTTCGAAAAATCAGGAAGAGAGAAAGGTGAAAAACCTTCAGCAATTTTGGTGACTCCCATCGGGATTCCAATAATGGTTGTAACAATAATACCAATCAGCAACGATCCTTTCACGCGTAAAGCCATCAAAGCCGCTGTAATTGTCAGGCCAATCAGGCAAAGCAGCATGGCCGGATTTTTAAGGCTTCCCAGTCCGATATTCCATTCGAAAAACAACAGGTTCGACTGACCTTTGGTAGCATTTAAATGTTCCAAAGTCGGAGGAATTACGTTAGCCGAAACAGCCATAATTTCTGACAATTTCAGACCAATAATGGTGATGAACAGCCCGATACCCACTGTAATCGCTATTTTCAGCGAATGAGGAACAGCAACAACCAGGATCTGGCGAACTTTGGTAACGGTTAAAAGAATAAAGATCAAACCTGAAATGAACACCGCGCCCAGAGCAACCCGCCATGGCATTCCTACTCCGGCTAAAGCTACAGTGGCAAAGAAAGCATTCAAACCCATACCCGGAGCCAGAGCAATCGGGAAGTTGGCAACCAAACCCATTGCAATGGTCACAAAACCGGCAGCAATAGCAGTAGCAAAAAAGATAGCATTCTTATCCATTCCGGTAGCCGAAAGAATATTCGGGTTCAGGAACAGAATATAAGCCATGGTCATGAAGGTAGTGATACCTGCAATGATCTCGGTGCGTACAGTCGTTTTGTTCTCCTGCAGCTTGAAAAATTTAGTGATAAATTCCATAAGGATATCAGATTAGAAGGTGTATTTCAACGCAGCAGTTGGATTCATCATGAAACCATCGTGACCTGCAAAATTGCTGCTTATTTCAACTTCACCACCTACAGCAAATTTCTTGGTGCAGTTGTACCACAATTGAGGTTCGGTAAGGAATATGAATTCCTTTGATTGGAAATTAGTTTTAAAACCATCATTTGAAACCGTGTGACCTTCTCTCCAGAAATCAGCAAATCCGGAGAAAGTCATTTTACCTTTTGCAAAATTCAGGTACCAAACAGCGGTCAGCTGAAAGTTGTTTGGTTTAGCATCAGTCGTATTTGCAATGTTTTTGTATAAAGCCTTTAATGAGAAACCTCTTGAAAAGTCACTGGCATTCCATGAATAATCAACCCCTGTCAACCATGCATTGCTGATTGAACTACCAACAGCAGGTGCCGGTCTGAACAAACCACCATTGTATTCAACATGCCAGCTAAAAGGTGATTTACCCAACGTAAAACAACGGGCAATTTCGAAATAGGATAGAGAAGGGCTATTCTTTACCCCATTCGATCCGTAATCAAAATCGATAAAGAAAAAGGTGTTCCCGGTTTTATCCGGACGGAACATTTCAACGGTTGTGGTCAGGTAACCACGATCTTTCCCCATGTCGTAATGAGTTTGAAGATTCTGGGCAAATGTGCCCAATGTGAGCAAACTAACAAATAGAACAAGGACTAATTTCTTCATAATGTAATCTTTAAAGTTGTAAGTGTAAATGTGTGCTAAAAATAGTTAAAAAAGTATTTCTGATTCTTTATTGTCATTCGTACAGCATAATTTGTTACGAACAGGTTTCTAACAAATTTTGAACAACTGAAATTCAGTCGTTTAACCGCACAACAAATTAAAACCTGAAAATATTTTCATATCTTCATCGGCCAAAAGTTCCGGTACAGTTGTTATATCCGGAAACAAGCACTGCAAATTGGCTCGTATTTCGATAACCAACTAAATTCATTCGATATGGCACAAATTTCAAGAAGGCAATTTATTCAAACCGGTGTGATAGGGGCTGCGGCTGCTACAACCGGGTTTACCGGGATGTCGTATATCAGTCCGGCAATTTCAACGATTGATCGTGTAAAACTTGGAAAAACCGGCTTGGTTGTTCCTCGTCTGGCTCTTGGAACCGGTACTCATGGCGGAAAACAATCATCTGACATGACCCGGATGGGCATTCAGAATTGGGTAAAAATTGCCCGTTATGCCAGCGAACATGGAATGACTTTTTATGATGCCGCTGATCTTTATGGCTCGCATCAGAATGTGAAAGAAATCCTGAAAGAAGTTCCGCGCGAGAAAGCAACCCTGCTTTCGAAAATCTGGACCCGCCCCGAAGATTGGAATAAAGACGCGCCAATGGCTACCATCGATCGGTTCAGGAAAGAAACAGGCTCAGATTATTTCGATATTATGCTTTTGCATTGCATGACCAACGAGAAGTGGCAGGAAGAAAAAAAACCATACATCGAAGCGCTTTCAGCAGCTAAGCAAAAAGGGATTGTGAAAACTGTCGGCCTTTCATGTCATAGTTTCGCAGCCTTAAAAATTGCTGCCGAAGATCCTTGGGTCGATGTAATTCTGGCCCGAATAAATCCTGAAGGTGTAATTATGGATGCCAGTCCCGACGAAGTAATGGCTGTGCTGAAAAAAGCACACGACAGCGGAAAGGGCATCATCGGGATGAAAATATTTGGCGAAGGTAAATTGGTACAAGAAAGTCAGCGCGAAAAGTCGCTGAAATATGTGATTGGCAGTAAAAACGTTGACTGCATGACCATCGGCATAACTTCCGTTGAACAGGTGGAAGATGTGGTAAAGCGCGTTGCACGCATTGTCAAAGAAGTTTAAGCATCCTTTAGCATCTATGATACAGCCAATCTTTGAATAACTGAGGAATGACGGGAAAACAGTTGAATAAATTGGGTAGATTTTAAAATGTCTCGTACCTACGGCACTCTGAACTTGGTAGTGGAAATTCCTGTCCGTCACATGAATGTGACGGCAAAGAATAATACTTTAATCAGCGAAACTGCTTATTCGTAGCGATATCCTTTGCCGTTGGCTTTAGCCAACGGTTAGAGTATTGATCATGAAACCGTCCGCGGGAAAGCCTTTTTCAGGTCAAAACCCTCTTTCGGACGGAATTGAATTTGAATTGAAAATTATAGTTACATAAGATATTGGCGAAGAGAAATCCAGAATTTGAAACTAACTTGATATGAACCGAGACAAACTTATTGAATTGTATGCTCAGGCATTCAAAGAAAACTGGGAATTACCTGCTTTTACCGACTTTCAGGGTTCAACCTGCACCTATGGCGAAGCGGCGCAAATCATCAGGCAAATCCATTGCTATTTTCGCGAATCGGGTATCCGGAAAGGAGATAAAATTGCGTTGCTCGGGCGAAATTCTTCCAACTGGGCCATTTCGTTTTTAGCGATTTCAGGATACGGAGCCGTTTCAGTTCCTATACTTCCCGACTTTAATCCCGAAGATATTCATCATATCCTGAACCACTCCGGATCGGTATTTCTTTTTGCTGCCGATGCCCTGTTTGAGAAACTGAACAGAGAACAGATTCCGGCTATAACAGGCGTAGTTAGCCTGACAGACTTCTCCGCACTTTCATTTCTCCATCCGGAAGAAAGAGATCGGTGGACCAAATGTTTTACCATTGAGTTTGCCGGAAAATCAAGTCCGGAGAACTTTGAGCTGGACGAGTATCAGGATGAAGATTTAAGTATCATTTCGTACACCAGCGGAACATCGGGTTTCACCAAAGGGGTAATGATTCCGGCCCGAAGTTTATTGTCGAACATCATTTATGCACAAGAGCACATGCCACTCAAATCCGGAGACCGAATCGTTTCTTTCTTGCCGATGGCGCACGTTTTTGGGTTGTTGTTCGAGTTTCTTTTCCCGGTTTCGGTGGGTTGCCATGTCACTTTCCTTTCTAAAGCCCCAACGCCCCAGCTAATTGTCAAGGCTTTTCAGGAAATTAAACCCCGGCTCATCCTTTCAGTGCCCTTGGTTATCGAAAAAATTTACCAAAAACGGATATTGCCTGCACTCGAAAAACCAATCGTCAAATTTTTGCTTAAAGTGCCCGGAATCCAGTTGCTTCTGTATAAAAAAGTACGTGCCAGTTTGGTCGAAACATTTGGTGGCTGCTTCCACGAAATCGTTATTGGTGGCGCACCGCTCAATCACGACGTGGAATCGTTCTTCCGGAAAATTAAATTTCCGTTTACGATCGGCTATGGGATGACGGAATGTGGCCCACTGATTTCGTATGAACCCTGGTCAAGCTTCCGTCCCTCTTCCGCAGGAAAACTGGTTGACCGGATGCAGGTTCGGATCGATTCAAACGACCCTTACAACGAGGTTGGTGAAATTCAGGTAAAAGGGGATAATGTAATGCTTGGCTATTACAAAAACGAGAAAGCAACCGCCGATGCCATCGACAGCGAAGGCTGGCTGCATACCGGAGACCTGGGAATTATTGATAAGAACAATTTCATTTACATCAAAGGCCGGAGTAAAAATATGCTTTTAGGGCCATCAGGACAGAATATTTATCCGGAAGAGATGGAAGCCAAACTCAGCAATTATCCTTATGTGCTTGAATGTGTAATTACCGAACGTGAAGGCAAGCTTGTGGCATTTGTTTTTCCCGATCCGGAACTAATCGAAAAGGAAAAACCTGATGAAAAACGACTGAATGAAATTATGGCCGATAACTGCAAGCAGGTTAACAAAACACTTCCAAAGTTTGCACAGTTGAATTCAATTATTCTGGTAGATAAAGAATTTGAAAAGACGCCGAAACGGAATATCAAACGATATTTGTACACTTAACAAGAGCATTCACCTTGAGACATAAAAAAGCCAGTCGATTTTCGACTGGCTTTTTTTCTGTTACAGAATTTTTGGTGGATGGATGAATATAAATACTCACTACCATTAATCCGAAATCAATGTTTTTAGTAACCCTATTATTAAAACTATTTTGAGTAATGTTCAAAATTTTACACGAATGGTCGATATTGGCATATGAAATGACCTGTTTTTGAGAAATACATTTTTAAAGCCATTTTTCGAGAGCCGTATTTAGGAACCGGTTAACAGGTGATAATTCCTTAAATGCAGCTACTACTTTACCAACAAAAGCATCGCCGGTCACATCCGAATCAGAAACTCTTGAAGTAAAAGCATAAGATTTGTATTTAAGCAAATCAACGTCAGAGAAATCTTTCGGAAAGCCTTTGGGCGCAGTTTTCAATTTATCGTCGTACATCTCCGGATACATGGTACGAAAGGAATCGCTGTGGATAAGTTGCTTAAACTCTTCCGGATGATCAAAAATCTCTGTCCGCAAGGCCTTCAGCGAATCGGCAGGGGGGCAGTAAGCGCCTCCTCCAACAAACGAACCTCCGGGCTCGATATGCAAATAGTAACCGGCACCTACACTTTTCCGGCCACCTTTGGCAATAAAAGTGCCCATATTGATTTTATATGGAGTTTTATCGTGCGAAAAACGAACATCCCTGAAAATCCGAAAGACACAGTCTTTGGGGTTCTGGTTACCTATTTCAGGATCAAACTTGTTTATCTCGTGAATAATCAATTCGGTCAGGAAAAGAATCTTTTTACGGCTTTCTTCATACCTGCCGCGGTTCTGGTCAAACCATTCCTTGTTGTTGTTTACTTTCAGTTCCGAAAGAAAATTCAATACTTCATGCATGTGATTAGATTTTAAACATTCATTCAAGCCTAAAATACGAATTTTCGAAAGAAATCAGATCAATAACATCGCATTTTAAAAGATAGTTGTCAATACGTTCATTAATTGTTGTTTGGTATGAACTCCCGGTTGCTTGTATTTTATTGCTCCGCTTTTGAAAATCATCAGCGTCGGAACGCTCTGAATCTGGTAGCGTCCGGCGATCTCGGGATTCTGATCCACATCAATTTTGATGACCCGGACCCGGTCGCCAAGTTCGCCCGCTACTTCTTTCAAAATGGGTGATTGAGCCTTGCATGGGCCGCACCACACCGCATGAAAGTCGATGATGATGGGTTTCTCATCGTTAATTATGGTGTCGAAATTTGCTTTCATGAAAAAATAATTATCACAATTTATTATTCAAACTCATCCATGAACCGCCATTGTAAACATTTGAAATACTGTTCGATTGCAGAATGCTTTTCGCTGTAGCGCTTCTCATTCCCGATGCGCAACAGGTAATAATAGGTTTGTTTTTGGCTTTCAGTTTTGTAAGGTTTTTGGATAGCGCATTAACCGGAATATTGACAGATCCTTTAATATGGCCTGTCGAAAATTCGCCACTGGTCCGAACATCCAAAATAATTGCCCCATCTTTCACTAACTGAGCATAGTCGACTGATTTTATTCCAAAGAGATTCTTAATTAACTCAAACATAGATTTTTATTTAAATTGTTATTTCCGTTTTATTGCAATGCTTTAAACTTCACATTTTAATGATTCTGCCTAATTTTACTTTTACAAACCGTGATTCATCATTGCTTTGAAATATTCACTTTCGTGGCAGCCTTCTACTACATTCTCCAATTTCCCTTTCACAAAAAGCAACAACGATGGTTCACTGGTAATCTTAAAAACCGGATGAATATCCTGAACCTGGCTCACATCGGCAACAAAAACCGAAATCGACTGGCTTAGGTGCATGGCTTCGGCAATACTCCGGAAAGCGCATCTTGAAAATTCATTTTCAGGATTGTGTACCAACAGGGCAACACGTTCGTGCCCTTCCATTTTTTGAATGAGATCGGTGTAAGAAAAAACGTTTTGCATAAGGTTCGATTTATGAATTAGATTATCGTTGTCTCATCATTTGCATGATTCCACCGCCATTTTTTACATTCGTAAAGCCAAGTTGCTGTAATACCCGCTGTCCATAAGCTGAGCGGGCGCCGGAGGCACAATAAAGGGTTATTTCTCTTGATTTACTGCCAATTTCGTTGACTCGCATCTGTAAATCATCAACCGGAATATTAATTGCTCCCGGATAAGCGCCTCCCCGAAATTCTCCAGGTGTACGCACATCAACGATTATTGGTTCCGATGAGGGTTTCTGAGTCGCAGATTTTGTATTTTGTCTGGCCATCATCGATGAAATACCGCCTCCATTTTTGACATTCAGGTAACCAACCTGCATCAAAAGTCGTTGCGCATAAGCCGAACGGCCTCCTGAAGCACAATAAACTACAATCTCACGATCTGCGTTGTCCCCAAATTCCTCAAGACGTTCCTTTATTTCATCCAACGGAATATTAACAGCGTTGGGATATGCGCCGGTTTCATATTCTTCCGGAGTGCGCACATCAACCACTATTGGTGAATTAATATCTTCGGCTTTTTCCGTTGTTTTTTCCTCAACTTTCGAAGTTTCTTCATCCAGTGATTTCAATTCAACTGGTAATAAATTGACTTGAATGTGTTTAAACCCGACAGTTCTGGCCTGTCTCTGCAGCGATGTATGTCCTCCTGAAACATTGGTTACATCCTTAAAATCTGCTCCCAGCAATGTGCGAAGTGCCTGATGTCCTTTTTTGCCGGTTTCATCGTAAACAATTACCGGGCGACCAGCAGGTATATTTTCAATTTGTTCTGCCAATAGTTCCAATGGAATATGAACAGCTCCGTTTATATGACTTTTTTCGAAAGCGAAAACATCACGAACGTCGACAAATACCGGATTTTTAACTTCGATAAAAGCATCCAATTCAGTAACTGTAACCGATGGACTAAATCCTGAAATCCGGTTTTCGGCGGTATAAGCTGCCATGTTGATAGCATCGTTTGCCGTTCCAATTGGTGGCGAATAGGCGAAATCGATATCAGCAATATCGCTGACGGTCAATTTTGCTGCAGTTGCTGTTGCAATTACATCCAAACGTTTGTCTGCACCTTTGTATCCTGCCGTTTGTCCACCAAGGATAATTCCCGTGTTACGGTCGTAAACCAACATGGTGGTTACTGTTTCAGCACCTGGATAATACGAAGTATGATGCTCTTTGTGAACCACCACCGCATCAGCATCAATTCCGGCAGCACGGGCCTGTTTCAGCGAGAAACCTGTTATTCCGGCGACAGCTTCGAAAACACGAACCACCGAAGTTCCGATTGCTCCTTTGTATAAATGATTTCCGCCCAGAGCATTCTCGGCAGCTATTCGTCCCTGGCGGTTCGCCGGACCTGCTAAAGGAATGCGTACTTTTTTACCGTTTACGCGATGCTCGATTTCGACCATATCGCCGGCTGCAAAAATATCGGGATCGGAAGTTTGTAATTGAGAATTAACCAACAATCCGCCAGCTTCGCCAATTTCGAGACCTGCTTCTTTAGCCAGTTGCAGAGTTGGCCGAACTCCTATCGAAAGCAAAACCATATCGGCATCAAGGATCTTTCCGTTATCAAGTTTTACAGAGTGTCTCATGATTTCAGTAACACCAGCACCAGTATGAATACCAACGCCGTAGGAAACCATTTCATTTTCTACAAAACCTGCAGTTTCGGCTTCCATAATGGCCATTACATGCGGCATCATTTCTATTACATTCACTTTCAAGCCGCGCTTTACAAGGGCCTCCACCATTTCAAGACCAATAAAACCACCACCAACAACCACCGCATTTTTCGGTTTCTTTTCATTCAGGTGATTGGCAATTTTATCCATATCATCCAAAGTCCAAAGGGTGAAAACATGACCGTAATCGGCTCCTGGTAGTGTTGGCTTAATCGGACGACCACCCTGAGCCAGAATTAATTTGGTGTATTCAAACGTTTTCTGTTCACCACTTTGGCTATTCCGGGTTATCACTTTGTGAGCATGCCTGTCAATTGAGGTTACACTCGTGTTGATATGTACTTCAACATCATATTGCTCTTTGAAACTTTCAGGACTCTGAAGTATCAATTTCGAACGGCTTTTGATGTCACCTCCAATGTAATACGGCAGGCCGCAGTTGGCGAACGAAATGTCCGGACCAGCTTCGAGCATTGTAATTTGTGCAGTCGGAGAAATGCGGCGCACTTTGGCTGCCGCAGTTGCTCCGGCCGCAACACCCCCAATTATTAGTATTTTTTCCATGTTTTGAATTGTTTTATTTTTTTGTTTTTATTATTTCTCTTTTTCTATTCTTCTAATTTTCACCCCAAACCCCTGAAGGGGCTTCTTCTCCTTACATCGAAAATATTTATATATGGACTTAAGTCCCCTTTAGGGGATTTAGGGGTAAACGTCCATTTTCATCCAACTTTTGCAATCTCCTTCAATAAAAACTCCTTTGATTTGATTCCCACGAAACGGTTGATTTCGGTGCCATTTTTCAGGAGAATCAGGGTTGGGATACTCCTGACTTTAAATTTGTTTGCCAGTGACTGGTATTGCTGAATATCCACTTTTCCAACATGTGAGTTTCCTTTTAGTTCAGTGGCTACGTCGTTTAAAATGGGCGCCATCATTCGGCAGGGAGCACACCAGGTGGCCCAAAAATCGACCAGCACCACTTTATTTTTTGTTTGTTGCTGGAAATTCTGCTCGGTAAGTGTCAATACTTTTGCATGGTCGGCTACCAGGGGTGTTTTTTTCATTTGAGCCATGGCCACAGTTTTGAAAATATATACTGCAACGATGACAATTCCTATTACGATTAATGTTGTTTGCATGTGACTTTATTTATTAAGCGTTTACTGTTGCGGAGAATTCCTTTTCCAATATTGCCTGAATCTGCGCCTTGGTTTGAATACCTGCTGTGGCTTTTATAATTTCCCCCTTTTTGTAATAAACAGTGAATGGATATTCCGGAAAATTTTGGACTTCAGGTAAATCATGAAAAAAGAACAACTCGGGATGATCATATTCCATATCATAAATCTTTACATGACTGTACTTTTCCTCCAATTCTTCTGCAATCCGGTAAACCGGGATACACAAAGGGCCCATTCGTCCGCAGATGAGCATAATATTTTCATTTTCTTTAAGTATTTGCTCATACTCAGCTGCACTTTCAATGTGATTTAAGTTTGTGTATAACATGACTACTTTGATGAATTTGTTATGTCACAAAACTACATCTTCAAGTAAAGCAAATAAAGATTTTTGAACCGAAGCGCATCGGCTCCTGAATTGAACTGCAACAACTTTTTTATTGATTTAATCCTAACTTTACTGGCAATTGTAATTTCGATTGGACATGAAACCCATTCTAGAAACCGACCAGGAGTTTATTTGCGACATTCAGGCGCCTTGTTTTCAAACGCTTTCACCCGAAGAGGCCGAATTGGTAAGGGCAAGTAAAACGCAGGTGTTGTTCAGGAAAGGCGACAACCTGACCAAACAGGGTGCATTTGCTTCGTATGCCTTGTTTGTAATCAAAGGCCTGGCAAAGCAGTACATCGAAGGTGATGGCTCAAAAAACTTTAATTTGAGGATTATTCAGCCCGGCGAATTTGTTGGTTTGTCGGCAATTTTCACCAAAAACACATTCAATTATTCGTCGGTCGCATTGACTGATTGCCAGGTTTTTCTGGTCGAAAAAAATGCTATCACCACCATCATCAAGCAAAACGGACAGTTCGGGTTTACCATGATCAAACGGTATTGCGAGCAAAATGCCAACCTTTTCGATACCCTGCGAACAGCAATTTACAAACAGATGAATGGCAGAATTGCTGATATCCTTCTTTATATTGATGGTTTAAAAGCAGAGAATCCGGAGATCTTTCAACTTCTTTCCAGAAAAGATATGGCTGACTTTGCCGGAATTTCAACCGAAAGTGCCGTAAAGCTCCTGAAAAGCTTTGAAAAGGACGGATTGATTGAACTGCATGAGAAGGATATTGTGGTTATCAATCACAACGAATTACTCGAAATCAGTAAAAAAGGTTAAATTGTGATTTCTGGTGCAAGTTTTCCAAACTTGTGGTGTCAAATAAACCAAATTCACATTTGACAAATACGAATGGACGAAGCCCAACTTATCAAGGGAATACAACAAGGTGACCGCAAATCATTTCAAATTCTGGTAGAAACCTACCAACGAATGGTTGTGAATACTTGTATGGGAATTGTCCACAGCAAAGCCGACGCGGAAGATTTGGCTCAGGATGTTTTTCTGGAAATATTCAGGACCGCGGAAAATTTCAGGGGAGACGCAAAACTCTCGACATGGCTGTACCGGATTGCCACCAACCGGTCGCTGAATCTGATCCGAAACAATAAACGGAAACGCTTTTTCCAGTCCATCGAGGAAACCTTTACCGGCGGACGAAACCGAACAAGTGAAATATCGGAGAATCGCGGCGATCAACCCGACCATAATATTATCGACCTGCAGCGAGCTGACCTGTTGCACCAGGCTATCGACCTGCTGCCCGAAAAACAGCGCATCGCTTTTACTCTAAATAAATACGAAGAATTGCCCTATCAGCAAATTGCTGAAGTCATGGAAATCTCTTTAGCTTCGGTTGAGTCGCTGATTCACCGGGCAAAGAAGAACCTTCAGGAACAACTTTTAGATTGTTACAAAAAAAAGTGTGTCTGATTGCAAGTTTTTAAAACGAATGGTGTCTTACATTAAAAGCAACAAAATGAAAAACGAGTGCATCCATAAAGACCTGATTTTTTATCTCGACAACGAATTGTCGGCTGAAACGAGGACTGCCGTTGAAAAACATCTGGAAGAATGTGCCGATTGTCGTAGCTTTTTAGTTTTCTTACAGGAAGGTATGCAAATCATCGAGAAAGAAAAGAATCCGGAAGTTACACCTTTCTTTTATACCCGATTAAGTGCACGTTTGGATGAAAAACAGGTTTACCAGACACAAAGTCAATGGGCAAGACTGGCGCAACCAGCGTTTTTCTCGCTTGTTCTTCTAGGCGGAATTTATGGGGGATTAAAATTAGGCAGCAACGCATCATTGCCTGAAGTAAATCAACAGGCGACCAGCAGTGTCCAAATGCTCAACGACTTTGAAACTGAACCGATTGAATCATTTTTACTCGATGAATTATGAACGCTGCAAATAAATACAGAATATTGATCTGGATCATCGTTATCCTGGTTGCCACGAATCTTTCTACTATCGGTTCATTCTATTATCACCGAAAGACTGAAGTAAAAACACCAGAAACGAAACAGGAAAACCAGAATGCGATACCGGGTGAACAGCGTACGCGTTTTTTCAGGGATCAACTCAATCTGAATGCAGAACAGCTTGATAAGTTTCGTGAAATAAACCGGACTTTTAACCGCACCGCCAGAGGCATTGAAATGAATCTGGCCCAATTGCGCGAAGATATGATCAGGGAACTTGGAACTCAAAATCCGGACAGCACCCGCCTCAATCAAATGGCCACAGAAGTTGGGAATAATCACCGCGAACTCAAGCAGGTAACTACCACTTTTTATCTGGATATGAAAAAGATATGTACGACAGAACAACAAGCAAAATTGCATGAAATATTTCAGTCGATGCTAAACAAGGATAATCAGGTAAACCTTCCACGGCCCGGAAATCAGGGAGGCCGATGGCGTAACCAATAAACAATCATTCTGAATTTAAATTATGAAAACAAGTCGATTAAATCGGTTTGCAGGGCTTTGCCTTGCCCTAATTCTAACAGCAGGAACCGCAGTTTCAGGCAATAATCAGGAAGGAAAAGGCAGGAATGGCGCAATCGCACAGCAAACCTGTATCAATTCAATTTCAGGATTAAGTGAGTACCAAAAAGGAAGAATTGTTACCATGGAAACCCAAAACCAAATGGTAATGAGCAAACTCCTTGAAAAACGGCGTTCTGCAGACGGAAAAATTCAAAAGGAGGAGATCAAAAAACAAATGGACAAGCAAGCTGAAACTCACCAGAATGCAGTAACATCCGTTTTAAGCGCCGATCAGCAAACGCAGTTTCTCCAGTTTCAAACCTATGGAACCAATCAAAATGCTCAAATGCAAAAACAGGGAATGGGGAAAGGTAAGGGCCACGGAAATGGTTCGGGTAAAGGAAAAGGAAATAGATACCAGATGTAAATTCAATTTTTCAAAAAGAATAAATGTTTAACAATTCAAAAACGAAGATTATGAAAGCAAAGATTTTTTTAACAGGATTAGCCCTCGTGGCAGTAACCGCTTTTGCAAGTGCTCAAAACCCAGCTTCCGGTAAAGGAAATGGCACTGGAAACTGCAATGGAACAGCCAAATGTTCTGTTTTTGTTGACGCCAACAAAAACGGCATTTGCGATACCTACGAAAACCGCACAACCAATGCTTCGGGCTGCAAAGGAACCGGAACTTGCTCCGGACAAGGGCAGAAACAGGGCAAAGGTAAAGGAGCGAACTTTGTTGATGTCAATCAGAATGGAGTTTGCGACACTTATGAAGCACTCAAGAAAAAGTAGTTAATAAAAATTATAAAGTTTTAGATATGAAAACAAGTATGAAAAGTATCGTGATGAGTGGTTTTATTGTTGCTTCATTATTGGTTGCCAGTTCGTGCCAGAAAGATGACATGAATGCAGTACAATACGGAAGTGTTTTGAGTGTTTCAGGAGATGGAACAACTTCAGTAATTGAAGCCAATCTGAAATCAGCGTTGGTTGAAACCGCCGATTTAACTGAGAGCGAATTAGCTTCTTTGGTAAAAATGAAAGAAGAGGAAAAACTTGCCCGTGACGTTTATGCAGTCCTTGCTAAGAAATTGGGAAGTCAGATCTTTACGAACATTTCAGCAGCAGAAAATAACCACCTGAACGCCATTGTTTTGCTTCTTACAAACTATGGTTCAACTGAAACTTCAATTGGCGAAGCAGGTATTTTTGCCGATGCTGCAGTTCAGAAATTGTATAACGATTTGGTTTCCAAAGCAAGTGTCTCGATTGAAGAAGCTTATATAACAGGTGCATTAATCGAAGAAATGGATATTAAAGATCTTACTGTTGCCCTTACAGCTACAACAAATGAGAATGTCACACTTGTATTTGAAAATCTGCTTAAAGGTTCACGTAACCACCTCAGGGCATTTAACCGCCAGTTAACAACTTTGGGTGTTGTTTATACTCCAGTCTATGTCAGCCAAGCTGATTATGATCTGATTGTGAGTTCAGCGATGGAGAAAGGCAAACAATACCGCATGAATGGTCAGGGAAATGGAATGGGTAAAGGGAAAGGCGGGAAAGGCAAGGGAAATAAGGGCAACGGAAGTTGCAACAATTAGAAGTTTCTGAAAAATTGCCGGGTGGCTAAATTGTAAATGCTTCCCGGCAATTCAACAAAATTATTTCACAAGCAAAACCTCCTGAATGGCTTTCACCAGAGTTTCTTTTGGCAAAGCGCCCATTGTTGCCTGTGGTTGCCCATTTACGGGTACAAATAACAAGGTCGGTAAACTTTGAATTCCCATGTTTTGCGACAGCACTTGTTCTGCATCAGTGTCCACTTTATAAACGATGATTTTACCGGCATATTCTTTGGCGATTTCCTCAATGCGAGGCGATAATTGACGGCAAGGCCCGCACCAACTGGCATAAAAGTCAATAATGACAGGCAATTTTCCTTCGAACTTCCACTCTTTATTAACTTCGTAATTAAAGATCTTCTGTTTAAAAACTTCATTTGTCAATACAATTACAGATCCTGATGCAGATGAGTTTGCACTATCAGCTTTAACAGGATTGCCGGCATTGCAATTACTTAGTAATAACACTAATCCAAGTGTAATTGAAATTATAATTTTTCCCATCACATTATTTTTATGAATTTGTTGAATAAGAATTCCTAGCACCTTCCTCTGGCGCAAGGACTGTTCACCAAAAAATAACCCATCGCTCCACCCCAAATGGTACTCATGTAGGGACTGCTGGTTATACCACAGGTTCCTGAAGTGCAACCAACGAAGTAATAGTAAGAAAATCCGGCGATGGCTCCTATTGCAATCGAAAGAATCGGTCTCCAGAATTTCCATGTTTTAAAATTCTCTCTGAATGTTCCCGGGCTTGGTTTTACTTCACAATTATTTTCCATAGTACTTGTCGTATATTGTTTGAGTGCAAAACTAATAAAAGAAAAGAGTAAATCGCATTAATGACACTTAAATCTTTTTAGTGACACTATTTTATTTACATTTGCATCAGAAAAAATTAATTATGAGCGCAATATTCAGCAATAGCCTTAGTCCTGAACAACTTGAAGAGATGTTCTCGAATGACGAAAAGTGCCTCGAATTCTTGGCAGGGATCAAATGGGCGGAAGGTTTTGTGTGTAAAAAGTGCGGCAATACGAATTCATGTCCGGGAAAAGAATCTTTCTCACGCCGCTGCACCAAATGTAAAGCCAAAGAAACTGCTACCAACGGAACGGTTTTTCATGGCGTAAAATTCCCGATCAGTAAAGCTTTTTACATCGCTTACCAGGTGTGCAAAGGAAAAGAGGATGTTTCGTCGTACGAATTTGGGCGCCGGCTTTCATTGCGCCAAATGACCTGCTGGAACTTCAAATCCAAAATACAGCACGCCCTGGAAGAAATGGATTCGCTTACCGACAAGGAACGAAACTCGATGGAGAAGATTTTAACAAGCTAAATTTATCGGACTGGATACACTTCCATGCTTCCGCACTGCGGACAAACCTCTGTTTTATCAGTTCCCGAACAGGATTCAACCACTTCCCAATCAACCTCTTCGGAGCTTCCCTGCCAATTGCATTGTTTGCATTTCAAAAGAGTCGGTTCCATAGCGCAGAATTATTTTTGACCGACCAATAAAAATACCGGATATTTTACCCCCGAATCGCGCTTGACTTCGAAACATTTCTGGTATTCAATATTTTTAAATCCGGCATTCCTGAATATTTCGGTAAGTTTTTCAGGATCAAATCCCAAATGGACTTTTACATCGGGACCATGAAAAGAGCCATCTTCCGTATACAAATCGGCAATGGCCAGATACCCTCCAGGATTCAACATGGAATGGAATGTATAAATAAGTGCTTCATAATCATTTACATGATGCAAAACCATCTGATTGTAAATGATATCAAAATGGTGGTCATAGTCTTTGTGCTCCAGATCGAACCAAATGGGCAGAATATGATTGGTTTTGAAGTATTCAGTCTTTTCAACACACACCTTTATCATTTCCTGAGAGTTGTCCATCAGGGTAATTTCCGAAAACCGGTCTTTCAGCAAAAAGCTTAAGATCCCGGTGCCAGCACCGTATTCCAAAGCTTTCATGAAAGGATTAAGCGGGATCATCTTTTCGAGTTCTTCGGCAATTGCTACCGAACGATCCATGTGCATTTTATCTTTGTCCCACTCACGGGCCCGGGCATCAAAATCGCTCATCGTGTTTTACTTTAGGTTGTATTTTATCCTTCGTTATAAATACTCTGAATCACCAGTCCGGCCAAGGTAAAACCATAGATGGCAGTGATGTGGGCAACTGTTCCGTTGATTACTGCTTTCTGGCTGCACCATTCGTGGTCGGCCAAATCCGGATCACCGGGTGCATTTTTAAGCTTTGGGCACAAACATTTATCGGTTCCGCACGATGCTCCGGCTCCTTTGTTTTCAAGCAGTTCTTCGCTGTAAATGCACATAAATTCTTTGGCCGGAAGGTCGCCTTTGCGAATCTTTTTACGGACAATATGTCCCAGCGGACAGCCTTTAACTTTCCAGAATTCGGCCACCCGTATTTTGGTTGGGTCGAGCTTGAGTGAGGCGCCCATCGACGAAAAAAATACAGCTTTGGTGCGGGTTGCCTTGCGGATCAAGTCGATTTTATTGCTCAAACTGTCGATGGCATCAATGATAAAATCATATTGATCGAGCTCGAAGAAATCGGAACTCTCGGGTTCGTATATTTTCTGAAAAGTTAGGATCTCGGCTGAAGGATTGATTTCAAGCAGCCGCTTTTTCAGCGCATCGGTTTTTACTTCACCAACGGTTTGAGTGGTGGCATGCAATTGCCGGTTGATATTTGTGATGCAAACCAGATCTGAGTCAACAAGTGTGAGCTGACGAATTCCGCTTCGCACCAAACTTTCTGCGCACCAGCTTCCAACTCCGCCAATTCCGAAGATAATCACTTTCTTCGATGCAATCTTTTCCATCACCTCTTTACCCAGCAGTAACTCGGTACGCTGAAATATCCCTTTCTCTAAATTCGCCATCAATGAAAACGTTTTGAATAGCAGTTGGTTACTGCTCTGTTTTTGTATGTTTGGTCGGCGAAAATACAAAAAAATAAATTGAAATAGGTGGTCATGTGATTGTATGTCATTGGATTGGTGTCAATAAAAATGTATTTTTCCACTGTTTTAATTTGGAGTGTATTTTGTAATCCAAATCAAGTTGAAATAGTTTCAATTACAAAGAATGATCTATTTAAATACCTAAATATGAATAAATTAACTTCGAATAATTTAATCGTTCTGCTAATGGTTCTGTTCGGATTAACTTCGTTCCAGCAAGATTCAAAAACGCTGAAAGAAGGAATCTGGCGGGGTGTTTACACCGTTCCGGGAAATGAAATACCTTTTCTTTTTGAAGTGAAAGACAATTCAGTTTTCCTGATCAATGGGGAAGACCGCTTTCCGGTTAAAAATATAGCTTACCGAAACGATTCGGTTTTTATTCCTTTTGATTTATACGACGCTGCTTTAAAATGCAGAATTGAAGGAAACGGACTTCTGGGAAAACTGGTTAAAACCGCTGGAGGAAAGGTCGTAAGCGAAGTTCCGTTTAAAGCTGAATATGGTAATCAGAATCGGTTTGCTGTTAGCAACGAAAAACCAGCAATTTCATCGGCCGGAACTTGGGATATCAACATTGGCGAAGGTGCTGATGTTGAGAAAACTGTTGGAAATTTCAGTCTAAAAGGATCAATTCTTACAGGTTCAATCCTTACAACTACCGGCGATTACCGGTTTCTGGAAGGAGTGGCACACGGAAAAACATTCGAATTATCAGCCTTTGGAGGTTCGTCTCCATATCTCCTGAAAGGTGAATTTACGGGTGAAAATTCATTTTCAGGAGAATTTATTACTCCCAGAAAAGCAACTAAAATAACCGGAATGCGCAATGCAAAGGCTACCTTGCCTGATGCTTACAAAGTTTCGTATCTAAAAGAAGGCTATTCCACCGTAGCGTTTTCATTCCCAAACCTGGATGGTAAAATGGTTTCGTTATCCGATCCTGTCTATAATGGCAAAGTGGTCGTTGTTACTATTCTGGGAAGCTGGTGCCCCAATTGTCTCGACGAAAACAAATTTTTATCCGGATGGTACAAAGAGAACAAGAAGCGTGGTGTCGAAATTATCGGCTTAGGCTTTGAGCGGAAGAACGATTTTGAATCAGCTAAAAAGTCATTGACTGCGCTGAAAAACCGTCTGGATATTGAATATGAAATCCTTTTTGCCGGACAATCCGGAACGGAATCTGCCTCAAAAGCACTTCCGCAACTAAACGGTATTGCTTCTTTCCCAACAACCATTTTTATTGACAAAAAAGGAAATGTCCGGAAAGTTCATTCAGGATTCAGTGGCCCGGCAACCGGAAAATTCTACGAAGAGTTTAAAGCTGAATTTAACGCTCTGATAAATGAATTAGTTGCTGAAAAATAGATGTATAGTCCTAATTTATAGTCCTAAAAAAAAGCAGAATCGGTTGAATTCTGCTTTTTTTTTAGGACTATAAATTGCGCTTATTTCTTCAATTGATCTTCGATCTTTTGGTCGATCAGTACTTTATTTGATGCCGACACGTCGCGGGCTGTAAATATTCCAAGTACAGGTTTTCCATCACTGGCAGTAAAATTACTCCTGATATTTGCAGTTGGAACACTAAAAAGTGAGCCGGTTGAGCTTTGGTTAATCATCTGGAAATAAAAGTTGTAGGCAAACTCTGAAATGGATGTTTGCTTCACCTGGATTTTGTCATTCAACTTCAATTTGCGATCTTCAGGTTTATTGGTATCGTAAAAATCAGTATAAATTTCGAGCTTCGAAATGTAATTGCCGTCTACAAATTCATCACTTGCAACAGCCAGACGGTTGGCATCGTGAACCAGGGTGTCATTGATATAAATATCCCATTTGTAATAATTCCCCAGACCTTTTGGCTCTTTTCCGTAAGTGAAAATTCCCAGAAAACGCTTTTCGCCACGCTGTGAAGGCACAACCTCAATCGAATCAATTGGTTCAACCTTAGCTAGTTTATCTTTGGCTATCAGTGTTACGCCTTGAGTTTGAATGTTCAACGTATATTCGCGGCCAGCAACACCAAAATAATCTTTGTCTTTTGGCACCAAATAATGACCCGGATTTGCCTGATCTTCAGTCATGATCATCAGGTTGGCTGGCGTTGCATTGTCAGAAATAGTCACTACCGCTCCAATGATTCCGGGATACGTCACATCCTGATCAACTTTCAGTGTATTATAAAGAAAAACAGTTGGCTCATCCACTGTAGTAATGCTGGCTTCCACACCAATCAGGTTCAGGTTTTCTTCACTCAGTTTAACGTCAATCACATCTTCGCACGATGTGAAGAGTAAGGTGGAGAAGACTAAAACGAGCAGACCGAAGACGGAGGACCGGAGACGGAAGTTCGAAGCCCCGCTCCCTGAGCGCGAAGCAGTCGAAGGGAACGCGTTACTATTTTCTATTTGGTTTTTCATGGCTCTAAAAATTAAAATTGTAAGTAACCGATGGAATCATGCTTCCGATAATCGACAAACGGGTGGCTTCCGAAACATTCGGTTTGTCCTCGTTTTGCCTGAAAGTAACCGAATAGGAATTCCGTCGGGCATACAGGTTGTAAATCGAGAAGTTGAGCGACTGCTTCACTTTGCGCTGTTCGTTTTTCTTGAAGTCGTAGGTAAACGAAATATCCAACCGGTGATAGTCAGGAATCCGGTTGCTGTTGCGGGCGGCATAATAATAGATGGTGTTTCCCTGAACATCGTATTTTGCAATTGGGTACGATGTTGGATTTCCGGTGGCAAAAACCCAGCTTGTCGAGAAATTCCAGCGTTTGCTAAGGTCATAATTGGCCACCAGCGAAACATTATGCGTGCGGTCGTAGCTCGATGGATATGCTTTTCCTTCGTTAATTCCCGGTATTTTTCGCATCGACCTGGCCAAGGTGTAACTCAACCAGCCGGTTAGGCGGCCTTCCTGCTTTTTGGCGTACAATTCCAATCCGTAGGCATAACCACTTCCATGAAGCAACTCCGTTTCCAGATTTTCTTTCAGGAACAGTTCGGCACCATCCACATAGTCGATCACGTTTTCCATTTTTTTGTAATACACTTCAGCCGATGTCTCAAACATGTTTTCTTTGAAATTTCTGAAATACCCCAGTCCAATCTGGTTTGCAATCAATGGTTTGATGTAAGTACTGCTGGGCAGCCAGATATCAAGCGGAGTGGGAGAGTTGGTGTTCGAAATCAGGTGAAGATTTTGAACCATCCTGTTGTACGATGCTTTGACCGAACTTTCAGGATTAAGCATATATTTCAGCGCCAAACGCGGCTCCAGATTGTGATATGCCGGAGGAACCAGTTTGCCCGATCCGTATTCGATGGTTCCAATTACTTCCTTTTCGTTTGGCTGATCCGGATGGAGGTATTCACGTACTTTTCCTTTGCCTATTTGCTGAAAATACGAGTATCTCAGTCCATATCTCATCGTTAACCGCGAACCGATGGTTTGCTCGTTCGAAATGTAAACAGAGTTGTCCAAAGCGTTGTAATTGGCCAGTTTCAAGTCGGTGAAATATGATTTTTCGTTGGCATCAACCTGTCCTGGTTCAAAATGGTGATAAATCAGGTTGAATCCCAACGTCAGTTTGTTTTTCGAATTCAGGTACCATGAAAAATCTTGCTTGAAATTATAGTCCCTGATTTGCGATGACCAGTCGAATTGATCGGCTCCGGAGCCTGGCACGCCAAGGTTGTAGTTATATCGCGAAAAAATAAGCGATGTATTTGAGAAAAGCTTATCGGTGAACAAATGGTTCCAGCGTGCAGTGGAGGTTAAATTTCCCCATTTCATGTAAATCGATTCGCCAACCTTGAAATAATCGTCACCGGTGTATGCCGACAAATAAATGCGGTTTTTGGCGTTAATCTGGACATTGGTTTTCAGGTTGAGGTCGTAAAAGTACAACTGGTTTTCCTTCAGCTGCTCTATTCCAACCAGTTTTCCAAGGTAGTCGGCATAAGTCCGGCGACCCGAAACAATGAAACTCCATTTATCTTTGATGATTGGCCCTTCAACAGTCAACCGGCTCGAAATGTTACCAATTCCACCGCTCATACCTAGTTGCTGAGAGTTCCCGTCTTTCATCCGGATGTCAATTACTGACGAAGCTTTTCCGCCATATTCCGCTGGAATTCCACCTTTGAATACCTGCACGTCGTTAATGGCATCGGAGTTAAAAACCGAGAAGAACCCGAGCAGGTGCGACGCGTTGTAAACCGGCGCTTCGTCCAGGATCATCAGGTTTTCGTCGGGGCCACCGCCGCGGACATAAAGTCCGGAACTGCCTTCACCACCATTCTGAATTCCAGGTAATAGCGTAATGCTTTTGATGATGTCAATTTCGCCCATGAACGAAGGCAACTTTTTGATCATTTTTACCTGAACCTTCTCCATGCTCATCTGAAGGTTTTCCACGTTCCGGTTTTTCTTTTCTCCAGTAACCACCACTTCATCAATTTGTTCCGTCTCTTCTTCAAGCATTACATTCAATTGTTTGCTCGCATTCAGGTTGATTGACGGCGATTGAGTTTGGTAACCGATAAAGGAAAAGTTGACTGAATAATTCCCGGGAGCCACCGAAATGGAATAAAATCCGTAAGAATTGGTAATAACCCCGGTTTTTAACTCCGGAACATATACCGTAGCGCCAATCAGCGCTTCGCCGTTGGCTTTGTTTTTAAGGTAGCCACTTAGGGTTACAACCCCCGCATATTCGGCCATTGCGGGTATTGTAACTGCCAAAAGAAGCAAAAAGATACTGAACTGTTTCATGTGTTTGGTTTTCTGTTTTCTGAACTTGTTATTCTTTGATTGACGAATGAGCAGATGTAATATTGTTAATGAAATTTTGATGTAAACAATAAACTGTTGTCAACCATAGATTAGTTTTTTCTGAATAAGTTGCTTTTAATTTTTGAAAATTACTTTTAAAGTTTGTGATTAACTGTTTTTTAATGGCGAAACAAAGAAACAACCTTTATCCAAGCATGAACAAACTTATCCGATGAATGACCAGTTTTGGTCGGTAAATGGATTGTAGAAATCAGGATTCTCCGTGTTTCATCTACTAGAGCCGCGGTCAGCTTCAGACGCTTGTTAGTTAATTACAATGGTAAGTTTGTTCTCCTGAATATTTTTAGCCGTAATGAATACAAGGAAAGCTAGAAATGACGAACTTTATTATATAATTCCGACTAAATAAATCTCAAATACTAAGATTATGAGCATAGTAGAGTATTTTGACCACCCGTTTAGGAAACAGGATAAAGAGCATTTTAAGCATCTTGTTCAGGTGGCATTGGCCGACGGAATAATTGAAAATTCGGAACTCAAAATGTTGCACCAGCTTGGGCGAAATATGGGACTGACCGGTGCTGAAATGGATGAACTGTTGGAAATTGAGAAAAGATCGGAGTACAATCCACCGTACAAACTAGCAAGGCGTTTTAAGCAACTTTATGGCATTGTTAAAATGATACTTGCCGATGGGAACATTAGCAATGACGAAATGCGCTTAACACACAAACTTGCATTAACATCCGGATTTCCAGAAATTGAAGTACCTATTCTTCTAACATTTTTAATCGATGGAATTAGGAATGGCGAAGAAGAAGAGAATCTTTTTATTCGTTACAAAGAGAGACGAAAGTCTCTGTAAATCTTTCAAATAATATATCTGCAATAATAATTTGCAGCCTTTGGCTTTGATATCAATAGAATTAGAATCTAAATCGATTTTTATGGATATCTCCTTAGCACCTTTTGTTGTTAGTTTAATTATTTCTGATCGCCTCCGCAAACATGCCAAGGCCAATTCACTTCCCGAGCAGGAGAAACAGCTAAAATATGGCCTGTACTTTTCACTTTCTCTTGTTGCTATAGAAGCTATATTTTCAATTTTATACATTACCCGGTGGTTTTGGGCGCTTTATCTGCTTGCCCTTGTTGTCATTCCGCTAAAGCAGAACGAATTTCGTGCTTTGCGGATGTTTATTGTGGCTTTTGTTCCGTTTGTGGTCGTTTCGGTACTGAACGATTTGACCGAAGCGATTAGTTCCGAATTCTTTAAGTCCACAGAAACCTATTTTAAAAATGCGTCAACCCTGACTTTTATCTGGATGATTGCCATTTTATTCAGTCAGAACAGACAAAGCAAGGCGGCAGAGAAGGAACGTATAAAGCGGCAAAAAGAAGATGAGATCAACAGGGCGATTGCCATCCGGAAGGTTGAACTTGAAGAGTTGGTGGCTGAGCGTACTGCTGAGTTGACCCAACAGAAAGAAGAATTGGAGCAGGCAATCACTGAATTACGTGCCACTCAATCGCAACTTATCCAGTCCGAAAAGATGGCATCACTAGGTGAACTAACTGCCGGTATTGCTCATGAAATTCAGAATCCGTTAAATTTCGTCAACAACTTTTCGGAAGTCAGCAAGGAATTGCTCGATGAAATGCAGGCTGAAATGGATAAAGGAAATACTGCAGATGCCAAACAGATTGTTGCTGACATTAAACAAAACCTTGAAAAGATTAGCCATCATGGCAAACGTGCAGACAGTATTGTAAAGGGAATGCTGCTTCATTCGCGGGCCAGTTCCGGACAAAAGGAGCTTACCGATATTAATGCCCTGGCTGACGAATATTTGCGGTTGGCTTATCATGGGCTGCGGGCAAAAGACAAAACCTTCAATGCAAAATTTGAAACCGATTTTGATGAATCGATTGGAAAGATAAGTCTGGTGCCTCAGGATATTGGAAGGGTAATTCTCAATATCCTGAACAATGCGTTTTATGCCGTTACCGAAAAGAAGAAGTTATCCGGAAACGAGTATGCTCCAACAGTTTCGATCAGCACAAAAAAAACAGATGCGGACATCCAAATCAGGATTGCTGATAATGGGAATGGTATTCCGGAGAAAATTATCGACAAAATATTTCAGCCTTTTTTTACGACCAAACCAGCGGGGCAGGGCACCGGATTGGGTTTGTCGATGTGCTATGAAATTATAAATCAGGAACATGGTGGTAGTATGCTGGTTGAGTCGAGCGAAGGAGAAGGATCGGCTTTTATCATTCATTTACCGACGTAAAAACGAGTGCCCATGGCAAAAATTCTTGTTGTTGACGATGAAAGAGACATTCAAATGCTCTTTGAACAACATTTTAGGAAAGAAATAAAGTCAGGCGAGCTGAGCTTTGTGTTTTCCTTTTCGGCAGAAGAAGCGCTGGGTTATATCAATAAACCTGAACACGAAGCTGTGCTGATTCTTTCGGACATCAATATGCCAGGCATGAGCGGCCTCGAATTGTTGAAACTGATCAGGGAGAAATACAAAAAACCACCACCTGTTGTCATGATAATTACTGCTTATGGCGATGAGAATAATTATCGACTGGCCATGAAACTCGGAGCTGATGATTTTTTAACTAAGCCGTTGGACTTTCGTTCACTTAAAGAAAAATTAAAAGCAATAATCCAATGATTAAGATTTTAATTGTTGACGATGAAACTGATCTGGAAATACTCATCAGGCAGAAATTTCGCCAGAAAATCAGGGAACGACAATATGAGTTTGTTTTTGCCGTAAATGGGGAAGAGGCCTTAAAAAAAATGGAAGAATTTCCGGATGTGGAGATTGTTTTAAGTGATATAAACATGCCCGGGATGGATGGATTGACCTTGCTGACCAGGTTGAACGAGACGAATCCACTGGTAAAAACGGTAATGGTTTCAGCATATGGCGATATGGAAAATATCCGTAAAGCGATGAACCGGGGCGCTTTTGATTTTGTAACCAAACCCGTGAATTTTGAAGATTTGGAACTGACCATGGAAAAAACGATCCAGCATGTGAATCAGTTGCGCGAAACACTGAAGGCAATCAAGGAAAACAATATTCTGAAAATGTATGTGGACGAAAACGTGCTCAATTTCATGATCAGCAAGGAATACGAGGCTTCAATCCTGATCAATGAGACTGTTGAAGCCACAGTTGCCTTTATTGATATTTGCCGGTTCACTTCCATCAGCGAAAAGGAAACTCCTGATACCGTGGTGTCGATGCTCAATGCATATTTTGACCTGATGGCCAAAGAAATCATTGAACAGCATGGGATTATCGATAAGTTCATCGGCGATTGTGTTATGGCCGTGTTTAAAGGACCGTATCACACCGACCGGGCAATTGATGCCTGCCTTGCCATCCGAAATAAAATTGAGACTTTGCCTGGTCTTGCCGATTTTTCGCCGAAAGTCTCGATTGGAATCAATTCCGGCGAAATGATTTCAGGAAATATTGGCTCGGTTACCTTGCGCAGACTGGATTTTACTGTGATTGGCGATACGGTTAATACGGCGCAGCGCATACAAACTTTTGCAGGAATCGGGCAGGTTCTTATTTCAGAAGCATGTTGGAAAAAGGTAAAAGATTCGTTTAACTGCCAGTTAATTGGACCTGTCCGTTTGAAAAACAAGACTGCTGAAGTGATGCTTTACGAAGTGCTGAATTGAATCCATCCTTAAAATTCGAACGCATGCAATACGAAAAAGCGCATTCATTCCTGATTCAAAAACTGGAAACCGGATTGCCTTCTTACCTCACCTATCACAGCGCCGACCACACGAAAGGTGTAATTAAGGCTGCCGAACACCTTGCTGTTGCCGAGAATATATCAGACGACGATTTGGTATTGCTGAAAACTGCCGCTTTGCTTCATGATGCAGGTTTTTTGCAACATCATCAAAATCATGAAGATTTGTCATGCCAAACAGCCCGAAAATACCTGCCTAAATTTGAATATGCTCCGGAACAAATTGAGCGAATTTGCCAGCTGATTATGGCCACAAAATTACCACAAAATCCCACCGATCATCTGGCGCAGGTGCTTTGCGATGCCGACTTGTATTATCTTGGAGCCGAACAATATCCGGTTGCAGCAGAAAAATTATTTTCTGAAATGAAACGATTTGGTCGAGTCAAGACAAAAGCTGAATGGGAACTCATGCAGGTCGAGTTTTTGGCGGCACATAGTTATCACACTAAAACGGCCATCAACGAACGGGAATCGCAAAAACAAATTAACCTGCAAAACCTGAAGGCAAGGCTTGAAAACACCTTTTCGCACCAAAAAAAAGAAACTCCACGGGAAATCGTTCAGGATATTCTGTTTATGATTTTTGGCGTTGCAATTGCTGGCTATGCGCTGAAAGGCTTCCTGGTACCGAATCATTTTTTCGACGGGGGAATAACAGGTATTTCACTGCTGGTTCATGAGTTGTATAAATTCAACCTTGGGCTGGTTATCATTGTTCTAAACCTGCCTTTCATTGCTGTAAGTTATTTTTCTGTCGGAAGTCGTTTCTCTTTCCGGATGTTGGCTGGTGTAATCTTGCTGGCAATCTGCTTATTACTTCTTCCTGATGTTGCCATAACATCCGATAAGCTCCTGATTTCCATTTTCGGCGGCGTATTTCTTGGATTGGGAATTGGTCTGATTATGAGGGCCGGAGGTGCATTGGATGGAATTGAAGTTCTGGCATTATATACCCTGAAACGAACATCATTTACCATTACTGAAATCATTTTGGGCATTAACATCCTGATTTTTAGTGTAGCCGCCTTTCAATTCGGTATTGAAACAGCGCTGTATTCCATCTTTACTTATTTTGCCGCCACCCGAAGCATCGACTATGTAGTTGAAGGAATTCAGGCTTACACCGGGGTAACCATCATTTCAGGAAAAAGTGAAGTGATAAAATATCAGTTGGTCAATAATTTGGGTCGAGGCATTACGGTGTACAAAGGCGAAAGAGGGTTTTTACCTGGAAAATTTGAAATCAGCGCCGATTGCGACATTATTTTTACCGTCATCACACGGCTCGAATTGCGGAAATTAAAAAACCTGGTATATGATGTCGATCCCAAAGCATTTGTTTTTGCCAATACCATAAAAGAAGCGTCTGGCGGTATCATCAAACGCCGAAACCAGCATTGAAAAATTCTCCCTGAAAACAAATCAGGGCCTCACTTTGCGATGAAACCCTGACGAAATACGTTCATTTAGTAACTTTGACTTCTATTCTCCAAATGATTCGGCGATTGATGAAAGCTCGTTTATAGTCAAAGACAGGTTCTTCAGTTCTTCATTGATTTTCTTTCGGATGAAGTAGATCAATACCCCGAAAACAACGACACCTGAAACGATGATGTAAATAAAGAATCCGGAGGATAAACTTGCTTTAAAAAGCGGAAGGAGCATTCCAAATCCAACCACATACAGGCCAAACGTGATTACGGTAAATATACTGTGAATCTTTTTTCGGGTCTGGTAAAAACCAGTCAGTTGTTTCAGGTAATTGCTTGAATCTTCTCGAATATTTAGCTTTTTAAGTTGCACCGAGCTCCACCATTCAACAGCAATTCGCGCTCCCAGGGCGGCAATCATCAGCCCGATTCCGGCCACAAAAAGACTGCTTTTTCCACCGGTGTAGATGGCAAATGCGGTTAAAATCAGGAGCGTTGTACCAAGAACAGCGATGGTTGCAACATGTTTTCGCTCGGTATCTTTTAATCGTTTTTGGGCCAGATTGGCTATATCATTGGCTTTGTTTGCCGATGCAGGTATGGTTTGATTTTTCCATCCCGATATCATATTGTCAAATTCTTTCATTTTGTCGGATATTTAAATTTATTGAACATTGGTTGTAATGGTTTCATAATTTTTCCGGAGTTTCTCCTTTAACCGGTGTACTTTAACGCGAGTGTTGACTTCGGTTAAACCCAGCACTTTTGCAATTTCCTGATGCGAGAGGTCTTCAAGCACCAGCATGGCCAGCAGCCGATTCGGCTCGTCGAGTTGAACGATGCATTGGTGCAGAATTTCCTGATCTTGCTGTTGTTTTTCAGACGAATCTCCTTCCGGTGGCCTGTATGTTTGTATCCGGGTTTCGTAGCTCTTCTTTCTCCGGATTTCGGTCAGGCAGCAATTTACTGCAATTCGGTAAATCCAGGTATTCACCTGACTTTCATTTCGGAATTCATCGTGCTTTTCCCATATCCTCATAAAAACTTCCTGAACCATATCGGCTGCAAATTCCCTATCGCCTTTGAAATAGCCCAGACATAAGCGGAATACTACCGGATAGAATTGATTGTAAATGGCTTGAAAGATGTCTTGTTCCATTTGGCATCGGATTATTCCGCGTTGATAAAGTTCGTTAATTCTTCTGAAAGTTTTTGGGGTTGATCGTACATCACAAAATGAGCCGAGTTGTCCACAAATTTCAGGTTTTTATTTTTCAGGTTCAGGTATTGATCTTCGTATATTTTCAGGATCTGTTCTTTTGTCGGATATTTCCCGGCGGCAAGGATCAGTACGGGTTGTTGAATGGTTTTGAGTGTTTCGCGTAAATCGGTAAGCAACAGTTCAGTATAACCATACACGTAAGTTTTGCGATTGGCCATCATCATCCAGTCAACAATTTGCCGTTGACGGGTCGTGTCAGAGCACATATTGGCAGCCATTTGTTTCTGCATCGATTTAAAATCGGGGGTATTCATGGCCAGAAGCTTTTGGTTGTATGGATTGTCGAAGGTGATATACTCCGGCTTGTAATCTGGGATCATCATCATTCCGATACAGGGCAGCATTTCAACAACGACCAGTTTCTTAACCTGGTTGCGCGGTTCGGTACAAAGCATTAGTCCAAATGTTCCGCCAATGCTGTGGCCAACTACAGTCACATTTTCAAGGTGCCTGGCGGAAATGTACTGGCCGATCGACTGCTCAACGGATGAAAACCAGAGTGTATCCACCGGCTGAACGCCGTCAAATCCGGCATAGGTTACAACATGGCATTCGTGATCTTTTTTCAGTATTTCAACCATCTGGTTCCAAACACTTCCCGGGCAGCCAAATCCGGGTAAAAAAACAAGTGGCGAACCTTTTCCCGTTACTTCAACGCGAATGGCACTTTTTTGAGCAAATGCCAACACAACAAGGCTTGTGAATAATAAGGCAAAAATGAATCTTTTCATAGTTTTATAGTTTTAAACTTTGTCTTTTGATGCAGCCGTTTTTTAATTGTTACAACAACACATTCACTTTTTGCGTAGATATTTCCAACGGACGAAACCCATAAAAAATAAGGAAGGGCTTCACTTTGCAGCGAAACCCTTACCATTTAATCAATATTTTATGGATTAGAAAAGTCTCCTGAATCCAATCACATCTTTTACTTCGTTCAATGTTTTTTGCGCCGATTCTCTTGCGCGTTCGGCTCCCATACGGGCAACCTTGCCCAAATATGCTTCGTCTTTCAGGATTTCCAGAATACGTTCGCGGATGGGTGCAGTGAAAGCCACAATGTCTTCGGCCAGTTGTTTTTTCAGATCGCCGTAACGGATGCTGCAATCGTTGTACGCCGCATCGAAATGGCTCACCACATCGGGTGTAGAAACGATTTTCAGCAAGGTAAACAGGTTTTCAACGGCTTCGGCTTTTTTGCTGTTGGGCTCCGTAGGGCCAGCGTCGGTGACAGCACGCATTACTTTTTTGCGGATGTCTTTCGGGTCTTCAACCAGGAAAATCCCGTTTCCTTCCGATTTGCCCATTTTGCCGCTGCCATCCAGCCCGGGAACTTTAATCATGTCGCCGCCATCGAAGGTAAACGGCTGAGGCAATGGGAACAGTTCGCAGTTGTACATGCGGTTGAAACGTCCGGCAAACTTGCGGGCCATCTCCAGATTTTGTTCCTGATCTTTTCCTACCGGAACAAATTGCGCTTTATGGATGATGATGTCGGCTGCCATTAAAACCGGGTAAGTCAGCAGGCCGGCATTTACGTTTTCAGGATTTTTACGAGCCTTTTCTTTGAACGAAGTGGTGCGTTCCAACTCGCCCAGATAAGCATTCATGTTCAGAAATGCGTACAATTCAGATACTTCCGGAACATCGCTCTGGATAAAAATGGTCGATTTTTCGGGATCGATTCCGCAAGCAAGATATTCTGCCAGCACCTGTTTTACGCCCGACTGAAGATTTGTCGGTGTTGGGTGCGTGGTAAGCGAATGAATATCGGCGATGAAAAAATAGCAGTTGTAATCTTCCTGCATTTTTAAAAAGCTACGCACCGCACCAAAATAATTTCCGAGGTGCAAATTTCCGGTTGGTCGGATTCCACTAACAACTATCTGTTTGGTCATGATTTTCTTTCTAAATTGGGCAGCAAAAATACACTAACAAATTTCAATTCACAAGAATAAATTGGATTTGATGATAACCAGGTCCGTTGGCTAAAGCCAAACGGCAAAGGATATTTTCTCTTCAATTAAAAGATTCCCGAATTCAAGGCACTATTCTTTGCCGTCTGCTTTAGCCAACGGACATGCAAACAAATATTATTACAACATCAACAACCCATTTTCCCGCAATTCCTTTATCGCCGGGCTGTTCCAGAAGAGTACAAAATCGTCGCCGGTTTGCTGTTCGAAGCTTTTTTCGAGTTCGCCAAAGGTTATTTGTGACGGATTATTGATAGAAAGCGCCGGAATTTGCTGAAATAACCATTCGCCTTCAGCCTGTTTGAGCTGAATCACCAAATTGCATTTCTTATTACTGAAGGTCAGTTCGGCCATCTCAAAACTATTGTTTTTCTTCTTTTTGGTAAAAGTCCGGATGGATGGAACGCCGCCCAGCCAAACGATTTTGGCATTTGGACTGGCCGGTTCGTAAGCATGTTCGTCAATGGCTTCCTGAATGTATTTTGGTGAAACTGTGGTTTTCGGTACTTTAAAATCGAACCAATCCTGAAGCGGAAAATCGAAGCAAATGCCGTGCATGTAATTGAAAAGCGACTTTTTCAGTCCTTCGCTGAATCTTTCATGTTCGGTCCCGGTTGGATCGGTATGGATCAGGTCGTTGTTGGCAAAAGTCCCCATTTCTTCGTTTTCAATTTTTACTTTAAACTGGCTCGGGTTCAGGCCAATCGGACTATGAGCAGTCAGTGCAAACTGGTGCCAGAAGCCGGACTGAACCACTCCGGACTCAAATAACTGACGAACCACTTCCAGCGAATCGATGGTTTCCTGCGCGGTTTGGGTTGGGAAACCGTACATCAAATAGGCATGAACCATGATTCCCGCACGGGTGAAATTATCGGTGACATGGGCAACTTTCGAAACACTAACACCTTTGTTGATCATCCCCAAAAGTCGGTCGGAAGCAACTTCCAGTCCTCCGGAAACCGCGATACATCCGGATTCTTTTAGGAGCAAACACAGATCGTATGTAAAACTTTTCTCGAACCGAATGTTGGTCCACCAAACCACGGTGAGTTTGCGACGGATGATTTCCAGCGCCAAAGCCCGCATTAAAGCTGGTGGAGCAGCTTCGTCCACAAAGTGAAAGCCGATTTGCCCGGTTTGCCGAATCATTTCTTCGATGCGGTCGCACAAATGCTGAACGGTGTTGGGTTCGTACCGGCGGATGTAATCGAGTGAAGTGTCGCAAAAAGTACAGCGGCCCCAGTAACAGCCGTGCGCTAGCGTGAGCTTGTTCCAGCGCCCATCGCTCCAAAGACGGTGC
Organism: Bacteroidota bacterium; assembly: GCA_023251455.1. GTDB lineage: Bacteria > Bacteroidota > Bacteroidia > Bacteroidales > Prolixibacteraceae > Aquipluma. Next base: position 56,096 of record JAHEYT010000044.1, read on the forward strand.
ATCGGGTTCACTATTTCGATTACCGAGAGATAGCTGTCCAATTGGAAATCGGAATAATCGGGCGTACCAACTTCGAACTGCGAAAAGTCGTTTTGCCGGGAGCCGTTCAGGTAAACCACTTCGCCGTTTTCGAGGGTAAAAGTGCGTTTTAGATCGGCTTCTTCACGTTTTCCGTCAAGATGTTCAATCAGGTTCAGGATCGGCGCTTCGCCGTCGTCGAGCAGAATAAAATCGAAATATTCGAAAACCCGAGGATCGGAAAGCGAGCGAAGTTCTGTATTCGGAAAGCCGCCGCCCATCGCGATTTTCAGGTCAGGATAATGCTTTTTAAGGTATTGGGCACACTTAAAAGCGCTGTATAAATTTCCGGGGAAAGGAACTGAAAAAGCCACCAATGTTGGTTTTGAAAGTTCGATTTTCTCCTGAAGCAGTTTCAGCAAAATACGGTCGATAAAGCTATCTGGTTTTTGCAGTTCGGCCTGAAGTTCATCAAAAGTGGCGGCCGATCGCCCAAGCCTTTCGGCGTAGCGGCTAAATCCAAAATGCGGATCGATGGCTTCCACAATCAAATCCGACAAATCTTCAAGGTAAAGTGTAGCCAGATGCTTGGCTTTATCTCGGTTTCCCATAGTTCCGAAAGCCCATTCCAGATCTTCGGTTTGAGCGAAACGCGAGGCTTCGGGTAAATAATTCCCTTCGCAAATTACATGAGTCAGGGTCACATTCTTTTCCTGCAAAAAGGCAATCACCTGATCGATGGTCTGGATGTAGCTGTCGCGCAGATTGAAAATGCGCTGAGCATTAGGCGAAAGTTGTGGGTCGCGGGTTTTGAGTTCCTGAAAAAGCGCTTTCAGGCCTTCCGAAGAGAACAGTTTCAGGATAACTTCAATACCCAAATCGCACTGAAATGACAGTATCTTTTGGGTATTCAGAAACCCTTTGAGATAAGCAGTTGCCGGATATGGCGTATTCAGTTGGGTAAACGGCGGTGTTATCAGCAATATTTTTTGACTCACGTTGTGTCTTTTTGTGATTCGTAAAAGTAATACAAAGCAAACACAGTTTTATTATCGCGTTTCGTTCAGCGGAAAATATTGAAAATGAGCTTTCAAACAACTAAAATCTCATATAAATTCCCTCAAATAAGTTGTAACTTTATCTCAGCTAATGAATAAAACCATGAAAGCAAAATACCTTTTCATCATGGTACTATTGAGTTTTTTTTCGTCAAATGGTTTCGCTCAGGATCATTCAACAAACCGAAAACCTTATGCTGCCGGACGGTTTTATGCCGACAATCCAACCGAATTGAAAATCCAGTTGCAGCAGCTGTTTTCAAAAGCTCAGGAGAAAAAAAGTAACAACACGCCATTGGCAATTATCGTTCCTCATGCCGGTTATGTGTTTAGTGGAGAGGTTGCCGCATCGGCCTACAACCAGATTGATCCTAACTTCAAGTTTGAGCGTATTTTTATTATTGGATCGAGTCATACCACTGCATTTCAGGGCGCATCGGTTTATTGTTTGGGCGATTACGAAACACCGCTGGGCATTGTAAGGGTCGATCAGGATCTGGTTCAAAAACTGGTTCTCGAAAATAAGCTTCTGAAATGTTATCCGGAGCCACATTTATATGAGCACAGTTTGGAGGTGCAACTTCCATTCCTACAATATCACCTGAAGAAACCATTTAAGATTGTGCCCATAATTATTGGTTCAGCAACTGCCGAAACAGCTAAAAAGCTTGCTGTAATTTTAAAACCGTACTTGAATGAAAAGAACCTTTTTGTGATCAGCAGCGATTTTTCGCATTACCCGAGGTATGAAAATGCAGTAAAGGTCGATCAGGCAACGGCTGAAGCCATTCAGACCAACAAAGCTTCGAAACTGATTGCTGCCCTTGGCGACAACGAAAAGAAAAAAGTACCGGGATTGTCGACCAGTTTGTGTGGTTGGAGTTCGGTGCTGACCTTGCTTAACATGACGGAGGGAATAGCTGATCTATCCGTTGAGCTGCTTCAGTATAAAAATTCGGGAGATTCAAGGTTTGGCGGCAGGGATGGAGTGGTTGGGTATTGTGCTATTTCCTTTGCACCATCAAAACAAAACCTTGCCAGCGAATTTTCGATTAGCAATGAAGATAAAAAGTACCTGTTAAAACTTGCGCGGGAAACAATTGCGCAGTACGTTCGGAAAGGTACCACTCCGGAAGTTGATGATTCACATCTGAGTATGACTGTAAAGACTCCGTGTGGTGCATTTGTTACACTTACCAAAGATCACAAATTGCGCGGGTGCATTGGTCGGTTTGATCCGGATGAACCACTTTGGAAGGTCGTCCAATCCATGGCAATTTCAGCTGCTACCAAGGATTACCGTTTTAGCCCGGTTTTGCCTGTTGAAATCAATCAATTGGAAATCGAAATCTCGGTGCTAACCCCTTTGAAACGGATCAAATCGATTGATGAATTTATTCTGGGCGAACAAGGCATTTATATTAAAAAAGGAGATTTACACGGAACATTTTTGCCGCAAGTGGCCAAATCAACCGGATGGAGCAAGGATGAATTATTGGGGCATTGCGCTCAGGAAAAAGCCGGAATTGGTTGGGATGGCTGGAAAACCGCAGAATTGTACACCTACGAAGCGCTGGTTTTTAAAGAATAGCCTCTCCCCTTGCCCCTCTCCGAAGGGAGGCGCCGGAATTGTTTGCTCTTTGAAGTTTTGTTTCTTGTTGCCAGGAATGCTTTGTTTTTCAATAGATTAGTAAAATCCGTGTAATCTGAAAGTTTCATGAACACCGCCTACCCACTTTGGCCGATTTCGATTCTGATTATTCTGTTTTACTCGCTGTCGTTTGCTTTCTCACGGATCGGCCTGGTAAGCAAGGTAACCCACCGCAAATTCTGGAATGTGTTGTTGTTACTGGCATTTCTGACTGCCGGTTTGATTGGCCTACTGATGGTGGTAAAAATCAATTACAAACTGGAAATACCGTTCTACGAAAAGCTGGTGGGCTATCACGTCAGCTTTGGAATCGGGATGGCAGTCATCGGTTTTTTTCATCTTTGGTGGCACCTCAATTATTACTTCCAGCTTTTCAGGAGCGAAAAGGGCAGCGATTTTCATCAACCGGTTATTGTAGAGAATAATCTGGATGCCAGCATTTTACAGTTGTTCACGTTTTTACTAGGAAGTACGTCAATCATTGCCCAGGTTATTTTGCTTCGCGAATTCCTGACCGTCTTCAGTGGCAACGAACTCGTTTTCGGGCTGGTGCTTGCCAACTGGATGATCCTTACCGGGCTGGGCGCTTATCTGGGAAAATTTCCACTTCGAATGAAAAAGGCATTTCCGGTTATCGTTACCAGCCTGCTTTTGCTTTCGTCACTTCCGTTTGTCACTGCATTTTTGATCAACTACCTGAAAAATATGGTGTTCCCGATTGGCTTCCTGATCAATGTTTTTCAAATCTTTTATTCTTCGCTGCTGCTTTTAATCCCATTTTGCCTTGTAAGCGGCTTCTTATTTACATTCATTTCCAAATGTTATTCCGAAGTGAGGAATAAAAACGAAACCGGTTCGGTGTATGGTTTCGAATCGGTTGGCAGTATTGTTGGTGGTTTGCTGAGCGGATTGCTCTTCATTTTCGTTTTTTCGTCGATCGAAAGCCTGCTGGTATTGGTCATCATAAATGGCTTGGTGCTTTTTCTGATCAGTCTGAAAAAATCAACCGGCAAATTTGCCTGGATTTCACTTCTGGTGGTTATTCCGGCCTTCGTGCTACTCTTTTTTCATCCTGAAAATCGGATTCGAAGCTTGGTTTATCCCAATCAGGAAGTGGTGGTTTCGAAAGATTCGCCTCACGGAAACATTGTAATTACCCGTCGCGAAAAGCTGTGGAGCGTGTACAGCAACAATGTATTGCTGTTCGATTCTGAGAATTTTACGCTGAACGAAGAAGCCGTCCATTTCGCCATGCTTCAACATCCGGATCCGAAGAAGATTTTGCTGGTTTCAGGTGGACTTTCAGGGCAAATTGCCGAGCTGAAGAAATACAACCCTGCTTTGATCGATTATGTGGAAGATAACCGTTGGTTGTTGAAACTAATGAAAGATACCCTGGCAAAAATGATTGACGAAAGCATTGCTGTTCACGTCGCTGATCCACTGCGTTTTATCCGGAATACTGCGCAAAATTACGATGTCGCGATCCTGAATCTTCCTTTGCCTTCAACGCTGCAAAACAACCGGTTTTTTACGCTTGAGTTTTTCACTTTGCTGAAGAAAAAACTTTCGCCCGGAGCAGTGTTATCCTTTGGGATACAATCTCCGCCCAATTACCTCAATCAGGAGGCGGTTGACCTGAATTCGACCATTTATGCAAGCTTGAAAAAGGTGTTTCAAAACGTGATCATCATCCCCGGTGAGCAAAACTATTTCCTGGCATCCGATGCGGCATTAACCTACCAAATCGCAGAACGCGTTCAGGCGGAAGGCATCGAAAACCGCTATGTGAATTCGTATTATGTCGACGATGCATTGCTGAAGATGAGGGGCGAAACCATTCTTTCGGCTTTAAATCCTTTGGCGGAAATCAACCAAAATCTGCGACCGGTTTTGTACCAACAGCAGCTGGCTTATTGGTTGAGTCAGTTTAAAGGAAAGTATTGGCTAATGGCTGCTTTAGCCGGAGCGCTTGCTTTGTTTGTTTTTATCCGGGGAAGCACGCCTTCGCAAGTTATGTTCCTGACCGGATTTTCCGCTTCGGGTCTGGAAATATTGCTGCTTTTCGGCTTGCAGGTTTTCTTCGGAAATATTTACCTGCTCACCAGTTTCGTATTCACCGGTTTTATGCTCGGACTGGCCATCGGATCATTCATCGGAAAGTCTTTTACGGAGAAAAATTACCTGTTGGTTACTCAGCTTCTGATCGGTGGTTTTGCTGCATTGATTGGCATTGCTCTTTTTCCATCGGGAATGGCAGACCTGGCACCCGCGTTTGTTTATCTGCTGTATCTGGCAGCAACCGTTCTGATTGGTTTATTTACCGGGTTTCAGTTTGCACAGGTTAGCCAGAACCGAACCGGAAATTATGCCGAAATTTCAGGAAAAACATACAGCTACGATTTGGTTGGTTCGGCTTTAGGTGCGTTTGTTGTGAGTGTTTTTCTGGTGCCGAGACTGGGTATTTTTGAATCGGTACTAATTATCGCATTGGCCAATTTTGTGTTTGGTATCGGATTGATTTTAAAGAGGTAATAATCCACGACAAACGAAACCTGAAGGACTGATTTTCGTTCAAAAAAACATTGAGTAGTATACTAAACACCATGGAAAACAGCGAAATGAATAAGCGGGAATTTTTAAAATACGGACTGGCAGCAACGGGAGCCATCGCAGGTGCACCGTTGATGGGTTTTGCCGGAAATGTCAGCGAAAAACCCTGGAGGTGGAGCAAAGAAGGAATGTATTGGTCGTCGACACCGCGTGGCCCGAAATGCCTGATTTGTCCGAACGAATGCATCATCAAGGAAGGAGAAACGGGCGTATGCCATAACCGGACGAATTATCAGGGGAAAATCTATTCACTTGCTTACGGAAATCCGTGTGCCGTGAACATCGACCCGATTGAAAAGAAACCACTGAACCATTTTTTACCCGGTTCAAAGGCTTTCTCCATTGGCACCGCAGGCTGTAACCTAGCTTGCATTAATTGCCAGAACTGGACCATTTCTCAGGTGAGCCCCAAAGAAACGCGAAACTACGACTTGATGCCCGATAAGTTGATTGTCCAGGCGATTGCCGGAAAGTGCCAATCTATTGCTTATACCTATTCAGAGCCCATTTCCTTTTATGAATACACGCTCGACTCGGCCAAATTGGCGCGGCAGGAAGGCATCAGAAATGTGCTGGTTTCTGCCGGCTACATTAACGATGAACCGCTTCGCAATTGGTGTAAATACATTGATGCCGCCCGTATTGATCTGAAATCGTTCAGCAACGATATTTACATGAAACTCAGCGCCGGTGCGCTTCAGCCGGTTTTAGATACGTTGAAAACATTTGCTGAAATGGGTGTCTGGCTCGAAATCATCAATCTGGTGGTACCCAGTTGGACGGATAACCTGGATATGGTTAAACGCATGTGCAACTGGTTGGTCGAAAATAAACTTGAAAATTCACCACTTCATTTCGACCGCTTTCATCCCGATTATAAACTCACTCAATTGTCAGCTACACCAATTGGAATACTTACCCAAGCCCGTGAAATTGCATTTGCCGCCGGAATCAAATATGTTTACATCGGCAATGTTCCCGGCCTTGATGCGCAAAACACCATTTGCCCGAAATGCAAGGAAACAGTGGTTGAACGACGTGGATTTACGGTTGTTCAGAATAATGTGGCGAAAGGCGCTTGCAAAAAATGTGGTGAGAAAATCCCCGGAGTTTGGGAATAAAGTATTATTAGTCAGGGCTTCACTCAAAGTGAAGCCCTGACTTTTTATTTTAAATGCTTGCTACAAAAGGTGATTTTCGGATGTAAGTTTCATCAAAAAGCTGATCGGCCAGAAAAACGGCCAAATTCCCTGCATTAATTTTATTCGAAGGACAATCTTCCTGATTTATGGCTAACTCTCCCGTTGCATTCACAAATTCGATAAACGGAACACGAACTAACGTCCAATCTAAGGTGCATTCAGCCAAAAAAGCATAGGCCTTTTGTCGGTCGGTGTGTATTTCCGGAAAGTTCGTTTTCATCCATTCAGTCGCTATACTTGTTTCCGCACTTTTTCGATCAGATGGAGTATCAACATTCAATCCTGCCAGTGAAATGAATCTTTTCAGGCCAAATTCGTTCATAGCTTCCAACACGTTTGTCACAGCCCGGCTGGCTACCATCGGTTCGCCCGGACGTTGTCCTACTGTGCTGATTACCGCCTGACAGCCTTGAACCAGGTTGCGGATTGCCTCGGGATCGGTTGCGTCACCTTTGATGATCTCGATTAACGGACTTGTGATTTGGAATTCTTCAGGTTTCCGGAGAAGCAGTTTGATTTGAAATCCCCGATCTATTAAATTATTTACCAGATATTTGCCTGTACGGCCACCGCCGCCAAGAACGGCAATTCTTATTTGTTGTTTCATTTTTTTCTCTATAAAATTTTGACAATAGACTACTATTCGTTCCATTGCTTTTTGAAACGAAATCAGCAGAACAGATCTGGACTGCTGACTGAAATTAATATTTATATAGAGAGTTTAATGGCTCAAAAATACGATATTTTTTGCACGAAGAACGTTCAAAAACAGGATGTAAAATTTTGAAAGTCCGGAGAACGAAATGGAGAGATGGCGTATGGTACAACAACTGACAAAATCTCAGAACTTTTTTACCTTTACCGGAAAGACAAGATTTCATTTTCCGGAAATCGTAAAAAAACTGTACCATGAATGATGCTCTTTCCTTCGGACTTTTATGTTTTACCTCGTTCTTCACGCTGATTAATCCACTCAGTACCATGCCGGTATTTATGACCATGACCGCCGGGCTGACCGAAAAGGAACGCACCCGGACTGCCCGGAAAGCATCGATTGTGGCCTTGATCACTATCATCATTTTCGCACTTTCGGGGCAATTGCTCTTTAAATTCTTCGGCATTTCGGTAAATAGTTTCAGGGTAGTTGGTGGCGTCATCTTTTTTATCATGGGCATGGATATGCTTCAGGCGCGGCTTGGGCAGGTGAAAATTAAAGATTCGGAAGTAAAAGCCTACGTGAACGATATTTCGGTAACTCCGCTGGCTATTCCGATGATTTGCGGTCCCGGCGCCATTACCAACTCCATTGTTTTGATGGAAGATGCCTCGACCCTGACCCGGAAGATTATTCTTTTCGGTATAATTCTACTGGTCATGTTTATCACCTACCTTGTTTTTTACAGCTCGTCGCGCATCCTGAAAATACTCGGACAAACGGGTATCAACGTAATGATGCGCCTGATGGGATTGATTGTGATGGTGATCGCCGTGGAGTTTTTCTTCAGCGGGTTAAAACCCATCATTCTCGATATGATAAAAGGGTAATTCTTTTCAACCGTTCCTCCTAATTATTTTCTACTTTTGCTGCGACTTGGTTGACGAGCTTCCTGTTTTCGGGAGTGAGTCTGAAAAGGGAATCCGGTGCGATGCCGGAGCTGTACCCGCAGCTGTAAGCCTTAAATAAATACTTTTTGCTATCCCCGCCACTGTTCCGATTCATCGCGACGGGAAGGCTGCAAAAAGTGAGGTGAGCCAGAAGACCTGCCAGTTCAAAATTAGTTGATTCGAATCTTCGGGAAAAAAGATCGGTGATGGGCAACTGCTGTTTCCATTTCATTTCTTCCGGAATAACATTTTGTATTATGCTATTATTTTCGTCGTGGAGTGGTGGTAAAGACTGCATGTTGGCGCTTTACCGTATCCAGAAATCTGGAACTCATGAAGTAAAAGTACTGTTGAATATGTGTGATGCTGATGCCAACGTTTCGCGGTCGCATGGAATCAGGCCTGAGTCGATTACCCGGCAGGCTGATGCCCTTGAAATTGAATTACTTCAGCCCAAAACAGATCGCATCGGTTACGAACAGAATTTTAAAGCGGCCATCCTGAATCTAAAAGAACAAGGAATTACAGGCGGAGTGTTTGGCGACATCTATCTTTGGGAACATCGCCAATGGATTGAGCGTGTGTGCAACGATTGTGGCGTTGAGGCCATCTTTCCGTTATGGGATAATCCGGTTCAGGATCTGGCTGTCGAAATCATTTTGTCGGGTTTCAAAACCATCGTGGTTTCGGTGAATGCCAAACAGTTGACTGAAAATTTTATTGGTCGTATTTACGATCAGGAATTTGTGGATGAATTGATGAAAATAGAAGGAGTTGATGTGTGTGCCGAGTTGGGTGAATTCCATTCATTTGTGTTCGACGGACCCAATTTTAAACATCCGGTTGTGTTTCAGAAAGGTGCAGTCACGTTCCGCGACAATCACTGGTTTTTAGAAATTAATTAGTCTCAAATTTCAAGTTTCAAGAATGAAAAAGATATATTTTCTCACCGTTTTATTAATGCATTGCATATTTGTTCAGGCGCAAGAAGCCAAACGCATTGTTTCACTGGTTCCCTGGATGACTAAAAGCCTTTACCTGATGGGCGAACAGGGCAGGTTGGTTGGCTGCACCAGTTATTGCCCGGTACTGCCTGCCGATAAAATCCCTGTCGTTGCCACTGCCGTGAATGTCAGCCTCGAAAAAACACTCACGTTGAAACCTGACCTGGTTTTTGCCTCATCGCTTATAAAGCCTGAAACCATCGAGAACATGAAGAAACTAGGACTAAAGGTTGAATATATGCCTTATCCGAAATCGTTCGAAGAAATTTGTACCAATTTCATCCGGGTGGGCGAATTGGTCGGACAAAGCGCCAAAGCCAAAAACATTGTTGTTCAACAAAAGGAGCGTCTGGCTAGGTTGAAAGCAGGTATTTCCGCCGGAAAAAATCCAAAGATGTTAATTCAAATTGGCGCCAAGCCGTTGTTTTGTGCCGTGCCAAATACGTTTATGGAAGATTTTATCCAGTTTGCAGGCGGAAAGAATGTGGCTGCTGAATTAAAAATGGGCAGTGTAACCCGCGAATATGTACTGAAGCAAGATCCGGATGTCATTTTTATCGTGACCATGGGTATTGTAGCTGAAGAGGAGCGCGACACCTGGCTGAAATATCCATCGCTTTCGGCAAGCAAGAGTAAACGGATCTTCATTTTAGATGCGGATAAGACCTGCAGCCCAACACCCGTTTTGTTTGTGGATGCGCTGGAAGAAATGATTAAACTGGCATATAAATAGACCTGTTGCGATTATGATTTCAGGACATGGCGACGACCGGTTTCGCTACCAACAACCGGTGATTGCCGATTTTAGTTCGAATGTCTGGTTTGGTGGAACTCCTCATGAATTGATAAGCCATTTGCAGCAAAACCTGCATCTGATCAGTAATTATCCGGAACCGGACGCTGCTGATCTGTGTCGAAAAATTGCCGTTCCGCACAATGTAAATCCGGAACAGGTGCTTGCATTCAATGGCTCGGTCGACGCTTTTTATACCATTGCGCTGGCTTTTGGGAAAGCTGTTTCTTCTATTCTAACTCCTGCATTTGCCGAATATGCTGATGCCTGTCGGATGCATAACCACGAAATTCGTTTTTTTACGTCTCCTGAAGGTTTTAATGAAGTTCGTAAAGAAGATATGCTATGCTGGGTTGGCAATCCGAATAATCCCGACGGTTATGTCTTTCAGTTTGCTGAAATCAAAGGGTTTCTGGAAAAATATCCACATACAATTTTGATTGTTGATGAGGCTTATGCCGCATTTATTTCTGAATTTCAGTCGGCTATTTCGCTAATCCGGAGTTTCCCAAACCTGATTGTTGTACGCTCGCTGACCAAATGCTGCGCCATTCCGGGACTTCGGTTGGGTTATGTCGTTGCTTCTGCCAAGCTGGCCGACCGACTTCGGAAATATCAGCAACCCTGGTCGGTCAACGCTTTGGCTCAGGAAGCCGGAAAGTTTTTGATTGGGCATTTGACAAATCACCCTTTTGACGCCGGGTCGGTTCAGCAATTGTCAATGGATTTTCAGCAAGAAATTTGTGAAATTAATGGGTTCAGGGTAATTTCTGCCAAAACTCCTTATTTTCTGGTTGAAATGCAATCGGGAACGGCCGCTAAACTTAAAGAATTCCTGATTCAGGAACACGGTATTCTGATTCGCGACGCCTCCAACTTCAAGGGATTGACTGAGCGATATTTTAGGATTTGTACACGGAACGAGACCGACAATCAATTATTGATCGATGGATTGAAGAATTATACAAAAGGGAGATGACACACGAACAAATGATCATCTATTCGCTGCTAATCGGCTTTTTGCTCGACTGCCTGTTGGGCGATCCGCTTTGGTTGCCGCATCCCATAAGGCTTTTCGGAAAATCTATCTACTTTTTTACTGAAAAATTGAATTCAGGAAAAAATCGGAAAGCGAAAGGCGCCGCAGTGACTTTTGTGTTAATCGGTTCCACTTTCAGTTCTGTTTGGATCTTGCTTGATTTAGTTAAGTCCATCGAGTTTTTGTACATCGGGTTAGTCAGTTTGGGCGTTTTTTACGGATTGGCCAACCGCAGCCTGATTCATGAATCGTACAAAGTGATTTCGGCATTGGAAAAGAGCGGTCTGGAAGCCGGGCGCGAACAACTGAGTTACATTGTTGGCCGCGAAACCCGAAACCTGAACAAGCAGCAAATAAAAACAGCCGTGCTCGAAACACTGGCCGAAAACCTGAGCGACGGAGTAATTGCACCCCTCTTTTTTTATGCCCTGGGCGGGGTTCCGGCTATGATGGCATACAAAATGGCCAATACGCTCGATTCCATGATTGGCTATAAAAGCGAGAAATACCGCGAGTTTGGCTGGTTCGCGGCACGATTCGACGATGTCATCAATTTCATTCCGGCACGAATAACCGCTCTGTTGATGGTTATGCTCAGTTTCAGCTGGCGCGGACTGGTATATATTTTCCGTTATGGGCATCAGCACAGCAGTCCCAACGCCGGTTATCCCGAAGCTGCCCTTGCCGGAATCCTGAATTGCCGGTTTGGCGGCCCAAATGTATACCACAGCACTTTGGTCGAGAAACCTTACATTGGAAATAACAGTCGGCCAATAACCAACCGCGATTTCTACAAAACCTGCGTTTTAAATTTCATCACCTGCCTAGTTTCTGTTGGATTGATCTGTGGCGCGGTGATATTTTTATGCCACAGATAACGCAGATTCTCACAGGTATATGGCTGATTCGGAATTTTAATCCATGGAAATCCTTGTAATCTGTGGTAAAAACAAGAGCCTTCATTCGAAATAATCTTTACTTTTGCCTCCGGAAATGGTTCCGACGTTGGTTCACACCAACAAGGACTAATAGGGAATCCGGTGAAAAACCGGAGCTGTACCCGCAGCTGTAAGCCTTAATACAAACTTTTTGAAACTCCTGCCACTGTTCCGATTTCGGGATGGGAAGGCTTCAAAAAGAAGGCGAGCCAGAAGACCTGCCAATTCCTTTATCGTTTATCATAGCTTTCGGGATAAAAGCAATGGGGTGATTTTTTCATCTAATTTATCCATTTGTTCCTGTTTTGTCAGCCCGGGATGTATCGGGGAACATGCTGAAAGTTTATGGTCAACATTTTTTAATGTTTAACCATAAAAGAACTATCATGAAATTAAAACAGATTACTGTTATCTGTATGTTATTGCTCTGTGCTTTTGTTGCCGAAGCCGATCTGCTCGACTCGACCAAAGTGTATCCAATTCAGGAAGTTACCGTTCATGCTTCGCGTATGGAACGAAAACTGAAAAACCTTCCACAGAAGGTTGAAATTATTTCATCAGACCTTATTAAGTCTTTACCGGCCGAAAACCTGGCTGAAGTGCTCAAACGCACCACCAATCTCGACATCATTCAGTATCCCGGATTGTCGGCTGCCATTGGCATGCGTGGTTTTTCGCCAAGCGCCCACGCTCGTAGTTACACCCTTCTGCTTATTGATGGCAAACCGGCAGGAACCACCAACCTGACGACCATCAACCTCGACAATGTTGAGCAAATTGAAATCGTGAAAGGTTCGTATTCGGTGCTTTACGGGTCGGATGCCATGGGTGGCGTGGTAAACATCATCACCAAACGCGGCAGTGCTGTTCCTGAAGGACATGTTTCTGTTGAATCCGGAAGTTTTGGCTACCGGAAGTTATCGGCCGATTTTACTGGAAATCATGGCAAAAAACTTTCGTACGGACTACGCTACAGCCGTCAGGAGCAAACGAAAGATTACAGGATTGGGCAGAAAAACCTGCTTAAATTTTCGGATGTTGACAAACTCATTCTGGATAAAGCTTCGGATGGGGACGCCATGGACAACTCGCAGTATGAGCTGAATTCTGCCAATGCATTTGTGAATTTCGACATCAGCAAGCAGTGGAAAATTGATGCGGAAGGAACTTACACTTTTGCCTACGATGTAGAAACAGCAGGTAACTATTGGGGAACCTACGGACAAAGCAAAAAAGATGTGAATCGCATGAATCTTTATGTGACGCTGGAACAAAACAGCGCGAAAAATCATTTCCGGTTCAGCCCATATTACACCAACGACCAGAACCCGAATTATTCCGACAATACCGACAAAGGCTTTATCAGCTTTAAGAGTACGGTGAAAGAGTCAGGCTACCAGCTTCAGGATAATTACAATCTGGGTAAGCTTAATGTCTTGGTTGGTAACGACCTGAAAGTGTACGACTACGTATCGAACCGTTTCTCGGCCATCGGTACACCAGCCGATCCGTATAAACCCAACAACAAATTCACGAATGTGGCAGCGTTCATGCAACTGGCATATTCAATCAATCAATTGGATGTTAATGCGGGTTTGCGCTACGATCATTTCACCTATCACATCGATGCCAACGAAGGACTGAAAGCTCCTGAAGCCGATGCCAAATACAGCACGGTGAATCCATCCGTTGGAGCTCAGTATCAATTCCTGAAAAATTTCAAGGCTCACGCTTCGTTTGGGACGGCTTTCTCGGTTCCTGACGCCTTTAAAGTAGCCGGAAAATATACCGTTTCAGGAAAATCGTATGTTGGAAATCCGGACCTTGATCCGGAGAAATCGCGCACAACCGATTTCGGGCTCGGCTATTCTTCGGCCAAAAGCAGTCTGCGAATGGATGTTTCGTATTTTCAGACCGTACACGACCATAAAATTGTAGAAGAAAAAATGGCTTCGGGTGAATACACATACGCGAATGCTAACGACTCGAAAATGGAGGGAATTGAGGTGATGTCGTCATACAACCTGGGTCAATTTCTACCGGAAAGACCGGAGTTGGAAGCTTACGTGAATTTTACCTGGATCCTGAAAAACGAGTTTACACAGCTGGTAGGCACCGAAATGCTGGCCCGAGACATGCAATACGTTCGAAAAGCCAACGGAAACTTTGGCCTGACCTACCGGCACGACCGCATCAGTATGCGGCTGAACAGCCGTTACATTGGTTCGCGCCTCGAACGGGATTCGTTCGGAGCTCAGCGTCCTGGTATTGTGGGGGCCAATTATTATACCCAAGGCGGCTACAAAGCGACCGACAAAATCCTGCAACATCCGGAATATTTACTGTTCGACTATTCGGTGGGTTATGCATTCACCGAAAAAGTGAATTTTGGTGTTACTGTTTCGAACCTGCTCGACGAGAACTATTCGGAAAAAGACGGCTACAACATGCCCGGAAGAAGCATTGTCGCAAAACTGGCTTATACGTTCTAAAACTCAACAAACACAAAGAGCACGAAGTCAGGCACAAAGAACACAAAGAAGATTTTGATTTCTTAAATTTTAATCGTCGTGTCCTTCGTGAAAAACCTTCGTGTTCTTCGTGTTTAAAAAACTAAATATGATGGCTCAAATCGCATTTATTACAGGCGGCGCCCGTTCGGGGAAAAGCAGTTTTGCCCAGCAAATGGCCGAATCAGCCAGCCCGAACCCGGTTTACCTGGCCACTGCCCGCGTGTGGGACGAGGATTTTCGCCTTCGCATCGAACGGCACCAGCGCGATCGTGGACCGCACTGGATCAACATCGAGGAAGAAAAGCAACTTTCGGTCTGCCAGGTTAATGGACAAACCGTTTTGCTCGACTGCATCACCCTTTGGCTGACCAACATCTTTTTCGACAATCAGTTCGACATCGATATTTCGCTCGAAGAGGCGAAGGCCGAATGGGACCGCTTTGTCCAAAAAGACCTGAACCTGATTGTGGTGAGCAACGAACTTGGCATGGGTGTTCATCCGGTGGAAGAATCGGCACGAAAATTTGCAGACCTGCAAGGCTGGATGAATCAGCACATCGCCCGGCAAGCCAACGAGGTTTTCCTGATGATTTCGGGTATCCCGGTGAAAATTAAATAACCAGATAATA
This sequence comes from Bacteroidota bacterium, assembly GCA_023251455.1. Taxonomy (GTDB): domain Bacteria; phylum Bacteroidota; class Bacteroidia; order Bacteroidales; family Prolixibacteraceae; genus Aquipluma. The sequence goes on from JAHEYT010000044.1 coordinate 71,159, forward strand.
GATTTTAGATAAAAGACATCAGACCTGAAATTCCTGAGATCTTTGCTTGAGTCTATTATATAAAATCTAGCATCTATAATCTATAAAAAATGACCCTTGAACAACAACTCAAACACAAAATCGATTTCAAAACCAAACCCCTTGGTGCGCTTGGTCTGCTCGAAGATCTGGCGCTCCAAATCGGATTAATCCAGAACACGCTGACTCCGGAACTAAAAAATCCGAGCTTGCTGGTTTTTGCTGCCGACCATGGCCTTACTGTAGAAGGAATCAGCCCGTACCCGAAAGAAGTAACTTGGCAAATGGTCATGAACTTTGTGGGCGGTGGCGCGGCAATCAATGTATTTTGCCGTCAGAACGGAATAAATTTGAAAGTGGTTGATGCCGGTGTCGATTGCGATTTTCCGGCTGGAGTTCCGATTGTTGATGCCAAAATTGCCCGCGGAACCCGGAACATGCGCCACGAACCTGCGATGACTGCTTCAGAATGTGCTGCTTCCATTCAAAAAGGGCGCGAACTTGTTCAGGCAGAAGCCGCAAACGGATGTAACATCATTGGCTTTGGCGAGATGGGTATCGGCAACACGTCTGCTTCGTCGTTGCTCATGCACCGTTTTCTGCATGTCCCGATCGAGGAATGCACCGGCGCCGGAACGGGTTCGCACGGCGAACAACTGACCCGCAAAGTGCAGATTTTGAAAGAAGTTTCGGAGAAATACAACCCGAAAACTCCGGAAGAAACCCTGACTACTTTTGGTGGATTGGAAATTGCCATGATGGTAGGCGCAATGCTTGAAGCGGCCGAACAACGCATGGTTTTGCTGATCGACGGTTTTATTGCTACGGCTGCAGCTTTGACAGCCATTGAGATGAATGCTGATGTGCGTAAAAATTGTGTTTTCTGCCATTCATCGAACGAGCGCGGGCACCAGTTGATGCTCGAAAAACTAAACGCAAGGCCCATGCTTCGGCTCGATTTGCGGCTTGGCGAAGGAACCGGGGCCGCTTTAGCTTTACCGCTGGTGCAGGCTGCTGTCAATTTCCTGAATGATATGGCCAGTTTTGAATCAGCCGGAGTATCGAACAAAGAATAGAATATTGCGAGTTTTGGGATGCGGGTTACGAGTTAAACCCGCAACTCGTAACCTCTAGCCAAAAACAATGTTAAAAATGAAGAAACAGCTGCACATATTCCTGAATGCGATCATGTTCTACACGCGTATTCCCGTTCCGAAGAATTTACCTTATTCCGACGAGCTATTGAATCGTTCAACCCGGTACTTCCCATTTATCGGCTGGATCGTAGGAGGTATTGGGGCAGGAAGTTTCTACGGATTGCAGTTTGTTTTTCCGCCGGAACTGGCGATCCTGCTGAGCATGCTGACCACTATTTTTGTAACTGGTGCTTTTCACGAGGATGGTTTTGCCGATTTCTGCGACGGTTTTGGCGGAGGATACACGAAAGAGAAAATCCTCACCATCATGAAAGACAGCCGCATCGGCACTTATGGGTCTATTGGTCTGATTGCAATGTTGGCCGCTAAATTTATGAGTTTGCAAGCTGTTGATCTGGCCATGATACCTCTGATTTTGGTGGCAGGTCATTCGCTGAGTCGCCTGATGCCGATTTTGGTTATTTATACCTCCGACTATTCGCGCGATGATGACACCAGTAAAAGCAAGCCCATTGGCAAACGGGGCAAAGGAATCGATTTTGCCCTGGCTCTATTCTTCGGTTTGGCATTTCTGGCAGTTTTCCCATTCACCTTCTCGCTCGTTCTTTTGCCCGTGCTTATAATCGCAACGTTCGTTTTCAAAAGCTACATTACCCGCAAGATTGGCGGATACACCGGCGATTGCCTAGGCGCTTTGCAGCAGATTGCGGAAATCATTTTTTATTTGATCTGGGTGGGCTTTCAAAATCTTATGGTATGATCATCACGGCAATCCGACATACTTCAGTCGATGTTTCTTCCGGAATTTGCTACGGCATAACCGATGTTTCGCTGGCTCCGACATTCCGGAGCGAACTGGAATCCATCCGGCGAACCTTGACCGACGAGACCTTTGACGCCTTATTTTCCAGCTCGTTGAGCCGCTGTACAAAACTGGCGAACGAACTTTTTCCTGAAAAGCAGATACTGATTGATCAACGACTCATCGAACTTGATTTTGGCGACTGGGAAATGCAATCGTGGGATACTATTTTTGAATCGCCGGAAGGCGAAGTCTGGTTTGCCGATTATGTCCATTCGGCTTGCCCGGGCGGCGAATCGTTTACTGATTTGATTAAAAGGGGAAAGACATTCCTCGACGATCTGAAAAGAACCAGATTCCGAAATGTGGTTCTTTTCACCCATGCCGGAATGATTCGGGCGTTGATGTGCCTGCTTCAGCACAAAACTCCGGAAGAAGCCTTTCAAACGCCTTTAGTATGCGGACAAATCCTATCTTTTAATTTGCAACAATCATGACGAATTTTAATATTCCTGAACTGAATTCCGATCTGATCGCTCAGCTTCAGCATAAACTCGATAACAAAGCCAAGCCAGTGGGTTCGCTGGGGCAATTGGAGCAGCTTGCGCTTCGGGTCGGGCTCATGCAAAACACCCTTTCGCCTGAATTGAAAAAGCCGGTAATGCTTACCGTTGCGGCCGATCATGGCATAACGACCGAAGGAGTCAGTGCTTGTCCGGTCGAAATTACCTGGCAGCAGGTGCACAACTTTTTGGCTGGGGGTGGTGGAATTGGGCTGCTTTCGCGTGTTTATGGCATGGACTTGTGGGTTGTTGACGCCGGAGTCAATTATTCGTTTAAGCCACATCCCAAATTGATTGATGCCAAGGTGGCATTTGGCTCCGAAAACTTCAGGTATCAGCCGGCCATGAGCATCGAGAACTGCGGGAAAGCGTTTAACAACGGACGCGAGATTGTCCGACGATTTGCAGAACAGGGCAGCAATGTGATTGGCTTTGGCGAGATGGGAATCGGGAACACGACGCCCGCATCGGCATTGATGTCGATCATTTGCCAGTTACCGGTTGAAGAATGTGTAGGGCCGGGAGCCGGATTGAACAGCGAAGGCGTTCAGCACAAAGCCCGGGTAATTCAGGAAGCCATCGATAAACATGGAATTTCCGAATCTCCTTTTGAAGATTTGGCACGATACGGTGGCTACGAAATAGCGACAATTGCGGGCGGAATGATCGAAGCAGCTTGCAATCGCATGGTTATTTTGGTCGATGGTTTTATCACTACTTCAGCCTTGCTGGTGGCGCAGACCATGGATCGCCGGGTGCTCGATTACTGCATCTTTTCGCATGAATCGGACGAACAGGGACACCGTAAAATGCTTCAGCACATGAATGCTTCGGCAGTCCTGAAACTGGGTTTGCGGCTTGGAGAAGGAACGGGAGCCACTATTGCTTATTCGGTGCTGAAAGGCGCAGTGGCTGTGCTTTCGGAAATGACTTCGTTCGAAGAAGCAAAGGTGATCAATACCAGTCACATACGAATTTAAGAAGTGCCTAAAGTGAGCTAAAGTTCGGAGTACCTTAAATTATTGAGCATTTAAAATTTCAACAGAAACAAAAAATAAAACTATGTGGGCTATGTGTCTATGTGGTTCAACTGAAAAAATGAAAGAAAAACTTCGTCCAATCATGTTTGTCGGAACCGGTTCCGATGTGGGGAAAAGCATTATCAACGCCGGGTTTTGCCGGATCTTTAAACAGGATGGCTATTCGCCAGCCCCATTTAAGGCGCAGAATATGTCGCTCAACTCGTTTGCAGGCATCGACGGACTGGAGCTCGGTCGTGCGCAGGCCGTGCAGGCCGAGGCGTGTGGCATAGAACCTCTCAGCGAGATGAATCCCATTTTGCTGAAACCCACCAGTCACCGTAATGCCCAGGTGGTGCTGAATGGCAAACCCATGGGCAACCAGAGTGCCAAAGAATATTTCCTTGGGACTGACCGTGATGCGCTTTTTGTCGAAGCCATGAAAGCCTACCAAAAGCTGGCCGGTCAATATAATCCAATGGTGATTGAGGGGGCAGGAAGCATCTCGGAAATCAACCTGCGCGACAAGGACATTACCAACATGCGGGTGGCTCTGGAAGTGAATGCAGCTGTCATTTTGGTGGCCGACATCGACCGGGGTGGAGTATTCGGCAGTGTTTACGGCACGCTCGAATT
>JAHEYT010000045.1 GCA_023251455.1 Bacteroidota bacterium
TCCTGCCAGGCTGGTCAAAAAGATGATTCTTTTTATGCGACCACCGACTTTCGTGATTGTACCTGCTTTTGCAACGATCAATAACGATTGATTCTGCATTGTTTCCTGAACATCATTTGGAGTTACTTCTGTACTTTTCATGATAAATTCTTTTGACTGTGAATGAGTTATCACATAATTCAAAGTTGGTGACTTTAATTTGTTGAAGCGTTACACAATTTTTATTAAAAGTTACATCATTCGTACATCAACTGGGTTTCAACGATTAGTTGGATACAGTTTTGGTAAAAAATGGCGCCAGCAGTTATGTCTTATTTGCGTATGGAATTGTGAAAATAAAACTTGAACCAATGCCAAGCTCCGAATCAACATGAATGGTACCGCCCAGCTTTTCGACCAGGGCTTTTGAAATTGACAATCCCAAACCATTTCCACTATTTAATACTCCGTTTGCTGCTTTGGCCTGAGTAAAATGTTCAAAAACAATTACCTGGTCTTTCTGAGCAATACCAATACCATGATCTTTTACATAGAATTCAATAAAATTTGCTTTCGTTTTATATCCAAATTCAATTTCACCTTCTTTGGTAAATTTTATGGCATTATTCAGCAGGTTACAGAATATTTGCTTGATCCGGTTTCCGTCTGTTTTAATTTGAGCCAAATTATCTGGGCGATCGGTAAACAATCTCAATTTCAGTTTTTTAGTACCACCAATTTTTTTGTAGATTAATAATAATTCATTCATTAAATTGTTGATGTCAACGTTTTCTTTAATAATTGAAAATTGGCCTGCTTCGATTTTTGAAATATCAACGATGTCGCTTATAATTGACAAAAGCTGTTGACTGCTTGCACGGATAATTTGAATATATCTGTCAAACTCTTTTTGTGATAATCCAGGTTGCAAAAGAAAATCTGAAAATCCAATAATTGCATTCATAGGAGTACGAATTTCGTGGCTCATATTTGCCAGAAAAGCCGATTTAAGCTGGTCCGACTCTTCAGCCTTAACCTTGGCGATAATCAAATCATTATTGATATGCTGAATTCGATTTATGCTGTTGCTCAATTCGTCGTTGAGAACTGCATATTCTTTATTCAGATTGCTGTAATTCGAGTTTTGTTCTTTTAGGTTTTGTTCGCTTTGGATCAATGCATTCTCAGCTTTCTTTCGTTTGGTAATATCCCTGATATTGCATTGAATGACTTTAGACTCGTTTTCCAGGTAAACATTACTTATAAATTCAACTTCCACGATGTGCCCGTTTCGTCGTTTTATGGGCATGTCTTCAAAACGGATATATCCGTTTATTTTCAGTTCGATAAACGCCTGTTCCGATTCTTCTTTATTACTGAAAAGTCCGATTTCCCATAGCTTTTTTCCTATGACTTCATTCAATGGATGATCTATGATATTTACAATAAACGGGTTCGCTTCCAGGATGTTCCCGGTTTCGAAATCGAGTATCAGTATGCCGTCTTTAGCTGTCTCGAATAATCGGCGATATCGTATCTCCGATTCTTTTAGCTTTTTGTCAAGTTGTATAGCTGTATTTTTGTCTGATGTTTTTTTTGTACTGATATCTCCCGAAGATACTGTAACTTGTTTATTATTTTTTGAAGCTGAGTTGTCCATACCATTGAATGTTAATTCGGTTAAAGTGCCTCTATTATCTTGGCAAGTTCTAGTTTGGATACTCCCAGTTTATATTCCAAAGCTTCCATCATTTCTTTTTCCTTGCCTTCATAGAAGTTTAAGTCCTGATCGGTAATACTTGCATATTTTTGTTTGATTTTTTCTTTCTTCTCATTCCAGTATCCCAAGACGATTGTTTCCATGGCGATATTTTTATGGTTAGGGAACATTTACTATGAATGCAATAAACTGAATTTTAATTTTTTAGGGTTATATAATTCTTTGAAAAATTTACATAATTCCTGCATTTTGATGGATTTAATTCTCATTTGTTTTATGCCTCTCCGATTAAGTTTTTTCCTTCGGAACCTTTAGTCCTGTTTCGCGCGCTTCGCTTATACCAATGGCTATAGCCTGTTCGTGGCTTTTTACAATTCCACCTTTACCGCCTTTGCCTGATCTTAATTTTCAATGCTTGAATTCATGCATGACCTCTTCAATTTTATCCTGTACTTTTTTTTGAATATTTTGCCATAATCAGTAGTCATTAAAAATTGGTTGTTCTTCATCAATCCGGGTTGGATCATTTATTCCCGGTTCATTTATCCCCGGTTCTGGGCTGTTGTGGTCGGGATTTTCATCAGGTGGTTCCGGAATAGTTGGATCGTCAGGAATCGGTTTCCCCGGTCCTTTTTGTGGATCTTCACTTTGTTTTCCTGCAAGAGGTTGATTTGATTCATTCTCAGATTGCTGCCTGAACTGGTATTTTTGATTCGTATTCATCTTTCGTTCTTTTTGAAGTTAAGTTTGAAAACTACCAGATAAAGTTGAATCAATATATAACGATAAGTATTACACGATTTTAGGAATAAATTGTATGATTCACACATTTTCGAAAGAGACGGAAGACAGGAGACGGAAGCATCGCTCCCTGAGCGCGAAGCAGTCGAAGGGAGGTGGAACAAATGTCCGTTTTTTATCGGCTATTAATAAAATGGTATTTAAGCCCATCCCGAAAAGTCTGAATTCAGTTTTTCAACCGGGATTTTTTAGCGACGTAGGGAAGTAACGTTGAATTTTGCTGAATTATAGAAGACTCCTTAAGTAGATTAAGGGGTTCAGACTTTTCGTTATGGGCTTTTGGTATTTTAAATATTATATCGACTATTCCTCAGATTTAGTGATTCGAATTTCATCAAAGTATGGTGTCCTCTTTTCTTCAACGCATTTCGCGGCATACAGAAAAAGTGCGGCGCTCCATGTTTGCCAATCCTGTCCTTTAGGCTTTCCGTCCTGTGCTTTTATCCATTCATTAAAACCAAAATCGATGGTTCCTGAGCTTGAATTTTTTACAAGTTGCGTAAGCGCTGCAAGCTTTTCCTCTGCGAGTTTAAACCTTTTTGCTGCCACAAGTGCCGCCACATAAAATCCACAGATAAATGGCCAGATTCCGCCATTGTGGTATTCTCCGGGGTTATTAAATAATTCATAACGAGGTAGCCAATCTGAATCTTCAGGTTTTACATACGGAAAGAAATTGGGTGGCAAATTAACTGCCAATTCTCCTTTTTTCATCATGGCTGCGCACTCTTCTTCGATCCATGAAACCATTTCGTCGGCGCGTGAAGGAGAGGCTATTCCGGAGAGAATAGCCAAGCTATTGCCAAGCAGGTCGAAGCTTTCATTGCTATAAACTTTATAGGCCCAGAATGCATAATAGGGTTTATGTTTTACCACAAACCCTTCAGGCACATGACGGTGTGCTGTTCCGGGAACAATGGTAAACCGACTCATCTCCTGACGAACCTTGTCGGCCCGCTCGTGTTTGCCCAATATCCGGAGATAACTATAAACCAATGTATTTACAAACAATCCGTAACCGATAACCCATTGCTCGTCGCGCCAGTCGCTGGTGGGTTGTTGCGCTACCAGGTAACGGTCCGAAGGGCTTTGGTATTCCATCCAGAGAAGGCCTTTTTCAACTGCTTCCTGAAGAAAATCAGGTTCATTGGCTACTTTCCTAAAAATGCCAACACCCAGCAAAAAGAGTGGGGTAGTGTCACTGGCTCCGCGATCGTTTTTATCGTGAACCAACGATGGAATATGCCCGTGTTCAGTCTGATTTTTTGCCAACGTTTCCAATACTTTTCGGATACTATCGATCAACTTTTGGTTTCCGGAAACAGCAATTCCAAGAATGGAAAACATCAGGTCGCGGGTATATGGTTCGGGATATCCCCATCCGGCAGTTCGTGGCAGCCCGTGAAATGGGCCGCGTGCATTGTGTAGTAAGACTTCAAGAGCGGCCTTTTTTGCTTCTTCAATATCCGGTGAGTTTACAGTATGCATGGCATTAATTTGTCAATTAGTTAATTAGTCAATTTACCAATTGATTTTTCATTATCGAATTGGCACATTGGCACATTTCCAAATCAGTTTATTCCCAATTTTTCGTTAATGATCTGTACAAACTTTTTGGCAACGATTCGATAGTCAAAATTTGCGACAACACGTTCCCTGCCGGCTTTGCCCATTTTTTCGCGCAGCGGCTGGTCCGTCATCAGGGTCATCAGGTATTTGGCAATGTCGTGTACACTTGCCCGATAATCAACAGTGCGGGGTACATTAAAAATCACTTTATGCTGATCTTCAAAGCCTGATTCGCCACCAAGCATTACTTCGTTAACTACAATCTTTTTGGCAACTTCGGCCAAAAGCGCAGTTTCACCATGAATAAGTGTATCCAACATTCCCATGGCTTTTATACTTATAACAGGTTTTCCGCAGGCACCAGCTTCAACTTGTGGCATTCCGAATCCTTCGAGCCGCGAAGGAGCTGCATAAATATCGCAGGCTCCAACCAGGTACGGCATAAATGCCCGGGAAATGGTGTTGGTTTCGTACATCACATTCTTATCGATTCCCAAATCTGAGGCCATTTGCTGATCGGCCAGATTTTGTTTTTTCGTGCGTGGTTGCGGCCATACTTTGCATACATATTTCCAGTCGGGAGCTTTGGAATCGATGATGGCAAGCGCCTGCATCACTTCCTGTGCACCTTTCGATGCGGCATCGCCACCAACAGTAAGAATCATCAACTGGTCGGGAGAAATACCCAGCGCTTCGCGCACTGCCAGTATTTTTGGGTCATTCTTGTCAAAAGGAATAAACGAATCGGTGTCGCAACCAACGGGCAATACTTCAATTTTATCGCCATTAATGCCATCCCGGACATACATTTCCTTCACCCAATTTGAGGTGACCAATATCAGCGGCAAGTCATTTAAAACTTCCTGGTAATTGGCAATGTAACCATCGGCAACTAACCAGGGAACAGGCTGAATACCATATCGCTGAGGATGAAGTACAAGCTGTGGTGTGTGACCCCAATAACCTACGCCAACCACCACATCAGGTTTGAACCAGCGGTAATACCATTCTTTTTCCTGTGCCGATTCGAAATGAGCGGCGTGGGCATCAACTCCCATTTCCAGAAGTCCTCTGTAGAGAAGATCTCCTTGAGTTGCCAGCCCGCCCGGTTGAGGTGGATAATCATACAATACCAATACTTTCATAATACAGCTCCTTTAATATTTATCCTTCTTTTTATTTCAGAAGGGTCAGTAAATTTCCAGAATGCTTCAGCAACTGGTGTGGTTTTGGCCTCCCAACTATCTTTTTCGAAGCCATAGATTTCTGTTATTATTCTATATTTCATTTGCCAGATCGGCTGGGTAAGAGTTGTATAAACTGACGCACTTTTGACCGCTAACGGATAGTATTTTTTATTTCCATCCTCATAAGCAAATGTCCAAAGTTCACTTGCTGTTAACCGACCGGTTTGCCACAGATTCAATACTGCGCGGCTGGTCTCTTCGTGTCGCAGGTGTTTTGTATATTCTCCGCATTCGCTGTGAGTAATGATCAGATCAAATTTTCCGGAAGGCAATAAATTAAGTATCTCTTGTTCAATAGTTTTTGTATCCAAAGGATTTTGATCAGGTCCGTCATCAAGGTCGCCCATAATTCCTTCGGCATCGTATATCTTTAAAGCTTGAAAAAACTTTGTTGAACGGTCGGTATCGTTTTTTCGGCAAAGCGAAACCACAAAAACCTTCCACGAAGGGTTGCTTAATAGTTTGCCTCCAACCCATAATGTTTCATCATCGGGATGAGCTACGATAATAGCAACTGTTTTCGTTTCTTTTTCGATCATTTTACCTGACAACTCTGAGGTGATTGGCAGATGGATTGGTGAATTCTTTTAAAAATTCATGTTGCTCGCTTTCTGTCATTTTATCGGCAGGCTGAACTACGATTTTAATTTTTTCAAAGAGGTGGTTGCCCTTCAGGCTATTTACCAATTCTTCTTTGGCCTCAGTAGGCCCAAAAAGAATCACTTCCTCGTAATTTAAAATTGCATCGCTCAGTTTCTTGTAATAGGTAGCGAGTTGACTACGCTCTTTATTGAGTCTATGACTTTCATCTTTATAATACAAATCTTCTTCTTTTACATGAAGTTTAGGCTTTGATTCGATCGTTTCCGTCATGAAATTCCCATTTGAAAATTCAGACAATTGGGCTTTTGAATGATCCATCCAAATGCCAAGTATTCTTTTTGTTTTCATTTTGTATCTGTTTAGTATTACTACTTTTAATCCATTCTCAGTGATTTTTCGTATTGCCTTATGTCATGGAAATGAAGTTGAAAAGATAAAAACTGACCAATAAAGAAGCCTTACACAATTTTTTGAAAAATTTATATAATTCCTACATTGAAAATGTTCAGGTTTATTGTCTTAATCTTTATTCTCAGGCAATGAGATATAATTCGAGTTGTAATATTGATTGACCTTTATATTAGAAATAATGTTGTTTTTTTGTCGGGAATGTAACCTGTTTGGATTTTTATATTGCGTTTTTTCAAGGATATTTACTCCGATGTATTTCTCAATAGTCAACCTGGCCATTAGGTAACTTACCGTTGATTCGGCTCCCTGGTTCAGGTTTACATTCGATTCTTCCAGTCCGTCGTAACATCCACCGGTACATGGGTTGTAAATAATCTGATTTAAGCGGTTTTTCCCCAGGAACCAGTTAAAGGCGATGACCATTTTCTGATGATATTCTTCGTTTTTAAATGCATCGTAGAATTTACTCAAAGTCATAATAGTATAAGCAACATCAATAGCTTGTTCTCCAAAACGACCGGGTTTTTGTCCTTTTTTGAACCAGTTTTTGTTCGATATCACTTCAATCCCATTTTCGTTAAACGTATGCGACAATAAGAAATTAAACGATGAGATGGCAATGTTTTTATAAATCGGTTCTCCGGTTGCGAGCCATGCATTTAGCATAGCTTCAGGCAATATACTGTTGGCGTAAGTCATGTAACCTTCAAACCATTCCCATTCTTTTTCCGATTCATGTTCATACATCCGAACCATCCGATTTGCCAGTGATTCGATCAGAATTATATTTTCAGGTGATTTTATGGTGCTGTGATAATAGTAGATTCCTTTTATCGCGAAAGCCATGGCTCGTGTCGATTTCATTGTACCTAGACGGAGGAGCGATTTTTCGATGATTTTATCGGCGCTTGCTATAATTTCTGGAGGCAACACTCCAATTAATGATATGAGATAACCCAATGCCCAAAGAGCCCTTCCGTTTGAATCGTCTAAATTAACTTCCTGGTTTTGTTCGGTAAAATGGTGATCTTTATCAACGTAGTTAAGGAAATTTCCTTCGGGTTGCTGGCATTGTTTAATGAAGCGAAGGTATTTTTTAATGTACGGCAAGCTCGATTTATCGCCTGTTGATTTGAAATACATACACATGGCAATCATTGCCCTGGCGTTATCATCCAATGTGTAACCCGATTCAATATCAGGCTGGTTTATTTTCGAAAACTGAATCATGCCAGTGTTGGTAGACATCTGTTTCACATGTTCGAGATTAATTTCGGGCAGGTTATATTGTAAATTGATTTTATTTTCAGCAATTTCTTCGAATAAGTTTGCATGAGCAATTGCCGAATTTTCCCAAGCTGTCGAGACTATTTTCTGAAGTGTATTCACACTCAAATGCAGGCGTAACTCATCATCACAAAACAGGCGGATAACGGCATCGGCCAGTTGCTGTGAATTGCGGAAATCGAAAATGATTCCGGTATCCTCGGTTAATATTTCTTTTGCGTGAGGGATAGGCGTTGAAATAATAGGGCAGGAGCAACTCATGGCATAGGCAAAAGTACCCGATACTGCCTGATTGGGATCGTTGGTGGTAAACAAATAGATATCGGTCAGTTGCAGGTATTCGAGCAATTCGGGCAGTGCCAGGTATTTGTTAATGAACCTGACATGATCCTGAAGATCGAGTTGTTTTACCTTTGTTTCGAGCATTTCACGATATTTTTCACCCTCATTTTTCACAACTTCCGGATGGGTTTTTCCCATAACCAGAAATAAAACTTCGGGGCATTGCTTAACAATGGCCGGCAAAGCTTCAATCGTGGTTTCAATACTTTTTCCGGAACTGAGTAAGCCAAAGGTGGTAAGCACTTTTCGACCCGATAACCTATATTTTTCTTTCAGGAATTTTTCGCTTAAATGCGGAACTAAATGGGTACCGTGGGCAATTACCGATATTTTGGATTTCGACAAACCATAATCGTTCATTAATATATCAGCCGAAGTATGGGTCATTACAATAATTGACCTGCAAACGGAAGCGATATTCTTAATTTTTGATTTCAATTTTTCGTCGGGATGGGGCAGTACCGTGTGAAATACGGTTATAACCGGCTTAATAAGCATAAACAGAAATTCCTCAAATGCATGTTGTTGCCCATGATAAAAGCCAAATTCGTGCTGAATCAGAACGATTTCAATGTGAGGATCGTTATTGATGTTTAAAGCCAACTTTTCGTATTCACCAGCAATTGATGTTTTTAGGATATATTTTACTTCTTCAGGATAGGTATAATTGGTATCGCCCGATTCCAATGCACAAACCTTTATGGATATGGAATTGCTGAATTTATTATTCAACGCCTTGATCAAATCCTGCGAATAGGTTGCAATACCGCATTCTCTTGGCGGATATGAAGTAATGACCAGGATTTCAGGAAGGTTGGTGTGTTCATCCAGATGTTCTTTTTGTTTTTTATTTTTGGGATCGATGATTGAATGAATGGTGTTTTCGAGATTGGAAAACTGCAACTGATGCCTGTTTGCATCGTCAGATCTATGAGAAATAGTTCTATTTTTCATCGGGATAAAGCTTTAAATTGGTGAATATCTTAGGGTTGTATATGTTCATTGTTGTAATTTTTATTTTTGAGCAAATTCCTGGCTACAACGTTTGTAACTCCGAACTGTAGAATGGTGCCCAACAGGTTTCGAACAAAATTTTTGGATTTACCTGTAGCTATTTTTTTTGTGAAGTACCCTGAAATTAAACCGACTACGGTACTTAAAGTATTTTCGACCAAATGTGGCGATGATGTTATTTCGTGTAATGTACTCCTGATCAGATTTACTGGTTTTAAACTTTCGATGGTAAGAAAGACTTGTTCTTTTAGTTGCTGCTCTCTTATCTGTTGATCAAATTCTAAAATTTGAATGGCATTTTTAAGTTCGTCACTTGTGGTTATCGATTCCATGGAGTTTATTTTAGCACCTGTTTAATGATAGCATTGCCAACCTGTTTCTTTATCCATTTATGCATAAAAAAATAAGTGAAAATTGCTGCAATGCAATAGAATCCGGCTACTGCAAAGAATCCGAAATAAATTTCTCCCAGAATTTTGCCAATCCAAAGAGCTATTCCCAAATTGAGGAAAAGCATTAGAGCAAACAGAATGACAATGACAACTGAATGAGCTAAAAGGGATGAGACAACATCTGATATTTTATCAAGGGCTTTCAGTTTTGCTAATTCAAGGCTCGATTTTCCATATTCAACAGTCTTTTCAATTAGCTCTTCAATTAAATTAGTTTCGGATTCCATAATTTCTGAGGCTGCTTTTAAGTGGGTAAAAAATATTGAGCCACTCCGAATAATATCTTTCAATAATTCCGAAGTGGACTCAAGTGTTGTAATATCCGGTGAAATCTCAATCCTAAGTCGTTTTCACTTCTTTTTTCACTTCACCATTTTTGTGCATTTTTTGATCGGCAAATTCAGTTACATCTTCTTTTACCTTTTCAAATTTTTCAGTGATGTCGTCCAGTAATTCGTTGATTTTTTCTTTTACCCCATCGGCATAGCTTCCAGTTGTTCTGGATATTTTCTTGCGGGTAACCGAACCTTTGTGGGGTGCGAATAATACGCCTAACAATGCACCGGTAGCTGCGCCAGCCAATACACCTAATAATACTTTTCCTGTACTCATGATTTCTGTTTTAATGATTGTTATTAATGCAATTGTTTAAAGAATGTTTCTTCCTTGTATAACTCTAAATATTACTGCGATAATTGCAATAACAAGAAGAATATGTATGATACCTCCAACGTTGTAGCCAACAAACCCGACCGCCCATGCGATAACTAATATTACTGCGATTAAATAAAGTAGATTGCTCATGTTATATATATTTAAATGATTGATTCTAAAATTTACTGGTCGATAATACAAGTTCTCCATCTGGATATTGACGGCTTGGATCGTCCTCAGCTGTAATAAATATTTTCTCAGGTTTAAGCGAGGTTACTGTCTCGAATGTTGCTTTCAGCTTTTTCGAGAGAAATCCGGTAGTACTATTAATTTTTCCCATGTTCATGGTTGTTTCATCCTCGGTTACCATCCAAACGATGTAAGTTAGTTTTGATGGTTCAAGCCGGTAAGCTTCGGCCAGATTGGAAATGTTAATACTGATAACGTAGTTTAGGTTTTTATCGCGGTTAATTTTTGCATTACCACGCGCTGCCGGAACAACCGATGATTTTAGAAATTTTACTTTTTTTGCCGATACGTCAAAAGAACAGAGAATTAGAAGGGCAAAAGCTCCGATGAATATTTTATTCGTCAGGGTATTCAGTTTTATTATTCCCATTTTACATTTGGTTTTAAAGATTAAAGCCCTTCAATTATTTTTTGCATTTCTTCTTTTGTTTTGCCAAGTTTGATCTGGAGTCGTCTGATCATTGCATCTTTTTTGCCTTCGGCAAACATCAGGTCATTTTCTGTCAGTTCGGCAAATTTCTGTTTGAGTTTGCCTTTGGTTTTGTTCCAGTTTCCGGTAACTTCTGTATTATTCATTGCATTTATTTTAAACAGTTTGTGAATGAATTTTCACTATTCAAAGGTCACCCATCTATTGTCTGAAAGCATTACACAATTCCGGCTAAGAGTTACATCTTTCACACATTTAAGTCCGTAATACACAATTTGTATATGTTTTTATTGACTCTGAATTGTTGTGAACCAGCGATTTATGGCTCTGAAATCTGTCGCGAGGGTAGTGCTCCCAATAATTTGAAATTAAAAAAGGGATATCGAAATGATCCCTTTTTTAATTATTTCAATCGATTTAAATGACCTGAAATATATTTCCCGGTTCATTTCTGTACTTGATTAAAACGTTGATATAATATTCTCAAGTTCATCTTCGGTTTGGCCAATTCTGAATTGATGTCGGCCAAACATTTCTTCTCTTTTGCCCTCTTCAAACAACAGATCGTCATTGGTCAGGCTTGCAAATTTTTGTTTGAGTCTGCCCTTTTCCTCGTATAAATTTACTTTTAGTTCTAAAGTTTCCATTTGATTTGTATTAATGGTAAAAGCATTTTTACGATACAAAGTTGAGGCTTCTGGTACAACTATTTGTTACACAATTTTGAAGGAAATTTATATTATTCCTGCATTGTTGGTGAAACACAACAATCAGGTAATTGGGTTGTAGAGGAAGAGGTTGTCTAAAAAGTCACTAGTACAGTCATCCTGAACGTTCGATTGAACCTTTGGCGTGAGCTTAGTCGAAGGCTTGTTTCAGGATCCAATAGTTTTGTATGTCATACCCCGAATTAAATTCGGGGAGACGCAAGTTTCGTGTATTTTGACTTTTAAGACAACCTCACCATTAAAGTAGTTTAATTTGAAGTCGATTGTTTCCCTGAATCTTTTAAAACATCCAGCAATTTTTTTAAATTAACTGTGGCATAAGTTGATGAATGGTCTGACATGGCATAAGGGATAATCAAGTCGTTATTATGAATGATTGAACCACATGAATAGATCACATTCGGAACATAACCTTCTCTTTCTAATTCATTTGGCATCATCAAGGGGCGATTTAGCCTGCCAATTTCAATTTCCGGATTTTCCAGATCAAATAAGGAGGCTCCCAGCGTATATTCCCTCATGGGGCCAACCGCATGGGTAATTACCAGCCAGCCGCTTTCGGTCTCAATTGGTGAGCCTGCATTGCCAATTTGAACCAGTTCCCACGGGTAGGTTGGTTGTTGTATCATTTTTGCTTCGCGCCAGATATTGATACTATCAGAATACGCGATGTAATTATTTACGCCATCTATGCGGCACAACATAGCGTATTTACCTTTAATCTTTCGGGGAAACAAGGCCATTCCTTTATTTCGCGCAAGCTCGCCATTAATTGGTAAAATCTTAAAATTATAGAAGTCGGTTGTTTTAATTAATTTAGGTAAAATGGCTATTCCATCGTAGGCGGTGTAGGTGGCATAATATGTAATTTCACCATTGTCATCGGTGAATTTCACAAAACGGGCGTCTTCGATACCTTTTTGCTCGGTTGCCGAAACAGGGAAAATGACCCTCTCGGAAATGGCAGAATCGATTGAGAAGTTAATCTCGTAGTGCGATGAAGCCAGCCACATCAACTGATTTAAGATTTTAATCTGATCGGCTGTGATACCTGGGTTTTTTATTGCCAGTGCCAGATTTTTCATCAATTCGCCATAGGTAAAATTGTCGCCAAGCTGATCCATAATGAAATCAGAAGAAACAATATTTTTAGGCTTCTGTTTTTCGGTAGGTTGATCAATAATAACAGGAGGCATCACCTCTGCCTGATCATGTATTTCTTCGTGTTTATCAAGAATAGCAGGCAAAATAATATTTTCTGCTTCATTCATTTCAACCAATTTTTCACGAAAGGTCTTTTTATCGTAAAAGTTCCGTTTAATCACGTCAGCTTCAGCCAGCATTTTACCAACAGGCTCAATGCTCAGGTTATTATGCCGGTCGAGAATTCCGGTTCGAAAAACAATTGATGAAATGTGCCCTTCGCCAGTTGCACGGAAACTAAAAATGACCCTTTTCTCATCCGGTCCAATTTCCGATTGATCAGGGTCTTCTACTACCGAAGGATTAAAGAATGCAGCCGACTCAATGGAATATTCCATGGTGAAGTATGAGCCAATTAAGGCTTTCTGGGCAATGCTCAGGTCCTCTTCGTTCACTTCAATCTTGTCAAAAATTGGAGCAAGCCGGGCAAAATGTTTTTCGAATATTCTAGAAATATTTCGGTGTCGTCTCGAATATCCTCTCAGCAACTGGCTGATTGCAATATTTACTTGCTTTTCGGGCATGGCCAGCACTTTCCTGATAATATTAGCTGACCTTTCATCGTCTAAATATAAAAACCGGGCAATTATCCGGGAAGGATCCGGGGAAAATATTAAATTTTTTCGTGTGACTGCTACTAGTTGCATGGGTTTCAGTTTAAATTAAAAAATTCTCGTGTACTTTTTTTTCGAAGGTACTGTTTTCGGAGTTGCGAGCAGGTCTTTTCGTAAGGTATAAAAAGCCCAGACCACTTCTTTGTCGCACAAAAGTCTGTTCCGGGATTGGAGCAGACTTTTGCACTTGATTAGAGTTGCAGATTCAACTCCCCAATGTTTAATAATGAGTTTAGTCTTAAATTTATGCGGCATCTTTTGTTGTACGTATCAGGTTGATCCCTGCAATAAAGAATACAAACCCAAGAATGCCGTAAATAATAAGTGCTTTCGTATCATTGTTACCCGTCGATTCGTTTACGAACAATACGGCAGCATAAATAAGTCCAGCTGTTCCGAGTAAAGTAAGTAAACCGCCAAAAATTCTTTTCAGATTCATATTGTATGTGTTTAGATGTGTATGTCCATTAGGCTGCTGAAAATTCCGAACACCTTGAGAAGCCATACGATTAGAATAATTACAACCACAACATTCAAAATTGATTTGATTTTGCTGTCCATCGGGATAAATGAGTTGATCAACCAGAGTAAAACTCCAACAACAATTATTACAAGTAAAATAGTTAATAGTGGCATTTTTATAAGTTTAAAATGAGATTTTAATTTTTGCTAATTATAGCAGTATGTTAATTTTAAAATGATTAAAGAACAAGAATCAGGATCAGTATAAGAACTAAAACTCCACCAACCCCAATGTAAGTTCCGTTGTGATTATGCCTGTAACCTTGATCTGTTTTGAGTGTTAAGTCAAGATCTCTATTACGTCGATTGTTAAATCGGCCTTTGTGCCGACCCTGATCATTCACAAGTGGGTTTGCTTCTTTTAATTTTTCTTTATTATCGGAAGTACTTAATGCAGTTAATTCAATCGGTTTAATTTCGTTTAATTGGTCAGTGCTACTAACTATTTCGGCCGATGTTGTTGCCGTTTGAACTGCCTCAGCATTTGTGGCGGCTTTAATTTGGCTGGGAATAGCCGACAACATAAAGCATGTTGCTAAAATAAAAGGAGATAATCTTTTCATGAGGAGATTTTTGTTTGGTGAAACTATTTTCACTATTTAAAGATCGCAAACCCGCCACTTGTTTGCGTTACAGAATTTATGAAAAAAGTTACATCATTCACACATCAGAAAACACGAAAAAGCCCTGCCATTTTTGAATTAAGCAGGGCTTGAAAATAGAACTAAACCAAAAAACTATTTGTCCACACGTTTTATAATATCTGTTCCTGAAATAATTGCATACAATATTCACACATCAAAGGTGAGTTAATTTTTTGCTGATAACCTTACACAATTCTAACCCTGATTTACATCATTCCTACATTAACGCATTCGATTTCAGATTTTTATTGGTTTTAAAATGCGCTGTTAGTCCATAAATAAGGTTCTATCACGAATAGAGTAGACGGTATAAGGCAATTTTAAATAAACCTCATTGGTTTTGGCTTTTAAATAAGGTAATAAAGATTTGGTTTTATGTTGATTATTTCTCTTATGTATCTACAATTTTCAATTCGAATTCAATTCCGTCCGAATGAGGCTTTTGCCCTGAAAAAGGCTTTCCAGCGGACATTTTCATTATCAACAATCTAACCGTTGGCTGAAGCCAATGGCAAAGGATATTGCTGCGAATGAGAAGTTTCGCTGGTTAGAATATTATCCTTTGCCGTCACATTCATGTGACGGATAGGATTGGCACAACTATAGAGTGCCGCAAAAGATATAGGCGGCGTATAACCTGCAACCCGGCAGTAAACGAAAGAAGAGGCTAACCTCAAGGCAGCCTCTTCTTCGATGTATAATTTTCTTGTGCGTTTATGGTTGTGTAACCGCATTCTGCTGAAGAGTTACTGCTGTTTGTGCCAGCATTCTTCCGTTTATTGATGCGCCAGTCTGCAAGTTAATTCCAGTTTGACTCAAGATGTTTCCTTCAAAATGACTGGTTGTTCCCAGGGTTACAGCACCAGAAGTTTGCCAGAAAATATTTTTCGCCAATGCCCCACCTGCAAGCGTAATTCTTACTGCTGAACTCATTTTAAGTGTACCGGCAATCTGGAATATCCAAACATCGGTTGAACTACCCGAAATGGTAATATTTGTTGGGATTATAACAGCAGTAGTAAATTTATAAAGGCCTGCTTTAAGCGTTTTGCCTCCAATATTACCAGCACCTAAATTCATGAAGTTAGGGTTTGATCGTCCAGCTGCATCGGTATATGCAGTTTGCATATTTTTTACAGCGGTTGTTAACCTGCTTGCGTTTGTTACCTTACATGCAGGACCGGCAGCATCGACAGAGTATATTGTTCCGGTTACTTCATCACATTTCAACAGAATTGCGGCACCAGTTATCGGACTTGATCCAACATCGCCTTTCACTGTAGATTTATAAACATCGGTGATTCCCGTTTTTGACAAAATCACAAATTCACCTGCAAGGCCCATATTTACGGTTTTCAATACAGAACCTTTGGGTAATTTAGCTGCTTTTAAAGCAGCAGCATCTGTAGTCGGAGTCATCATCTCCGGTGAATTATACGCATCCATACTTTTACTGCAACCGGAAACTAATCCGGCCAATAAGATTGCAACCACTGGGATAATTCTAAAAAGTTTCATCGTAATAAGTATTAAGTGTGACAACAATGTCACGAATCAAAGGTGAGGCCTTTAATTCGTGACATTGTTGCATAACTCTGTGTAAGAATTGCATCATTCACACATTCGCCAAACCCGGCGGGCTTGCATGTGGTTAGAAAAGCCCATAAATAAGCATATGATTCTGAAGTAAACAAAAAAAGAGGCTAACCTCACGGTTGCCTCTTCCTGAATTTTGAATTTTTTGGATGTTTATGGTTGAGTAACCGTATTCATTTGCAAAATTACGGCAGTCTGAGCCAAGGCCCGTCCATTCAGCGAAGCACCTGTGTTAAGAGTAATGCTGGTTTTCGACAGAATAATTCCTTCGAAATGAGAAGTTGAACCTAGACTCACGTTCCCGGCAACCTGCCAGAAAATATTCTTGGCCTGTGCTCCCCCGATTAGGGTAACTTTTGCAGCAGAACTCACCGTTAGATTTCCGGCGATCTGGAAAATCCAAACATCGTTTGCTCCGCCATTCAGAACTAGATCTGAGGGTATTGTAACGTTGTTTGTCCATTTATAAAGTCCGGAGGCAAGTGTTTTTCCACCAATATTTCCGGTGCCCAGTTCAATGTAGTCTGGTGAAGTGCGTCCGGCAGCATCGTTGTAGCCTGTATTCATATTATTTACTGCAGTAGTCAGGTTAACTGGAGTTGGAGCCACCATGTCAGCAGCAAAAATTTTCCCGGTAACTTGTGCAGCGATAGCATATCCGGTTGCATTTGTCAAGGCAAAACCTGTGATATAAGATGTAGCGGCAGGACTCAGGCCCAAATCGCCGGTAACGACAGATGTTGCCGTATTGTTGATTGCTGTTTTAGCCAAAATCACATAATTTGCGGCTGTTCCAAGTTGTACCGCTGCCAGGGTTGATGCAGTACCTCCGGTTGTGAAACTCCAGACAGCATTAGAGGCAAGCGAACTGCCGGCTAAGGTCTTTGCGCCAGTAGTCAAAGTAGCAACGTAAACAGTGCCAGCACTTAGGCTACCTAAAGGCGTAAATGTTGCTGTTTTGTCGGCATAAGATACTGTACCCGGAACTGCTGTTGTTCCATTCATTAAGGTAAATGTCAAAGTGTTTACAGTTAATGGATCCATTGCTTCATTGAAGGTAAATGAAACCCCATTATTACGCGAAACATCTGTAGCATTGTTTGTCGGGTTCGAGGAAGTTCCTGTTGGATAGGTAAAGGTTTCTTCATCCTTTTTACATCCGGAAACAAATACAGCCAATAGCACTGCCATGACTGGAATTATATTTACTAGTTTCATTGTATTCATATTTAGTTGTGACTTCATTGTCACGAATCAAAGGTGAGGCCTTTAATTCAGGGAAAAGTTGCAAAACTATGTGAAAGAGTTGCAACTTTCACACATTCGCCAAACCCGGCGGGCTTCTAAACAACTGAAGTTTTTGTCGAGGAGTGGGGGCTCAGAGCAGGACATCCCCAGCTCCGAGTGAGAAAAAGGGCTCTCAGGGCGACAAATTCCTCACTCTGAATGGGGGCCCACCCAGCTCTTAGAACCAAATTCCTCGCTCGGAGCCTCTAGCTTGACTCTTTGAGCGACAAATTCCTCGCTCGGGATAGGGGTCTCCCTGCTCTGAGAGGGGTGTTTGAGTCTTTTAGCCGGGTATTTTTCACTTTGAACAGGGTACTTGTCGTACCAAACGATCCGTTTTATAGCTAATACTGACGGGCTGACTTCGAGTCACCCCGTCAGTAAAACGCTTTCCCAATTAGAATTGACTTTTTCCTGTTAATTAAGGGTATTTACATCCGCTCCATGTACCAGTTCAATTGTTTTTCGAGGATTTGGGTTTCCAGAATGGTGGTAATGATTTTTTTCAGGCGCATAAAGGCAGTCTCGCTTTTTACCACATAGTCAAAAGCCTTGTGGTGCATACAGTTGATAGCCACATCAATTTTATCCTGAGATGATAGCATGACCACCGGGATTTCGGGATTGAAAGCTTTGATCTGATCCAGAGTGTCAATTCCGTTGATTGCATCGCGGTCGACGCCATCGAGGTAATAATCCAGTACAATTACATCAGGTTGGTGCGATAAATTTTCGATGCACAGTTCACCGGTTGAAAAGGTTTCAATATCAAAATCAGCATGTTCCATAAATTCGATTTCCAATAGTTTCAGAAATACAGCATCGTCGTCTACCAGGAATAGTTTTATTTTTTCGTTGTTCATGAGATCGTTTTTTTTATCCGGTTTAATTCTACTCTTAATTCGTCGCAAGCCTGCGTGCAAATGTTTTCGAGTTGCAATACCATTTCCGATATTCCTTCTGTTTGTTTTTGCATACTTGCGTATTCCTGAATTTTTTTGGCCATGTTTTCAAAATCGATGTTCATTCCCATGATTGAGAACGATGGGATCATTTTATGCACGGAAGCATGCAATTGATTCCAATCCTGGTCGATCAGGCTCTGTTTCATGGTCGAAATTAGTGGCGGGGTTTGCTCCAGGTAAGCTGAAATCATTTCCATCATTAGTTTCGGATGCGATTTGGTACGTTGATTTAAATAATTCAAATCGATGCAACTATTTATGGTTATTTCATCAACTTCTTCCATTTCCGTAACACTTAGATTCCTGAGTTCAGTTTTTTTCACAAACCCAACTATTTTACTGTATAAAACGTCTTCGTCAACTGGTTTGGCGATGTAGTCATTCATTCCAACAGCCTTACATTTGGCTAAATCAACTGTAGTTACATCGGCAGTTAAAGCGATGATCGGAACATCCAGCTTCATGATGTTACGGATGTAATCGGTGGCTTCAAACCCATTCATTTCGGGCATTTGCAAATCCATTAAAACAACATCATACGTTTTAAGCCGAAGCTTTTCGATGGCAATTTTCCCATTATCGGCAATATCGCGTTCAAACCCAAAATCATCGAGCAGAGTTTTCATCAGTAACTGGTTCAGGATTATATCTTCAACAACCAATACTTTTATGTTTGCAAGTTCAGAGTCCAATTCAATAATTTCTGATTCCAATTCGGCATCAGCAGTGGTTTTCAGAAAACTTAGTTCAAAGCTAAAGGTTGAACCTTCATCAACTACACTCTTTACATGTATGGTTCCTCCCTGCGATTCGACTAATTGTTTAACGATGGCCAATCCTAGTCCGGTTCCTCCGTATAAGCGTGAAGTTCCGCTCGATGCCTGCTGAAAGTTCTCAAATATCTTGCTGATTTTAGTTTCGGGTATTCCGATTCCGGTATCTGTAACCGAAAATTGAATGGTTGCTTTCTTCTCGTCTTCGCTCAGCAAACTTACGTTGACAATAATCTTCCCTTTGGCCGTAAATTTTACCGCATTGCTCATCAGGTTTAAAATAATCTGGTGCAAGCGCACCGGGTCGCCAACCAAAACGTCAGGAATATTGGTGTCGTATTGCTTCACAAGCTTTAAATTTTTTTCCTGAATTTTTGTTTCGAACAGGTGAAGCATGGCTGCAATGGAGGCTGAAAGTTTGAATGGTGTCTTTTCGAAAATCATTTTTCCGGCATCCACTTTGGCCAAATCGAGTATGTCGTTGATGAGCACAATTAATGCATCGCCACTCATCTTAATGGCTTGTAAATATTCTTTTTGCTTGGCAGTAAATTCGGTTTTTAGCAAAACCTTTGTGAATCCGACGATCGCATTCATTGGAGTACGAATCTCATGACTCATGTTCGACAGAAATTGCTGTTTGGCTTTCACTGCATTTTCGGCAGTCACAGTTGCTTTTTCAGCTTTTACTTTGGCCTCTTCGGCAATATCAACCGCCAGTTCGGCAAATACAATGGCTTCAGTCAATTCGGTTGCAATACGTTTCTGTTCAGTTACATCACGGGCCACAATCACCACTCCTAATACATTCTCCTGATCGTCTTTGTAAACCGATCCATTAAATAATACATCTGTCAGTTTTCCATCGGCATGGCGAAGGGTCAGCGGCGAATCTGCAACCGATCCTTTGGCAAACACTTCCAAATAAACTTCACGTGCTTTTTGCGGTTCGGTAAAATAGTCGAGGAAGTTGGTTCCTTTCAGCTTCTGGCGTGCAATTCCGGTAATGTTTACCAAAGCCTCATTCATGTCGGTAATTTTGCCTAAAGGACTTATCACAATTAGCGGATCGCGACTTGCTTCAATTAAACTGAGCGAATACTGAGAGGCTAATTTTAACGACTCGCTGATTGCTTCAAGTTCAATATTGGCGATTTCGCCTTTTTCTTTTTCCCTGGTTTGATAAACAAGTTCGTTGTCAGACAGGATTAATTCTTTAGCCCGTTTCCCTTTTTCATGGTTCTGAAAAGCCAGTTCTTTGTCGGCTATGATTAACTCGTCGGCCCTTTTTTTCTTTTCCCTGTTTTGGAATGCCAGTTCTTTATTGGCAATTTGCAACTCGTTTGCCCGTTTTTCTTTTTCTTCGTTCTGAAACCGTAATTCTTTATTGGCTACGATCAGTTCGGCTGCACGCTTCTCTTTCTCCTTGTTCTGAAATACCAGTTCTTTGTTGGCAAGGATCAACTCTTTGGCCCGCTTTTCCTTTTCATCGTTTTGAAAAGCAAGCTCTTTGTTGGCAATTTGTAATTCGAGCGCCCATTTTTGATTGGCGATGTTTCGGGCAACTAAAACGGCACCAAGTGCATTCCCATTCGTGTCTTTATAAACCGATCCGTTGAATAATACGTCGGTCAGCTTGCCGTCCAGATGACGAAACGTTAGCGGAAAATCAGTTATCGATCCATATTTAAAGACTTCCAGATATATTTCGCGGGCCTTCTGCGGCTCGGTGAAATAATCGTAGAAATTTGTTCCTAAAAGCTCACTGCGTCCGATCCCGGTAATGTTTACCTTGGCCTGATTCATATCCGTTATTTTACCTTCAGTACTGATGGTAATTAAGGGATCCAGGCTGGCTTCCATTAAACTGCTGGCGTATTGATTATTGTGCGACTTCATTGGTTTTTTCTGTTTTTATTTTTTTACGCCATTGTTATTCTCTACAATTAAGCTTCCTATATCTTCAATCGGACTTCTCCTTTTGTCTTTCAATTGCTTAAAATGAGAAGGCGAAAGCCCTGTTGCTTTTTTAAACTGATTGGATAAGTGGGCAACGCTGCTGTAGTTCATCCGCCATGCGATTTCTGTAATATTTTCTTCGCCATAGATAATCAGCTCTTTTATCCGCTCAATTTTATGAGAGATAATGAACTGCTCAATGGTCGTTCCTTGTACTTCAGAAAATAAGTTGGCCAGGTAAGTATAGTCGTGGTTCAGTTTTTCGCTTAGAAACACCGAGAAGTTTGTCTTGATTAGCCCATCTGTATGATGCACCATTTCGATAATGGTGTTCTTAATTCGTTCAATTAAAACGGCCCGCTTGTCGTCCATTAACTCAAATCCGGCATCAAATAAGGCTGTTTTTACCAGGTCTCGCCTGTCGGGAGAGAGGCTCTCCATGATTTCAACTTCACCTAAATCAACCAGGATAAAATGTAAGCCAAGTTTTTTCAACTCCTCTTTCACCGCAATTTTGCAGCGGTTGCTTACCATGTATTTGATGTATAGTTTCAATTATTTCAATTATTTATAACAAGTAGGTTCAAAGGTGCACTTAATTCTAACCTGAATGTTACACAACTCTGTGAATAAGTTACACAATTCACACATTTCTGCATAAATTGAGCATTTCAGGCTTTAGCTTTTTTGTCGCTTAGCACAATCACGATACCTCCAACGAGCAACACGATGCCAACAATAGGCGACCATTGCACAGGGTGATTCTTTTCTGCATTAATTTTAATCGGGCCTAAATCAACTACTTTTTCAGTTGTCACATAATTGAATCCGGTGTAAATGATCATTACTATACCGATTATACTCAGAGCAATACCTAATGTTTTTAATCGCATGTTTTTAATTTTATGAATGTGTTTATTGAAAAGAAATGGTTTTTCTCAGGCGAATAGAGATATCGCGAATTTCCTGTTGGTGTTTTCACCAACAGGAAATTCGGGCGGAATATTGGAAAGCGATGACATTTAGAGCACTCTTCTGCCCTGGATTATTTGAAAGATGACTGCAATGACAGCGATGACCAAAAGAATATGAATAATTCCTCCGGTACCGTAACCCACAAAACCAACTAACCAGGCAATAACCAAAATTACTGCAACCAAATAAAGTAAATTTCCCATGATCGTTAATTTTAAATGTATTTTAACTAATCAAAGGTTGTCACATTTAAGCTTGCTGGTGTTACACAATTTTCGGAAAGACTTACATTATTCACACATCGTTGAGTGCGGTTAATCTTTTATTTTTGAGGTGTTTAAAGAAGGTGGGTGTTAAGCCGGTTACCTTTTTAAATTGATTGGACAGATGAGCAACGCTGCTGTAATTTAATTTATATGATATTTCGGTCAAATTGAGTTCATCATAGAGCAGCAATTCTTTAACCCTCTCAATTTTATGCGCAATAATAAAATGTTCGATAGTTACTCCGGTAACTTCCGAGAAAAGATTGGCGAGGTATGTATAGTCGTGCCTGAGGTGATCGCTAAGATGATCAGAAAAATTAACTTTTGGCAGTTCGTCATTATAATGCACCATTTCTATGATGGTATCTTTAATCCTTTCAATCAGAATGGATTTTTGATCGTCCATTAGCTCAAGTCCAGATTGTAATAATCCAAATTTCAATTGATTCTGCTGTTCTTCGGTAATATCCTCCATGATCTCCACTTCGCCCAATTCGACCTTGGTATAATGGAGGCCCAATTTATCCAACTCCAATTTTACTGCCATTTTGCAGCGCATTGAGACCATATATTTGATGAAGAGTTTCACTTTAGCCTTTTTTACCAAATAATACTCAATCTATGGGTAAAGGTTCGGTATTGATAAACCTTAATTGAGTAAATATACCAAATGCGAATGACTTTATGTCTAACGATATCAAACCAAAATTTAATTAGTAACGGCTAATTGAATTTTGGTAGATTTTAAGGATTCTGCTGATTGTGTGTTGTGATCTGCGATTGATGCCAGTCAATAGCTATTTGCACGATGAAGAAAATATACTCAAATAATCCTATTTTATCTTTTATTTTGCTCAGTTTGAATTCGGTTACGTTCAATTTTCTTTCGCGCTTTCTATTAATCTTCGTTCGTATTCCTCCACTTTCTGACGAATTTCTCCGATCTTGTTTTTATCCCTTTGATAATAGAAAACATCTTCTAGTAAATTGAGATTTGCCAGATTAATCCCATTGGTCGATTTAATATAGTGGTATTTCAGGTCATTATCTTTTAGTTGGCTGTTCCTGGTTAATTTCCAAATATTACCGCTAAATGAAGATAGAAAGAGTAAAGCCAAGGTGATATTGGTATTAGCAGCCTTGCTATTTCGAAAATCCACACTGAAAAAATGATCATTGCGGATAGCTATATTTTGAGGGAACTTCAGCAGGGGGATCTTTTCATCAATCGGGGTAATTACCGCTTTTATTTCAGTAAATTATTTTCCGATGCAGAAATTCTTAAAGATATGCCCTAAAATCTCATCATTCGAGATCTCACCAGTGATTTCTCCCAGAAAGTAAAGGCATTCACGAATGTCTTGAGCAAGGAAGTCGCCAGAAATTAAATTTTCAAGTCCAACTTGCACGCGTTCAATGGATTCATGTGCGCGGGTTAATGCTTCGAAGTGACGCACATTGGTTACAATAACAGCATCTTCGCTGATGGAATCAATCGAAATGGCATGTTGCATTTCTGAAATTAATAAATCAAGATTAGTTTTCTGCTTGGCAGCAATAAATACCAGTTTTTCATTGGTGAGCAATGGCATTTCTTTCAGTCCTGAAATGGTGTCAGGTAATCCACGATCCATTTTATTGGCAGCAATAATTAAATGTTGATCGGCCAAACGCTCTCTGATTTTTACGATTCTACTGGCAATTATTTCTAATTCATTCTGAGTATCAACTACCAGAATTACCACTGTTGCCTGATCAAGTTTGCTGTAACTCCGCTCGATTCCCAAGGTTTCGATTTCGTCAGTTGTTTCGCGGATTCCGGCAGTATCGAAAAATCGGAAAGCCGTTCCGTGAATATTTACCACATCTTCAATCACATCGCGGGTGGTGCCATGAATATCTGATACGATGGCCTTTTCCTCATTTAGCAAGGCATTGAGTAGGGTAGACTTGCCCACATTGGTATCACCAACAATTGCAACAGGAATACCATTTTTGATCACGTTTCCGAGCTGAAACGAATCTTTTAACTTCCGGAGAATTGCTTCAATTTTTGAAACCAGTTTCTTTAGTTGGTCACGGTCAGCAAACTCAACATCTTCTTCGCTGAAATCGAGTTCCAGCTCAATCATGGCAATGAAATGCAGCAATTCGCCACGTAAACTGGTTAGTTCAGAAGAGAAACCACCACGCATTTGATTGATAGCTACTTTTTGGGCAGCACGATTGGTTGAAGCGATCAGATCTGCAACTGCTTCAGCTTGCGAAAGATCCATCTTTCCATTCA
Organism: Bacteroidota bacterium; assembly: GCA_023251455.1. Taxonomy (GTDB): domain Bacteria; phylum Bacteroidota; class Bacteroidia; order Bacteroidales; family Prolixibacteraceae; genus Aquipluma. Next base: position 24,578 of record JAHEYT010000045.1, read on the forward strand.
GGAAAGCACGTTGGGTAAATTCGCCGGGAAGTGCCATTCTTGCACCTTTTGTAATCAGTAGTTGGAGAATTCGCTGTTGAATATATACTGAACCGTGACAGGTTATTTCGATCACATCTTCACCGGTAAACGAATGTGGTGTTCTGAAAATGGAAACGACAACTTCATCAATCAACTCACTTCCGTCAGTAATGCTTCCAAAATGAAGGGTATTTGGCTTTTGGTCAGCCAGCTTTTTATCAGATTTTGGCGACTGGAATACAGAATCCGCGATTTCAAACGCTTTTTCTCCGGATAAACGAATAGTCGCAATGGCACCCATTCCGGGAGAAGTTGCAATGGCACAGATGGTTAACTGATCGAGCATGAATCAATGATTTAATGCCACAAAAATACACTATTTGAAGGGATTAGCTACCTTTTGTTATTCAAACTTGAACTGCTTGAAATAGATAACTGGTAATTCAATGCAATTCAATTGATGTTTCTTAAACCAGATATTTAGCAAGCGTTCTGCCATGAAACCAAGAATTCGCTTTTGATAATCAGTATATTGATCCAAATCGATCCTTCTTTCAAATTCAAAAAGCACATCAAACCACCAGCTCATAAATTCCTGAAAATGTTGATCTTTCAGGACAAACATGTTGTTGGCATATAGTCTTTTCCCCTGAAGTACATCGTGAAAGGCATTCAAATATTCAGGATATTTTTCAGTTAAAATCGTTTCAAGCAGGTTCAGATCGTTAATATCATGATAGCGCCGATAGTGTGTTTCGACAGTATATTTTAATTTTCGGGCTTGTGGTAAAATAGCATCATATTTATCCATTAAATCGTTCAACTCTTGTTGATTGAGAATTCTGGACGCAAAGAGGCCTGTATTTTCAGTATATATGAGTCCGTGCCGCTTTTTGTATAATCCTGCCGGAAAGTAAAGCAGTCGTTTAAGTTTGTACCGAAATGGTTCAGGCCGAGCAGTAAAAAAACGTCGGTAATGGCAAGTTCCGGTTACGTCTTGTTGTGTATTTTTCCATACCCAATAAATGCCGGTCAATTCGCTGTAGAAAGGGTTTTTTTCTGATATATTTTCACCAGTATCATCTCCCGGAATGGTTTGATTTCCTGATAAAAGCGCATTTCCAGCCATGATTGGCTGATAGATTGAATCTGTTTTAAGAATAGATCCATTTTTGTAATGAAAAATATAAATTTTTGATTTTGAATACTCTGGCATTCGGAATGTATTTTGGCGTAAAAATAATGGTTTTTGAATGGACGCTTATGCAATATCCGTTTTTTGTAGAAAATCGTAACCATTCCAGAGCTTCTTTTTCATCTTATTAAGCGATTGATTTTCTGACTCATTTTTAATCTGAATTAATTCCTCAATCAGCGCCTCAATTTCCCAATTTTGGTTTCCATATTGCCTGATCATACTCTTCCAATGAGTGCCTGAACGAAAAATATCCTTCCAATTGCCATTGGTAATTATCTTCTTCTTGATAAGTGGAAAGCCGGATTGAATTAATTCAGGATATAATTTGTGCCCAATATTAGCTAATTTTCCAGAAAGGTGTAAATATGAATAGGAACGACTATCGATGTAACTACCATTTGACAAACCTTCATTAATGAAAAATTGGGAAAGTCCGATTTCCCATTTATTAATGACCATTTGACGTAATTTTGCAGCGTCTTTTTCATCGTAAAGTTCCTGAATCTGGAGTGCATTAAAAAAAGCGGGCAGCTGTTCAATAGCTTTCCGGTTGAAAACAATAAAGTGACTTTGAATGTGATAGTTATTAGTATGTGTTGAAAACCAGGGTTTTTCATGAGAATCAATCAATCCCCAAAAATCGTATTCCGACATTCTACTCCATGAGAAAATGGGGTGCAATTGATTAAAAAGGATATTCGAATCGTTAATACAGGCAATTTGACTATATTCAGTAGGATCAATACTATGAAAAACTTTAAAAAACATACCCAAATCGTAACCTTCATTTTGAACCTGAAGAGTTGACACATTTTGTCTTAAATTCAGCAAATCGGGTTTCAATAAACTCTGATTAGTAACCAGAATAACCCGATCAAAGTAATTGGAAAGTTCATTGACATATATACTTACGTATAATGGCAGGTATGTTTGTTGGCTATAGTGAATAAAAACGCAGAGACTTTTTCGAATGACTTTCATTAATAATAATTTTCAAGGACTATTTACTTGCGTCAGGTCCGAAATTGGGTTTAGGAAAGTCAGTAACAAAGAGATGGCAAAAGTAATATTTTTTGTAAACTTTATATATTGACTAATTTAACAACGAATATTTTTAGTTTATGTTTTGGTATTTTGAAAAAGCCAGTTAAAAATTCAATTTTGTTTGGCTTGTTTGTGTTGAAAAAGCTGATAAAAGTTACGTAAAACTATCAGTTCCGCATATTTTATTACTTTTGCCGGTAATTTGAAAATTCATAAATCAAATATTTTAATATGAAACTTCTTGAAGGAAAAACGGCCATAATTACTGGCGCATCCAGGGGCATTGGAAAAGCAATTGCCATCAAATTTGCTGAAGAAGGTTGCAACATTGCCTTCACTGATCTTTTTGAAGATGAGAACATGAAAAACACAGAAGCTGAATTGATTGCTCTTGGTGTGAAGGCCAAAGGATATGCATCGAATGCAGCTAACTTTGAAGATACTGATCGTGTTGTGAATGAAATTGTTGCCGATTTCGGTGCAATAGATGCATTGGTAAACAATGCTGGCATCACCAAAGATACTTTGCTGATGCGTATGACTGAAGAGCAATGGGATGCAGTTATTAACGTGAACCTGAAATCTGTTTTCAACTTCACTAAAGCAGCCCAGAAGATTATGCTGAAGCAAAAATCAGGCTCTATCGTTAATTTGAGCTCTGTTGTTGGTGTCAGCGGAAATGCCGGACAGTCAAACTATTCTGCGTCAAAAGCCGGAATCATTGGGTTCACCAAATCGATTGCAAAAGAACTTGGTTCACGCGGAATTCGTTCAAATGCAATTGCACCGGGTTTCATTATTACCGAAATGACGGCTAAAATTCCGGAAGATGCACGTAAACAATGGGAAGCAAACATTCCGATGAAACGCGGTGGCACACCTGAAGAGGTTGCAAAAGTTGCACTATTTCTGGCATCCGACCTTTCTTCGTATGTAAGCGGACAAGTTATTAATGTTTGTGGTGCTATGAATACATAAGATGTTAAAATAAAATAAGTTAAAGCCGGATGTTTATACTCCGGCTTTTTTTATTGACGTTCAGGAATAAAAATTCTCATCTTAACTTTTTTTAGATTTTGACTCGACCATATTCAACTAACTTTTTACTATATTAGGTTAGTAAATAAATCATCGATGAACCAAAAAGGCATCTCCTTTCGTTTGAATTCACACATAACTTCCATCGCGATCGTTATTATCGCAGCAATTGTGTATTTCAATTATTACTTCAGTAAGGAGGTATTGGTCGAAAAAATTGAAGATGGCGCTGTTAATCAGAGTAATATGGTGATTTCAAGAATTGCTAGAATTACTGTTGGAACTGAGGAGATTGCCAAAAACGTATCAGTTCAGGCATTGTATTATTTTAAGAACAACGACCTTGGGGTTTTCCTCCAGCAGGTTCTGAAATCAAATAATACCATTGAAAGTATTCATGTTGAACTAATTGGTACAAAGCAGCAACATTTATTAAAGTTTTCTTCAAACAAACAAGGTCAGAATATTTGCAATCCAGATAGCTTAGCCGCTGAAAAATTTATTTTTGATCTTCGATCTGGCCGTACCAAGTTAGCTCACGGCATTTGGTCCGCTCCATTTTTTTGCAGGTATGATAACTCACATTTGTTTGTTTCTTATAAAATGCCAATATATTATCCTGATTCAGATAATGTTGCAGGTGTTGTTTCGTGTGAGGTTTCGTTAAAGATCATGCAGCAAATGCTCTCCAAAATTCGGTTTGGGGAGAATGGTTATGCTTTTATTGTGGATCGTGCCGGAGATCTCATTTCTCATCCTCAAAAGGAATGGATTCTTAAGCGCAACCTTTATGAGAAATCTCCAACTATTTTTAAAGAGAACAGTCAGGATGTAGTATCCCGGATAAAACAGGGTAAAAGTGGCGCTGGTTTGGGCAATTCTGAATATCTGAATAACGAGGCGGCGTGGTACTATTATGCTCCCATTACCAATTCAGGTTGGAGCGTAATAATCGTAATTCCTGAAAAGGAGCTGTTTCGTGAGCTTCATGGAATATTTCAAAAAATAATTGTTGTCTCAGTTTTTGGAGTCCTCATACTATTTCTGGTTAATATATTTGTTTTCAGAAGGATGCTTGATCCCTTGGTCAGGATTACTCATGCGATTCAACGGTTTAGTTCTTCACCGGGGAAAGTACGAAAATCGAAGAATGAAATTAAGATGCTTGTTGAAAGTCTGGAGGATTGGCAGGAAAAATATGGATTACTAATTAAGGATCAATCGAAAACTGCCAGTGATAAAATCAAATTTGACAAAGACTTGAAATCGGCTCAGGAAATACAACTAAACATTGTTCCTTCAGGAAAACCTGCCTTTCTGGAATATCCTGAAATAGATCTTTATGCTATGCTAAAGCCGGCCGAAACTATTGGTGGAGATTTATATGACTATTTTTTCATCGATAAAAATCATTTGTTGGTTGCTATTGGTGATGTCTCCGGAAAAGGCATTCCTGCATCGCTTTTTATGGCAATTACAAGCACATTGATAAAGACACATGCAAAAATATTGTCATCCAAAGATATTGTCAGACGTGTCAATAAAGAATTGAGCGATCGAAATTCAAACCAATATTTCGTTACGCTTTTTCTTGGGATATTCGATATTCGTACTGGAGTACTTGATTATTGTAATGCTGCACATAATTTTCCCTACATTCTTCATGCCGATGGCACTTTGCAAACGCTATCAAAAAGTCATGGGTTACCTTTGGGAATCTATAAGGATAAGACCTATAAAAGCAGTGCCGTAGAGCTTCAGTTGAATGATATGATGATCTTATATACTGACGGTGTAATTAATTCAAGAGACACGGGGAAACATCATTACGGAACCGACAGGTTGGAAAAAAATATTCAGAACCTAAATGATTTAACTGCGGAGGAATCGGTTATGAAATTAGTAAAAAGCATTATGATATTTGAAGGACAAGGTCATCAAGCCGATGATATTTCAATTTTAGCCTTAAAGTACCTGAATAAAACAGAAAACCAGGCTTAAACCTGGTTTTCTGTTTTATTCTATTTCTTTTGTAGTGTAGATAAAATCTTAATTTTTATCTTTTCAGTCTTCTTGTCAAAACCTACGGAAATGGTATCTCCTTCAACAACAGAAGCTCTGATAATAACTTCAGCCATTTCGTCTTCCAGATATTTTTGAATCGCCCGTTTCAATGGTCTTGCTCCAAATTGTGGATCATACCCTTTCTCAGCAATGAAATCTTTAGCTGCTGTGGATATTTTTAGCTTGTAATTTAGTGAGTTAACACGTTCATACAACCCCTTTAATTCAATATCAATAATCTGATGGATATGTTCCTTGTTCAATGCATTAAACATGATTACATCATCAATACGATTTAGGAATTCGGGAGCAAAAGCTTTCTTTAGGGCTTTTTCAATAATATATTTTGAGTTTTCGCCATCATCAACATTTTTATTCTGGGTGGTAAATCCTACTCCACGACCGAACTCTGATAATTGGCGCGAACCAATGTTAGAAGTCATTATAATTATGGTATTCTTAAAGTCAATACTGCGCCCCAAACTGTCAGTCAAACGTCCTTCGTCTAAAACCTGAAGTAATAAGTGGAAAACGTCCGGATGAGCTTTTTCAATTTCATCCAAAAGAACAACGCAATAAGGTTTTCTCCGCACTTTTTCAGTTAGCTGTCCGCCTTCTTCATAACCTACATATCCCGGAGGTGCACCGACCAACCTGGAAACTGAAAATTTCTCCATGTATTCACTCATATCAACTCTGATTAGAGAATCGATACTATCAAATAAATATCTTGCTAATACTTTGGCCAATTGAGTTTTACCAACTCCGGTAGGTCCAAGGAAAACAAATGAACCAATCGGTTTATTTGGGTCTTTAAGTCCAGCACGGTTTCGTTGGATAGCTTTAACAATCTTAACGATAGCATCATCCTGACCAACAACACTGCCTTTAATCATCTTGCCCATGTCCATCAATCGTTTTCCTTCAGCCTGGGCAATGCGTTGAATTGGCACTCCTGACATCATAGAAACCACTTCTGCAACCTTTTCTTCAGTTACTGTTTCGCGATGGCTAACAAGTTCCTTTTCCCAATCTTCTTTTTCCTGTTCAAGCAACTGCAAAAGGCTTTTTTCCTTATCGCGGTGATTGGCAGCTAATTCAAAATTTTGACTTTTAACCGCTTTAATTTTTTCCTCTTTGGTTTTTTCAATCTTCTCTTCCAGTTTTACAATTCGATCCGGAACATTGATGTTCGAAATGTGTACACGAGAACCTGATTCGTCGAGAGCATCAATCGCTTTGTCAGGTAAAAAGCGGTCAGGAATATACCTGGCTGTCAATTTAACACAAGCTTCAATTGCTTCAGGAGTATAAATTACATTGTGATGATCTTCATATCTGGATTTAATATTATTCAGAATTTCAATTGTCTCATCAACAGAAGTCGGCTCAACCATTATTTTCTGAAATCTTCTTTCCAAAGCACCATCTTTTTCAATCTGCTGGCGGTATTCGTCGAGGGTAGTAGCTCCAATACATTGAATTTCGCCACGTGCCAAGGCAGGTTTTAGCATATTTGCAGCATCAAGCGAGCCTGTTGCACCTCCGGCACCAACAATGGTATGAATTTCGTCGATAAAAAGAATAACATTGCTGACTTTAGATAATTCGTTCAGAATAGCCTTCATCCGTTCCTCAAACTGCCCACGGTATTTGGTTCCGGCAACAATAGAGGCGATATCCAAGCTTACCACTCGTTTGTCAAAAAGTATTCTTGATACTTTTTTCTGAACTATTCGCAATGCAAGTCCCTCTGCAATAGCCGATTTACCAACACCTGGCTCGCCAATCAGAATCGGATTATTTTTCTTTCGTCTTGATAATATTTGAGCCAATCGTTCAATTTCCTTTTCCCGACCAACAATCGGATCCAGATTATTTTCTTCAGCTGCTTTGGTAATGTCAACACCAAAATTATCAAGCACCGGGGTGTCTGATTTTGGATTAACTGGCTTTTTGGCAGAAGATGATGAAGAGGAACCTCCAGCTGATTTTGAGAAACTATCATCATCCGAATCTTCATCATCAAAGTCAGATTTTGCTTCCGGATTTTTATAATCTTCCAATCTAGATTTCAAGATGTAATAATTTATATGGTATTCGCTAAGAATGTTACTGATCATGCTATCCTTATCCTTAATTAATGCAAGAAGCAGATGACCTGTATTAATAGTCGGGCTGTTGAATGCCCGTGCTTCCAAATAAACAAGCTTTAACGCTTTTTCGGCTGATTTCAATAATTGCACAGAGGCCTGTGAATCAATATCCTTGCCAGTCCTTAGTTTTTCTTCGATCGATTGTTTTATTTCGGACAAATTGACACTAAGATTAGTGAGAATCTCAATCGCTACGCCTTCTCCATCTCTAAGGATTCCGAGGAAAATATGTTCTAATCCAATGCTCTCATTTCCTAGTCGGATAGCTTCCTCCCGGCTGTATGAAAGAACATCTTTAATTCGTGGTGAAAATTGTGAATCCATATGCTTCGTCACATTAATAAAGTTACGCATTCAAAATAACAAAAAGTATTCCTAAAAGTTGGTGTTGTCATACTCAATATCATTTTCTTTATTCAAAAATACGCAATTAAAGTAAAGCATCACTTATAATTTGTTGATTTTACGAACATTACAATGTTAAAATCTTATTCTTAATTTACCCACGAAAAGCGCAATAATCGCTTGATTCATAAAGTATTTTTGTATTTTTGTCAATCAAAATTTTTTAAGCAAAAATCATTTAGAGGAGGAGTAAATGTCTGAAGGCGAAAAAATTATCAAGATTAATATTGAAGAGCAAATGAAATCTGCTTACATCGATTATTCGATGTCAGTTATTGTTTCGAGGGCACTTCCGGATGTAAGAGATGGTTTAAAGCCTGTACATCGTCGCGTTTTATTTGGAATGAGTGAATTGGGAACCTTTTCGAATAAGGCATATAAAAAATCAGCGAGGATTGTTGGGGAAGTATTGGGTAAGTTTCACCCTCATGGTGATTCATCGGTGTATTTTACCATGGTTCGTATGGCCCAGGATTGGTCGTTGCGTTATCCGCTAGTCGATGGACAGGGTAACTTTGGATCAGTTGATGGTGATAGCCCGGCCGCTATGCGTTATACCGAGGCCAGATTATCAAAAATAGCAGAAGAAACACTTGCTGATTTGGAAAAAAATACGGTAGATTTTCAACCTAACTTTGACGAGTCGTTGAAAGAACCTACGGTTTTACCTACCCGTATTCCCAATCTGTTAGTTAATGGAGCTTCTGGTATTGCAGTTGGGATGGCAACAAATATGCCTCCCCACAATTTGTCTGACACCATTGATGCTATCATTGCCTACATCGAGAATCCGGAAATTGATATTCAGGATTTAATTCCGATTATTAAAGCTCCTGATTTTCCTACTGGAGGTATAATTTATGGATATAGAGGTGTTCAGGAGGCATTTGAAACTGGACGAGGCCGTATTGTTATCAGGGGAAAAGCTCACATCGAAGTAACTCCGAATGGACGCGAAAAGATTGTCGTTACAGAAATTCCATACATGGTAAATATAGCAGAACTTATTATAAAGACTGCCGAGTTGATCAATGAAAAGAAGATTGAAGGAATTTCTAATGTGAACGATGAATCAGACCGCGAAGGAATGCGTATCGTTTTTGATATCAAACGAGATGAGATTTCGAATGTTGTTCTGAATAAATTGTACAAATACACTCAGCTACAGAATAGTTTCAGTGTAAACAATATTGCCTTGGTAAATGGCAGACCTAAAATGCTTAACCTGAAAGATTTAATTCATTATTTTGTTGAACACCGCCATGACGTAGTCATCCGGAGAACACAATTCGAATTGGATCAGGCAGAAAAGCGTGCCCATATTTTAGAAGGATTAATTATTGCCAGTGATAATATAGAGGAAGTAATCGCCATTATCCGTGCTGCAAAAAATCCGGATGAAGCAAGAATGAACCTGATGGAACGGTTTAGCTTATCTGATATTCAATCCAGAGCAATTGTTGAAATGCGTTTACGTCAGTTGACAGGTCTGGAACAAGATAAATTACATGCTGAGTACGAGGAAATACTGAAACAAATTGAATATTTGAGAAGTGTTCTTGCCGACATTAATTTGCGCATGGAAATAATTAAGAATGAGCTTATTGAGATTAAAGCAAAATATGGTGATGGCCGTAAAACGGAGATTGTACCTAATGCTGAAGAGTTCAATCCAGAAGATTTTTATGCCGATGAAGAAATGGTAATTACTATTTCTCATTTGGGATATTTGAAACGTACTCCATTAACTGATTTTAAAACTCAGGGTAGGGGTGGAATTGGCTCAAAAGGCAGCACAACACGTGATTCGGACTTCCTTGAGCATATGTTCAATGCTTCAATGCACAATACTTTACTTTTGTTTTCAGAAAAAGGTAAATGTTTTTGGCTGAAAGTTTATGAAATACCCGAAGGAACAAAGACTTCCAAAGGAAGGGCTATTCAGAACGTGATTAATATTGAACAGGATGATAAAATTTTGGCCTATATTAATGTAAACAACCTGACCGATCCGGAATATATCAATAACAACTATATTATTCTTTGTACCAAGAAAGGTATCATTAAGAAAACTTCGCTTGAAGCTTATTCGCGCCCAAGACAAAATGGGGTAAATGCAATTACCATCAGGGAAGACGATCAACTTTTTGAAGCAAGAATGACCAATGGAAGTCATCACATCATGATGGCTGTTCGTTCAGGCAAAGCGGTTCGTTTTGAGGATAGTAGCGTTCGACCAATCGGAAGGACAGCTTCCGGAGTTCGCGGGATAACCCTTGGGCACGAACTAGATGAAGTAGTTGGCATGGTTTGTGTTGAAAACGAAAATGAAGATATTTTAGTTGTTTCTGAAAATGGTTATGGAAAACGCTCAAAAATTGGCGACTACCGATTGACCAACCGAGGTGGAAAAGGTGTTAAAACCATTAATGTCACTGAAAAAACTGGTCAGGTAATTTCGATTAAAAGTGTTAACGATACAACCGACTTGATGATTATTACACAATCAGGGCTTACGATCAGAATGTCGATTTCAGCACTTAGGATTTTGGGAAGAACAGCACAAGGTGTTCGTTTGATAAATCTTAAAGAAGGAGATCAAATTGCATCAATAACCATTGTTCCAACATCAGAAGATGTAGATGAAGTTCCTGAAATTTTGGATGAAAACATAGAATTATCTGATGATAATACTAATCCTTCTCAACCAGAAGAATAAAGAATAATTTTAATCTTTTAATTTAATATAATAGCGTAACAACAAACTTTTTATCACAATGAAGAGAACGACAATTTTATTTGTTTTACTTTTTGCCATATCAAGCGTATTCGCTCAGAAAGGCAAAGTAACCAGTGCTTTAAGTTATAAAGAAGCTGGTAAGCTCGACAAGGCAGTTGAAGCAATAGAAGAAACTATTGATGCTACAAACCCGAAAACAGAGGGTTCTGTTACCTGGCCCAGGACTTGGGAAGTACGTGGTGAAATCTACCAGGCTGTATTTCAATCGAAAGATGAAAACTACAAAAAGCTAAGTAGTGATCCATTAACTGTGGCATATGATTCTTATATGAAAGCCTTACAACTTGACGACAAAGATCGTTTTTCAAAGAGCGTAAAGATTAAACTTACTCTTTTGATTGGCGACCTTACAAATCAGGCAGTTGCTGGTTTTAATGAAGAAGCTTATGAAAAAGCAATGAAATCTTTTGAACAGATTATGGCCATTGAGCAGACTCCTGTGTATAAAGCAGAAGATCCAAACGCAGTGGATACTGTAATCATTTTTAATGCTGGATTGGCTGCATACAATGCTAAGCAATACGACAAAGCTATTGAATATTACAAACAAGCAGCAAAGTATAAATACAATGGTGCAAAAACTTATTCGTTAATAGCCAACAGTTATTTCCAGAAAAAGGATACTGCAGGTGCATTAAATGTACTTCAGGAAGGTTTAAAAGAGTATTCTGATAACGGAATCCTTTTAGTTGAAGTAATTAACGTTTATTTGAATGCTAACAAAATTGATGCTGCGATGAAGTATTTGGACATTGCTATTGCCCAGGATCCAAAAAATGCTTCATATTTCTTTGCTCAAGGTACATTGTATGATAAACTCCAGAAACCAGAAGAAGCTGCAACCAGTTACCTGAAAGCAATTGAATACAAAGAGGATTATTTTGATGCTTATTATAATTTAGGAGCTTTATATTATAATAAAGGTGTAAAACAAGTTGACGTTGCGAATCTTGTTCCAAGCAGCCAGCCTGATAAATATGAAATAGAAAAAGATAAAGCTGATATTGAGTTCAAAAAAGCAATTCCATATATGGAAAAAGCTCATGAAATTAATCCAACAGACAAGTTTACTTTAGAATCTTTAAAGACATTATATTATCGTTTAAAGATGTTAGACAAACATGCTGAGGTTATCGAAAAAATGAAAAGCATTCAATAATCTATAATTTTAAAGAAGGAGTTTTTGCTCCTTCTTTTTAGTTGTATAAAAATAACATAATATTAATTCTAAGACAAACATATGAATTTTGTTCTTGATGAATATTATCATAATTAAGTCGAAATCCTTAGCCTGCTTTTAGGCTTTTTGAGTTGGGTCTACAAATATTGAATTCTAATAAACAGTGTAATTTCTCAACTATAGACTAAATAACTTTAAGGTATTTGTAAGAAAATGAGTAAAAGGAATTTGTTCAATACTTTAAAAGTAATACCAGTATTGCCCGCTTACCATTTAATATTTTCATAAAATCAGAGACTGATATCCTGGGAGGAATCGAGCAAACTAGATGAACATGATCCACCAAATGCATTAAGCTCCAGAACCTCAACTTCCATATAATAGAATTTGTGTTGGTTACATTTGTAATTCATATCAAGAAATATAATTCTAACAGTCATATCATTAGTAACTTACGTGTATTTACATATGTCAACAGTGTCTTTTTCCTGTTAATAATTTACAAATCATGATATTCATATTTCAGTGTTTTCCTACGCTTTCCGGGTATTTATGTCAATATTAAGCTGAACAAATTGTTTCGGCATATGACCTAACTTAAACGAAAACGATGATATACCATTTGTAATTTTTGGTATATCATCGTAGAATCTAAAAATCTTGTGCTCTATTTTCCGAATCACAAGATAATCTCTAGCTTACTCTCAGAGAATAAAACTCTTCGAGGCTCCGGTCGATAATGTCATCAACTTCTGTCAGAACTTTAGATTTTGGCTTAAATCTAAACGCTTTGTCATCTTCTTGCTTCTGTCTTAAAACTTCACGAAGAAGATACATTGTTTTAATCATCTTTTTCAATCTGTCTTCCATCATGGCTTCATTGTTTGTTTACCCAAAGCTATGAAGACCAATCGCCAAACACAACTGAAGAAGCTTACTATTCCATTAAAAAACAGTTAATTTATTGGTTAAAATCAACGTCTCTCTTAATATAAGTGCTGTAATCCTTCAAAATTGGCTCATATTCCTGGTGGAAAAGCTTCGATGAAATGATAAAATCTGCAGTTGAACGGTTTGTTGCAGTTGGAATATTATACAATGTTGAAATGCGCAGCAAAGCTTTAACGTCAACATCATGTGGTTGTGGTTGCATTGGATCCCAGAAAAATATAAGCATATCAACCTTTCCTTCACAAATCAAAGCACCCAATTGCTGATCACCACCCAGTGGACCAGATTTTAACCGAGTAATTTCTGGAGGAATGACGTCATTTTCCTGGCATTTTTCAACGAGTTTGGCTTCAACGAGGCTTCCGGTTGTTCCAGTGCACACAAGGCTGTGGTGAACGAATTCTTTCCAATTCCAAGATACCCATTCAATCATATCTTTCTTGCGATTATCGTGGGCTACAATTGCTATTACTTTTTTCTTTTTCATATCTCTGCAATTTGTTTTCTACAAGTGTTCAATTTATACAGTAAATCGGTGTGTCTATATACAGCTCCGATAAACTAGTTGACACAAATATAAACTTATTTATGCCTATCAAGATTGCTTATCTTCCAATTCACAATAATGAATTCCACCCAGATAGCAAAAAAATAAGGGCATGATATTCATAATCATGTCCTTACGCTTAGGTTAAATAATGTTTATCAACTAAACTGCGATTTCAAATCAGTCACCCATTTCTCAATTCGTTCCTTCGATAACCGTGGCTGAGTCTCCTGATCGAGAAGTAATCCCATAAACTTACCATCAATCAATGCTCTCGAAGATTCATAACTGTAACCTTCAGCAGAAGTAAAACCAACCAGCTTAGCTCCTCTTTCCTGAACCAACTCACCCATTATTCCAATTGCATCGCCAAAATTTTCAGGGTATTCAATCTGGTTTCCAAGGCCATAAATTGCAATTGTTTTACCTTCGAGATTTAAATCTTCCAATGCCGGAACAAACTCGTCCCAATAGTTTGGTAATTCACCATCAAACCAGGTAGGAACACCAAGGATCAGGTTTGTAAATGAAAGAAACAACTCTTCAGTTAATTCTTCTGCATTCACTTGTACAATATTAAAATCAGGACCAAAAGCTTCTTTGATTTTCTCAGCAGCTTTGGCTGTTTTTGTTGAATTAAAACTATAAACTATTCCTGTTTTATTCATGATTTATATGTTTTTAGTAGGCCAAAATCTCTTTGGCTGTCGTGTATATCTTTTCTGTATTTGGTAGTATCATTCGCTCGAATGAACGGTGAAATCCTACTGGTGTGAATGATGATCCAACGCGTTTAACGGGTCCGTCGAGGTATTCAAAAGCTTCTTCCATGATCATAGAAGTTACTTCGGCACCAAATCCGGAGTGTACTTTATCCTCATGAACGACCATTACTTTTCCGATTCTTTTAACTGAATTCAGAATTGTTTCTTTATCAAGCGGAATCAACGAACGAAGGTCTATTACTTCAACAGAGGCTCCCTCTTTCGATAGCCGTTCTGCTGCTTCAAGACACATATGTGTAGTATTTCCATATGTAATCATCACTAAATCTTCTCCATCACGGCGAATTCTTGCTTTACCAAATGGAACTTCGAAATCATCAGGAATTACGGTGGCAGCTTTGGGGTCATTGTAAAGCGCTTTTGGTTCCATGAACATGGTCAAACCTTTTGATCTGATGGCAGTTCGTAATAGTCCTGCAGCATCGTCGGCAAACGATGGGTACACAATCCGTACTCCCGGAATGGACGTTAAAGCGCCTTCAATATTCTGCGAATGGTATAGACCTCCGCCGATATAACCGCCCGACGCAAGTCGAATGGTTACATTTGGCGTAAACTTTCCATTGGACCTCCAATAGTCATGACTGGAATCGACGTATTGCTCCATTGCCGGCCAAAAGTAATCGGCAAACTCAGCGCCTTCAATTACGATACGGATTTTTTCGTCGTATCGCGACATTCCATTTGCAGTTCCTACGATGAAGTCTTCGGCAATCGGGGCATTAAATACCCTTTTGGGGCCAAATTCCTGCTGCAATCCTTTCGAAACATTAAAGATACCACCCTTATCTTTATTGGCCATATCCTGTCCCCAAATGAAGGTATCCGGATTGAGCCTGAACTCTGCTTTTATAGTTTCATTTAATGCTGTTATCAATTTTTTCTTTTCACCAGCTTCCTGATGTGTTCCTTCAGGATATTTTTGAGAAATATACGGTTCAGGAAGAACAAAGTCCATATAGGTATTCGGATCAGGATCCGGAGCCTTCAATGCTAATTTATGAGCCTCTTTCAGTTCAATTTTAGCCTCATTTTCGATGGCTTCAAGTTCTTCAGGAGTAAATCGCTCGTAACGAATGAGCATCCGTTTATACTTAAATAAAGGGTCATATTCCTGAACATAGTTTCGTTCATCTTCCGACCGGTATAATTCGTGACGGTCAGAATTGGAATGGGAATGAATTCGGATACAGTTTGCCTGAACCATAACGGGCATACCAGTTTCAAGTGCATGTTTTTTTGCTTCATGCATTGCGTTCATCGAATCAAATACATCTTTCCCGTTACAATGAATAATCCGGAGATTCTTGAACCCGGTGAAATTATTGGCAACTTTCCGGTTTGCAGTCTGATCTTTCTTGGGAACCGAAATTCCAAAACCATTGTCCTGAATAGTAAAGATTACTGGCAATTTTTCTTTTGAAGCTCCATTGATGGCTTCATAAACATATCCTTCAGACAAAGAAGATTCGCCCTGCACACTAATGGCAACAGCCTTTTCGCCGTAATACTTAATCGCACGGGCGACTCCAACAGCATGTAAAGTATGATTTCCGGTCAGGGACGAAACGTTGTGGATGTTCCATGCCGGTTTGGCGAAGTGATTTGACATGTGTCGGCCACCGCTGGTTGGATCTGTTGCTTTTGAAATTCCATTCAGGATAATTTCTTCAGCCGACATTCCACATGACAAGGCTGTCAGCAAGTCACGATAATATAAAAAGATGTGGTCAACTTCTTTCTCAAACGTTTGTCCGATTGCCAACTGAATGCCATCGTGACCAGCATAAGGAGCATGATACGACCAACCGATAGCTTGTTTCAGGTAGTTCGGAGCTTTTTCATCAATGGCGCGGCCAAGAGTCATTAACCGGAACCATTTTTCAAGTATTTCTTTTGGGGTTGTTTTTACCGAAAATACTTTTGGAACTGTTGTCATATATCTTATTTTATTTTTTTGAATTTACACTTCGCGATCAATACTAAATTCTTCAAGAATATCTGCTATTCGCCGCAGGAATGCCCCACCCAATGCGCCGTCTATGATTCTGTGATCATATGATAAAGAAAGGAACATTTTATGGCGGACAACTATTGCATCGCCAGTTGGAGTCTCCATTACGGCTGGCTTTTTCTCGATACTTCCGGTTGCAAGAATGGCAACTTGTGGTTGATTGATAATTGGTGTGCCAATTAAATTACGGAATGTCCCAAAATTGGTGATTGTAAATGTTCCTCCCTGATAATCTTCTACACTCAGTTTATTTTTGCGTGCCCCTTCAGCCAACTGATTCATGTTTTTAGTCAATCCGACCAGATTTTTCTGTTCGGCATTTTTTATGACAGGAACAACAAGGTTGCCATCGGGTTTGGCAACAGCAACAGCAATGTTTACATCTTTATGCATGATGATTTTGTAACCGTCAACTGAAGAATTCAGTAATGGAAATTCAGTAATGGCACGAGCTACAGCCTCAATAAATACAGGCATGTAGGTAATTTTATCACCATATTTTGCAGTAAAATCATCCTTCACTTTGGTTCTCCACAAAACGAGGTTGGTAACATCGGCTTCAACCACTGCAGTAACATGCGGCGATACTTGTTTCGACATCACCATGTGATCGGCAATAATTTTACGAACCCGATCCATTTCGATGATCTGATCGCCTGATCCCAATGAAGCAGAAGCTTTTGCAGGTGCAGGAGCTTCTTTAGCCTGAACGGTTGGAACAGAAGGAGTTTTCACAATATTTCCAGTTTTTCTGGCTTCAATATAGTCCAGAATATCTTTTTTCTGAAGTCGATTATTTAAGCCTGAACCCTGAATTGATTCAAGTTCGGATAAACTTACTTGTTCTGAATTAGCAATTGATAGAACAAGTGGAGAATAAAACCTTGTAGCTTTTGTTTCATTACTCTTTTCAACAGTTTTTATTTCAACAGCTTGAACAGTTGAACTAACTGTTACTGGTTCTGATTTTGCTTTCTGCTCCTGAACTTTAGGCTTTTCAGGTTCCGAAACAACTTCAGTATTTGGTTCCGACGAGTCGTCATCTTCAGTAGTAATAATGGCAACGATTTCGCCTACCGGAACCAAGGCATTCAGCTGAAAAAATATCTTTTTTATAACACCATCAACAGGCGATGGAATTTCAGAGTCAACTTTATCCGTAGCAACCTCAAAAAGCGGCTCGTCTTCTTCAATTCGATCGCCCTCTTTTACAAACCATTTTGTAATGGTTGCTTCCTGGACACTTTCACCCAATTTAGGCATCTGGATTTTAAATTCTGACATACTTTGTTATATTATTTATCATTTATAAATTCAGCTTTTCACACAAACTAACAAGATACAGATTGAAAAGTTCAACCTTAAAAAGCTAAACGATCTACTCTGAAAATGTATTTTGCTCTTTGAATGATACTTAGTTACAGTTTAAATGATAAATAAAAAGATATTGCTATCCTTTTTTTTCTTGCATTAAATCAGAAATCTGGTAATCAATTTTTAACGACGTTTAATTAAATGCAAAAAAGGATGAACCAACTGCTTGATTCATCCTTTCAGACCCCCAAAATATATTGACCTTATAACCTTTTTGGCTCAAATTTAAACAGATCGTTTTTCGGCCAACTGGTGATTTTTTTCTCGATCTTTCCCATCATGTAATTTACATAGGCAGGTAATCTTGGACCTTTCCAACTGCTTGAGTTTATGATGACTACCCAGCAAAATCCATTACTCTGGCGTTTCATAATAGCTGAAGTTCCAGCCATACTTCCAGTACGAATCCAATCTCCGTTATCTTTTACGACTTTCCATCCAAGAGGTCCTCTAAAGTCTTTATTTTCAGCCATCTGATTAATCAAATTATGCGGTATCATGTCTGGCACACTCCTGAATCCATCGATTAATACCATGAATTTGGCTAATTCTATTGAAGATGAAATCCATCCACCGGCAGAACTAAGTAATTCAATTGGGTTTCCTCCGTAAGGTTTGGGAACCATTCTGCCCGATCCATCAAAAGCAGAAATCATTGGACTTTCTTCTGATTCATAATATTTTACCTCATTTAGACGCCGATCAGCCAGATAACTTCTGCCAATATGCATATCAAAAATTCCATGAGGTTTAAGCACATCATTAATAATAAAATCCTCCTGTTTTTTGCCTGATGCAGCTTCAATTACCTTTCCAAGAAACATATATCCCATGTTGGAGTATGAAGAGCGAGTGCCAGGATCAAAATGTAATCGTCGTGAAGCGACAAAGCGACAATAGGAATCCATTGTTGCAGCACCGGTTTCACCTGTCTTCTCCAGTACAACTAAAGAATTAAAGGCGGGGTCTCCATATGACAATGACCATCCGCCTGAATGAGCAAGTAAATGCCTGACCGTCACCTTATACAGACGTTTGTCAGCTACTGAATTAAAAATGGAATCTTTAAGAATAGCTTTGGGTCCAAATACTTTAGAATCAAGTGAGATCGCTTTTTTTTCGACCAATTTCATAATAGCAACAGCTGTAACGAGCTTACTTACACTTGCTATCCTGAACAAACTACCCGGATTAACCGGAAGTTTAGCTTCAATATCCGAATATCCATAACCATGTGCAAAAACCAGTTTGCCATCTTTTATTACAGACATTGTCATTCCGGCCAGATTCCATTGCTGAAGGAAATCGTTAGCTTCTTTTGCAATAAACTTACTGCCGGAAAATTCTGAAAGCTCATTGGTAATCTTGAAGTTTAAACCATTTGTATCCAATTCCTGAAAATGATTGGGAAGCTCATGGCGTTCAAAATCAATTGTACATTGGGTTATTACCAACAAGAAAACTAAAGTAAACTTGAAAAATTTTATGGTATAGATATGTATCTTTGAGAAATTCAACATTGTAAACTACCTATTAATTCGTTAACAGACTGAATTTTATGTCGTTCCATGTATTGCGAAATCCCATCAATAATTTGCACAGGTATTGTTGGATCAATAAAAAGTGCAGTACCAACCTGAATGGCTGAAGCTCCTGCAATCATAAATTCGATTGCATCAGTTGCATTCATGATACCTCCCATTCCGATCACAGGAATTTTTACCGCATTATAAACCTGCCAAACCATTCGGATAGCAATTGGTTTTATCGCTGGTCCAGATAAACCTCCGGTAATAGTTGATAATACAGGCTTCCTGGTTTCGGCATTTACGGCCATTCCAAGTAAAGTATTAATCAGCGAAATACTATCAGCCCCTTGTCCTTCAACAGCTTTGGCAATTTCGGCAATGCTGGTAACATTGGGTGATAGTTTCACAATCAAAGTTTTGCTATAAACCCTTCTGACGGCTTTTACAACAGCTTCGGCAGAAGGACAACTGATTCCAAATGCCATTCCACCTTCTTTTACATTCGGGCAGCTGATATTTAATTCAATTGCGGGTATATTATCTAATTCATTTAATCGTTCAGTTAATTCAACGTAATCTTCAATAGTTGAACCATTTACATTTACAATTATATGTGTGTTTAAATCTTTTATTCTGGGATAAATATTGTTTATAAAATTATCGACACCTTTATTTTGCAGGCCGACAGCGTTCAACATACCTGAAGAAGTTTCGGCCATTCGGGGATATGCATTTCCTTCGCGGTGTTTCAAGGTAGTTCCTTTGACAACAATTCCGCCAAGAAGCGACAAATCAAAAAAATCGGCAATTTCTTCACCAAATCCACAAGTTCCTGAAGCTGTCATCACCGGATTTTTAAAATCCAGGTTATGAATCGTTATTCCTAAATCTACCATTTCAGATCATTTACATTAAATACAGGTCCGTCAGTACAAACACATTTATGACCAGCTTTGGTATCTTCAACACAACACAAACACACCCCAAAACCACATGCCATCATATTTTCGAGCGAAACTTCGCAGAATATATTCTTTTCAATTGCCGTTCGACCAATTGATTTCATCATTAAATCAGGTCCACAGGTATATATTTTATTGAACTGAGCCAATTGTTCTGTAAAAACCGGATGATTGGTTACATAACCTTTTTCACCAAGCGAACCATCTTCTGTAGTGAAGAAAAAATTGCCATAATCTTGATAGGCAGATATATCAATGTGATCAGATGACGACTTGGCTCCAATAAGTACGGTTACGTTATCCGGATCTAATCCACAGATTTTGGAAAGGAACAACATTGGAGCAACACCGCTTCCACCACCTATCAACAAAATCCGATCTTTTTTATCGGGTAAAGTGAATGATTTTCCAAGTGGAAATATTGCACTGATTATTTGTCCCACGCTAGCTTCAGTTAGTTTTCGGGATCCTCGTCCCAATATTTTAACCAATAAAGAGATGGTCCGCTTTTCGTGGTCAACATCTAAAATTGAAAAAGGTCGGCGTAGAAAAATTTCAGTCGCTTCCTTTATTTCAACATTGATAAACTGACCCGGAAAAATATCAAAAACCGGAATGGGAGATTGAAGTATAAGAAGAAAATTATCTTTATTAAGTTGCTTATTTTCAAGCAACAAGAAATCAATTACCGTCTTTTTCATGCACATGAATTTGCCGGCAAAGATAGTCTAAAAATCTTACAGGGATGGATAATAAACCTTAAATGTTTGGTCTTTAAAGAAAACAATCAGCCGTTCCACTGGCTTTTCAGGACTAAAAAATTGATCCTGAACAACATTCTCAACTGTCTTTTTCTCGATAGGTGGAGGAGCTGCAATTATTTCTTTAGTTTCAACTTGTGCAGGTTCACTAATCTGAGGTTTTGCTTCTTGTTTCTCAGGGGTAGGACTTTGAACGGCTATTGGTTCTGTTAACTGGTCAAAAAGAGTTCTGCTTTTAGCAGGAGACTCAACCATAGGACCAGTTCCGAGTAGGAGCCATTTTGCATTGAGATCAGGATATACCTGAAGCATTTTTTCTATAAACTGAAAACTTGGTTTATTTCTGCTTTTCAGAACATGAGTTACATTCGACCGCTGTACACCAATCGTATCGGCAAGTTCAGAAGGAGAAATTCCTTTGTATTCCATGAATTTTCTGATTCGATCTTCCATATAAATGTGAATTTACTAATATACAAATGTAATGTATAATTTTTGAATTTTGATTCATAATTGTCAATTGAGTAAAGTTACATTTGTGTTTTATTAATTTGCAAATTCCTAAAATATTATTTAATTAGTTGATAAAAAACTTTAGTTAATACTTATAAATAACTGATATATAGGTATTATAATATTATAAATTAATGCTTAAACAACTATAATTAACACTCGTAAACATATACTTAAATATAAAATTGAGTAAATAGTATATATTTATCTGTTTTAAAGTACTTTATGTAATGATATGTTTTAATATAAATGCATGATTTTCTATGTTAATATTGGCAATTATTGTTGAATTAATTTTAAAGTATTAAGTAAATTCGACCTATTTACATTTGATTATATTTTTTATTTCGTAGATATGTGAATGACATTTATTGATATTTCATGATTGTCATTTGTGAATAGTGAAGAATTTAGACTACAAAATACTATTTACACTTGCGGGCATTTTTTGGACCAATACTGCAATCACAGATTTTAGGTGAAGTGGCACCCACCCTTCTCATCCCCAGAATTGGAAATAATAAGTTTTTTAGTTGAAGCTTCTGTCCAAAGTATGATGCTTGCGAATTCAGTAGTAAATCGAAAATGAGATTGAATTTTTGCTTAAGTGATATTTCGTGAGTAAATTCCCCTACTCCGGCTAAATTTAATCAAAATACTGAATTCTAAAGACGTTTAAAATTGAGTTATTCGATTATAATATTCACATTATCAAAATAATGCAACGAAATAACTGTGCTGAAAATAAGTTCTATTATTGAATAGAATAGGTTATTTGAATATTAAAAGTGTTAAAATGGACTTTCATCCTTAAAAGTTGGCCATAAAATGGTAATTTTCTATTCTGAATAAAATCTGAATTTATGAGAGGTATTCCTTCTTCAATGTTAGTTTTCTTTTTCGCTTTTGTTTTCCTGATTGAACTGATCTCCTATTTAGGATTCAGGCAGTTGATTTATAATGCATCAAAGAAAATGCAAAGATATTTGGGGATATCCTACCTCTTGATTAGTATTGCTGCAATCGGTATTCTTTTTTATGCTTTTTCAAATCCGGAAATGATTAGGCACAGCAGAGATTATACTTTTTTTTATATTGTTGTTTTAGTCTCTGTCTTAAATCTGTTGCCCAAAACTTTTTTTGCCTTGATGACTATTCTCTCCTATCTTTTTCGATGGTTTGTTGGTTACCGTTGGCATATTATTACTTTAACAGGTTCATTTCTTATTGGTTCAGGTATTTTTGTCGTAATTGCTTATGGTATTTTTATTGGGCGTTATCAGGTATTTGTTGAGAAGCAGAATTTATACTTCGACAATTTACCTAGCCAACTCGATGGTTTTAAAATCGTTCAGATCTCTGATATTCATCTGGGTAGTTTTGGGAAAGACCCCGATGTGTTAAAGAAAACCATTAAAATAATTGAAGAGCTTCAGCCTGATTTGTTGCTATTTACAGGCGATATCGTGAATAACTTCAGTGAAGAAATGAACAGTTTTGAATCCTACTTGACTCAGGTTTCTGCAAAATATGGGAAGTATGCCATTCAAGGTAATCACGATTACGGCGACTATTATGAGTGGCCTGATTCTGTAAGCAAAAGAATAAATCTTGAACAAATCGAAAGTAGATTGACTAATACTGGATTCAAATGGCTTCAAAATCAATGGGAAACAATTGCGGTAAAAGATACCTCATTTTCATTGATTGGTGTTGAAAACTGGGGACACCGGCCATTTCCTCAATATGCTGATCTGGATGTAGCAATGAAGGGAATTCCTGCGAATTCGTTTAGAATACTAATGTCACACGATCCGGCTCATTGGGATGCCATTGTAATTCCTCAAACCGATATTCCTTTAACGCTTGCTGGACATACGCATGGCGGACAGTTTGGATTTAAAATTTCCGGGATTGAATTCAGTCCGATTTATTTTATCCAGAAGAATTGGGGAGGACTCTATGAGGCAGATAACCAGTACCTTTATGTGAACCGAGGACTTGGAACAATTGGATTTTCAGGACGTGTAGAAATGAGGCCTGAGATAACTTTGCTGATTTTGCACCGAACTAAAACCCATTAAAATTAATCGAAAACAATAGATTCACTTGGAAATCCTGATAGTCTGGCCGGTAAACTGATCTGAACCCAATTTCGATTGGAGCGAAAAAACGTAGAACATGCAGATCTGATGTTAATTCCAACCCTACAGATTTCATTTTCATTTCATGACTATTTGGATATATTGTCCCATTTTTATCCTGCGTTGGCATCGATAGCCAGGCATAGTCGTAGAAAAACGATGATTTTACCCGTTTAATGTAGGCTAACTTTCCGATACTGAAATCAGGATAAAAAACCGGGAATTTATAGTCGGCAGCTAACGAATACATTTTGTTATTCTGATACCCATAAAAACCTCTCGGCACACGAACAACGTTTGAAAAATTATAGCTGCTACTCGTAAAGCTCTTGTCCTGAAAGCCTTGGTATATCTTGAATCCGTCATTATTAGAAAATCCGGGAAAATACAAAACGGACTGAATTCCGGAAAGCGATCCTAAATCGGAACCGGAAAATGGCGTGTGCCTGTATATTACATCAAATTGCTGTCCCCATTTGGGCATAATACTTTGGTTCGATTGATGCAACAAATTGTAGAAGTAAATTCGATACGACAAAGCGTGATAACTACCTGGATATAAATTTTTTAAATTTGAATCTGGGTTTGATACGTTTACCATTGAATATTTCATTTCAGGATAAAATATTCTGGAATATTTACCTTTCGAAAGATTGAGCGGCAATCGAACATTCAAATCAGCTGTTATTTCCCTCCAACTTAGTCGTTGGGTTGTTGTATCGCGGTGAATAATCTGACCATTTTTATCAACTGTATTTGTAATCAGATAATAGTTTGAAGCTTCTTTCCCAACTGATAATTCAGTCGTAATCTCAGGAAACCACCCTAAATAGTTAAATCCTAATTTGTATCTACCGGTGTGATCGGCCACATTGTAATCGTAACCCAGTCTTGTTTCGGCAGTACCCAGTTTATTTTGCGAGAACAACGAAACGCCTGGCCTGATTTCATAACTGTTTACATCGATATAGGCAGGAGCCCAACTGTGAAAATTAAACAAATGCCCCAATTTTGAATATTTTGTCGTTGAGTAAACTGTCGAATCAGAATTCGAAAAGTTTGGTATTCCTTTTTCCTGCACAGCAAGATTTTCAGCAAGATGATTAGTTGTTAATTGAATATCCTTAATTTCCTTATGCCTCTTTTTATCCGGAATCGGAATGCTAGCCAACTGATAACCAGCCGAATTGTAATTGCTGAAAACCACTTGATTGCCAGATTGAAATACCGAAGGATAATCGGCTCCAAAGGGGACCGATGCAATTTGAGTAATTATTTTGCTTTTAAGTTCCAACGAATACAAGTTGTCAATTCCGGAGAAATCGGCTGAAAAAATGATCTTTCCTTTTGAATAAACCGGATTTTTAATGTTAGCAAAGGTTTTGTCGCTCAACTCCTGAAGTTTCCTGTTTTTCAGATCGAAAGAAGCCAGATATTTTCCTTTCGACGACAAACACACAACATACAAATTTTCCCCCTTTTCGTCCCAGCTTGGTGTAAAAAAGTATTGATTATCAATAGTTTTAAACTTGTCAATCATTTCACCAGTTTCCAGATCGAAAACCGAAAGGAAGAAATTATTTTCAGGATCAACTTCAATGGCTGCAAACGATTTTAAATCGGGAGAAATGACCGGACTGAATAATTTGTTGGAATTTTTGATTTCGTGATTAGCTTTGTTCTCAATGTTATATATTTGAATTACAGAACGATCGGAATGTGTCCAGCGCAAATCAGCTCGTCTTTCAGCCCAAATAATAAGGTTGCCGGTCATCGAAACTGATTCCTCGAAAATCGATCCGGGTGTATAAATGACACGTTCTGTTTTATCCGGATTGATCAGTACAAACCTGCCAATATCATTAATGGAAGTCCGATAGGCAAACAGGATTGAGTCGTGATAAACCTCTGGATATAAATATTCGGTGTACGCCTTTTTGGTAGGCGAAACAACTGAAAAAGGATCAATTGTCCTGGATAACAAGTTCTGTTTCCATTCTTCAGCAAGGCTATCAAAAATGCCGGAATACAATTGTTTATTCGTTTTTTTAGTCGATGATTTAATGGAGGTGTTTAGTGGAGTTACCGAAAACGGTTGTTCTCCAATTCGTTGCAGGGCTTTTTCCCAGATTTCAGATCCATATTTTTCACGATTTTTACCAACCATCCAATAACCCAATTTGTAATGATCGGTTACAAAATCCTTATACGATCCCAGGTATGCTTTATCAAACGAATATTTTCCTTTTTCAATTAATTGAGCCCGGTATTCCATGCTGAATGAAGCCATTCGTCCTCGCCCGCTATTCGAAAGTGAGGTTTCAGTTACTACGGCATCACCTTCCAGAAACCAGAAAGGTAGATAAGCTCCGGTAACAATTGCTGTGGCCTGTTCGCCTAAAATTGCTTTGGCCAGTACTGGCAGTTCACTCTGAATTTTATCCATTTGAACCAGATGCCTGAATTCGTGCAAGGCGAGTTGTTCCAGCCAATCCTGAGCATAAATTTGTTGATGCGGTGTGGTAAAAAGTTCAATACGTTTGGGCGCCCAGGCCAATAATCCATTCGAATTCACTGTACGAGTATGTAAAATGACGGAAACTTTGTGCGGATTAAAATCAAGTGATTTGGATCCGTAATTGTACACTCTTTCTAATACGAACGAAACTCTTTGTGCTTGTTTTTCAAACTCTTCCGGATAAATTATTTGAAAATTAGTGGTGTTAATCTGTCTCCATCTGATCGACGAAGGGTCTTGTCCTGTTTGAAAATACTGGGCATTCGCAGATTCGATTAATAAAAAAGCGAGTATAGTTAGAATTAGAATTTTCTTCATGCATTCAATTTGACAAAATAACTTGGTATTCACTCTCCTGCCCTAGCCTCAAACAAATCAGCTTTGGCAGCGTGCCGTCATTCAGGTTAAAGTGAAAATTTAAAACTAATCAATTTATTTTATAAACGTGGCAAATTGGGAAAGTGTATAAAAGCCTGAGCAGGTAGTAATAATTCGTGAAATTTGTTGACGGATAGATTGCTTGGAAATCGTGATTTATTGAACAGAAAATGGTCAGGAAGAAGGCCTTGTTAGCCCAAGTTTGTTAATTTTGGATCGTTCTAAAAACAGAAGCACTTTGGAAATCAATTTTGAACCTAATTATTCAGGACTATTAGTTTTGTTGTCCATCATTCTGGCTGCCGGTATCAGTTATTTTCTGTATTTCAGAAATACTGATAGTGCGAGTCTTACCACCATGCAAAAGGTATTTTTGGCTTTTCTGCGTTGTTTTTCCCTTTTTCTGATCTTCCTGTTTTTGTTATCGCCTTTGATCGAAAGAACGAAGAAAATCAAGCAATTGCCCATAATTGCCGTAGCTTTTGATAATTCACAATCTGTACAATCCTACGCAGACTCCTATAAGCAATTATCCCAGACATTAAAAGATCGATTTACTGACGATTATCAGTTGGAATTCTGGTCGTTTGGTGGAAAGGTTGAAAATACTGAATCTTTTACCGGGACTGATCGCCGATCGGATTATGGACAGATGTTAAAGACATTGAAAAACAATTATTTAAATAAGAATATTGGTGCATTAATTTTATTTGGTGACGGTATTTATAATCAGGGACAGGATCCAGAAAATCTGGCTTCCGGGCTAAAATTTCCGGTTTATTCGATTGGTGTTGGCGATACAACCCGCAAAACTGATGCAATAATCCGAAATGTAAAGACAAACAAAGTTGCTTTTCTGAAAAATAAATTTCCGGTTGAAATCGAACTGAAGTTCTCGAAACTTAAAAATAAGATTGCATACATTGATATCGAAAACAATCAAAAATTAGTTTATTCAAGTACCATTTCAATAACCTCGGAAGATGATTTTAAGCTCGAATTTGTCAATCTGGAGGCGTCTGAAGTCGGAATGCAGCATTTCAAAATCAAGATTCGACCTTTTGAGGGTGAAGTAAATCTGAAGAACAACGAGTATGAATTTGTTATTCAAATACTGGAGAATAAACAAAAAATCTTAATGCTCAGCGATGGTCCTCATCCTGATTTAGGTGCCATTCGCACCAGCCTGAAAGAACTTCAAAACTATGAAGTTAAGCTACTTACAGGAAATGATGTTCCGGATAGCCTTTCGTCGTACAGTCTTGTAATTTTGAACCAACTTCCTTCGGTAAAAAATGTCGCAAGTAAGCTTTTGACCACAATTAAGGATAGCCGGATTCCGGTTTTATTTCTTGTCGGACCAAACTCGATGCTTGCGCAACTGAATTCGCTGGACATGGGTTTAAAAATTTCGGCAAGTAAAAATACTGAAGAGGTACAGTCAGCTTTCGACAGTAATTTTTCATTATTTGTGTTATCTGATGCGACCAAAGAAATCATTGAATCTGCTCCTCCTTTACTTTCTCCATTTGGAAATACAGAATTGACTCCGGTGCTTCAGAATTTGTCTTTACAAAACATCAGGAATATTAAAACCAATAAAACGATGATGGCGTTTGGAGCTGACAAAGGCCGAAAAGTAGGATTCATTGTTGGTGAAGGACTTTGGCGCTGGCGTTTGTACGATTACCAGGTAAACGGTAACCATGAGGCTTTTGACGAATTGGTTCAGAAAACCATACAATATCTGGCGCTCAAAGAAAACGAAGACAACTTTAATGTTTACCATCCGGCACTTTTTCAGGAAACTGACAATATTGAATTAACAGCAGAGTTGTACAACGACAGTTACCAATTGGTAAACTCACCTGATGTTTCTATCCGGATCAAAAACGAGAGCCTGAAGGAATTCAGTTACCTGTTTGACCGAACTGATGATTATTACCGGCTGAATGCTGGAAATTTAGAACCTGGTGATTATACTTTTGAGGCTGAAACGCAGCTTGGTAATCAGCATTTTACTGAAAATGGAAACTTCAGTATCGTAAAAAATGAAATTGAGGTACAAAATAACCAGGCCGATTTTGGCGTTTTGTTTCAATTGGCTCAACAAACTGGTGGTCAGTTTTACCCGTTCGAAAATTATGGCACATTAGTTGATGACATCAAAGCAAACAAACAGATTACGGTTCAACAACATAAACAAACAATCCAAACCGAATGGATTAATTTGAAATTGTTGTTTTTCCTGCTGATCCTTGTGTTTGGTATTGAATGGTTTTACCGGAAATATTGGGGAATATACTAACTAAGTAATTGATAATTTAGATGATGCTGTTTTTCAGAAAGATCGTAACCTATAAAACAATTCTATTTATCCTGATTGGAATTACTATGATTTCGTGTAAAAGCAAATATGCGATCGTTACAATCGAAAATATGCAACATGCAAAAGAAGAATTATCTCCTGATATCCAGAGCATAACATTAATGAATCGCAGCATGAGCAGTCAGTTTCAGAATCATCGGGAAGATTCGCTTCAAATGTATTTTTACCGCAAAGGATTTCAATTGTCGAACATTGTTCTCGACAGTACAGCTGCCGATACCACCATCAGGGCATTGGCCGAATTGATGTTCGAATCGGGCCGGTACGATGTGGTTGTTCCGCTTGAACGAAATTTTAAAAGAAGCCTGTCTTATGAAATTCTTCCGGATACGCTGAGTCCGTCTCAGGTTAGCGAAATCTGCACCAATTTCAAAACTGATGCATTGATGGTTCTTGAACGCTTCTCAACCAAAACGATGGCGGATTATTCAGCAGAAAGGTATTTCGATGGTAATAGCGGAAACGTTTATTCTTACAATGCAACCCTTGATTTGAAATATGATGCCTTTTTCAGGATTTATAAGCCTGGGATTAAAACTTTGGTAAAGGAAATTGCAGTGCGCGACACCATTTATTGGGAGAGTGTTGATAATACGCATGAAGGGCTTTTCCGTAAATTACCAACAGTAAAACAGGCTCTGATTAATGCTGGCATTAAGGTTGCCCTTGACGTTGACAGCAAGCTCTCTCCTACCTGGTCTCCTGAGAAAAGAGGCTATTTTTTATTCAAAACGAAGGATGATCGTGGGCAAAAATTTATGAATGAAAATAACTACGAAGAAGCGGGTAAGTATTGGGCGGAAATGGCGCGGTCAACGAACAAAAAGGTAAGAAGTAAAGCAGAATACAACCTCGCGCTGATCAATGAATTAAATGGTGATATGGATAAGGCCATTGAATATGGATTAAAATCATTCTATTCGTTTTACAGGTATCAGACACAGACGTATTTGAAAAAACTGGAAGCCAGAAAGATTGAATTACAACAGACAAAATAACCGTTGCGTTTTAGTGTGAAAAATAAATTTTTATACAAAAATTGCAGAACTCAACATGGATAAAAATGAATGTATGAAACGTAAGTCAGGATTACTTTGGTTTATTTTTTTGTTGATCATGAGCTCGTGTGTGAGCTTCGAAAAATTCTCAATTGAAGTATATAAACCATCGGAGCTAAACCTGGCGCCCAACATTAAAAAAGTAGCCCTTGTTTCGCGTAACCTGAAATACCAGAATGACACGCTTCAAAATTATCAGGTCAGAAACCACCATCTGATCAAGGATAAAATCAGGTTTAATACCGATAGTCTGGCCATTGTAACCTGTCTCGATAGTTTGTCTGGCCAATTGCTGGCAAAAAATAAATTTGACAATATTGTAATTTTGCCAGTCAATACTTTTCCCAAAAATCGGACAAAAGAAATAAGGCCAGCCGCCATCGAATGGTATAAAACTATTTCTGAAAAAACAGGCAGCGACGTGCTGATTTTACTTGATATGTTTTCGTGTTTTTACAGCCTGAATAACGATGATTCAAATCCAACCGCAAATGTTGTAACTTCAAATATATGGTCAGTTTACAGCGCCAAAGAACAAAAAATTATCAATCGTTTTACTCAAGTTGATACCCTTTTTTGGGACGAATACGATGAGAATGGACAATATAAGAAATTGCGGATACCCGATAAAAAGAATGCCATATCGCTTGCTGCCGGTGTAATTGGCGAAAACTACGCGAAGCATATTTTACCTTCATGGGCCAAGGTCGACCGGACTATCATGAAGACTGGCGATTCGGAATTTCAAAAGGCAGCAAAATTGGCTCAAAATACTGAATGGGAAGAAGCTGTTGGCATTTGGCAGAATTATGCTGACAGCAAAAGTAAACAGAAAAGAGTAACGGCATTGTACAATCTGGCGTTGGCTGGCGAAATGAACGGAAATATTGATCAGGCCATTGCTTTGACTGACAAGGCTGCAAAGGTGAGTTCAGGATTATTTATGTCGTCTGAAAATGAAGCCGTCAGAAAATATTCGGCTGTTTTATACCAACGAAAAAATGAGATTAACAAGCTAACCCAACAACATGAAACCCGCTAGAACTCTTCTAACGCTATTAGTATTTGCTTTAAATCTAACCTCCTGCCTGATAATTGATAGTGCCCGAACTACTCAGATTGAAATTATGAAGCCGGGAGTATTTAATTTGCCTGACGAGATTAACACGGTGGCAATAATCAATCGTACTCCTTATCAGCTTGACAGTGTTCCATTTCAATATATGAATGGGACAAAGATAGAGACAGATACGCTGGTTAAATACCGGACGCTGACGAATAATTGTGTAGATGCATTAAGCGGCTTTTTCGGAAAAGAAGGCTATTTCAGTAAAGTGAATAATTATCGTGATAGTCTGTCGGTCATCTATTCTTCAAACGAGACTGGCACAATCACTCCGGAAGAATTGTTTCAAAAGACAAAATCAGACATTTGTATTTTTCTCGATCGTTTCAATTTTAATGTGGTAGCCATGTATGGCTTTAACGATGTTGTTGCAAATGGTGCGTCACTTTCGTGGGGAATTGCCATTAAAACCGACACTTTATCTTATTTGTACAATCAAATGGATACCTTGATTTATGAAGCCTCTGATTTTCCGCTGATTTTAAGTGATCATGCGAAACTCAATTTGCTTGCCACCAATTCTGCTGAATACCTCGGACGATCTTTTGGCTCCAAAATTATTCCGACCTGGCTAACGGTCGAACGTCTTTACTACAAATCGCATAATCAGAATATGCTTTTGGCTGAAAAATATGCACTAAACAACGAATGGCTTAAAGCTGCCGAAATCTGGAACAAGCAAACAAAGAATAAAAATCCGAAGATGGCCGCTAAGGCCAGCTACAACATGGCGCTGGCCTGTGAAATGGAGGGCAAACTTGATGCTGCCATTGACTGGCTTGTCCAATCCTATTCCATCCTGAAGGAAAATAATGAGGAACATAAAGAGAATTGTCAGCGTTACATCGCAGTTCTGGCTACACGAAAAAAGGAAATCGAGAAATTAGCACATCAAGTCAGGAATAATTAAAATACAGGGATAACCTGATCAAACCGGAAAGTTGGTTTTGGCCGGCCAGGACTCAGGCAACGAAGAGCTACAATTTTTTTTCTGAGGTTTTTTCCTTTGGTTGCATCCAGTGTTTTGCGAACAATCTCTTCCAGAGCTTCCGGGCTCATTTCCACACGGGCATTTAAGGTCAGGCGGGCTTCGGAACTTGTTCCGGCTGAATTTCTAAAACTCAAGGTCTCATTCAGGCCGGTAAGATTGCCAATCAAATAATTTTCGCCCGATTCAATCAATATTTTGACATGCCCAACCGATGCTTTCATCGAATCAAATTGGTGACTCAGGTTTTGCATCAGCTCACGGGCAAAAGCGTCCCAATCGGTTTTCCTGCCTGAGAGTTCAATGGTGGTATTCAGCCAACCCAACACAGCTTCGCCTTCGGCATATACATCATAATCCACTTCTACCAGGCGTTTTCCTGCATCTGTTCGGGTAAGCACTTCATTTAGCCATTCATCTATTCCTTCTCCTGAAAGTGAACTTACAACCATCACCTCCGAATCAGGAAAATGCAATTTTGCTTTTTCTTTCAGAAGAACCAATTCTTCCGGAGAAACCCGATCGGATTTACTGATCAGGATCAGGTCACTTTCTTCCAACTGTTTGCGGAAAATATAGGCTGCGCTTGGATGTAAACCAGCTGTTTCACCATTAAGAATATCATTAAGTCGAATCGGATCGGCCAATACCGACAATGGACTGACGATCAGTTCTCCGCGCAGGTTTTGCTTGAGCGGCTGTATGATAGTCGCTGAAAGATCGGTGCAGCTGCCAACCGGTTCGGCAATAATGACATCGGCGTTGGCTTCATCGCGAACGTTCTTCAAGGCATCGATCAATCCGTTGAAATTGCAGCAAAAACAACTTCCGCTCACTTCCGCCACTTTCACATCGTTTCGCGAAAGGATTGCAGTATCAACCAACTCTGGAGCCTGGTCGTTGGTAATCAGCCCAATTCGTTTTCCGCTTTCAGTGATTCGACGGGCAGCTTCCCATAACAAGGTTGTTTTTCCGGCTCCGAGGAATCCTCCTACCAATATTAGTCGTGTTGTAGTCATTTATCTTAGTTTTTGCATAGAGCTTAGGGCAAAAGTCATGGGAAATTACCTGATTCAGTTGATTTTCAGTTTCAGGCACCAAATATATCAAAATCAGAAAGCTAGCCGATTGGATTTAAAATCGTTAACAAATAAAAAGCCTTGAAATCATTAGCAGTCTGGCTAACGATTTCAAGGCTTTCAATGCTATTTTGAATTTTTATTTTTTGCCGTGCACAACTTGATTTTTGTAAATCACAGGACCTTTTTTCACCGCTTGCACAATCAGGAATATACCTGTTAAAACAAACGGAATACTCAGCAATTGTCCCATGTTCAGGCTCATTCCTTTTTCAAAAGCCTCCTGTTCTTCCTTGATAAACTCAATGAAAAACCGCGCAGAAAAGACCATTATAAAGAATACTCCTACAATTAAACCCTGGTAATCTTTGGCTTTGGTTTTCCAGTACATGTAGAGCATCACGCCAAAAGTGACCAGATAGCTTAGCGCTTCATAGATTTGGGTTGGATGTTTGGCAACTGTTTCGTGGTTTCGTTCAAAAATGAATCCCCATGGAAGCGCTGTTTGCACACCGTAAATTTCTGAATTCATCAGGTTTCCAAAACGAATTAAAGCCCCAACAAAAATACTTGGAACCACTACCCGATCTAAAACCCATAAAATTGAACGTTTAGATACGTTTTTACTCCAGATAAACATGGCAATGATAATCCCCAGAATACCACCATGACTGGCCAGTCCGCCTTGCCAAACGTACAAAATTTCAATGGGGTGCTGCGAATAATAATCCCAGCCATAAAAAAGAACATGTCCCAAACGGGCACCAATAATTGTGGCAACAATCAAATAAATAAACAAACTTTCGAGCCATTTCAGGTCAATATTTTCATATTTGAACATTCTCTCGCCATGGCTGTACCCGAAAAGGAAACCAATGGCAAAAAATAGTCCATACCAGCGGACATGAATTGGCCCCAACGAAAAAATTTCAGGGCTAACGTTCCAATGAATAAATGCCAGAATGTCCATGTAGTTGATTTGTTGGATTGTTAAAATAAAAGATTAGCCCTGTCAGGGTTTTAAACCCTGACAGGGCTATGAAATTTTGTTAGTCTACTAAATCTTTACCGTGGCACGATTTGAATTTTTTACCACTTCCGCAAGGACAAGGATCATTCCGTCCTACCCGTTTTTCAACCCTGATTGGTTGTACATGCTGGGGTTCGCGAGGAGCTTCCGGACGGTTCGATGAACTTTCGGATGCATCCGATTTAGAAGTTGACAGCTTGCTCATGTCCAATCCTCTGCGCTCATGTCCTTCGCGAATTTGTTCAGGTTCGCTAATTGGAATATGACCTTTAGCTAATGTTGAAACAATCTGTTTATTCACCTTGCTGATCATGATCTTAAACAAATTGAACGATTCAAATTTGTAGATGAGCAGCGGATCTTTTTGTTCGTATGTGGCATTCTGAACTGACTGTTTCAAGTCGTCCATTTCGCGGAGTTGTTCTTTCCATGCCTCGTCGATGGTTGCCAGTACGGTTTGTTTCTGGTACGATTTGACAAGCTCTTTTCCTTGATTTTTATAGGCTTTTTCAAGATTGGTGATAATCTGGAAAATATGGATTCCATCGGAAATTGGCACTACAATATTTTGATACAGATGCGCTTTTTGCTCGTAAACTTCGCGAATGACCGGATAAGCCTGTTTGCTTATGGCTTCCATTTTTCGGGTGTATGTGGCAACCATTTCGTGATAGGTTTTGTCAACCAGTTCATCCGATTTTATCCGCATGAATTCCTGTTCAGAAACAGGCGATTCCATCGACATTAAACGAATCAATTCAAGGTTAAAATCTTCGAACGCACCATTGGCCTGACTTTCGGTCACCAGGTTATCAATTACATCGTACATGGTATTCAGGATGTCAACTTCTACCCGCTCGCCAAACAAAGCGTGACGGCGTTTTTTGTAGATGACTTCACGTTGTGAGTTCATTACGTCGTCGTATTCCAACAAACGTTTACGAATACCGAAGTTATTTTCTTCAACTTTCTTCTGAGCACGCTCAATTGACTTGGTAATCATCGAATGCTGAATCATTTCGCCTTCTTTCAAACCAATCTTGTCCATGATTCCGGTAATACGGTCAGAACCAAACAGACGCATTAAATCGTCTTCCAGAGAAACAAAGAATTGAGAAGAACCCGGATCTCCCTGACGACCGGCACGTCCGCGTAACTGGCGGTCGACACGGCGCGACTCGTGGCGTTCGGTACCAATAATGGCCAAGCCACCCAATGCTTTCACTTCGGCAGTTAATTTGATGTCGGTACCACGACCTGCCATGTTAGTAGCAATGGTAACCATGCCTTTCACACCGGCATCTGCTACAATTTCAGCTTCACGTGCATGTAATTTAGCATTCAGTACATTATGCTTGATGCCGCGCATTTTGAGGTAACGGCTTAACAATTCGGAAATTTCAACCGAAGTTGTACCAACCAGAGCTGGCCTTCCGATTTTATTCAGTTCAACAATTTCTTCAACAACTGCATTGTATTTTTCGCGTTTGGTTTTGTACACCAAATCCTCACGGTCGTCGCGAATCACTTTCCGGTTGGTTGGAATAACCACCACATCAAGTTTATAGATGTCCCACAACTCACCTGCTTCTGTTTCGGCAGTACCGGTCATACCGGCCAGTTTGTGGTACATCCTGAAATAATTCTGAAGGGTAATGGTCGCGAAAGTTTGGGTAGCTGCTTCCACTTTAACATGTTCTTTGGCCTCAATCGCCTGGTGCAATCCGTCGGAATAACGACGACCTTCCATGATACGACCGGTTTGCTCGTCCACAATCTTCACCTTGTTTTCGATGACCACATATTCCACGTCTTTTTCAAACATGGCGTATGCTTTCAGCAATTGGTTAATGGTATGAACACGTTCCGATTTGATGGCATAATTGGTAAGCAAATCATCCTTCTTCTCCAGAACCTGTTCTTTGGTTAGCGCTTTATTATTTTCAATTTCAGCGATTTCAGAACCAACGTCAGGTAAAATAAAGAATGTTGGATCGTCAACGTCATCCGAAATCAGGTCAACGCCCTTATCAGTTAATTCTACTGAATTTTGTTTTTCTTCAATCACAAAAAACAGAGGATCGGTAATGATATGCATCAACTTGTTGTTGTCCTGCATATAGTTGTTCTCTGTTTTGGTCATCATGGCCTTAATTCCTTCTTCACTCAGGAATTTGATGAGTGCTTTGCTTTTGGGCAATCCTTTGTGGGCACGGAGAAGTAAAACCGAACCTTCTTCTTTTTCGTCCTTGGTTGCATTCGGATTGTTCAGAATGCGTTTGGCATCCGACAAACACTGATTGGCCAGATTTCGCTGAGCAGCATATAATTTTTCAACTTTGGGTTTCAGTTCTTCAAATTTCTGGTTTTCACCTTTTGGTACCGGACCTGAAATGATTAATGGAGTACGGGCATCGTCTATCAACACCGAGTCAACCTCATCCACAATCGAATAATGGTGTTTCCGCTGAACCAGATCGCGCTGGCTGATTGCCATGTTATCGCGCAAATAGTCGAAACCGAATTCGTTATTTGTTCCATAGGTAATATCAGAAAGGTACGCTTTGCGGCGGCCGTCGGAGTTTGGCTGATGTTTATCGATACAATCAACGCTCAAGCCGTGAAATTCGAAGATTGGTCCCATCCATTCCGAGTCACGTTTCGACAGGTAGTCGTTTACGGTAACCAGATGGACACCACGTCCTGTCAAGGCATTCAGGAATACGGCCAATGTAGCAACCAGTGTTTTTCCTTCACCGGTTCCCATTTCAGCAACTTTTCCCTGATGCAATACAATACCCCCAATGAGCTGAACATCGTAATGAACCATTGCCCAGGTAATCTCGCTGCCGCCAGCCATCCATTTGTTCAGCCAGACTGCGTTTTCACCTTCTATCATAATACTGTTGCGGGTTGTAGCCAAATCACGGTCGAAATCGCTGGCTTGAACAACAACACGTTCATTTTCAGTAAATAACCTGGCAGTTGCTTTTACAACGGAGAATGCGATTGGAAGAATTTCGTTCAGAACTTCTTCTAATTTATCATCAATTTTTTCCTCCAGTTTGTCTATTTCCTGATAGATTTTTTCGCTTTCCTGAATATCGACAGTATCAACAAGCTCTTTTAACTCGGCGATCCGGTCTTCTTCCGGTTTAATGCGATCTTTAATCAGTTCTTTTAAACGGGTCGATTCGGCTCTCAATTCGTTGTTCGACAACAAACTGATGCGTTCGTATTCTTTTTTGATGAGTTCGAGCAGGGGAGCAATCTCAGTCATGTCTTTATCAGCTTTTGAGCCGAGAAATTTGCCTAGAATTTTGTTTATGAATGCCATTATCTGGGTTTTAATTGATCAAAATTTGAAAGTCACAAATGTAGTTATAATGTTTAAATCTTGAATTGGTTTTTACGATTATCGTGCCATCGGAAAAAACGATGAAAGATCGGTCATAATTGCCTTTTCAGTGGAAATAACTGCCAATAAATCAGTAAAAAAGTATTAAATCTAATCCGAAGCGTGACATTATGGAGCTGAGATGGAATTTTTAATGCGGATTTATTCGCTTATTTTTGTACTGTAATACAAAAAGATGCTTCAAATAATGGCTGATTTTAATAACCGATGTTTTGTCAACGGTTGTATTTAATTAGGATTTACCTTGTTCATAAAACTAACCTGTTAATTATGGAATTTGATGACGTAATAAGGCACAGATATTCGGTGAGATCGTTTACCAGCGAAAAGGTGGATCGAAGTTTTATTCTTGAAATTTTGGAAGCTGCCCGAATGGCGCCATCGGCAGTAAATTATCAGCCTTGGCATTTCATTGTCATTACTGAGCCCGAAAACCTTACAGATCTTCAGGAAGTATACCCAAGAAAATGGTTTACTGAAGCGCCTGCTTGTATTGTAGTCTGTTCAGATCACAACCAATCGTGGAAAAGGAGATCGGATGGAAAAGACTTTGCCGATGTGGATGCGGCCATTGCCATCGACCATTTGGTTTTAAAAGCTACCGATTTAGGGCTCGGTACCTGCTGGGTCTGTAATTTTGATACCGAAATGACCCGCAAGAAGTTGCATTTACCCGAAAATATTGAACCTATTGCAATTATTCCATTTGGATACACAACATCTGAAGCTCCTCCAAAATCACGGAAATCTTTATCAGAACTGGTGCATTGGGAGAAGTTTACAAGCCTTTGAATTCCTGAATATATCTCTCAAGCCTGTTCAAGCCTTCAATGATATTTTCGAGCGAATTGGCATACGAAAAGCGCAGATAACCTTCGCCATTTTCACCAAAATCGATTCCTGGAGTAACTCCGACATGTGCTTTCTCAAGAATATCGAAAGCAAGTTTGTAAGAATCTGAAGAAAGATGCCGCGCATCCACAAAAATATAGAATGCCCCTGTTGGCTCAACCATTATCCTGAAGCCTAACTCGCGCAAACGACTAATCATGAATTTTCGCCGCTCATTGTAAATGTTTTTCATGTGCTCAACATCGGAATCCGCTTCACGCAGAGCGGCGATACCGGCACGTTGTGCGACGGAACTGGCGCAAATAAACAGGTTTTGCTGGAGTTTTTGGATTGGACGGACAAATTCTTCCGGAATAATCACGTACCCCAACCGAAGTCCGGTCATGGCATAAAGTTTCGAAAATCCATTCAGCACAAAAGCATGTTTGGTATACTCCAGAATGGAATGTGCCTGATCTTCGTAAACCAGTCCGTGGTAAATTTCGTCTGAAATAATATACTGTGAAAATCCGGCAATTGACTTTAACGTTTCCGGCGAAAGCAGGTTTCCGGTTGGATTCATCGGACTGTTGATCATGATGGCTTTGGTTCGATCTGTAATTGCAGAACAAATATTTTCAGGTCGGTACTGA
The DNA here is from genome assembly GCA_023251455.1 of Bacteroidota bacterium. Classification (GTDB taxonomy): domain Bacteria; phylum Bacteroidota; class Bacteroidia; order Bacteroidales; family Prolixibacteraceae; genus Aquipluma. The sequence goes on from JAHEYT010000045.1 coordinate 63,532, forward strand.
AATCCATCTTCTTCGTAAACAGGTACTTTCACCATTTTTGCTCCCGAAAGGCTGATGAAATTCGGATAGCAGGCATATCCCGGATCAGAAAGAATAATTTCGTCATCAGGATTACAAAGAGCGAAAAGTACCATTAAAATGGCAGGAGAAGTTCCGGAAGTAACAATAACCTGTTCAGGAGAAATATGAACGCCGTAGTTCTTAAGGTAACTGTTGCAGATTTCTTGTCGTAATTCCGGATCGCCCAAACTATGAGTATAATGTGTCCGGCCTTGCTTCATGGCTGTTTCGCTAGCTTTTAACACGCACGAAGGAACATCAAAATCGGGCTCTCCAACCTCTAAATGAATGATGCTTTTACCCTCTTTTTCCAATACTGAAGCTCTTTCGAGAACTTCCATCACGATAAAAGGAGTTATATTTTGGGCCTTTTCAGAAATCATTTCGGTTTTTTATTTGGGAATTCGAAAGTACTCAAGAAATTGCAATTGTAATATTATTGTAAAAAATAATAATACGCTTTTCAGATTTAAAATTGAAAAAAAGTAATTTTACTGAACTCTAAGATTCGGGCATATGAAGAAGACTTTACTTTTTGGTGTTTTGATTGTATTTACGATTCAGTTGTCATTTTCGCAAAAGAATGCCAAACCGATCATTTCATCGCACAATTTTAGCAGTCAAACTGAATTGTGGGAATCGATTGGCAATGGAATCTTTAATTATCAGGCCGATGTGATGTATATCTACGGAAAATTGTACGTTACACCGCTGATGCCCGACAGTGCAAAACACAAATTGCCAACCCTCACCGAAGCGTACCTCTACCCTCTTTACAATCAGTTTAAAAAGAATAACAGTGAAATTATTCCGGGATATTCAGGAGATATTTTTCTCATACTGAATTTTATGGCTCAGCCTACACAAATCTATAAGCAACTTGCAGTAGAAATGCGTCCTTTTTCAGATATGCTAACTTATAAAGTAGATGGAACCGAACATCAGGGGAAATTGCGCATCTTGATTAAAGACAAAGCTCAACTCGAAAAAATTAACAACATCAAGCCAAGTTTTTTGGGTCTGGTTGGTAATTTAAGCGATATCGATAAAAATATGGATTCGAATCAGATGCCGTTGATTGAGGTTGATTTTAACGAATTAACTGCCTGGAAAGGTACCGGAAATATACCTTTTGAAGATTTCACAAAGATCAAAGCCCTGGTTGGTAAAGTACATGCGCAAAACAAGAAGATTAGTATTGCGAATTGCCCATCGTATAAAACTGTTGCCGACCTGATTCAAACTTCAAAGGCCGATTTCATGACCACATCGGAAGCTGCACGGATGGCTGGATTTTTCGAAACAGCCAAATAATCTACTTCCGGAAGTTTTTCAATTCTGTATTCAAGGAAGATATGCCACTTTTCCAACGATGTGTTTGCCGCCTGATTCAATATGAATAAAATAAATTCCGGCTCTTTTGCCCGAAAAATTCAATCCCATTTTATTTAATCCTGATTGGGTAAATGGAATATTCTGTTTTTTACCAATCAGATCATAAACAGCAATATCTTCCGGATACTCAATCGCATCAACCGTTTCAATATTCAAAGTTGAACTTCCGGAGAGTGGATTTGGAAAGAAACGTGCCTCAGTTATGTTTGACTTTAAAGTATCGACACTTGTGGTATCATCAATGTTGCAAGCTATCAGTTCGACAAGCAAGGCCGAACCATTTCCACTCAGGTTTTGAGAATTGTAGGTTGACCAGCCATCTTTATCTTTGAGGTAAAAACTATTCGTTACATCCGATTTTCTGTTCGCCATATAAACAATCAGAGAATCTCCTGCATTCATTCCCGAAATGTCGTAGGAAACGAAAAAGTTTCCTGTTGTTTTTACCGGGCTGGCAAATGAAAGAGAATTCATAGCATCGCTATAGAACTTATTTATGTTGAATTTTTCGGAGTAAACTAATTTTTCAGGCTTATCAGTTCCTTGATATACCTGAACATCGATATAGGAATTGGTAAATAGTGGATTTATCCTGAATTTGGCAATACCCAAAGATATCCCTGAAATTTCACAATTTTGAGAGAACTTAAATTGTTCGGCAAATTCAGTAAATCCCAACAAATTTGATCCACTATAATAACCCTTTTTTGTTATCACGGTTGGTATTTGAATGGTCGTATGAGTGTCGGTATCTTTAAAGTTTGTAACAGGACTGCAAAGTGCTACGCCTGAATTTGAAGCCATTCCGTCAAGCTTTTCAACATCTGAATTTAAAGGATCAAGCCAGGCTTTTAACTGTTTACTGCTTTCTGATCGGTAATCCCAAGCCAATGCAAATTTTTCAAAATAATCATTGGTCGGTAATCCTGGTGGGCAGCTTGCCGAGCCTCCTGTCAGGGTACCAATCAGTTGTTTATTCTGATCCAAGAGAGGACCGCCTGACGAACCTTGTTCTGTAACTCCGTACTCCCATCGCTGAACATTCCAGAATCCTTTGGCAAGATAATTACTGTTGAACTTGGACGTTATCGCTGGATTATTATCGATTGAAATTTTTTTGATGTCGCCCAGTGGGTGATGGATGCAAATAGATGAACTTGGTGCTATGTTTCTCCGGTTCCAACCAACGAGATATGATCGGTAATTTGCCGGTGGAATATTGTTCAGGCGAACCAAAGCAAAATCAAGACTGTCAAATGAAGCTTTAAGTGAACTTCCAGACAACGAATGGCTTACATCTCCATCAATCGATGCACAATAGGGTGATTCGTAATTGAAAAGAAAGATTGAAGACTGAGCTTGAGTCTCACTTTTAATACAATGGTTTGCTGTTAAAATATATGGAGTTCCATCTAAAGCAGTATTATTTACCATCGTCCCGGTACAGATTTCGGTGCCTTCAATGATGATCCGGCAAACGCCGTCGCGCACATTTTCTGATCCAGTAGCTAAATCACAATTCACATTCACATTGCATGAGCCTGAAATACCCAGTGGTCGATGATCTTTAGCCACAATTCCGACATAATCGTGGGCAACTTTTGCAATTTGCAGTTCTCCACGAAAAGAAGCATTGACAGGTTCTTCGTATTGCAGAAGAAGTTCATCTCCTTCAATAGGTTCAACGGCAAAAATGTGGTTTTCTGAATTGTTTTCTGAAGTATAGGCTCCTTTTATTTCACCAGTATTCTCGCTAATCAGGAATAACCGGGCATTTTCAGGTAATTTATACTGATCAAAAATCAGATTCAATGAATAAGCTCCGGATGACCGAATGCGTAATTGCCATACATTTACCTGTGTCGTATTATACCACGTACCTGAATTGTTTGGGTTTAATGATACATTGAAGGAATGGGCAAAACGAAATGGTTTCAGCATATTCTGATCAGTAATGCTGTATAAACCTCTCATTTTCATGTTGTCGACAGCTGGCATAACCACCAAGTCAGTATTGGATGAAGTTGATTTTAGCCTCTGAATTTGAATAGGAATTCCACCTCTTGAGATTTGCCCGGTTACTGCAATTGGTAACAGACACAGAAGAATTACTACAGTATGAAAGGCCGTTTTCACGTTCATTTTCCAATATAAAATAGATTTCAAATTTAAGATAAATAATGAATCATAGAATACTTCAACAAAACCAATTAAATTTGAAGAACTAAAACCGGTTAGAAGTGAAAGTACTATGCATGTTTGTTGACGAGTTTAGCTATAATCCAAAACAGAAAAATCTGGAAAATACGGAAGAAATTACTGAAGGAAAGCAATTTTCAAAAGCAATTCTTTCATTCATTCAGGTTGAACAAACAGATGAAGAGAACGATCTTAAATCTCGTGAAAAAAAGCTTGTTAATCATTTAAAATGGGTTGCTCGAAAGAATGATACCATTTCCATTATTCTGCATTCGTTTGCGCATTTATCCGAATCAAAAGCATCTCCTGAATTTACGAAAGAACTATTCAACGAGGCCGAAAAAAGACTTCTGAATGCCGGGTATTTAGTTGCACAAACGCCATTTGGATACTTTCTTGATTTAATCATTAAAGCTCCTGGTTTTTCGCAGGCGCGAATATGGGCAAGCCTTTAAAATATGCAACAAATTGATTTTCATACTCATCAGAAACATGAACCTGGCAAGATCCAGATTCTGAATGTTTTTGCTCAGGATTTACTTCCTGATGCACCTGAATATCTTTTTTCAGCTGGCCTTCATCCTTGGCATATCGGGAAAGTGAATTCGGAGGAATGTTTTCAGGCGATTAATCGTGCAGCAGAACTTAAAAACATGCTTACTGTTGGCGAATGCGGTCTTGATCGATCAATTGCGATGGACTTCGCTGCTCAGGAATGGCACTTCAAACAACAAATTCAAATTGCCAATAACCATCATAAACCACTGATTATTCATTGTGTACGTGCATACTCTGATATGCTGAAACATAAAAAAGAAAGCAAATCGGGTTTGCCATGGATTATTCATGGTTACCATGGAAATTTGGAGACTACATTAAGTTTGATTAAGTACGATTTCTATTTTTCGGTTGGGGAACGACTTCTAAAAGATGAAGCAAAACATGATATTTTAAGGTCTATCCCTATTGAGTATTTATTTTTAGAAACCGATGATAGTGAAATATCAATTGCCGAAATCTATTCATTGGCTGCTCGGGTTTTGAAGATGAATGAAAATGAATTGGCCCAAATCATTGCCAATAATTTTACTTCTGTTTTTGGGTTTGTAAATTTGCATTCCGAACTATTATAGTCTGAAAACCAACACATAAATGCACTTAACAATTATTTAACCTGATTTTTTCTAAACAATTCAGTTAAATCTTTGTCTATAAAGCAAAACTATTTATGTTTGCACTCATTAATTCAGGTAATCGAAACATGAATCATTCAGCAAAATATATCACTTCCTGTGTTTCCCATGCAATGGGTTGTAATGATTCCATGATGTCCTTCATGTCTATGATAATGCGCTAGCCTTTAGGCGGTGTGATTTTCATATTGTTTGAAGGCTAAAATCCAATCTATTCTTTTCAATTAATATTTTAAACTATTATCATGTCAAATTGTGTCGTACGATTTGGCGGAAACAGTTTATCTAAATTTCCTGTTTTGGAAGCTTTTGCGAGCCTCCTTTCAGAATCAGGAAATGACGAAACTGTTGTGGTCTCCGCCGTTCCAGAAATACAGCAAACCATTGAACAAGGTATAGAATTGCTCATCAGTAATTCAGTAACAGCAGATCTTGTTATTGTCCAGATTCAGAATCTGGTTAATGAGAGATTGAATATTTTTAATCAATCAGAAGCAGATGAAAATTTAGATAGGGAATTAAAGAACCTCCAAAATTTACTGAAAGGAATTGAATTTACAGGAGATTTTTCATTGACGTTGAAAGATCAGGTAATCAGTTATTCAGAGCGAATCACAGCCGGAATCCTGCATTTATTTCTGAGTAAAAACCAAATCATTTCAACCCTTATTTTTCCTGAAGATATTGGATTACGAGTGACTGAAGAATTTGGCAATGCCACCATTCTGTATGATGAATCGACCGATCTTCCAAATCTGCTTCCCAAAGGAATCAACCTAATCCCTGGCTCGTATGGAATTACTTCTGGAGGAAAGATTGCGAGACTCGGAAAACGGTCGGCAGATTATTCGGCAGCTGGCATTACACGCCTTATCCATGCTGATTTGCTCCAACTATGGGAACTCGATAAAGAATTCCGGACTTCAGATGCCGCATTTATTGCCGGATCGCAGCTGATTCCCCGTTTGACTTATGCTGAAGCTTCCGAATTATCCTATTTTAGCGAGCAATCCATTCATCCACGAATTGTTGAGCCATTGATCAGCAATCATATTCCAATTCATGTTTATCGTCTGATAAACAAAGGTAAAGAATTGACAACCATTATCAATTCCGAATCCTTTGTTACTCCCAATGTGGTCAAAAGCGTGGTTCATACCGAAGAAATCGCAGTACTGAAACTCAATGGCCCAGGTGTTGGTTTCAAACCAGGAATTTTAGCTAAAGTAACTTCGGCATTTCACCAATCGGCTATTAACATTCGATCGGTAATTACTTCACAGGTAAGTATTAATATCATACTGAATAAGAATGATATTGAAAAAGCACGACAAATCTGTAGTCAGTTGCCGCTTAGTTCGGTGAGTGAAATCATCATTGAAGATCAGGTTTCGCTGATCGCTGTTGTTGGCCATGGAATGCAGCAGCATCATGGCGTTTCGGCCAAACTGTTTACAGCCGTTGCACAGCATAAAATTAATGTTTTACTGAGTGGATCTGGCGCATCAGATTTGGTTAGCTATTTAATTGTTGATCAGAAGGATACCCGAAAAGCGATTGCCGAAATTCATAACATATTTTTTAACTAGAATTTTTAACCCTAAAAATAAATTATCATGACTGAAAGAAAATTACATTTTGAAACCCTGCAATTGCATGCAGGACAAAAGGCCGATCCCACCACAAATTCACGGGCATTGCCAATTTACCAAACATCATCGTATGTGTTTAATAATGCCGATCACGCTGCAAATTTATTTGCACTGAAAGAATTCGGAAACATCTATACCCGAATCATGAATCCAACTACCGATGTATTTGAGCAGCGAATAGCAGCTCTTGAAGGAGGAGCAGCTGCTCTGGGTGTCGCTTCGGGTCATTCGGCACAGTTTTTAACCTTCACCAACATCATGGGCATTGGCGATAATTTTGTCAGTTCGCCTTATCTGTATGGAGGTTCCTATAATCAGTTTACTGTAACTTTTAAGAAACTAGGAATTGAAGCCCGTTTGGCTGCCGACCTAACAGTTGAAGCTTTTGAAAAGTTAATAAATGAAAATACCAAAGCCATTTATCTGGAAAGTATTGGAAATCCTAGGTATGCAGTTCCTGATTTTGATGCCTTTGGCGCATTGGCTAAGAAATATGATATCCCATTCATTGTTGACAATACTTTTGGTGCAGGTGGTTACCTCATTCGCCCGATTGAATATGGTGCAAATATCGTGGTTGAGTCGGCTACCAAATGGATTGGTGGTCACGGAACCAGCATTGGCGGTGTAATTGTTGATGCCGGAAATTTCAATTGGGGAAATGGTAAATTCCCCGGATTTACAGAGCCATCAGAAGGTTATCATGGCCTGAAATACTGGGATATCTTCAATTTCGACGGCCCATTCGGCAACATTGCTTTCATTATTAAAGCCCGTGTCGAAGGTTTACGCGACATCGGTCCGTCACAAAGTCCGTTCAATTCGTTTTTGCTGGTTCAGGGACTTGAAACCCTTTCACTGCGCATGGAACGCCATATTCAGAACACTTTGGCCCTAGCTAAATGGCTTCAGAAACATCCGAAAGTTGCCAGCGTAAATTACCCGGGATTGGAAGGTAATCATTCCTATGAACTGGCTCAGAAATATTTACCAAAAGGAGCCGGCGGTGTTCTTTCGTTTGATGTGAAGGGCGACAAAGATTCCGCAATAAAAGTGGTCGACAGCTTAAAGCTGGTTAGCCATCTGGCCAATGTTGGTGATGCCAAAACGCTGATCATACAACCTTCAGCCACAACGCATCAACAGCTGTCAGATGAAGCACAAATTGCAGCAGGGGTTTTCCCGAGTTCATTGCGCGTTTCTGTAGGTCTTGAACACATCGACGACATTATTGCCGATTTTGAACAGGCCTTGAGTCAAATTAATTAATTTTACGATCCCTATTCCTGAATTCCTGCTTAGTCTGGAATTCAGGAATAATTTTCAATTAAACTATTGATATTATGCCAATTAATGTTCCTGATCAATTACCAGCAATAGAACTTCTTCAGAAAGAGAATATTTTCATAATGGACGAATCGCGAGCAGCGCATCAGGATATTCGTCCACTTAAAATCATCATAGTTAATTTGATGCCGATCAAAATTACGACTGAAACCGATTTGATCCGACTGCTATCCAATACTCCGCTTCAGGTCGAAATCGATTTTTTGAGGATGAAAGGTCATGAGTCAAAAAACACACCCGATGTTCACATGAAGGCATTTTACAAGACTTTCGATGAGCTGAAATTCAAAAATTATGATGGAATGATTTTTACCGGAGCTCCGGTCGAAATGCTTCCCTTTGAAGATGTTACCTATTGGAAAGAGCTGACTGAGATTTTCGACTGGTCGAAATCGCACGTAACATCATCGCTGTTTATATGTTGGGCTGCGCAGGCTGGATTGTTCCATTTTTACGGAGTTCCGAAGTATCCCTTGTCTAAAAAGATGTTTGGAGTTTTCAAGCACCGTAATTTGAATGATACTCTGCCTATTTTCAGAGGATTCGATGACGAATATTTTGTACCACATTCGCGCCATACCGAAGTTTTGGAAAAGGATATTCAGAAAGTACCAGAGTTGAATATCGTTTCTAAATCTGAAGAATCAGGGGTAAATATGGTAATGACCTATGACGGCCGTCAGTTCTTTGTAACTGGGCATTCCGAATATTCAAGGTACACCCTGGATACCGAATATAAAAGGGATTTGAAGAAGAAATTACCAATTGAAATTCCGGATAACTATTACCCCGATAATGATCCTGAGAAAGAACCATTGATGCGTTGGCGAGGACATGCTAATTTGTTGATATCAAATTGGTTAAATTACTACGTTTATCAACAAACCCCATATAATCTGGATAATCTGTGCTTTGACATTTAACTAATTCGGAAGGCTAGAAATTTTCAAAATTTTGCAACGTCAAAAAAGATCGATTACATTTACCTTCTTAAACCTAAAAACGATATTTCGATGTTTAAATGGGACGATAAGTATAGTGTTGGAATTCAATCAATTGACATTCAGCACAAGGAAATATTTGAGGCTTTAAACAGGCTACTTGAAGCCATGAAAATGGGACAAGGAAGTGATGTCACTGATCAGATTATCCTGGAACTTGAAAGATATGCAGTTAATCATTTTCAGAAAGAAGAGTTTTTTTTCCAGCGGTTTAATTTTCAAGGTTCAACTGAACATGTAAACGAACACCAAAAATTCATCAAAAAAGTAGCTGTACTAAAGTCTGATTTAAAATCAGGAAAATTTACTTTAACATTTGAATTGTTAGGCTTTCTGAAAGAATGGATTGATCATCACATCTTAATTGTTGACAGACAATATATTGAGTGTTTCAGGCAAAATGGATTAAAATAAAATCGGCAATATCTTCGTTATTTTTTTATAATCACAAATTCCGTTCTTCTATTTAATGCCCTACCTTCCGGTGTTTCATTTGAGCTGACTGGTTGTGTCAGGCCATATCCTTTGTATTTCATTCGATTATTATCAATGCCTTTATTAATCAGATATTTATACACTTCTTTAGCCCTCGATTCTGATAGCTTCTGATTCATTTCTTCGCTACCAACATTATCAGTATGTCCTTCAATTTCGATGAAAACTGTTTTATTCAGGTTCAGAAAATCGATTAATTTCTGAAGTTCAATTTTTGATTCAGAAAGCAAATCGAATGAGCCGGTATTGAAAAACACATTTCGAAGAACTACGGCGCCACCAACTTTTATCTTTTTCATTTTAATCTCAAGAATATAGGGATCAATTATTTCCTTCTTTTCCTTCAGCTGAAAGTTATCTGAATAGAATAAATATCCTTCTTTCGATACATTAAAGGCGTACTCTTTGCCCAGCGGAAGGCACATCAGGAATTCACCTTTCTCCCAACACGACTCGCCTTTGATCACAGATTTTGAATTTTCCAGATCAGTAAGTTCGACTTTGGCGCAAACCGGAGCTCCTGAATCTTCGTCAACGACTTTACCTTTGATGTACGAAACCGGTGTTGGTCGTGCATTTTTATATAATTCAAAAGAATAAATGTCCATTCCACTTGATCCGGGCCGATCAGATGAATAATAGGCATTTTTCCCAGCGGCATCAACCACCAGACCTTGTTCATCTTTGAATGAATTAATTGGAGATCCGATGTTCCGAGGCATCGACCATACCGAATCATTCTTCTGCCTTGAATAGAAAATATCATAACCACCCATACCTGGCCAGTAATCGGAAGCAAAATAGAGTGTTTTACCATCAGAATGGATAAATGGCGACATTTCGTTTCCCGGCGTATTGATCGAATCACCGAGATTGAGTGGTGTGCCCCAAATTGGAGTTCCCCATGCTGAAAAACCTTTTAAATTGCATTTCCAGATATCCATTCCACCCTTACCCCCGTTACGGCTGCTCACAAAATACAGCGATTCGCCATTTGCTGAAATTGACGGTTGCGACTCCCACGAAGGTGAATTCACCGGTTCACCGGCATTTTGAGCGATTGACCAGTTTCCAGATTTATTGCGTGAATAGTAAATATCACAACTACCAATTCCATCATTTCGGGTACAGGCAGTAAAAAAAAGAAGTTTTCCATCTGTTGAAATGGTCTGGGCCCCTTCGTTGTATATGGTATTGATTGATGCAAGTGGAGTACTCGACTGCCAAACATCATCAACCAGATTGGAGGTGTAGAAATCTTCCTGTGCTATAGGATGTTGCGATGAAATGGATTTTGAACCGACAAGACGGGTGAAAATAATGGTTTTACCATCTACTGTAATGGTAGGCCAATATTCATCATCTTCCGAGTTAATGTTATCGCCCAGATTTACAGATTGAAATGGAACAGGATGTTTCAGGAGATTTACAGCTCCCATACATTTCTCGATACTTTGACGAGCCTTGTCAGCTAATGGAGCATTCGCATCGACTCGTTTAAGATAATTCTGATAAGCATCACTTGCAATTTGATATTTTCCTGAACGGAAATACGCTTTTCCTAACAAATAGTATAACTTGAAATTTTTATCCGGAGCAATTTTCAGAGCAGCTTCAACGGCTTTTATCTGAAGATCAATGGAATCCATATCCTGATAAATATCTGATTTTAAAAGATAAGCATCTAAAAATATGGGATTAATGGACAAAGCTTCATCCAGAAGATTAAGTGATTTATTGAGAAGTTTACTTTCATAGGCAATTCTTGCCTGTTCGAACAGCTTAGTTGTCTTTTTATCGTTAGAGGAACTCTCTGTCCTGAAGCAAACAA
>JAHEYT010000005.1 GCA_023251455.1 Bacteroidota bacterium
AACTTTCGATTATGTGGGAAACTCCAGGAAATGGTATCGGAACGAAATCAGAATTATCAGAAATGACAAGTCCATCCAGTCGTACAGAGATGCTCAGGGTTTCAGGAAACAAGGACAGAAACTGTCCGTGGTACCTATTGATGCAACGATATACCACTATGGTTGGGTACGTCCTCCAGCGCTGATGCAAAAAAAGAACGACATGGTAAAAAAATACTATTCAGGCGAAATCAATGAATTCGATTCGTTTGAATTTGATTATGAGAATAGTTTTGATGCTCTGGCGAAATTTAAAGGAACCCATCCGGAAGTGATGAAAGAAAGAATCCGTTCTAAGAATTGGGAAATTAATATCGATACAAGGAAAATCCAAATGAAGTTCAAATATAAAATACTCTATTACTTTGAGAAATACCTTGGTGTTAGGCTTTTCGAATACAGAAATTATAAGATTAACCCCAAAAGCTCCAAATAATACACTGCACCATCTATACGAAAACAAAGATGATGGAAAGTAAGCAAACCATCGAGAGCAACAAAATGGACAGAAATGCTTTCCTAAGTTGATTTTCAATTATAAATTCGATTCCTTTTGTCGCCAGAAAAATAGGTGATGCCACTGCCGCAGCCAAAAGAAAATCAATAGAAAGTTTTTCATTCCCCGCTACCATCAGAATCAGGCCTAACGCGACTAAAATGGCCAGTGTAATCAGCAGACCAAGGTTTATTCGTTTAACAATTGAATTCATAACATTGGATTTAGTTATTAAATTGATTGGTATTCTATGGTATTTATTCCGGTTAAAAGGTCAATTCAGAAATAAAGTTATGACAAACGTTCAAGAGATTAGCAGATTTACAAAAGAAAATAAGTGAAATGTACTGTTTTAAGGATGAATGGATTGTTTTGCCATTATGAACGGCCTACATTTTACCCTTTGAGAATCTTTGTGTTAATTTTCAATATCGTTCAAATAAATTCTTGCAAATAAAAAAAAAAGAAATACTTTTGCAGTCCCGATATTGTCCGTACTTGTAGTTCTTGTAAACGATTGAAAATGTTGAGTGTGCAGATCTTATTAACAATTCCGAGTTGATAAATTCCAAAACTCTAAACAATTGAAATTTAATTTATTACGAGTTGGTATTTAATTTATTAAAAATAAGCAAGTGGATACACTAAGTTACAAAACCGTTTCAGCGAATAGAGCTACGGTAACAAAAGAGTGGGTTCTTGTTGATGCCACTGATGTGGTTCTCGGACGTTTGGCCAGTAAAGTAGCCAAAATCCTGAGAGGAAAGAACAAACCGAGCTTCACTCCTCATGTTGATTGTGGTGACAACGTGATTGTCATCAATGCAGAAAAAGTGCGTCTGACAGGAAATAAACTGAATGACAAAATCTATCTGAGTTATTCTGGATATCCAGGAGGACAAAGAAAACAGACTCCGGCAGAATTAATGAGTAAATATCCTGAAAGACTGGTTGAAAAAGCAGTTAAAGGTATGTTGCCCAAAAATCGCCTGGGAAGTAAAATCTATGGAAACCTGAAAGTGTATGTTGGTTCAGAACACAAACAGGAAGCACAGAGCCCAAGATTAATTGATTTAAATACAATTAAATAGTAACTAATGGAAGTAGTAAACGCGTTAGGTCGCAGAAAATCCGCAGTTGCCAGAGTTTATGTAAGCGAAGGCAAAGGAAAAATTACAATCAATAACAGAGAATTGACTGATTATTTTCCAACAGGAATTCTGCAGTATGTTGTTTTGCAACCGTTGAATCTGTTAGGTGTTGCTGGTGATTATGACATCAATGTTAACCTTGATGGTGGTGGTATCACCGGACAAGCTGAAGCATTGCGTTTAGGAATTACACGGGCATTGATGGAAATCAATCCTGAATCACGTTCTGCATTGAAAGCTGCCGGATTCGTGACCAGAGATCCTCGTGAGGTTGAACGTAAAAAACCAGGTCAGCCAAAAGCACGCAAAAGATTCCAGTTCTCAAAACGTTAGTATTTTTAGTACAAAAATATTCTGCTTAGGATCTAAATTGCTCAGACTCCCTCTTTACGAAGATTCGGACTACCCAGCAATTGCTTTTCAAGAGATTATTTTTTAAAAAAAAGTAAAAAGATGCCAAGAACAAATTTTCAAGATTTATTGGATGCAGGTGTTCATTTTGGACACTTGAGAAGAAAGTGGAATCCAAACATGGCTCCGTATATTTTCATGGAGAAAAACGGAATCCACATTATTGATCTTCAAAAAACGATCGTTAAAGTTGACGAAGCTGCCCTCGCAATCAAACAAATTGCAAAATCAGGCCGCAAAATTTTATTCGTTGCCACAAAAAAACAAGCCAAAGACATTGTTGCGGATTTGGTTGGTGGCGTAAACATGCCGTATGTAACTGAGCGTTGGCCAGGTGGTATGCTTACCAACTTCCCAACTATCCGGAAAGCTGTTAAGAAAATGATGTCTATCGACAAGATGACTAAAGACAACAGCTGGGATGTTCTTTCAAAACGTGAAAAACTTCAAATTAGCCGTCAACGTGCTAAACTCGAAAAAATGCTCGGAAGTATTGCAGACTTAACACGTCTTCCAGCAGCTCTTTTCATTGTTGACGTATTGAAAGAAAAAATCGCAGTTCGCGAAGCTCAACGTCTTGGAATTCCGGTATTTGCAATGGTTGATACCAATTCAGAACCAGAAGGAATCGATTTCGTTATCCCCGCTAACGACGATGCATCACAGTCAATCAGTCTGATTGTTCAAACAATGACTGATGCCATTCGAGAAGGACTTTCAGAACGCAAAGTTGAACGCGAAAGAGACGATGATGATAAAGAAACAAAAGTAAAAGGTAGAAAAGCAAGAGTTGCTGACGAAAAATCAATTGCAGTCGACAGTGAAGATGACGATGCAGAGGATCTGGATGATGAAGATCTGGATGAAGAAATTGATGAATAATCGTTCAACAACCCATTAAAATAAAAACATTATGGAAATTAGTGCCGCAGATGTGATGAGGTTGCGTAAAGCAACTGGCGCAGGTATGATGGATTGTAAGTCAGCTTTGGCAGAAGCCGAGGGCGATTTTAACCGTGCTACCGACATTATTCGCGAAAAAGGGAAACTGGTTGCCAGCAAAAGAGCTGACAGAGCAGCTACCGAAGGTGTAGTGCTTGCAAAGGTTAATGAATCAAAAAAATCAGGTGCAGTTCTCGTTTTGAATTGCGAAACTGACTTCGTTGCCAAAAATGAAGCATTCGTTGCTTTCGCATCTCAAATTTTGGATGCTGCTATTGCTAACAATGCAGCCGATTTGGATGCTGTTAAAGCCTTGGTTATCGACGGACGTACTGTTGAAAATCTTGTTATCGAACAAACCGGTGTTATTGGTGAAAAACTGGACTTGCCATATTTCGCTAAATTGGATGCCGAAACTGTTGTTGCATACATTCACCCGGGAAATAGGTTGTCAACAATCGTTGGTTTTAACCAGGCCGATGTTGATGCTCAGGTTACAAAAGATGTTGCCATGCAGGTAGCAGCTATGAATCCTGTTGCTGTTGATAAAGCTAATGTACCGGCTGAAGTTGTTGAAAAAGAACTCGAAATTGCCAAAGAAAAATTCCGTCAGGAAGGAAAACCAGAAGCAATGCTCGATAAAATTTCACAAGGTGCATTGGAAAAATTCTTTAAAGAAAATACCCTGTTAAATCAGGCTTTCATTAAAGAAAACAAACAGACCGTAGCGGAATTCCTAAAAAGTCAAGACAAAGGATTGACTGTAACCAATTTCTTCCGTTATAATTTGGCTGACTAGTTAATAATCGTACGATTATATTAAAGGCCTCCATTTTATGGAGGCCTTTTTCTTTTCTATGCGATTCCGCTATTCTCTGGAATAACCTATTTCAGTTTTACTTGCGTTCAATTCAGCCTAAAGCAAAAAAAAAACGGCCCTAACCAGTAGAAATCTACAGATTAGGGCCGTTGAATCAGGCTGTAATGAAATTTAGATCACATACCCATTTGGCAAAACAGCGCCTTTTTTAATGACTACAACACCGTCTTTTACCGAGTATAGTTCATTATTTGAATCAGGTAAATGCAAGCCTCCATTAACGCGTACATCGTTACCGATATGAACATTTTTGTCGACAATACAATAGTTTAAATAACAACGTTCACCTATTCCCATTACTTTGCCATTGTTATAATCCTTGTCAATTTCACCCAAATTCTGGTAGTAGTCGTTACCCATAATGTATGAGTTGACAATCGTTGTTCCTTTCCCGATACGCGCCCTGATACCAATAACCGAATGTTCGATCCGGCTGGCATGGATAATACAACCATCTGAAATTACAGTTTTCTCCAGGGTAGTTCCTGATATTTTCGAAGGAGGAAGTAACCTCGCGCGGGTGTAAACAATTTTTGAATTGTCGAAAAGGTTAAACTTCGGAATATCATCAGTCAAACCAAGGTTCGCTTCGTAAAATGAATCGATGTTACCAATATCGGTCCAATAACCTTCGTACGGAAAGCTTAAAACTTTACCGTTTTTTATGGCCTGCGGGATAATCTCACGCCCAAAGTCCTGAGTTTCATGATCTTTCATGAGTTTAATCAACAAATCGCGGTTGAAAACATAAATACCCATCGAAGCCAGGTAAATTTTCCCTTCGCTCTGCATCTCCTCACTAACCTGAGAGGTCCAATCTGGAAGCAATTCAGGAGCTGGTTTTTCAATAAATTCCTTGATGATACTTTTTGAATCGGTCTTCAGAATCCCAAATTCAGGAGCTTCTTTTGCAATCACCGGAAGAGTAGCAATTGTAATGTCAGCTTTTGCCTTTGCATGAGCTTCAATCATCTCATTAAAATCCATCTGGTACAGTTGGTCGCCCGACAAAATCAGCGCATACTCAAAATCATAATTCATAAAATGATGCATGCACTGGCGCACTGCATCAGCCGTTCCCTGAAACCAATTTTTATTATCCGGAGTTTGTTCAGCGGCAATAATGTCAACGAAAGCATCGCTAAAATGACCAAACTGGTAAGTGTTCTTGATGTGTTTGTTTAATGAAGCCGAATTAAATTGTGTCAAAACAAATATCCGGTCAATGTCTGAATTGAGACAATTCGAAATTGGAATATCAACCAGCCGGTATTTCCCAGCGATTGGAACAGCAGGTTTTGATCTGTTTTCTGTCAATGGGGACAATCTTGACCCCTGACCTCCACCCAGAATGATTGCTAAAGTTCTTTTTTTCATAACTCTATACTTTAAGTGATTGGTATAATTCGATATAATCATTTGCAGCTTTATTCCACGAATGGTCAATTTGCATAATTTGTTTCCTGATTTTATTAAAATCCCTCTTTTTCAGATAGAACGACTTGGCCCGCTGCATGGAATGCAATACATCGAAAGCCGAGCACTGGTCGTGACAAATACCAAACCCAGCATCGCCAATATCTTGCACCGTATCGCGCAAACCTCCGGTACGCCTCACAATTGGAACTGTACCATAGCGAAGTGCATACAGCTGATTTAACCCACAAGGTTCAACGCGCGAGGGCATGAGCAAAAAGTCGGCACCTGCATAAATCAGGTGAGAGAGCTTTTCGTTGTACCCTATGTAAGAACAGTAATTTCCTTTAAATTCAGATTCAAGGTGAAGCAACGAGTTTTCGATATGTTTTTCTCCTGAACCTAAAATCAGGATATTTTGTTCGCCCGGATTAAACTTCGACATGTTGTAAACGATCTCAGGTAGCAAATCGGCTCCTTTCTCTCCTACCAAGCGACCGATAAAGGTAAACAGCGGTTTTACAGGATCGAGGTTAAACTGTTTACAAAGAATCTCTTTGTTTGCACTTTTCCCTTCGTCAATATTTTTAATGCTATATTTTTTCTCCAACATCTCATCCGTTGCCGGATTCCAGACATCAGCATCTATCCCATTCAAAATTCCCAACGATTTACCACGTTCCTGACGCAATAAATCTTCCATGCCTTTCATTGAATAACCAATCTCGTCGAGATAGCTGGGCGAAACAGTTGTAACCCTCCATGCACATTTAATGGCCGATGCCAGTGGGTTGATCAGGTTATGCCACTCGACCAAACCGTTAAAGTATGAATGGAATGGTGGTAAATAATATAGTTTGTCGAAACTAAACTGTCCCTGGTATTGACCATTATGAATTGTAAATATGGTAGGTACATGCTCAAATTTGCTGTATTCGCGAACCTTCGACATCATAAACGGAATAAAACCGGTTTGTGAATCGTGGCAATGAATAACATCCGGCATTACTTCCCGATGGTTCAGCCAATTTAAGGTTGCTATCTGAAAAGTGATAAACCGTTCAGTATCATCATGGTATGAGTATATATTTTCACGGTCGAACAAACCCGGAATATCAATCATATAGAGGTCATATCCCAGATTATTCTCATCAAGTGCTAATACATTAAATGCAAAATTGGTGTGCCCTAATCGTGCAAATCCTGAAAATATAACTGAAAATTTATTCTCCTTACTAAATTTTCCATGATAAAAGGGCATAATTACCGAGGCCGAATGGCCAAGTATTTTTTGATATTTAGGCAATGCACCAACAACATCACCTAATCCTCCAGCCTTTGCCGCAGGATAACATTCTGCACTAATGTGTATTATATCCATAATTTGATTCCTTTCGTTTTCTTAGATACTGCGGTAGACTCGTGTTGTTAAATTTAAAAAAAATTTTTCACACTTGAAATGAAAGCTACTCTTTAACATGTATTGAATTTTGGCTATTTAAAAGGTCTTTTGCTAAAAATTACAGGCCAAATTAAAAAAAATCCCGGAAAATCCGGGATTAGTATCTGATAGTAAAATTATTAAGTTGGCATCTGTTATTTAATAAGCAAAACCAGGGCATACGTGCTGACAACTCATTTTTTTGATAGCGAGAATAAAAACTCCAAGCCACCTTCAGGCTTATTCCTGACCGAAATCGTACCTTTATGAAGAACTATGGCATTCTTTACAATTGAAAGTCCAAGACCGGTTCCACCCGTCTCCCGCGACCGCCCATAATCAACACGATAGAACCGTTCAAAGATTCGTGTCAAATGTTCTTCCGCAATCCCTGTTCCTGAATCGCAATACTGGAAATAATAAAATTGGTCATCTTCCAGATATTTTCTAATGGTAATCTTAGCATTATTACCTGCGTAATTAATCGAATTTTCAATCAGATTTTGAAATACTGAAAACAGCAAAGATTCATTTCCATTAACTATTACTTCTTTTCCAACATCTACCGTACAATCCATGTTCTTCTCAGTCAGCCGATGTTTCAGATTTTCAACCACATCATGTATAACAGGTTTCAGCATCAGCGATTTAAACTCAAACAAACCACCTGCATCTTCAATATTATTAAGCAACGAAATGTCGTTCAAAAGATCTGTCAGTCGTTCGGCCTGTGCAAAAGCTTTATTAATAAAGTACATTTTCTTCTCTTCCGGGATATTCGGATTGCTCAATATGGTTTCCAGATATCCTTTTATGGAAGACAACGGCGTTTTCAGCTCGTGTGCAATGTTTGAGGTAAGCTGTTGTTTCAATAGCTTTTGCTTTTCAGGTTTGGTTACATCGCTGATCAAAACTTCAAAACTTCGGTCAACAAAAATGATACATCTGATATGAAAGAATTTTTCGCCTTTTTCAATCGTGTATTCCAATTGAGGAAGTTCTTTACTGATCAACTGAGGACCACTTTCACGGTACTGATTCACAAATTCAAGTACTTTCTCAAATTCAGAAATAGAAAAAATATGCTCGGCTGAGATCGTTGACTTGTCCGAGATCATATTTATAAAATGAATAAAATGACTGTTTGCCAGAATTTTATGCTTCTCCGGAGAAAATATAGAAATTCCTTCATTCAGCACCTGCAAATGGGCATACAGCTTCTCCTTTTCTTTAGTCAGTTCATCTTTCGCTGTTTTCAGGTTATCGTAAATCTGAATAATTTGTCGGCGGATAACCCCCAGTTCATTGTCCTGAAAGTTACTGTCCATCTTTGAAATGTCTTCATTCTGTCCCGCTTTGAGCGCAAAATCTTTGAGCTTAACTATGAAATCACTTAACCGTCTGGTTGTGAAGTAAAACAAAACCGCCATCAGTATTAAAAGGAAGAAAATAAATACCAGGAAAATATGTTCTGTCTTCAGGAAATTGACGATGTCGACATTATATACTGCTGCAGTCCTGACAAGATAGCTTTTGCAATTTTTTGCGTAATAATAGAACTTCTGGTTGGTCGTGGCAGAAAGCCTGATACTTGATCCTTTTCCAAATTGCAGCGCTTTTTGTACTTCCGGACGATTCAAGTGATTTTCAATATGTTGCACGTCAGGAACAAAGCTGTCGTATAAAACTTTACCTGTCAAATCAAGTACAGTAACACGGGTATTTTCAATTGGCAACAGGCTCTTGAGTGTATCCAGCGATTTAAAATCACCGGTTTCAAAAATCTTCTTATGCTCGATGTAACGATGACTAACCTCTGAAACATTATCGAGTATGTTTTCGAGCTGAGCGGTACGGTAGTGTCTTTCACGATCGTATTGATAGGCCAGCACTGCCAGACTGAATATAGAAAATACTGTAATGTAGTTAATTAATATTCGCTTTCGGAATGTACGTTTTACAGCCACAGCTCTCTTTTTTAATAATTAAAAATCCTATTTGTTTTTTGCAGAGAAGACACTCCTCTTTTAATTTTCAAAACAATATCCGTATCCCGATCTTCCTTTGATACAGCTTCCGTATTCACCTATCTTTTTCCGAAGGCGGGCAATATTGACATCCACGTTTCGCTCGGTAACAATCACATCATCACTCCAAATACGATCTAAAATTTCCTGTCGGCTCAGGTATTTCCCTTTACTCGAAATCAACATGTTTAAGATCTCAAATTCCTTGCGTGTAAGCAAGATATTCTCATTGTCGATGGTCAACGATTTTCGGTTCAAATCGAGTTCCATTGTGTCAATTGTGATCACTTTTGGCTTCATTTCCAGATTTTTACCACGGCGTAAAACCGCCTTGATCCGGGCCACCAGCTCTTTAATCGAAAAAGGTTTAGAAAGGTAATCATCGCCTCCCACATTAAAACCGGTCAACATATCGTTCTCCGTTTCACGGGCTGTCAGAAAAATAATTGGAACCGAAAGTCCCAGTTCTTTTCTGATTTTATCGGCTAATTTAAATCCCGACATTCCACCCATCATCACATCGAGCAACAAGAGATCGAATTGCTCAATTGATTTACCTAAGGCTTCTTCACCTGAATAGGCAACTTCAATGTCAAAACCTTCGCTCGAAAGATTGAACTGAAGGATTTCGCATAAATCCTTTTCATCATCAACAACCAATATTTTATAGGCTTGATTCATAAATTTCTGGTTAGATTTTTCAATTTCGCTTGTGTCGAATATCCTTCCCTTCGAAAGAATAAAACGATGCCTCAGCAATATTTGCGGCGTGATCAGCAATACGCTCAATGGCAGCAGCCATTTCTTTGATATTGATAAAACTGATCAGAATATTCTTGTCTTCAGCCATAAGACTTACCCTTTCTGCCACTTTCTTCAACATTTTGTGGTTGAATTCGTCCACAATTGTTTCTGATTTAATGGTCCATTTGGCCAGTTCCATATCCTGATTAATAAATGACAACATCGACCTTCTGGACATGTCGACACTCAGGTTCATCATTTTTGCCATAAAACCTGATAGACTGGAATAGACTTCCTCACTTTCGATCCGCCGCATGAGCTTAACAATACTGACAGCCAAATCGCCAATCCTTTCGAGGCTGATCGTAATCCGGTAGCATGACATCAACTTGCGTATCTGCGAAGCTACAGGCTGGTAAAGTGCGATGGAATTAATCACTTCTTCGCTCAGTTTAACTTCAAGCTTATTGATCTTTTCTTCGTTCTTAATCAACTCTTCGTGCAGTGGCTCATCCAACCGCAGCTTTCCTGAGGCTATCAACTTTTCAACAATGTCGAGCTGATGGAGCACCAAATTGGCAAGTTTCTCGTAATCAGCTATAATATTTTGAATGGCTTCGTCTTTCTTTTGAGACATATTTAATACTTTATTTCGGTGAATTATTAACTCCGCTAACCGATTGACTAAGATAAGGAAATTATGACCTCAGGTAATATACATGAAGTTCTTTCTATCAGACCGTTTTCTGGAAATACAAAAATGAAGCAATAGAATTAAAGAGCGATTACAAAAATATTGCAGCAATATTAATTCATTCTTTCACGAGGAAAGTTACGCAATCAGAAATAAACTCATAGAACTATAAATCAAATTTATAGCACGACAATCCGCTATTCTGATGTGAGATATTTATTACAAAAAAGATAAATTCTGCTGAACGAATCATACGATCAGGAAAGATTTTCGTCTGATTAAAGTAGTAATAAGAAAGCTGAAATTGCAGTGATGACGATAACGAACCCCCGATAAATATGTTCAGGAATTATTTTAACCGCTTTGAAGCCGACAAATGCACCTATTGCAATGGCCGGAAGCGTAATCAAATCAATTGTTAGGGTGTGTAGGTTAATGTTGTTCCAGACGAACAGTTGCAACGGGAACTTGGTAAAATTGATAATCATGAAAAACCATGCACTGGTTCCAATAAAGCTGTTTTTAGGAAGGTGCATGGCCAACAAATAAATGGCAAACACCGGACCTGCAACATTACCAATCATAGTTGCAAAACCTCCCAATATGCCCATTGACGCTGCAAACCACCATTTATCGGGGAAAAGATTCGTTCCTTTTCGTTTATCCTGCCAAAGCATCAAGCCAATACTGAGAAATACGAGAATGGCGATCAGATTTTTAAATTGTTCGTCGTTGACCATTTCGCCAACCCACAAAGCAATTAACAGCCCAATCACAGCCCATGGTATCACTTTAAATAGATGATTCCAATTGGCGTGCCGGCGGTAATAAGCCACCCCAAAAATATCAGCCATCATTAAAATCGGAAGCAGCACTCCGGTTGATTGTTTAGCACCAAAAATAAAAGCAAGCGCCGGAACCACGATCATTGAAACGCCCGGAACGCCAACCTTCGACATACCGATGAGCATTCCACAAGCCATAATGATGGACCATTCGAGGGCGTTGATGTGCAGTGAGGAAAGCAGTTCCATCAATCAAATTTGGATTAAGCCACAAAAGTAAGTGATTTACTTCAGCAAATACTCTTTATCGAGAAGATCCAACTGTGTACTATCGGTTTCGCCGAACCATTTATGAAGATGCTGGCGGGCTTGCTTTCTGATTTCAGGAGTGATGTAAACGGCCATTTGACGTACAATCAAAAGCAAAACTCCCAGATCATCAGTAAATCCGAGCAAAGGAGCAAAATCGGGAATAAAATCGATAGGCAGGATAAAATAACCCAAGGCGGCCGATAAAATCAATTTGGCTTTGAGCGGAACATCGTCGGATTTCATCATGTATTGCAGCAGCAGCGCCGGATACACCACTTTCATTCCAGCCTCCTTCGAATACCGTTTCACCTTATCCCAAAATGAGGCATCCGAATAATGTCTCCGGAATCTGGCAGATTTGAACTCATCAGCAAACAAGCTGTAGAGATTGGCTCCAATTTGTATGGTTCGGAATTTTTTCATTTCAAACTCACATTGGTATAATCCACCCGAATATCTCCGTAACTGGCTTCAATCAAATCCAGTAATTCCTGAACAGAATCAAGGGTTTCGGCCTGTAGCAGCCGAATACGAAGTTCCCGAAAATTAGGTAGTGTTGGGAAATATCTGGCAAAATGACGGCGCATCATCAAAATTCCGCTTCGTACATTGTCTTTCCATTCAATCGACATGTTCAGCTGGTCGCGCACGTTCTGTACCACATCGGCGACAGTTGGCGGTGGAAGCAATTCGCCAGTTTTCAGGTAATGTTTTACTTCCGAAAAAATCCAGGGGCGGCCAATCGAACCGCGACCAATCATCAGTGCATCTACCCCGCTCTGTTCCAGAAACGCCTTGGCTTTCTCCGGTCCATTGATATCGCCATTTCCAATAATTGGAATTTTCATGCGCGGATTATTTTTCACATCGGCAATCAGCGACCAGTCGGCCTCACCGGTGTACAACATGCTGCGTGTACGGCCATGAATGGCCAATGCGGCAACCCCGGCGTCCTGCAAGCGTTCGGCCACATCAACAATAATTTTGCTGTCGTGGTCCCAACCCAAGCGGGTTTTGGCCGTAACCGGCAATTTTACAGCTTTTACAATTGCTTCTGTCATTCGCTGCATTTTATCCGGATCGAGCAACATGCCTGCGCCTGCTCCATGCCTGATGATCTTTTTCATCGGGCAACCATAATTAATGTCGATAAAATCGGGTTGGCATTCTTCTGCAACTTTGGCGGCTTCAACCATCGAATTAATATCGTGACCGTAAATCTGTATAGCCACCGGGCGGTCGAAATCAAACAAAGTCATTTTCTGTTTGGTCTTCTGAATGTCACGGATCAGCGCTTCCGACGAAACAAACTCGGTGTACATCACATCGGCACCGTACTTTTTGCACATGTACCGAAACGATTTATACGTCACATCTTCCATTGGCGCCAGAAACAGCGGCATCTCTCCCAAATCAATTGAACCAATCTTCACAGTCTTTACTTTTTTGATAATGCAAAGTAAGTAACAAAGTATCAAAGACACAAAGTACCTGAGTTTTAAATCTCATCATTTAAACTCCAGGCTTTGGGACTCCAGAACTTTGTCAATAAAGATTTTTTAGCTTCACGCAACCAAAACACAGGTTCTTGCGTCTTTATTCAAACAAAAACTTACAAAAATGAAAACTCTATCAGCAATAAAATACCTATTGGTTTTTTTCCTTTTTGCCGGCATGGGCTGCGAAGAAACCATTCTTGAACAAGGATTTACAGTTGGTCGGGAAGCAACCTTTCAAGTCAATCAACTTTACACTTCGGCCAATGGGCAATATACACTGAAGATTACTGAAATAAACGACTCGCGATGCGCCGAAGGAGTGCAATGTGTTTGGCAGGGAGAAGTTACCATAAAAGGCGATTGGACTGAAAACAGCAGCAAATCTGATTTTGAAATCCATTCAGTACTGAAAGACCAAACGAAACAGCCAACAGGCTACACCATCGAAATCGTTGATGCCAAACCTTACCCAAAATACGGCACGGAATCAAAACCTGAAAATTTGGTGCTTACCTTGTTGATTCAGAAGAAATAATCCTTTTCCAGGCATATTGATCCTATGACCCGACAGGTCTGGTCATAGGACTCATTGCAAAACAATTCACTTCGTCCACCGCTGATCAAAAAAATAATCGTAATTTTAAAATCCGGTTCAGACTCATTCATGTTCCATGATGAAGTCTGAATTTGCCATTTGTATTTTATTTTACATCTGGTTCAATTGACATATAAAACATTAAAAAACAGCAATATGAGAACAAGAAGAATGCATGAAGATGAAGATCCGGAATCGGAAGGGAAGAAAATGAAAATACAGAAGAAAGTAGAGGAAAAATTTCTGGAACAACGAAAAATATTCCTTTGGGGACAGGTTGATGATGACTCAGCCCAAGATATTGTAAGTAAATTGCTTTACCTTGAGTCCATTAAACCAGGCGAAAAAATTACCTTTTTTATCAATAGTCCAGGTGGAGTCGTAACTTCCGGATTTTCCATTCTGGATACCATGAACCTGATTTCATCGCCGGTTTCAACCATTTGTATGGGATTGGCTGCTTCTATGGGTTCACTGTTATTATCTGCCGGCCAAAAAGGCCAGCGTTTTATTTACCCGTTGGGCGAAGTGATGATCCACCAACCGAGCATTGGCTATTTGCAGGGTCGGGCAAGCGATATCGAGATTCACGCCAAACAGATTCTAAAAACAAAAACGTTATCGGCCGAGATTCTGGCTAAAAATTGCAATCAAACCCTGGAACAAATTTTACACGATTTCGAACGTGATTACTGGATGAATGCCAAAGAATCAGTTGAATACGGAATTGTTGATGGAATTTACCAGATGTAATCACGAATCATTCACATAAACAAAAAGCGGTAAACACTCTTGGTGCTTACCGCTTTTTTTTTTTGGATTCGGCTGAACATTTTAATCAAAATAATCAGAAACGGGTTCGCATTCGCCAAAATATTGCCTGGGCGTTTTCCCCGATAAATCCCTAAAATCGGCAATCATGTGCGACTGATCAAAGAAACCGCATTCATAGGCCAGTTCGGTTAACGAAAGCTGATTGTTTTTCCCCCGAAAATAAAGGGTATTCTGAAACCTGACCACACGCATAAATTGCTTGGGCGAAGTACCAACCAATTCCTGAAAGTTACGCTCGAATTGCTTTCGGCTCCAGCATGCCGCAGCGGCTAGTTTTTCGACCTCAACCAACCCCTTGCTGCAATTAATAAGGCTCATGCTTTCCTGCAATCGCCGCTGCCCAAAATCATTATCCTTTTTTTCCAGGAGTGAAGTCAGAAAACGTTCAACAAGCTGCACCTGTTCATGAAAACAGTTAGCTTCAAATAATGCTGATTCGAGCTGTTCTGTCTGATTCTTGATCAGGTAGCGGAGTGGCACAATGCATTCGTATAACTCGCTCATGGGCAGGTTGAAAAACATGGAAGCACCCAAGGGGCGAAAAGAAACCGAGAAAAGACGCATGTTTCCGATTACCTTCAAATCGTAAGGACCGTTGCAATGCCCGGCCAGAACGGTGTTTTCCAACGATTCCTGATGATGATTCAGCAATCCCGGCTTGTCGCCGAGGTAAAAGGTAAGATCCATGAGGCCGTTTGGAACAATGCGCTGCACATGTTCTTCGCCCGGCACCAGGCAATTTTCGAGTCCCCAGTATTGTTTAACGTAGGGCGACAAAAGAACCGATGGTTTTCCGAAACAAAACTCCATAGATTTGCTTTCTGAAAATTCAGGATGACTGTTGTAAAAATAATGAAAGGAATTACAACTTCCTGAAAAAGAAGTTGTAATCCAATAATTTTGGAGTTTAAATGCCGTAAAGTCCGAGTCGATTGCCTTCGGTGTCGTGAAAAAGGGCAAACCAGCCACGGCCTTCCACTTCGATTTTGGTTTTCGGATGAACGATTTTTCCGCCCAGCGAAACAACACGGGCAATGGCTCCATCGAGGTCGTTACCACAATCGAAATTAACGATTGGTCCGTTTTCCGAAGGTATAAAGTTGGGTGCTACCGAGATGGCACCTTCGCCCATTGGAAGACAGGCCATTTTTTCCTCGCCGCAATCAAATACTTCAAGTTTGATTTGCAGCACAGTTTCATAAAAATTTACAGCACGATTGAAATCAACAGCGGGAATGTCAACCCAGGTCACTAACTTTTTCATTGTTTCTCTTTTTAAAGTTTACAATCCAAAAGTAGTGTGACTATATGCCCCGAAATTGTAAAAATGCGACATTCCCTAGAAATACCCCAATTATTATTTCAGCAACATTCTCGCTGTTCTTCGGCTTTTTTGCTCAACGTAAAGACTACGTCCTTCCGAAATTTGAGCTACCGATTCAGCATTGTAGTAACGGATGGTTACCAAATCGAGCCCAGTGTTGTATTTCACCTCAAATTTTTGATGCAACTGATTGATTAAATCCTCTATTCCCTGTTCCGGCTCATCAAAAGCCAACGAAAGGTCGATAGCAGATTGTTGCAAAAGACCAACTTTCAGCCGATACTTGGCAAATAAACCGAAAACATCGGAAACACTGCCGATGCTGATAAACGAAAAATCGTTTGGAGTTAGTGTGATCAGCGCCATGTTCTTTTTTACAATAATCACCGGAACCAATTCAAGGGCATGTTCAACCGCATGAATGATTGTTCCTGGCTTTTCAGGCTCAAGAAACGACTTGACTAACAACGGTATATTTTTGTTTTGTAATGGTTTGATTGTTTTTGGGTGAATCACTTTTGCTCCTGAATACGATAACTCAATGGCTTCCTTGTATGACAACTCGTCAAGTTTCACCGTATTGGCAAAGAAATCGGGGTCCGCATTCAGAATTCCGGGAACATTTTTCCAGATACTTACTTCTTCAGCATCGAGCAAATTGGCCAAAATAGCAGCCGTATAATCCGAACCTTCGCGTCCCAGCGTAGTAGTTTGGTTGGTCAATGTTCCGCCGATGAAACCTTGGGTAATGTATAAATCGTCTGATTCAAACGTAAAGAGCCTCTTGGCCAACCGAACCGAAAGGTCCCAGTTTATGTTCGCTTCACGGAACTGATCGTCGGTTTTCAAACAGTTGCGTACATCGACCCAGCGGTTTTTCAGGCCAATCTGATTGAAATACAGACTGATAATCTGTGTCGAAATCAGTTCGCCAAAAGCCACGATCTGATCATATTCATAATCAAAATTCAGCGAGCGCTCTCCTTTGATTCGGTTGCGTAGCAGTGTAAAATGCTTTTCAACCTCAGGAAGTTCAGTTGGTTTGCCCCAAAGTTCGGTAATGATACCGTCGTGATAATCCTTCACTTCCTGGAAAGTAGTCCAAACTTCCGGATCCTGATTGAAATATCTTCGGGCAACGATTTCGAGTGCATTGGTTGTTTTTCCCATGGCCGAAATCACCAAAACCTTATTTCCCGGATACATTTTCAGGATGTTAACTGAATTGCGTACCGCATCGGCAGAACTAACGGAGGCACCTCCAAATTTGAAAACTTTCATGTGTGCTGTGGTTTTATTTGACGAACAAAAATAGAAAAATGTGCCAGTCAAACCATTATTAGGGCAAAAGTTTAAAGGCAAAAGTCAATCAGAAAAAACAAATGAAGTAAAACCTTGATTTGTAACGATTGTTACATCTAAAACATATTCCTCTGGGTACATTTGTGCGCATCAAACAGATTCAATGACCAAAAACTCCATATTAAAGAAACTCCGGAAATTCCATAAATGGCCGGGAATCGTGATCACCTTATTCGTGATCCTGTTCAGCCTCTCCGGAATTTTCATGAATCACCGCGAACTGATTTCGTCAATCGATATCAACCGGTCGCTTCTGCCTAATGATTATAGTTATCAAAACTGGAACAAGGGCGCCGTCAAATCAGTATGTCTGTTGGGTGCCGATTCGGCGCTTGTATATGGGAATATCGGGATCTGGCTCACCACCGATCATTTCAAAACTTTTCAGGATTGGAATGCCGGATTTCCTGACGGAACCGACAACCGGAAAATCAGCAAAATGCTGAAAACTCATGATGGGAAACTGTTCGCGGGTACTTACTTCGGTCTGTATCAATATTCTTTCAAGCAACACCAATGGCAAAAAATTCCACTACCTGTTACCGAAGAACGAATTACCGACTTGATTTTGAAAGAGACCGAGCTTCTGGTGCAAACCCGCTCGTTCCTGATCAAAAGTTCCGATGGAAATTCATTTCAGTCCATCAAACTTCCCGCACCTGAAGGCTACAACAGCAAGGCCAGTCTGTTTAAAACCTTGTGGTTGCTGCACAGTGGCGAAATTTGGGGTCCGGTTGGTAAACTGATTGTCGATTTATTTGGCCTGGCAATCCTGATTATTTCGCTCACAGGATTGATGCATTTTATCTTTCCGAAGTGGCTGAAACGCCGCCGCGAAAAGAAAAAAGACAATGCAAAACTGCTATCAGCCCGAAATTTCAATTTGAAATGGCACAATCGGCTAGGCTGGATTTTCATTCCATTCCTGATTTTTGTAACCATCACCGGAATGTTCCTGCGACCTCCATTGCTGATTGCTATCGCCAATTCGATGGTTTCGCCTATCCCCGGAACCGTACTGAGTTCGCCAAATCCTTGGTACGACAAGCTTCGCCGCATTTTATACGACCAACAACAACATATTTTTCTGTTCTCGACGTACGATGGAATTTTCTTTACCGACGAAAATTTCCAAGAGCCGATGCGTCGATTGATGAACGAGCCTCCGGTGAGTGTGATGGGTTGCAATGTATTGGAGAAAAAGGGTGAAAGTAATTACCTTATTGGTTC
>JAHEYT010000102.1 GCA_023251455.1 Bacteroidota bacterium
ATGGAACTGGAACATGCACTGAAACACTTCGTGGAGTATTACAACCACCAACGCTACCACGAATCATTAAAAAACGTGACTCCGGCCGATATGTACTTTGGCCGGGCTGACCGGATTTTAAAGCATCGAAAGAAAATCAAACAAAAAACCATCATGGAAAGAAAGCGAATGTACTATGCAACAACCTCCGCCGGTAAAATTTATTCTGACGCATTTTCGGGTCATCAAAAAACCAGGAAAATGCTTGTCGGAAATAAATTTTACGACGCTAAAACCAAAATCTCAAAATTTTAATTTATCCTTGAATCATTGAAAAAGTGTCTCTTATTTTTTAACCCAAATAGTTCACTTTGTTTTGAAGACATACAAGAATATATTGAATAATAAATTATGTAATTAATTCAAAGAAATCAAAAACCTAATGGCGTTTAATAAAATATATAGACGTATGAAATATTTACATTCAAGTATCAAGAAGTATATAGAGCTAAGCTAAGCGAATTTAGCGAATACTACTTTTATTTAGCTTTCAAATTGTCCTTGACCTGCGCATAAAAAGTTTCGGAAGGTTTAAAAGAGGGAATAAAATGCTCTGGGACAACAACGGTAGTATTTTTGGAAATATTACGAGCCATTTTCGTTGCCCTTCTTTTAATAATAAAGCTACCGAAACCACGAAGATATATATTTCTTCCTGCACCTAAGGACTCTTTCGCTGTTTCAATAAAAGCGTCAACTATCTTTTGAGCTAGTACTCTTTCAATTTCTGCCTTTGTACTAATTTGATTAACGATATCAGCTTTTGTCATTTTTTTATGTAATTATCTAAAATTCATACCTCAAAAATAATTAAAGTTTAAATATAAAGTAATTAAACGGGAAATATATTCCTTTGCAATTTAATGCCTTAGCATTTAATGAATTTCTTGATACAACATCCAATGAGTAAGATCCATTAACTCAATAAATACGACTTTAAGTTTCTTTAGTCAATAAACTCCGGAAAATTTCCTTGATATAGTTATACCGACCAAACGTTAAAAATAATTCTGTCAGTGAATTGCCCCTAATAAATATTGAAGATTTGCATATTCAAGGAGAATATCCTTCTCAATGTTTAATAACTGGATATTTATTTTGATTATATTTAATTGCGTGTCATTCAATTCGATAGTGGTTATCACACTATTTTTATAACCTACCAGTGCAATTTCATAAGCTTTATTTGCCACTCCCACGTTAGTTAATACCGATTCACGCTGAGCATTGAGCGAATGGATATGTTGAATAGATGTTAAATATTTATTTTTGAACTGAAGCTTGAAACTTTCTTCGTAAGCTTCAACTTTCTCAATACCAGCTCTGGTTTCCTGAGCTTTACTTTTCGATAAATTCCCGTCAAACAAATTGATTTTTATACCAACTCCAATCGCATAACCTTGTCTCCATGCCTGATCGAAAGGAGGAGTGTCAAGTCCATGATAGACATGGTAGTTACCAAATGCAAATAAAGTCGGTAAATTTTCAGCCTTTTCAATTTTCTCTTTGTAACCGAGAACATTTCTCATCGCTTTTAGTGACTGTATTTTATTATTCCCGGTATCAATACTGTCTGAAACTTGTTCTGACGAAAGAAGGGAGTAATCAATAGGATTGGAAATGGTACCC
Organism: Bacteroidota bacterium; assembly: GCA_023251455.1. GTDB lineage: Bacteria > Bacteroidota > Bacteroidia > Bacteroidales > Prolixibacteraceae > Aquipluma. The sequence continues at coordinate 1,669 of JAHEYT010000102.1, forward strand.
AAACAATTGATGGAGGTGGTATCTGGGAGATTAAGCAAAACTTTTAAAGCATCCAGTGTAATTTCTTTTTTGCTTTTAAGTTCAAGGAGTTGACTTTCGAAATCTTTCAATTTAGCTTTGAACATAAGGACATCAAATTCCGAACGAACACCTTCCTGATAAGATTTTTCAGCTATAGTGAGATGTTCCTGAATTTGGCTCAATGCCTGCTCATTAACCTTCAAAACTTCATTCAGAAAGAGCACATTATAAAATGCAGTCTTGACATTTAAGCTTAAATAGCCTTCTGTTTCCTGAAGATCCTTCTGGTAGGCTTCTTTTAAAGCGTTGGTGCTTTCCAATGCATTTTTACGTTTCCCTCCCGCATATAGCGTGTATGTCAAATTCATGTCCATGGTTAATACATCTCTGTCGAGTATAGAGAAAGGCGCCTTCGAATTCATAATGATATCTTCACCGGTTGGCATTCCATTACTCCTTACCGGAACGCTCGACCCCTCAAGTGGGAATAATCCTGCTGTATTATTTGTATAAAAATACTTTGAAAGTATTTCTGCCTGAGGAAGAAAATTTGAATAGGCCTGATCGTGTTTGGCGTCAGCTTCCTTAATTTGACTTTCATTTACCTTTATGTTTGGATTCTGATCTAAAGCTATACGGATGGCATCATCAAGTGTAAGAGCTTTTTGTGCATAAGATGCGGTATTCCATAAAGAAAGTGACATCAGAAAATAAATAATTATACCTTTTTTCATGATTGAATCTCCTCTACATTTAATTTCACATTTTCATGTTTCTCTTTTTTTTCGCGGTGTTTTCTTTCAAATTGCCCAACAATTATGGATACAATTGACAATGCGGAAAATAATCCGGTGAATTGCCAGAGTTTGTTCATAAAAGGTTGTGCCACAGCCAGTGGCTGATGATGGTTAAATACCAGATAAAGTGCTTTTAGATAATATCTTAATGGGAACCAACCTCCGATTCGGGTTGGTATATCAGCCATTTGTTCGAATGGCACCATGTATCCTGAGTACATAAAGGCTGGGAGAACGATAAGTGTGATAATGGCAGCTAAGATTCCACTATTATTAATGTTTAAAACAAGAAAATAGGAGATACTTTCCATGGAAATTGTGAATAGGAAGATAACTAATATCACATTCCAAATTTCGGATTGATCAAATGGGACACCAAATAACAGCATTGTAGAATAGAATGCAATAGAAATCGAAGTTCCTGCAACAAGTCCGGAAACTATTGCCGCCCGAATGAGTTCGAAAGTTGGAATTTGCCTTGCATTGCTTATAAATGGAAACTTTTGTTTCCAAGTTTTCAGGCTTCCCATTAAGGCAAAAAGTATTGTAATCATAGATATAGTTTGCATGGCTAATCCCATAAATGCAGGAAGGACAGAAGCTTCCATACTAAGGGTTGGTGAATAATAAACTCTTTCGGCAACACTGATTAGAGGTTCTTTTGCATGCCGATGATTTGGAATACTGCCTAAATCTTCCACACGAACGTTTAAAGCAAGTTGCCCATTTAGTGTCGAAATAATCTGGTTTAATTTTGAAAGGGCTGTCCCCGGAATTGACGGATTTGCAGTACCATTTAATGCTGCCATTATTCTGACTCCTTGATTATTCTGGATGTCATGATAGGCATTATAAGGAATTACTATGCCCATATCGATTTCATTTCTGTCGATCATTTTTTGTAATGAAAGGTAATCGATGGGCTGATCTACAATGTGGTAATAGTCGGAAGCTCGAATGTTATATAAAATCGAACGACTCAATGCCGAATGGTCCTCATCAACAACAGCTATGCGAATATTACGCGGAGCAGTCTTGTAATACATTCCTGCCATCATGCTGAAGAACAATATCAGAACTAATGAAATCATTGTTATCCGCATGAAAATCATCAATATAAGCTTAATTACTTTCATGTCTATCGGATATTATTAGATTTAGTAGCCTCAATGGTAGGCTCTTTTAAAGAAAGATACACATACATACCGGGTTTGCTGGTAATTATTGACGCGTGTTGAGAGCTATCTATTAATTTCATTCTCACATCAAAAGTTCTTACGTCTCTTTCATCTCTGAGTGTTGTGGGAACGTGAGTTGCAAACTCAGCTAAAGGCAGAATCTGATTCACTTTGGCAGAGTAAATAACCCCCGGGATATTTGTTGTTAGGTCAAGTGTCTCTCCTAAATTAATTTGATTTATATATCTTTCAGGAATACTAAATCGTGCCCAGGTTCCATCAGGATCAGTAATTATTACAACAGCCATACCTGGTACCAGCATTTGTCCACTTTCTAATACCTTAACATTAACAATACCATCAACTGGCGATTTTATTTCCATATCTTCAATCTTGGTTTTTAGTGCTAAAATATTACTCTTAAGTACTTCATAGGTTGTTTCAATTTCATCTAATTTTTGCTGAGGCAATGCACCGGCTTCATATAAATTTTCGATCCGATTTTTGTTTAATATGATATTTTTAAGTTGAGAGTTAAGGGCTGACATGTTTGCATCGAGTTCCCTTTTGTCAAGCTGCGCAATTTTCTCCCCTAATTTTACGGTATCGCCTTCATCTACATAGATGGCAGTAATTTTTCCTGGTATGCGGCCAGTAATATTTATTTGGGTGTTTTCAATATATCCCATAAATTGATGTTGAGTCGGTTCTTGTTTAGTCAAATTTGTACAGGAAAAAAAGATGATGGCTATCAGCAATAGTGAAATCATCAGGAATAATTTTGCTTTCATAGTAATTTATATTATTTAGTTTTTTTCAAATCGAAATAATAATCGAGCTGTATTAAGGCAGTGTATTTGGTTAACCAGCTTTTATTTTGATAGATCGTGTAAGGCACTCCAAACCGGAGGTAGAAGTCTTTCAAATAATTGTACCATGCACCAACAAAAAGATTAGCATTATAATCGTCGGTATATGGAATATAGGAGCCATCTTTTTTGTCTTTTAAATTCCAGAAACCATAGGTGCCACCTTCAAGACCAAAATTTCCATATTTCGTATTGAACTGTTTTTGAAAGGTCATGTAAGCGCCTACTTCATCGCCTACATTTAATCCTTGAGAATTGCCGGTACGATATTCATAGTAGACTGAATATATCATATACAGATTTTTGAATCGATGCAGGCCGGTTACTTCACCTTTAAACTTGTATGCCCCAAGACCAAGTGGATAATCATTCGCTCCAATATTTTTGTATTTCCCGGTTGGAAAACCAACAGTTATGCTTGAAGTGAGGCTATTTTTGAAATTTTTCGATTCAAGCAGGCTATAATGACCTCCTATCGCAAGATCTCCGAATCCTTTGTCGCTAATTGTTGTTGTTGGAGAAAAATGATGAACTGAAGCAAGCGGAAGTATGGTGAATAAATTAATACGGTCTGTAAGTCCATAAACTGCATGACCATAGTAATATGCCTCATTTAGGACCGTAGTTTCAGAAACTTGCTCTGTCTTTCCATTTTTCGAATTCAGATATTTATAGAATTCAGGGTATTCAGCCTGAAAACTAAAAAGTATCCGATTCTTACTGAGGGTTAAAGGTTGAAGATTTAATACTGAGATAAATACGGGTCTTTTAACAAAACAGGTATCTTGAAGCATTTCGGAATTCTGTCCGATAGATGGCCTTACTAATACTAGTAATAAGCTGAACAACAGAAGAATCATTTTCTTTTTCATCGTATATCTATTTAAGATTAAAGTATGCTGAACATCTATTG
>JAHEYT010000046.1 GCA_023251455.1 Bacteroidota bacterium
CCGCTCCGGATTTCAATTTACCTCGGTTCTATAATTGCGGTTCTGTCATTTAGTTACGGATTGTACGCTGTTTACACACACCTTTTCACCGATCGGGCCGTCACCGGATGGACTTCAATGATTATCAGCATTTTGTTTATCGGAGGTATTAATCTACTGATGCTCGGCATCATTGGCGAATACCTTGGTAAACTCTTCATCGAAAATAAAAGAAGGCCCAATTATTTGATTTCTGAAACAAATATCAACCAATAGAATCAAATAAAGGCTGTAAAAAAATCTGATTCTGATGAAAAAAATAGCATATATCGTTTTTATTCTTTGTTGCTATGGCCTATTTTTCAATTGCAAAGAAAAAGTCAGTACAGATGATAATTTTAATGATTTACATGACACATTAATCATAGATAAAAACTTCACCGACTTGCATGATACAATAATAAAGATACCTGATGGCCTGATGATTGGGAGTACTAACTTTGATTTAGATATTGACAAAGACAATACTATTGATTTGTCAATCCTTGTTGTAAAGTATTATTCTTCGATGTATCCATGGAGTAACTACGTTCAAATTTCACCTAAGAATGGTTATCAATTAAATTATTCGAACTATGTTGATACTTCCTGGTATCAGAACCCAACTATGCCAACCAAGATTTTTGAATATAAAAAGGTTATAATACCCAAAATATTCAATACCAGAGATACAATAAAAGTTGAAGGGGATTTCACAAATGATTCAACGAAGATTGCATATAATAAGAATCCAGGAGGTGCGAATAGTCAGTATTATGGAGGCATTTATATGAAAGCTTGGATAAACATTGGATATAAATACATTGCCTTAAGACAAAGAAAAGAAAATGTCGATAAAGTGGCTTGGATAAAACTTAAAGTTAACAGCAGCTCAGTAATTGTTTTGAATAGTTGCTACTATATTGAAAATAAAGAAGAGTTGATAATCGAAAAACAATAGATCAGGTTCGATCTTTTAACGACAAGAAATTTATAATGGAAAAAGGACAACAAACTATCCTTGATTATTTCGAGAATACAGCCCAACAACGCGACAAATGGAAAAAGAGAAACCGCTTTTACCAGAAAACCATTGAACGGCAATTTGCTTTTATTATTCCGGAAGGCGCAACTGTATTGGAACTTGGCTGTTCAACCGGTGATTTGCTGAATGCCGTTAAACCAGCAAAAGGCATTGGGGTCGATTTCTCGCCAACGGCCATTGAAATTGCCAAACGAAAATATCCGCATCTCGAATTTCAGGTGGCTGATGCACTCGATTTTACTTCTGAATTAGCCATCGATTATATCATTGTTTCCGATTTAATTACCTCGTTGTGGGACGTGCAAGCTTTCTTCAGGCAATTAAGAAGTTATGTCACTCCGCGAACCAAGATCATTATTTCGAGTTTCAATTACATTTGGGAACCTGTATTGAAACTTGGCGAGATGCTTGGATTGAAAGCCAAACAGCCGCTTCCGAACTGGTTGACAATTAAAGACATTGAGAATGTACTTCATCTTGAAAATTTCGAAATCATCAAAGTTGAGCGAAAGCTGCTATTTCCCAAATACATTCCGGTAATCAACCTCATTTTTAATAAATTTCTGGCCAATCTTCCCGGAATTAACAGCCTCGATCTGATCCAATTTATCAGTGCGAGACCGGTTTATTCCGAGCCCAAAGATTTTTCGGTCACCGTTGTAGTTCCGGCCCGCAACGAAAAGGGCAACATGGAGAACGCCATCAAACGAACTCCCCAATTCGGTTCGCATCAGGAGTTTATTTTTATTGAAGGGCATTCGAACGACGGCACCTACGAAGAAATGCTTCGGGTACAAAAAGCATATCCTGAAGTGGACATGAAAGTGATGCGACAAACCGGAAAAGGAAAAGGAAATGCCGTTCGTGAAGCTTTTGATGCCGCCACCTGCGACATTCTGATGATCCTTGATGCCGACCTAACCACACCACCTGAAGATATGCCTAAATTTTACGATGCCTTGCGCAACAACAAAGGCGAATTCATCAACGGTTGCCGCCTGGTTTACCCCATGGAAAAAGAGGCGATGCGTTTCCTGAATTATCTGGGCAACAAGTTTTTCGGATGGTTTTTCTCTTATTTGCTGGGGCAACGGCTGAAAGATACATTGTGCGGCACCAAAGTGCTTTTCCGCAACGACTACGAAAAAATTATAGCCAACCGCAAGTATTTTGGCGATTTCGATCCGTTTGGCGATTTCGACCTGCTTTTTGGAGCGGCCAAACTAAACCTGAAAATCACAGAAGTGACCGTGCGATACCGCGACCGCGAATACGGATCGACTCAAATCAGCCGTTTTAGCCACGGATGGTTACTGATAAAAATGAGCCTGTTTGCTGCGCGAAAAATCAAGTTCAAATAAAACCATCCCGATGAAGTCGTTCAAACAAAAGCTGATTATTTCTATTTTTCCTTTGCTGGTTATCATTTGGGGAATATTCATGCTGACGTTCTTCGATCCGTTTTATTCGAAATCGTCCGATCCTGAATTTCCTTACCTGGTAAACGGGCTGAACTGCGCGACTCTCAAATTCAACTACATCGGGCACATCGACCATCCCGGAACTCCTTTTCAGGTTTATAACGGAATAGTAATCCGGATTACGCATTTGCTCTCCGGAAATGGGAATATTGCTAAGGATGTTTTTGCCCGTCCGGAACACTACCTAAATGCGATTTCAAGCTCACTGATTTTACTTCAGGCTGTATTGATTTTTGGTATTGGACTATTGGCGTTCAGGCGAAAAATCCCCTTCTGGCAAATCGCAATCTTACAGGCCAGCTTTTTGTTTAACGATGTTTTGATGTGGCTGTTTTGCCGGGTAAATCCCGATCGTTTTTTCATGATCTCCGGACTGATTTTCATTTTAATCTATCTGAAACACGGATACGAAAACCGATCGCTACGGAAATTTGCACTGTGGAGCGGTGTGGCTATGGCTTTGGGGCTGGCTACCAAATTCAACTTTTTGCCTGTACTTATTCTTCCCCTGTTATTAATCGACACCAACAAAAACCTGTTGATTTACATTGGATCGGGCATTGTTTCTTTTTTCATTTTCATCGCCCCAATCATCACGAAGTTCGATGACTATTTCCGGTTTCTTACCAGCATCTTCAAGCACGACGGCCTTTATGGCGGTGGCGAATCGAAGGTGCTGAACTTTCAGAAAATGACGGACAGTGCATTCGAAATCGTCAAACTGAATCCCGAACTCTTCGTGCTGATTATAGTTTTGATCGCTCTAATCTTTATTGCTATCCGGAAAAAGGAAAAGGGAATGAAAAAATTCAGCTTTCTCTTTGCAGGTTACCTTTTAATTATCGCCTTACAAATCCTGATGGTTTCGAAGCATTTCAAAAACTATTACCTGGCTCCCACCTTTGTAATTTATGGGTTCATGTTTTTCACGGTTTCGCTTTTTCTTTCCATAATACTGAAGAAAAAAAACCATTTAATTCTCGCTGGAAATATACTGCCATTGTTGTTTATTCTAGCTACTGTTGTAAAAGTTAAAAGCGACTATCCCATTATATCACAGCAGATTGAGCAGCGCAATAAAATCCGGACTTTTGTTGACACCAAAATCTCGAAAGCCGATTATTGGTTTATTGAACCTACCTGGGAAAGCGGCCCACAGGTTGAAAATGCCATTGTTTACGGCTTAAGTTATTGTGGACACCGGGTTGATTACATGCCTCAACTGATGGCCGTAAACCCGAATGTTGTTACTTATGAAGATAACAAGGAGCAGGTAAAATTGTGGCGTGGCACACCTGTAAGCCTCGACAGTGTGGTGGCTACCGGGAAAAACATTCACATCTATTCAACACCCGGAAGACATGCTTCGACATTGATGCAAATGGTGAAAGATGCCGCCAACCGAAACAACTTTGAGCTTTCGGTTGACACCATTTTTTCTGACAGCGAAACACAAAACGAAATTATCCGGATGAAAGCCCTGAATTCGAACTCCAGCTGGACTCCAACTAGCATCATAACCAATGCCCGGCAACAAAAGATTGAGGAATACATTCATTCCATTAAAAACACTCCCGAATGGCTCGAAAAAGTGAAACAGAAAGCCATTCAGAAAAATATCCCACTCGATTCGATGATTTTACTGGATGCAATTTATATGGTTGATTCCGAAAAATAACGAATACTAAATTTCCGAAAGTTGATCAGGAGTGAACAGAAAAATTAGCTTTTATAATTGTGATATTTACATTTTGACTATATTTCAAACCTAACAAATACCAGATTTCGCAACCAGGGAATCCTTTTAAATTTAAAACACTAACCAATTCAACTATGCTCAAAAAAAACATCTCCATCCTTCTGATCGTCCTTTTAACTACAGGACTATCGCTCACAGCAAAAGAAAAAGCAGTCTCTCTAAAAAAATTCAAATCGACCGATATCGGGAATCCTGATATTTCAGGCTCATCGCAAGTTCAGGAAAACAGCATCAGCATTACTGCCGGAGGAGCCGATGTTTGGGGAGTTCAGGACGAATTTCGTTTTGCATACATCGAACAAACCGGCGATTTTGATCTGGTTGCCCAAATTGAAAGCCTCACAGCGCCGCACTTGTACACCAAAGCCGGACTGATGGCTCGCGAAGACCTTTCGGACAATAGTCGTCACATCTTTTTCCAGGTATTTCCGAATAACAATCCCCGAAATAAAAACAATGGCGGTTACGAATTTCAATACCGGAAAGAAAAAGCCGGTGAGATGAAAGCCATTTATCCCGCTAAATTCGATGGAGTACCCGAGTTTCCGGTGAATTTCCCGAATACCTGGATCAGGCTGAAACGTGTTGGAAACGACTTCACCGGGTTCTTCAGTGCCGATGGAAAATCGTGGAAGCCATTCACGACCTTCAGCATGGAAATTACAAAAAAGTTGTACCTGGGGCTCGCTGTTACATCGCACAACACAAAGGAAACAGCTACAGCAGTATTCCGAAATGTTTCATCTCTAAAAGACTAACCAGTCAGCATGAAAGTTTAAGAGCATCCGTTGAATCCTTTGTAGGATTAAAGTCCCCTGTTTGGGAATTAGTGCGCTAAAAAAGTGTCAACCAAAAGAATTTTGCTGTGGATTGACTCTTTTTTACTTTTGAATAATACTTAATGTTGAAAGTTTCCCGATAAATGTTGAAGTGAAGTACTGAACCGCCACTTTTGCCAAATCGCTGTTAGCCGTTTGTTGTTTTATTCTCATCGTCTTTGTATTCCAGAATGTCGCCCGGCTGACAGTCTAATGCATTACAAATAGCTTCCAGGGTGGAAAACCTGATTGCTTTTGCTTTTCCGGTTTTTAAAATTGAAAGATTTGACAAAGTTAATTCAACCTTGTCGGAGAGCTCATTAAGCGACATTTTTCGCTTTGCCATCATTACATCTAAGTTTACAATAATTGGCATGGGCTTAAACAGTTAAATCGTTTTCGTTTTGAATTTCAACCCCTCTTGAAAAAATAGTCGCAATAATATAGATTACAGCCGCCATTAAAATCCAAGCCTGACTGTCGGCCCAAAACTGGTTTAGTTCGTTGACTTCAAATCCATAATGCGGCAAGCTTTTGGTTGTTTCACGGGCAATGTAACTGATGAGTCCTATGGATAGCGTGTAGTAACTCATATTTTTAATCTGACTGGCAACATAGCTGTCGAATGGTTTTGACAAATCGAGTTTGAATAAAAGCATGATGACAACATAGAATAGGCATGCCTTCAAAACAGCGATGAACAGTATAAAACTATACATACTGAAAAATACCCATTTGTTCAGATGATACATTTGACTTAAGTCCAACTTTTGATATAGGTTTTGGACAAATTCAGGTTTGTAGAGACTGAAAATAAAATTAACTATCAAGCCTCCGGCTTCAATGCACAAGCCTACGAAGATGACCCAGGCAACAATATGCAGGGCTATAAATACGAAGTTGTTTCTTTTTGCCATAACTGTTAAAATTTTAAATTACATCGCAAAAATAATAAATATTTATTGAATAGCAATAAATATATATTTTTATTCAACTATTATTTATCACAAAAAAATATATCCCAGCCAATCGAGGACATTCTTGCTTTATCCAAACCAATTCATTGTGCCCCGATATCACTTTTAGTTTGTTCCATAAATCAGATCAGTTGCTTTTGAAACAATGGCTTATAAATTGGCCCGGCAGGTGTAGTTATACTTTCGAACAAAACTACTTTATTCATATTAACCTGATCGAAAACCTTCTCCTGATGTTTGGCCAATAATGATTGGAAAGCCAAAGGATTGTCAGCTCTTTTTACACGGGCAATGGTCAGGTGTGGTTTAAGCGGTTTCTGGTCGAAGGAAAATCCGTTTTGCTGAAGCAATTCGCCCAATTTGGAATAGGCCAGCATAAGTGGCTGCAAGTCTTCAAGACCAAGCCACAGAACCTTTGGATTATTCGTATTCGGAAACACCCCTACCCCACGCAATTCAGTTTGATAAGCATGAATATTAATGAACGATTCATCAATTAATTGTTGCAGCACAGCAACTGCCGAGTCTTCGGTGCTGCCCAGAAAAAACAGCGTAATGTGCCAGTTTCCGGGAGGAGTCCAGTTTATTACATTTTGGTTCAATTGTGGGTCTTTCTTCCAGACCTCAACTTGTTGAACTGACTTCGGAGATTCAATTGGGATGCCGATAAAAAGTCGTTTCATCCCATAAACTTATACACTTTTTTTGAATTATTTATCCAACCGGTGAGCCTGAATAAACCTCAACTGCTTCTCAAGCATCGAAACTTTTGTCATCACAAAACCAGCGTCCAGTGCGGTTTGTATAGGTTTTGAATAAATGTATTCGATTTCCATGGCCCGGCGATGATCGTAATCGAGTTTCATGCTGGGTGCGTAGGGTTTCATTTTGATGGTCATGTCGATCATTTGTTGCGCCAACGATTCTTTGAGCGGAACTCCGCAGGCATTGGCCCCATGAATCACTTCCAGCATCAGCTCTTTCGACAGCTCGCGGGTTTGTTCGTTGGCCATCAACCGGTCGGTGGTGGTATTCAAAACAACCGTCATGCCATTGAACGGAATGTTCCAGACCAGTTTCTGCCAGCGGGCAAATTTCAGATCAGGCGAAAGTTCCGAGTGAATTCCGGCCAGCTGAAAATCAGAAACAAGCTGTTCCAGAATACCCTGATCAGGAACATTATACGAACCAATGATGAGCTTTCCGTAATCGAGGTGGTGAATGTGTCCGGGACCTATTTTGTTGGAGCATATAAATGCCAATCCACCAGCGAGGACAACACCTGGAAGTTGTGCCGAAAGATCTTCTTCCAAACCAAGTCCGTTTTGCAGCAGAACCACCACACTTTTGGGATGAAGCATTGGTTTGATCATTTCGGGCAAATGATGATTCCCGGTTGTTTTCATGCACACCAAAACGACATCGCACAAAGGCATTTCTGGTGGATTGTGGTAGGCATTTACTTCCGCCAAATGGAAATCGCCATTAACGGAATCAACCTGAAGTCCGTGTTTGCGAACGTGTTCAAAATCGCTGCGGAATAAGAAATGAACCTCCTGCCCGGCTTTCGCCAGCATCCCGCCATAAAATCCGCCCAAAGCGCCTGTTCCAATTACTCCGTATCTGATTGTCATGTCAAACCTGATTTCTGTGTTCAGACAAAAATAGCTACAAAGACCACGCTCAGCCCCCAAGAATCAGCTTCGCCAATAAATCGTAACAAAAAAGTTACACCAAATATTTTGGGTCAGGTAATATGAATTGCTATTATTTAAGTTCAAGTGATTCTGTTACATTTCATAGAAAAAAAAGCGACCATTTCTGATCGCCTTTGTTTCTAGTTTTCTTTTTGTTTGAAATTCGGGTTATTGAAGGATACTGATAGTTGATATTTTACTTCAACTTTTTCACCATTTTGAGCTCCAGGTTTCCAGTCAGGCATTAATCTGATAACTCTCAAAGCTTCTTCGTCAAGTAAAGGTTGAAGCCCTTTCGAAATTTTCACATTTTCTACTTTACCGGTTTTGGTGATTGTAAAATCAACAAACACTTTGCCAGTTATTCCAGTTGCTTCAGCTTTCTTTGGATATCGAAGATTGGCTTTTATGAATGGATTAATAGCCTCAGTACCTCCAGGAAATTCAGGCATTTCTTCAACTGAAATGAACGTATTTTCTGATTTTTTCATCGTAATTTCGAGTACACCGTCTTTTCCCCTTTCGCCATATTTTTGGGTTGCTGTTTCATTTTTCAAAACATTGATCGATTCAATTGTTTCCGGATCAAAATCTTCTACTTTCTTGTTTTCAGAAATAATTCCATCGACAACCATCAACGGTTTCCCAGATGTTCCGGTACTCCTGATTTTAACTCCAGTATTTGTTGATGTGTTTTCATTCTGATTATTGGCATATCCGGTCACCTTAACATCAATTGGGGTATTTTGAGATGTGGATGCTCCCTTTTTTGTAGTAATCAAAATCACTCCGTTTTTGCCTTTATCACCGTAAATTTTAGTAAGCGATTCTTTTTTTAAAACATTTATGGATTCTATTGTTTCAGGTGGAATATTGTTAACATCCTGCATTTCAATAACACCATCAACAATAATTAATGGTTGTTTACCGAAACTGTTAGCATCTCCGAATTTCAAAGGTGAATTGGATTGCACTTTGAAGGTTTGAGAAGTTTGCTCGTCTTTCTTTAAAGTGATTAAAACAACACCGTCTTTCCCTTTTTCTCCATATTTTTTAGTGAATTCTTTATTTTTAATTACATCAATGCTTTCTATTTTATCAGGATCGATTTTCTCCATTTCACTTTTCGTGATTTCTTTGCCATCCACAACAAATAATGGAGGACTACTTAGAAAAGAAGGATCTGAAGCTATAGTTTTAGTTCCATCTGAATCAATTCCAACGGTAATACGCCCTGTTTGAATGACCATCTCTTTACTGAAATCGGGTTTTATCCTTCTTGTACCGTATCCCACATAAGTAACCAATAAAGGCGATTCATCAGTCATTTTAAGCTCAAAATTCCCTGAAGCATCGCTAATGGTTCCGATACTTGTTCCTGAAATAACGATGTTCGCGCCTTTCAATGGCTGTCCCTCGTCATTTACGATTTTCCCTTTAACGATTTTTCTGTCTTGTGCTTGATTTACAGTTTCAGAACTGTCTCCCGTTTGTACAAACTTGTATTCAGGAGTGGCAAAAGCATAGAAAACCCCAGCAATTAGTGGCAAAACCAATAAAAGTCTGAGTTTTCTGATCGGTGAATATGTTTTCTGTTTCATCATGTTAAATCTTCTTTTGTTGAGTGAATAATTGAACGAATTGGCCAGCGAAATTACCGGCCCGCCGAACATTTGATTGAGCAATGCCGCACGGTAAATAGCCGGATTGGAGCTGCGTTGCAGCGCCCGCTCGTCGGCCAGGTATTCGTGGTTTTGCCTGATCAACCGGCCATACAGCCAGCTCACCGGGTTAAACCAGTGCATCGTGCGGAGGATTTCAAACAGCAATAAATCCATCCAGTGTTGCTGACGGATGTGCTCCTGTTCATGGTTCACAATCTCGTTGGTTTCGGTTTCGTCGATTGAAGGATTGACAAATACGAACGAGAAAAATGAAAACGAGGCAGGGTATCGGTCGGTACGGATGAGTTTTACTGAGTTGAAATGATGGGTTTCTGAATTTCGGATGACCTTCCAAACCGAAACGGTTTGTTTGATCAGCCTGAAAAACAAGAATAAAGCGCCTGTCAGATAAAAATACAACAGCAGGTTTTGTATCGGAAACGGTTCATTAACGGTTGCAACTCCCAAAACTTGTGGTTCGAGGACTTCAGTAGTTGGCGTAACCGGAAAAATAACCGTGTAATGCCAGCTGAAAAGCGGAAACACGATGGAGACCAGAATTCCGGTAACCAGGTAAATCCGGTTCAGAACAAAAAAACGTTCGTTCCGGAGAAACAGCATGTAAATCAGGAAGAAGCCAGTCAGCCAGACAGTCGATTTGATCAGATAAAGGGCAAATGTTTCCATGATTTTTCAGTTTTTATTCTTTCGAAAGTTCGCGTTTAGTTTCTTCCATCAATTGTTCCAAATCCTGAATGGTCAGGTCTTTTTCGCGGGCAAAAAATGAAGCCATTGCCGGGAACGAATTGTTAAAATAACTTTTCATCAGGCCGAAAAGCTGAGTTTTTGAATATTCGTCCTTCGATACCAAAGGATAATAAACATGCACGTTTCCGTAGGTTTTATGCGATACAAAATCTTTCTTTTCCAGAATCCGAAGTACGGTCGAAACGGTGTTGCGCACGGGTTTTGGTTCGTCGAACCGGTCGCGGATGTCTTTAACCAGTCCTTCGCCCATATCCCATAAATGTTGCATGACCTGTTCTTCAGCTTTTGTCAGTTGCATAGCTATCGTTTTTAATTTGTCAATCCTTCAGAACAAACATACGACTATAAAATTAGTCAAACAAATATTTTGCGAATTTTTTGACTAAAAACATAGTCAATCGAGAAATATAAATATTTTGCTATGTAATCTATTGATATGCTGTTATTTAAAACATCTGAATGCGATGATTGTGAACGATTTTGTGCAAATCGTTTTTTGCAAAAACGGTGGTTTTAGTTTACAGGGATCGAAAACTTAAATACTGAGCCTTTCCCAGGTTCGCTTTCAACCCAGATTTTACCATTGTTTTTGTTAATAATATCTTTACAAAGTATCAATCCCAAGCCAGTTCCACTTTCATTATTGGTACCCAGCCTCGATTGGCTTTCTTCAATTTTGAATAGTTTACTAATCGTTTTCGGGCTCATTCCAATTCCTGTATCAGTAATGCTTACTTCAACACTATTTCCATTCCGGATTGCGTTAAATTCGACCAACCCACCATTGGGCGTGTATTTAATGGCATTGTTGAACAGATTCCGGATGATGGTTTTTATTGAATTGTTGTCGGCTTTAACCAGAATGTGATTCTCAATATTCTTTACTACAGTTATTTTCTTTTGAGCAGCATTAGGAAGGCTTGGTACAATGCTTTCGTTTATCAGATCCATCAGGTTTAACTCTTCTTGCTGTATATCAATGTGCCCGCGCTGTAACCGGCCCCATTCCAAAAGGTTTTCCAGAAGTTTGTAGGTAGAGTTTGACGATTTGTAGAGCAGATTTATATAACTCAGTCGTTCATCTTCTGATATGCTGTCGTATTCGGCTAACAGCAGCTCGGTTAAGCCCAGAATCGAATTGAACGGACCTTTCAGATCGTGAGCCATAATGGTGAGAAACTTGTCTTTCGTGCTGTTCAGTTCATGCAAGAGTTCGGTTTGCTCTTTAAGTTTCTTTTCGGTCAGTTTCCGCTCGGTAATGTCTCGGTACTGCCACAAGTAACCGGTAATTGTACTGTCGATAATCGGAACAAAGTCTCTTTCCAATACACGTCCATCGAGCATAAAAAGTTCCTGATTAAAAAGTGCCTTGTTTTCATTCAGAAGTCTTTCCACATCATTCACAAAATTCTCGGGTTCGTCAAAAAGGACAGAATATTTCCGGCAGGCATCTTTGCAATCGAACCCTACAATTATATCAGTGTCGGTGATGTTAAATATATTACAAAATGCCCTGTTAACTTTCAGTATTTTTCGTGAAGCATCTTCAAAAAGGTATCCTGAACTGGAATTTTCAATCAGTGTTTCAATCTGAAGGTTAATATTTAATAGGGTTTCCTCGTTTTGTTTCAGTGTGGCCCGGTCGCGCAATCGTTGGATTAAGGTGGACGACTGATTAACGATATTCTCGATTGCCAATTTCGCATCTTCATTCATTGCCCCGGATTTTACCAGCGATTCAGTAACGAAAAGCACAATACCTCCAAAGTACTTTTTATCGACACAAAATCCCATGGCGAACACATCGGCAACACTCAGCATACTCTCGATTGCCTTGCAAATCAACCTGTTTATCCGGCCATGTACCAAATCATGAATTCCACCTGCGAAGTGGTGTATTTCACGATTGTCGAATCCTTCCCGCTCTTCTTCAGTTAAATCCTGAAACGGAAAGTCCATCAGATATGGGTCTTTGCCCAATATTTTTTCAATCGCATTAAAATACATATCGAACCCTGAATTCTCCATAATCCGGAAGTTCATGTCATCGGGTTGAAGCTTGGTGATGATTAAAAAAGCGTCGGGAAGTATCTGATTTATGGCATGGCTCATAATCCGATAAATATGGCGTTCTTCGGTTGCATCCAGCAGCTGAGTGGCAACCTGGTGCATAATCTCAAGAATTTGTCGTTTCTTTTGAGAATCAATTCTGGCCTGAGGCATTTCCATCACCATGCGATTCTTCGATTTAGTTTAAGAGTGTAATAAGTATACAAATTTCAAGAATCCTGGCATTGATTGACTTTAAAATCAATCATTTCCAGTACTTGAAAAGGCAAAATAGCCCGAATTATCTTTCTTCAAACGATCCATTCAACTATTGCGGGAATCGCATATCGTTGAGACTTGCTGTAATCATTTGATTAAGACATAAATCGTGGCGCAATATTATGAAATATTATATATAACTAAAACAGATATGTCAGGATATTGCCAGAAAGTTTCGGACGGAAAAATTGGTGGCCTATAATGAGGCTAATTTACAGGGAATGAGATTGCATGTCTTTTTTGTGAAAAGACAATGGCAGAAATAAAAAGCAGTTCGGAGTATAGTTCCTGCTTTTTACTTCTGCCTTATTTATTTAGCTTAAAATTCTGAGGTGAAGTGGAATCGGATGTCTTTAAATTCACTTTGAGCCATATCCAGAATAAACTGCGAATCGGCCATAAATACGTCGCGACCACGTTTGTCGGTAGCCATTTTCTGGTGTTTGCGATTCTTGAATTCGGTCAGTGCTTTTGGATTATCGCTCTGAATCCAGCATGCTTTATACATTTGCATTGGTTCGAAACGGCACTTGGCATTGTATTCATGTTCCAACCGATATTGAATAACTTCAAACTGAAGCTGGCCAACGGTTCCAATAATACGGCGTCCGTTAAACTGGCTGGTAAACAACTGTGCAACACCTTCGTCCATCAACTGGTCAACACCTTTGTTTAGCTGCTTAGTTTTCATTGGGTCGGCATTTTCAACAAACCGAAACAATTCAGGAGAGAAACTTGGTAATCCTTTGAAATGGATATCCTCGCCTTCAGTAATGGTATCGCCAATAATAAACGAACCATTGTCTGGAAAACCAACTATATCGCCCGGAAAAGCCTCTTCGATAATCTCTTTTTGAGAAGCCATAAACGCTGTAGGACTCGACACCCTAAATGTTTTACCGGAGCGGATTAGTTTGTACATATTATTCCGGACGAATTTTCCGGAGCAAACTTTTACGAATGCAATGCGGCTGCGGTGATTGGGATCGATGTTGGCATGTATTTTAAATACAAAACCACTGAATTTATCGTCTTCCGGATCGACTTCGCGTTCTTCGGTTTGAACCGTGCGCGGCCATGGGGCGATTTTCACAAAAGCATCTAACAATTCCTGAATCCCAAAATTATAGAGTGCACTTCCGAAGAATACTGGAGCCAGGTTTCCGGCCAGATACTCCTCGTGGTTGAAAGGTGGATAAACACCATAAACCAGTTCCAGATCTTCGCGAAGCTTACGTGCATCGTTTCCGATGTGTTTTTCGAGTTCAGGACTATCAAGGTCGTCGAACGAAATACCCGGTTCAATATCCTGAACGCTTGGTTTAAACAAGTCAAGACTTTTATCGAAAATATTATATACGCCTTTAAAATCCGGGCCATTATTAATTGGCCAGCTTAATGGATTAAGATTAATTTGAAGCTGACGTTCAATGTCGTCGAGTAATTCAAAGGTATCCTGAGTCGGGCGGTCGAGCTTGTTGATAAAAATGATGACCGGCGTTTTGCGCATCCGGCAAACATTCATCAGTTTTTCGGTTTGCGGCTCAACCCCTTTGGCGGCATCAATCACGATAATTACGCTGTCCACAGCAGTCAGCGTGCGGAACGTATCTTCCTGAAAGTCCTGGTGACCTGGAGTATCCAGAATATTTACTTTGTAGCCGCCATATTCGAAACCCATTACCGAGGTTGCCACCGAAATACCGCGCTGACGCTCGATTTCCATAAAGTCGGAAGTAGCTCCTTTTTTGATTTTGTTGCTTTTAACCGCACCGGCAACATGTATAGCACCTCCGAACAACAGTAATTTTTCGGTCAGGGTTGTTTTTCCCGCATCAGGGTGACTCACAATGGCAAAAGTTCTTCTTCTACGTATTTCTGTCTGATTACTCATCTATTCCATTTTTTGAAGCTGCAAAAATAGAACTTTATCTGACACGAATGGAATGCCTGAAAGATTGAATGGAGTATTGGCTAAAATTAAGCCATTAGTGGTCATTTATCTTTTAAATCATTTGTTGGCATTGCAGATAGTGCTAAAATCTAGGACTAATGCGCAATACTTAGCCCAGCTGACTAAAAGAAATTTATTATTAGTCGCAGTTGACCGTAAAGTAAACATTTGGTGAATTATCTGCTCTTAATTCAAAATTTTCGTTAGGTGGGAAAGGCATATCCCAAACACATACTTTATTTAGTTTAGGCATATTTTCGAGCCATAATATTTTGAGCTTTTTATTTAACGAAACATTAAGTTGCTCCAAATTTGTCTCCGAACATAATAACTGCACCAATGATTCATTTTGAGTTACATCCAGTGTTTTTATTGCAGTTTGTTCGCAATTCACCGTTTCAAGTTTTAAGTTTTTCGTGATGTCCAGATTCTGGATTGCATTGACCGCGCAATCTAAAAATGTTAACTCCAGATTATTGGTAAGATCGATGCTTTCAAGAGAATTTTGTCTGCAAAAAAGTACTTGTAATCCTTTGTTTTTTGAAATATCAAGGTTCTTAATTAGGTTTCCGTCACATCTTAAAACAATTAGATTATTATTCTCTGAAAGGTTAAGTACTGCAATTTTATTTTCCAAACAGACAATGGTTTGAATCATTAAATTTTTTGAAACATCAAGTATTTGTAAATCAGCATTGCTGCAATACAGATAGTTTAATGCCGAAGCATTAGAAATATCAAGCGACCTCAATTGATCATTGTAATTACAATTCAAAAATTCTAGATTGGCATTTTTACTAAGATTTATACTACTGATTTTATTCGCTCTGCAATCCAGATAATTTAATTCTATATTGCCTGATAAATCAAGTGAGGCGAGCTGATTGTGATAGCAATGTAATTTTTCAATTGCAATGCAGGTGGAAAGTTCCAATTCTTCAAGGTTATTTTCTTCACAGTTTAATTCTTTCAGTGCAGAATTTCCTGACACATTGAGGATCTTTAATTTGTTGTTTTCACAGTTCAAACTGTTCAAAGATTTTTTATCTGATATATCGAGATTTGTTAATTTGTTACCTGAACAGTTGCATCCGGTCAGGTTCTGATTGTTTTCCAGATTTAATTCTACCAATTGATTTCCGCTAACATTAAATTGCTTTAAATCAATATTTTTTGATACATCAATCTTTTTTATGTTGTTTTGAGAACAAACAAATGTCTCTAACTTGGTAAAGTTTTCTATTCCCTTTAAATCAAAAATTCCAGTTGAACTTACATCCAAAAATGTCAAAGCCTCTGCTTCAGCCTGACTAATCAGTTTATCATTGTCCGAATCTACCCCTCTTTCAATTAAAGCATTTAAAAAAAGTTTATCAGGAATGTCGATAAGTGGCTCGCTTACATGTTCTTTTTTACATTGGTAAAAAATAAGCACAATAAGCAGAAGTAAAATTCCTTTAAAAAAATGTCTCATTTTAGTTGTTTTTTGTCGATTGTTCAATATTAGCGTTAGCTGATGATTATCAACGACTTTAAACACAGTGACTGATTTTTTTCTACTTCATTTTTTCTGCTTTAATAGAAGCTTTGATTGCTTTGGAAATTGTTTCCCAGTATTTCCGGTGAAAATCGCGGTCTTCGGGCGAAAGGTTTTCGAAGTACGACTTTGGCGCGTCAGTTGGGGTAAATTTCAGCATTTTACCTTCCTTGTAAAGCGCCGGAACTTCAGGATGAAACTGAACCGCAAAAACATTTTCGTACAACCGGTGCTGAATGCCCTCGATAACCTGCCCGTCCATCGATGTTGCAGTGACGATCAGGTTTTTACCTAATTCATCGATTGACTGATGATGAGCGCTTAAAACTAAAGGCCGCAGACTTTTATCAGCCTTTACTTTTTCAAGGAAAAACGGATGAGCTGTGTATACGATCTGGTGAAAATTATCATCCATTAATAAAGTATCCTTTGTAATTTCTTGCCAGTAATTCCGGTGAAGCTGGTCTTTTTTCAGCTTCAGGGTTTCTTCTGCGTTTTTCTTGCTATATGTTTGTGCCGGAATATCCTGAGTTAACGTACCTCCTGAAGCTACATTTATGCTTTGTAACCCGAGGCAAAACCCTGTGATAAAATAGCCCGGTTTTTCTTTCAGAAAAGGCAAAAATTCTTCGCTTTGATAACCTCCCAACAAGTGATACAAAAAACTTAATTCAAATAAATGCCGGTTAGGATCGGTTACTACTGAATACATGTTTTTTTGACCATAGATTTCAGGTTGAATATCGGGTCCGCCAAAAAAGAAAATCCCAACTGAATGATCGAACAGCTTTTTAAAGATATCAGTCCATTCGTTTTGTTCGAAAATTTGCGTCGAACTCATAACTCCATCCAGTTTCTGAAGGTGAAACCGGCTCATTTCTGGTTTTTTCAGAAGTGCCACCGATTGATTGTAATCATAGTTCTCTGCCTGGGAATAAACTCCAATAAATTCGATTTCGGGAAGTTGAAAAATATGATTAGTGAGCAGAAAATTGATTGTTTCAATATTTTTAACCGTTGGATGATCGAGCAAAACATAGGTTTTATTCGGCGAAAGTTCCTTCTCTAAGAAATTCTGGCTGAATGCCTCATTCTGAAATAATATTAAAACGAATATGATGAGCAGCTTTCCGAAGTTTTTCATGGCTTAAGCATTTTATTTAAAGCGTTGATTTGTAAATTCCAATTTACGAAACATTTCTCCTCTGGTAATTCAGAAATATATTATAGACAGTTGAAAAGATAATAGACACCTATTTTGTTTTGAAAATAATTTTTGCCTGAAATTAACGTTTTTCATCCGAAGTGTGAAAAGAGTAGAGATGTTTGTTTTATTTGTTATTTTTAAAACTTCGAAATACAGATCAAAAAAAACTGATTATGTCATTTAAACTGTTTATTGCCAGTACTTTTGGGTTGATTAAGTCGACCGCAAAATTAGAAACTGCTCACGAAGCCCTTCTTGCTGATTACCAAACATTCTGCGAATTTGAAAAATCAGCAGAATTAAAAGAATATAATGAGCTGGAAATGCTGGTTAAATCACCAACTTTTTTACAAAAGAAAAGGGAAATTCAGCATTTAGGTTTTAAAGGCAGTAAAGAAGCCGCAGAGTTGGCAGAGTTGAAAAAACTGAGTCACAACAGTCGTTTGCAGAAGTTTTATACTACCCTGAATTCGGACGAATTAAAACGGTTTGATCGGATTTCCGGTTCCGAAACAATGAAAAAATACAAGGAACTTAAAACCGGAGTTGAAAAGCATTCGCTGGATGCCTTGAAAAATATGGACAAACAGTCGAAGGAGTATGCGTTATATAGCGAATTTGAGAAATTGAAAGACTCTGACGATTTGACTTTTTTCAGAGATTTCAGAAAATCGGCGGCATTTAAAAACTACGAATTGATGTTGGATTCGACTGAGCACAAACGTCATGAGGAGTTAAAGAAAATTACCGAGTCGGATAAATTTAAAGCCAGGGTTGCTTATCTGGAAGACACACACAAGTGGGAGAAAACTGAAGAACATGCCAGGGAATCTCGGTTTGCAGAATTAAAGAAATTGCCTCAACTGGTTAATTATCAAAAATATCATAATTCAAACGCATTTGATTTTTTCAAGAAATGGGATTTGGTTTTCGAAGACCGTTTTAGCTCGGGTAAACTTGATCATGAAAGTTGGATGACCCAATCGCATTGGGCCAGTAAGACATTGGGCCGAAATTTTTCTCAGGTGGGCGATTTGCATGCGTTTACCGAAGGACGCAATGTGTCGGTTGAGTTCAACACGATGAAAATTGAGGTTCGGAAAGAGAAGACCCACGGAATGCAATGGCAGATTCCTTTCGGATTTGTTGAGCAGGAATTTGACTATTCTTCTGGTATGGTTTCAACTGCCGGAGTTGAGTGGTGGAAGCATGGAATTCTGGAAGCCAAAGTCAAATATGAGCCATCGCACCATTTGGTTGATGCTATTTATTTATTGGGCGAAGAAACTTCACCACAAATTAATCTGGTAGAGATGGGCGTTAAGAACCGAATGGGTATGCTCACCAAAACTGCCGATGGAGTTCATGCCGAATCTGAGAGTATCTCTGGCCTTAAAGCTGGTGAATTCTATATTTTCAGGCTCGAATGGAATGCCCATTCACTGGTTTGGAAAATTAATGGCAGAGAGATTTTTACTCTGGCCAACAATGTGCCAGCGTTTAAAATGCACCTGAATATGGCGTCTATTGTAGTTTCGGAACCAACCGATTTGCCGCATCGTTTCGAGATTGACTGGGTGAGATTCTATCAGCACAAACACAAAGCGTAAAAAGATGTGAAGATTTGGGGATTTGAAGATTTGAAAATGAAATGGCTTGTAGTTTGATTTTTTTTGAACTTCGAACTTTAGACACTTCGAATTCCGAACTCGCGGTTCGCAACATTTATAAATAATCAATCATAAATAATCAGTAATAAATTTTGAATGAACTGGACTGACGGATTTTTAGGCGCAATTACGGTTTGCGACCGCGAAGGAATTGTAGTTTACATGAATGAACAATCGAAAATGCAGTTTGCCAAATCGGGCGATGGCGATTTATTGGGTAAGAGCCTGATTGAATGCCACCCTGAGCCTGCTCGAAGTTTACTGATGAAAATGCTGGCCGAACCAATGCCTAACTCATATACCATCGAAAAACGAGGAATCCGGAAGATGATTCACCAAACGCCCTGGATGGAAAATGGTGAATTTATGGGAGTGGTCGAAATGTCGTTCGAAATACCAATGGACTTGCCTCATCATATCAGAAGCTAAAGAGACCATCGCATTTCTTGAATTTCAGTTAGTTCAACATTTTTAACATATCTTAAATTTCATTGTTAACTAAATGCTTTAATTTTGGTATTCCTATTCCAAAACCGAATCCTGCATGAATTTAAGATTTACTATTCCTGTTATTCTGTTCTTTTTTTCAATTATTTCTGCATTTTCCCAGGGCATTCGTGGCCGTATCACTAATAATCAGGGTGAGGTCATCCCGTTCGCAACCATATACATTCCCGATTTATCAACCGGCACCACTTCGAATAGCGATGGAAAATACGAATTAAAACTTCCGGAAGGACAGCGAAAAGTATTGTTTCAATGTTTGGGCTACGAGACACAAACCCTTGAACCTCAAATTGGGAAGAATTTTCAGGAAATTAACATCAGGCTGAATACGCAGGAATACCAGATTCCGGAGATCAAAGTAATGGCTTCGGGCGAAAACCCTGCTTATTACATTATGCGCCGGGCTATTGCAATGGCTCCGTATTACCAAAAGCAGGTGTCGAAGTATTCATGCAAAGTGTACCTGAAAGGATCAGGCAATTTTGAAAAGATACCATTCCTGCTTGAAAAACAGATGAAAAAGGGTGGACTTAAAGAGAATCAACCCTTTGTAATGGAAACGGTTAGCCAGATTGATTTTGAATTACCCGACCGTCTGAATCAAAAGGTTTTGGCTATGCGTTCATCAGGAAAAGAAAATAACACATCGCCCATGGGTATGATAACCAATAATTTGTACGATGCCGAAAAGTATGGAGTTGTTTCGCCGGTTGGAAAAAATGCGCTGAAGGTTTACAACTTTATTCTGGCTGGTGTATTTGAAGATCAGGGACGCACGATCAACAAAATCTCAGTTATCCCGAAGACCAATGGGAAAGATGTGTTTTCGGGTTTCATTTATATTGCCGACGAGTTTTGGAATATTCATTCAGCAGATTTGCATCTGCATATTCCGATGACTGACGTCAATGTCCGCCAATTTTACGCCGAAGTAAATAAAAATACATGGATGCCAGTGAGCCTCGATTTTGATATGGATTTCTCAGGATTTGGCCTGAAAATGAAATATAAGTATGTCGCTTCGATTAACGAATATAAAACCACCTTAAATCCGGCACTGGACCATAGTTTTCTGGATCGGTTAAAAAAGCAACAACTGGATGAACAGACCGTTGTTGATGCATTTATTGCGAAAGAAAATACTGCACAGCAAACCGCAGAAAAGTCGAAAGAACAAAAGCAGATTGATGTACTGATGCAGAAACCCAAATTGACAAATCGTGAAACGGTTAAGCTGAACCGGATGGTTGAAACTGAAGCCAAGCGCAATAGTCCGCCCGAACCTCTTGAAATAAAGTCGAGCTTTAAGGTAAGCCAAAAGCAGGTGAACAACGATTCGGCATACTGGAAAACATTGCGGCCAATTCCACTCACTGAATCGGAGAAGAACAGCTTTGCAACAAAGGATTCTTTTTTACAAGTTTCGGCAAAACCCGAATACCAGGATTCGGTGCGAAACTCGAAGCGAAAATTTAAGATTAAACATTTGCTATTTGGGAAAACATACGATTATTCCATCGATTCGACACGACAATATGAACGGTTTACGATCCCGAACTTAACAGCGCCAACTTCGCTATCATTCAACTCTGTCGACGGATTACGGGCAGCACTGCCTTTCAGTTATTTCAGATCAGACAGCACCGGTCACTTGTTGCGTCTCGAACAACAATTCGCCTATGCCTTTGGCCGCGAAAAGCTGGATGCATCTTTTTCGTTCAGCCGCCGAACCAATGGCATGACCAACACTTGGATTTCTGCCAGTTTAGGAACCACAACCGAAGACTTTAACAGGACTTCAGGATTATTGCAAATGACCAACGATTTTTATACCATTTGGCTCGAAGAAAACCACAAACGATTTTATCGACGTGATTTCGTGCAATTGAATACCAGCCGCGACCTGTCGAACGGATTAAATATGGATGTAACCCTTGATTATAGCGACAACAGCGCACTAAGTAATCATTCAACCTACTCATTTATCGATTACGATGATAAGGTGATTCAGCCCAATATTCCTATAAACAATTCTATGGAAGCGTGGCAGCTCGAAAATCATCAAACGTTTGCCTATCAGGTAGTTTTAGAATACACCCCCAAACACCGGTATCGCATTCGAAATCACACTAAAATATATGCTGACAGCAAATTTCCGACTTATTCGCTGACATATAAAAGCGCTTTATCCGGTATTTTCGGAAGCGATGCACGTTACGATCTGGTCAAACTTGGCATCAGGCAAAAGATCGATTTCGGAATTGACGATCATTTTTTGTACTCGTTGAGCGGTGGTAAATTCCTAAATTCAGATAAGTTGTATTTTGAAGATTTTCAGCATTTCAACACTCAACCGACCGATTTCATGTTTTCGTCGTATGAAAATAGTTTCAGACTACTACCATTCTATCAGCATTCAACCAGCGATAAGTTTCTGGAAGCCCATGCCAATTGGCAGACGCGCCGGTTAATACTGAAACAATTACCGGTAATAAGAAACTCAATGATCACAGAAAGGCTTTTCATAAATTATTTGATTACTCCGGAATTGAAAAACTATGTGGAAACTGGCTACGGAATCAGCAATTTGTTTTTATTACTGAACGTTGAAGCTGTTGCCGGGTTTGAAAACGGCAAATTTCGTTCCGCAGGAATAAAGGTAAGTTTAAATTTGAAATAGATAAAAAGTGTTGATACCCGCATAATACCGTAGAGACGCACGATCGCGCGTCTCTATCATAGAACAAACAAATCCCCCGGATGACAAATTTCTTGTCGGCATGATCAATTTGTTGAATGAATTGTTATCTTCAATCAACAAAGTCGTGTAAAGTAAAAATTGGAACATGGTAACTAAAAAAACAGCGGTAATTTTGATCAATGTCGGTACACCCGATAAACCAACGGTAAAAGCAGTGCGCCGATATTTGTCCGAATTTTTGAACGACCGCCGCGTGATTGATATTCCGCTTGTGTTGCAAAAAATATTGGTCAATCTGATTATTGTCCCTTTTCGGGCGCCCAAATCAACCAAATTATATTTGCGTTTATGGACCGATAAAGGCTCACCGCTTTTGTATTATTCTGAACAGGTTAAGGCTGAATTGCAAAAAAAACTAGACTCAAAAGCCGATGTTTTTATGGCCATGCGTTACGGAAATCCATCCATTGGCAAGGCGCTTTCGGCCATTCAGAAAGGTAATTACGACCGCGTGGTGATATTCCCGATGTTTCCTCAATATGCGTCTTCGACTAACGGAACAGCCATTCAGGCGGTAATCGATCAGATCCGGCAATGGAATACGATTCCTGAAATACATGCTGTCAATCAGTTTTACGACCATCCGGCTTTTCTCGATGCTTTTACCGAAGGTATCCAATCGTATCAGCCTGAAAATTTTGATCATGTAGTTTTCTCGTACCATGGTTTGCCCAACCGGCATTTGGAGAAAAATCATCCGGAAGAATCGATAACTACCTGTAACTGCGAAACGGCTTTACCTAAATTTGGTAAGTTTTGCTACAAAGCCACCTGCTATCAAACGACCAGAGAACTAGCTAACCGGCTAGGTCTTAAAAGTGGCCAATATTCAGTTTCATTTCAATCAAGATTATCGAATAACTGGATGACGCCCTTTACCGATCAGAATCTGATTTCAAGAGCGAAACAGGGAAGTAAAAACATTTTGGTTGTTGCACCTGCTTTTGTCGCCGATTGTTTGGAAACAACGGTTGAAATTGGCTGGGAATACAAGGAAATGTTTATTGAAAATGGCGGCGAAAACCTTCAAATGGTCGAAAGCCTGAACGACTCACCCCGATGGATTTCGGCTATGGAAGAAATACTGACTCCCTACATGTAGAAAAGTGTCATTAGTCATTGGGAAAGTGCTTCCCCAATGACTAATGACTTTTTCCTATTGACTAAACGTACAGGCAATAATACGCAACCTGCCCGTTTGCTTTTACCTTGAATTTTACATCTTTCGCAACTATGAATGTTTCGCCTTTCAGGTAAGTTGTCCAAACGGTTTCGCCCGGAAGCATGACATCCAAAATACCGCTGGTAATGGTCATGTGCTCAATGGTGCCAGTCCCGAATTCGTATTCGCCATCTTCCATAACACCAATGGTCGCAACACCTTCAGCATTTTCGAGTGCGATCGATTTTACTGTACCTCCGAAATATTCGTTTACTTTTAACATGATTGTTCTATTTTAGGGATTAGTATTGAGCAGACAAAAATAAACCTTCCATTTGATTTCAAAACCTCCATCCTCAAAAATCCTTCAGGATTGATGTAAAGTTTAGAGCGGGAGAATGGAAACAGAAAACATTCTCTTTCCTAACGACTATTGACTTTTTTCTAAACTTTAATACCCTTTCCGGTTGAACAGGATATACCCAACATTGAGCATGGCAAAAAACTTGGTCTGACTTTTTTCGTAGTAGTTCACCGAAAAACTGATTGGACCAATGGCAGACTGAAAAACTAAAGCACCAGACCCCATAAAATTGATTGTCGAAAATGTTTTGTCGCTGTAAACAGCCATGTAGTTGCTTGTTTCATTAATCTCATTTACAGGTGCAAAACCATAGGCTTCGGCCCTGAGATGCAAACCGTCGGAGAGTTTAAATATGCCTTTTATGCCCGAAGCCAGATATTTGCTGGCATGAAAATTATTCAGGTAAATGGTTTTGCTGTGCGGTATCGGATTAAACGAAGGAGCCGACAAAATGGTTGAAACGTAATTACTAAAAGGCTTTTTATTACTGAAAACACCTTCGGCCATCAGGCCAAAAGTAAAACGCTTGTTGATTTTAAAATACCGATCGTAGCTTCCCTTCAGGAGGAAAAAATTGTGATTATATTGTTGAGACGTGATGCTGTTTGATGTTGTTCCCGGAATGTTTTTCTCTTTTCCTGAAATGTAATTGAACGACAGGCACGATGATATTCCTTCGGTTGGATATTGTTTGTCGTTAAAGGTATTCGACAGAATACTTGTTGCAGCGGCCAAAGCATCAAATTTGGTGTGATCGGGGGTGTCGGTAACTTTAATTGATTCGGTCAGGTAATATTCATTTTTTGCATTTGAAACAGAACCGCCGAAGGTTAGCTTTCCCCATGTGTTTAATGGAAGGCCCATTTCGAGCCTGAAATTCCCTTCGTTTTGAATAATGTACGGCGGGCGCACATCTTCGAACACAAATTCGGTAGTTGACGAGTAATAATCCCAGCGATTTAAAGTGAAATATCCGGCCAGGTAAAAAGGAATTTTAGTAGGATAATCTATTCGGGCCCCGGCTTTTATTGAACTGTAAAACCGACCAAAATACATGTTGGTACTCAGCGTGTACGACCGCTCTTTGAACACCCTGTAATCACCGCTTAAAAACCCTTGATTAATTGGTCGGGTCGATATATTTGCCCCAAATTTAATCAGCATTGGGTTATTTTGTTTCACAATCATATGTAAATCGAAATAGCCGGTTTCAGGATTATAGCGCGATACCGGACGCAACGATTTGATTTGAGGATCGGAAACCAATTTGAAGTATTCTTTTTTGAGTTCCTTTAAATCAATAATATTGTCGTTGTGTTTCAGGCTTTGTATAATGTATTTGCGCTGCATGGCATCCTCAACACCTTCAACCTGAACATTCTGAAAGATGAGAAGCGGTTTTTTCATGTTGAACTGACGTCGTTTCTGTTGAAGTTCATCGGGGCTGATTCTTCGGGAAATACGGTTTTTAATGATTCCAATATTCTTGTTTGCTGTTTCATATCCGGCTTTTTCGATCTGGTCAATCTTCTTAAAATCGAGCAATCCAACATTGTTAAAGGTTGTTTCCATGAAAACTCCGTCCTTCAGGTCGATGGTGTAATCGGTTTTTTGCATGATCATATTTTCGATCTGCGCCATGATGTTATCCGGATCAGGCTTTTCGGGATTATTGGCGACATTATGGCCAATAATGATGTCAGGATTTAACAGTTCCTTCATATCCTGAACAGGGAAATTATTGACAATACCTCCGTCAAAAACCAGTGAACCATCAATCTCGATAGGCTTAAAATACAATGGGAAAGTCATTGATCCACGGATTGCCTCACCTAAATCGCCCTGACGCAAAACGACTTTCCGGTTATTATAAACATCAGTGGCAATGCAGAAATAGGGAACAAAAAGCTGGTTGAAATCGCCTTTATTGATGGCTGTTACCGACGAAAACATTTCCATAAAGGCAAAGTCCATTTGTTCTTCAGGAATTAGATTGGTAGGAGGTAATATCTTTAATTTATCTGCCTTTTTCAGCAAATCTAATTCGAGCCACGACGGATCTTCTTCCGACTTGCTGAAATAGTAGCGGTATTCTTCCTGAATTTTCCCGGTAGTCCAGAACTTAAATTGCTCCGACCGAAACAATTGTTCCATCTCGTCGGTGGAATAACCAGCAGCGTACAATCCCGCAACAATAGCACCCATCGAAGTTCCGGCAATGTAATCAATCGGAATGCCATTTTCCTCAAGCGCCTTAATGACAGCAATATGTGCCAGTCCTTTAGCTCCGCCACCGCTCAAAACCAATCCAACCTTCTGGGCATTTGCCTGAATAGTAAAAATGTAGATTGATAAAATCAGTATGAGGTATCGTTTCATGGCTAAATCAAATGGTTGCAGCTGACAAAACCAAATTTAACAAATTACTAAACTATAATCAGGAATTGAGACTTTAAATTATCGTAAAGATTTTCACTTCGACAGGCTCCCTTCGACTCGCTTCGCTACTCAGGGAGCGGTACTCCAATCTTCATTTTCCCTTCTCCGGACTTCCGTCTTCCTTTTCTAATCCTGAACTTTATGTTTCAGCGACTGAAATCCTTCGCCCATAATTTCGTGCGTGTCCATTACCGTAATAAAAGCATCCGGATCAATAGTGCTGATAAATTCTTCGAGAATAGCCACTTCGCGGCGGCTTACCACGGTATAAATGATGTGCTTGTCGTTTCCGGTAAACATTCCGCTACCCTTCAGGTAGGTACCGCCACGTTCCAGGTCAATCAGTATTTTATGCTTGATTTCTTCGTGCTTTTCAGAAATGATCAGCAAAGCCTTGTTGTAGTCGCCACCTTCCAAAACCAAGTCGATGGCTCGGCCGGTAATGTAGATAACTACCCACGAATACAACGGAATCTGCCAGTCTTTAAAGGCGACCAGACTGAGCAAAACGATAGTTGAATCCACATAAATCATCAGTTGACCGAGTTGCATACGGGTATATTTTGCAATGATCATAGCAATAATATCAGATCCTCCGGAAGTTGCACGAGCTTTAAAAATCAATCCAAGTCCGAAGCCAATCAGCACGCCGCCAAACACGCACGAGAGTAAAATGTCGGGAACCAACGGCGCATCGCCATTAACACGTAAATAGGTTATCACATCCATAAAAACTGACGAAAGCACAAAGCCGACAACTGTTTTTACCCCAAAGCGTGGCCCCAGAATTTTGATACCTGCGATGGTGAGCGGAATATTCAGGATTAAACCGAATAGCCCAATCGGGAAACCTTCAGGAGCAAATGAAAACAGACCAACGGTCATGTAATGCACCACAATGGCAATGCCATACACTCCGCCCGGAACAATGCGGTGGGGCGAAATGAAATACACAAATCCAACGGCCAGAATGAATGCACCGATTACAATCATGCTGTAATCTTTGAACCACTTTAGGCTGAAAATTTTGTCGTTCGGAGTAAAGGTCATAGAATGGATTTTTTAGTCGAAACGCAAAGGAACGTAGGAAAATCGGGATAACCTTTGATTTTTGTCAGCGAAGAAGCAGAATCTAACAGTAAGTCTATTTATTCACCCTTTTTAAATCCATCATTCAAGTTTATCGCAACTGAAATCAGGTTACTCGATCCTGCGATATGGTAACGCGCCGATCCGTAGCTAATCGCAAAACGTGAAATCCGGAATCCAAATCCCCATGAAAAGCCAACGGTTGACATTTTTGCATCCAACTTCATTTCTTGTCGAAGCTGGTAATTATAACCGGCCCGCAAAGTAAAATTAGGCGATGGTAGTAACTCGACACCGAGAAGTAGGTGGCGCATGAATTTCTTGGTAAACTTATCTTCGGTATAAACGGTGCTGGCTTCGGTATTATCTTCTGTTGGTTTGGCCAAATCCCATTTCTGAAGGTGCTGCATGGTAGCAGCCAAACGGATTGGCGCGTGTGCCAGTTTTTGCGAAATCCCGAACTGAAGGTCGAATGGAATCGATTCCTGTTCGGCGCCATCGTAATAAGTGGTAATCTGTGTTCCGATGTTTCTTGCGACCAACGCCACAACTGTATTTTGATTTTTACTGAAATGGGTAATTCCTAAATCGGCAGCAAAACCAATCGACTGATAGCTTTCGAAAGATGAAAGTATCGGTTTTAAATTAATTCCGTAAGCAAATTGTTTGTATTTGTTTGACCAAATAATATTCAAAGCATATTCGGCAGCATTAAATGTTGCGCCTGTTTTTTCTCCGGTTGCAAGCGCCTCGATAAATTTACCGTAATTGATGTAATGCATTCCTATGGCAAAGTTTCCGGGCAGTGGAGTACCAAACGAATAAGCGGCATAACCATAATTTACCCCTGCAAAATAATCAACATAGTTCATTGAAAGCTGATTCCTCATGTCGGGCTTTAGCAGCGAAGGATTGTTGTACGAAACATTCAGATCGAGCGAATCGTTTATGGCAACCTGGTTACCGCCTAAAGCTGCCATTCGGGCCGAATTGGTAAGGTTCAGAAAATCGTAGGTACTTTCTCCTCCTATCTGGCCAAACGCCATTGGATAAATAAATGCCTGAAGAAAAAACAGTATGATAAGTTTACGCATAACTCACTTGATTCGGCTTTTTATCCGAACGGTTAAATCCGGCTTTTAGTATTTGATAAATGGTTGAATGGTTTCATTGTCGAAATTTCCTCCGTCTTCCGACTTCACTCAAAAAGCTTATCCAGTTCTTCCGCTTTCGGAATATCATTAAAATGGTATTTCCGAAGGATGGTTCCTTTTTTCAGAACAATCATGCCGGGATTGGAGCGGACAATGGTTTTCAGGACAATCTCGTCGGTATTAAAAAAATCGAAATTGGCACCGGTTTCGTTTTTGAAAGCCTCAAAACTATCAGGCGAAGTCGAGGTTAACGCGATGAAATTATAGCCTTTAGCCTTTGCGGCAACAGCCAGACTTGCGGCTTTTTTCATCCCCTCCTTGTCCGTTTTCTGAAGATTGGAAGCAATAACGATAAACGTATATTTATCATCGTACAAGAAAAAATCTTTAATGTCTTCGCCTTCCGGAGTTTCAATCCTGAAATCGTGAATCGGTGGCGTGTATCCTTTTTGGATCAAAACGGCATCTTCAGCTTTTACAAACTTCCAGTTTAACGTGTCTTTCCATGGATAGTTGGCTTCAGTAAATTTCTTCTCCTCCCCTGTTTTCAGGTTTTTGTAAATAAAGTTGTTTTCGTAAATCGCTTTTGGAGCTCCATCCGGAATTTTCATGGCATCAGGAATATTAACCCCAACTTTATACGGACTAAAGTCGATGATTGGCAAATGGTTATACGAATAAGTGACCAGGTAAAAATAGACAACCATGGTCATTCCGGTAAAAGCAACAGAAAGGATCGGGCCGTTTTTACTCCGGAAGTTTTTACGCTGCATGAATACAAAAATGGCAAGGGCAAGCAAAACGACATTTTTGTAAAAGGTTTGCCAGTTGGTAATTACCAGTGCGTCGCCAAAGCAACCGCAGTCGGTTACCGGATTGGTGAGTGCCAACACAAAGGTTAAACCGGTAAAAAACAACATAAACGCAAGCATCAGCCAGCTTGTAATCCGGATGAAGAAATTAAAGATGAACGCAACACCCAGAAAAAGTTCGGCAGCTGCAAGCAAAACACCCAATGCAAAAGCCAGATTGGTGAGCCAGGGCATCTGGAAAGCAGTAAAATAATCGGTGAATTTATAGGCCGAACCCCATGGATCGATGCCTTTTACAAATCCGGAAAATATAAATGTTAATCCAAGCAGAATGCGCGCAATATGTTTAAACATGAAGGTAAATTTTAGAATTCAATCTTAATTAACGCAAAAACGGCATAATTGATCATGTCGAGGTAATTTGCTTCAATACCTTCAGAGATGATCGTCTTGCCCAAATTATCTTCAATTTGTTTGGTGCGCTTCAGTTTCATCAAAATTAAATCGGTGTACGAGCTCATCCGCATGTTACGCCAGGCTTCGTCGTAGTCGTGGTTTTTGGCCATCATCAGTTCTTTGGCTTCCGTAAAATATTTCTTGTACAAGCCTAAAGTTTCGTCTTCAGTAAGGTCTTCCGAATCCGAAATTCCTTTTTCGAGCTGAATGATACCCATGATGCAGTAATTCACAATCCCGATGTATTCAGAACGGACTCCTTCATCAATTTTGCTGATTCCCTTTTGTTCAATACTTCTGATTCGCTGAGCTTTAATGTAAATCTGATCGGTCATCGAACTGGGGCGAAGAATGCGCCAGGCGATGCCGTAATCCTTCATTTTTTTTGTAAAAATATCCTGACAAACAGTTATGACATGATCGTATTGTTGGCTCGTTTTATCCATGATTATCGTAATTTTTAGAGCCATAAAAGTATTAATTTAATGTGTATTTTGATTGCATTTTATTTTACTTTTGTGAAACACATGATTTTAAGAGCTCAAAACTTCATCGTATGTTAATCACCACAACCGCAACTAAATTCCTGAAACGCAAGAACACAATTAACCTCAACGGGCAGATCCTGAATTTGGCGCAACCTGTTGTAATGGGTATTCTGAATGTTACTCCCGATTCGTTTTTCGATGGAGGTAAGTATAAAACAGAAAAAAAAGTCGTTCGACGCGCCGAAGAAATTCTGGAACAGGGAGGGGCAGTTATTGATATAGGGGCAATTTCGACGAAGCCCGGTGCCGATGCCATATCTACTAAAGATGAAATTGATCGACTTTTGCCGGCTGTAAAAGCGGTCCGGAAAAACTTTCCCGATGCATTCATTTCAATCGATACTTATCGGTCGTGGGTAGCACTGAAGGTAATCGAAGATTGTGGTCCTTGTATGGTGAACGATGTTTCGGGTGGTAATTTTGATGACAACATGTTCGATACCATCGGGAAACTTGGTGTTCCATATGTTCTGATGCACATGCAGGGAAACCCGCTTAAAATGCAGGAAAATCCTGAATACGAAGATATTATTCGCGAAATATCGCTTTTTTTTACCGAGAGGGTAAAAAAACTGACCAAGGCCGGAGTTAAAGATGTGATTATCGATCCGGGTTTTGGTTTTGGAAAAACTTTGGAACACAATTATGAACTTTTAAACCGGCTCGATTCATTCAAGGTATTTCAGTTGCCACTTATGGTTGGTGCTTCGCGTAAATCGATGATTTACAAATTGCTGAAAACAAATCCCGAAGAAGCGCTTAACGGAACAGCGGTGATCAATACTTTGGCTTTGATGGGCGGCGCTGATATTTTACGGGTTCACGATGTTCGGGAAGCTTTAGAGGCCGTTCGAATACTGAATATGGTTCGCTCAACTTCTGAATAGAAAATTATTGATTCCTTGTCGTCACCCTGAACTTGTTTCAGCATCTCACCATAGAAAAGACCCTGAAACAAGTTCAGCATGACGTTGCGACAAAATATACTTTTTACTTTTGCCTTTTTACTTTCGCTTATGACCTTGTTTATTACGTTACGGGCCTTAGATATAGTTGATATCCTGCTGGTTTCTTTTTTACTCTACCAGATGTACCGGATTATCAAAGGAACTGTTGCATTCAGCATTTTCATTGGCTTTTTTCTGGTTTACGTAAGTTGGCTGGTCATTAAAGCCCTGAACCTTGAATTGCTGAGTACTTTAATGGGGCAATTCATCGGGGTCGGGGTGTTGGCGCTGATCGTCGTTTTTCAGCAGGAAATCAGGCGTTTTTTGTTGTTAATCGGAACTAACTACCAGACAAACCGCAGCTTTGGGCTTGAAAAACTTTTTGCTTCCGAGAAAATTAAGCCAGCTACAAATTTGCAGATCAAGGAAATCATAAGAGCATGTGATAATATGGCCCGTTCAAAAACGGGTGCCCTCATTGTTATTCCGCAGAACTCCGAGCTAAAAGACATTATTCGTTCGGGCGAAAAAATGAATGCCCGCATTTCTTCAGCTTTAATTGAAACCATTTTCTTTAAAAATACACCTTTGCACGATGGTGCCGCGGTCATTGTTGGTAACCGCATTGCTGCCGCTCGCTGCATCCTTCCTCTGACTGAACGACATGACCTTGATCCTAACCTTGGACTTCGACATCGGGCTGCTGTTGGCATTTCTGAAGTTACTGATGCCTTGGCTATCGTGGTTTCCGAAGAAAAAGGAACAATCTCGCTCGCTCATCACGGAGAATTAATGCACAAAATATCTCTTGTCCAACTTACCACCGAACTCGAAAAAGTGATTGTGGAAGAGTCCTAAAAAGACGAAAATGTCATTATTCATTAGAAAAATGGAATTCAAAGTTTTTCTATTGACTAACGACCATTTACTAATGACTTTCAATTAACATTCGAATTAAGAATGTCTATGTCGTAGCTTCCTTCAGTTTTCATCCATTGAATTTCCTAACTTTGCGTCGAATTTCTGAAATCAAATTTTGACATGGAAAACCGGATTTGTAAACTCTTCGGAATAAAATATCCTATCATTTCAGGAGGAATGGTTTGGTGTAGCGGCTGGCGTTTGGCTTCCGCTGTCAGCAATAATGGCGGCTTGGGTTTAATTGGTGCTGGTTCAATGCATCCTGATGTGCTGCGCGAACATATTCAAAAGACTAAACTGGCTACCAGCAAACCTTTTGGCGTAAACGTTCCTCTATTTTATCCTGAATTGGATACAATTATGAATATTATCGTTGAGGAAAAGGTTCCAGTTGTTTTTACATCGGCCGGAAGTCCGAAAAAATATACAGCATGGCTGAAAGAACGCGGAATAATTGTCGCTCATGTTATCGCCAGTTCAGCTTTTGCGCTGAAATGTGAAGAAGCCGGAGTAGACGCTATTGTTGCTGAAGGCTTTGAAGCTGGCGGTCACAACGGGAAAGAGGAAACCACGACGATGACACTGATCCCGGCTGTTCGGCGGATAACTTCACTGCCATTGATGGCTGCCGGTGGAATTGGAACTGGCGAAGCGATTCTTGCCGCAATGGCTTTGGGAGCCGATGGGGCGCAAATTGGCTCAAGGTTTGCCATTTCAGAAGAGTCATCAGCTCATCCCGATTTCAAGAAAATGGTAACCGGATTAGTTGAAGGAGATACCAAGCTGGCCCTGAAAAAAATTGGTGCAGTACGGTTGATTAAAAATGAGTTTTTCCAGACCATTAACAAAATGGAGCAGGACGGTGCAAGTTCCGATGATTTACGCGTGATGCTTGGCCGTGGTCGTGCCAAATTAGGAATGTTCGAAGGCGATCTGGAAAAAGGAGAACTCGAAATCGGGCAGGTTGCATCCATCATCAACGAAATATTGCCGGTTGAAACCATTATGGCAAACCTGGTTCAGGAATACCAACAGGCCAAAGAACGAATTGATAATTTAAAAATGTGAAGATTTGTGAATTTGAAAATTTGAAGATGAAAAAATAAATACAAATTTATCTTCAGATTATTCATTTTTAAATCTTCAAATCATCTCATTTTCAAATCTTTTTATGATACATTTTGAACGTACCAAATTAGCAAACGGACTGACTGTGATTGTCCATCAGGATAAAACTACCCCGATGGTTGCTGTGGATGTTTGCTACAACGTGGGATCCCGCGACGAGGATCCCGATCGCACGGGGTTTGCGCATTTATTTGAGCACCTTATGTTTGGCGGATCGAAACACATTCCGTCATATGACGAACCTTTGCAAAAAGCAGGTGGCGACAACAATGCATTTACATCGAACGACCTCACCAATTATTACCTGACATTACCCAAAAACAATATTGAGACCGGGTTCTGGCTCGAATCTGACCGAATGCTCGAACTTGCTTTTTCGAAAAAAAGCCTCGACGTGCAACGAAATGTGGTGATCGAAGAGTTCAAGCAGCGGCAGCTTAATCAACCTTACGGCGATGTGTGGCCGTTACTCAGGCAGTTGGCTTATAAAGTACATCCGTACCAGTGGCCTACGATTGGACGCGAAATCAGCCACATTGAAAAAGCTACGATGCAGCAGGTCAAAGACTTTTTCTTTGCGCATTATGCTCCTGACAATGCTGTGCTGGTTGTTACCGGTGATGTGGATTTCGACCAAATTGTAAAGCTTGCTGAGCATTGGTTTGGTCCGATCCCGAACCGCAATGTGAAACCGCGAAACATTCCGCAGGAGCCTGAACAAACCGAAATCAGGGAACAGACCGTTATTCGAAATGTGCCAAACGACACGATTTACATGGCTTACCACATGGCCGACAGGCTCGATCCGAAATACTATGCAACTGATATGGTTTCGGATGTGCTTTCGAACGGAAACTCGTCGCGCATGTATATGAATCTTGTTCAGAAAGAAAAACTTTTTACCGAGCTGGATGCTTACCTTTCAGGAGATTATGAACCGGGATTGTTTGTGGTTTCAGGTAAACCAAGCGATGGAATTTCGTTGGAAACTGCCCGCAAGGCCATTGAACGCGAACTCGACCGCATGAAACAGGACCGCGTGCCTGAATATGAACTCGAAAAAGTAAAAAATAAAGTAGAAGCCAATATCGTGTACGGCGAAATGAATTACCTGACCAAGGCGATGAACCTGGCTACCAACGAAATTCTGGACGATGCCAGCCTAATCAATTCACAGGTTGAAAGTTACCGTGCAGTTACTTCGGAACAAATCCAGGAGGTTTCTCAACACATTTTTAGGCCCGAAAACTGCTCGGTGCTCAATTACATTGCTAAAAAATAAAACATGCTGAATCGCAAGATACAACCCACAGTTAATCCGATTGAACACATCGATATGGTGAAGGCCGAAAAACGGATGCTTTCAAACGGCATTCCGGTTCATTTCGTCAACGCCGGAACCCAGGATGTGGTTAAAATTGATTTTGTTTTCGAAGCCGGAACCTGGTTTCAGTCTGCCAATCTGGTGGCAAGCCTTTGTAATTCGATGCTTGAAGAAGGCAGCCAAAATTTTACAGCCGCTGAAATTGCCGAAAAGTTCGACTTTTACGGAGCCCACATACAGCTAACCGTTGACCAGAATCAGGGATTTGTTAGCGTGGTGAGTCTTGGAAAATACCTGCCTGCAATATTGGAAGTGATGGAAGATCTGATCAAACGATCGATATTTCCGGAATACGAACTCGAAGTTTTGATTGACAAAAACAAGCAGAAATGGCTGCTCGAAAACGAGAAGGTTCGCACTCTTTGCCAGAAAAAATTTACACAAGTGATGTTTGGCAACGCCCATCCCTATGCCATCAACAACAAATTGGAAGATTTCGATGTGATCAAACGTGATGATTTGATGCAGTTTTACCGCACCTATTATCACGCCGGGAACTGCCATATCATTGCAGCCGGAATGATCGATGAGCAAGTGCTTGGGCTTTTGGACAAGCATTTTGGCGGAAGCGACTGGACGCAAGAACAAGCTGCCAAACCCGAATACGAAATTTGTACCGATCCGGTGAAAAGGCATCATGTTGAAAAAGCCAGTGGAATTCAATCGGCCATTCGGGTTGGTAAGTTTTGGGTTCCGAAAACCCATCCGGATTATCATGCCCTGTCTATTTTGATTACTATTTTGGGCGGTTATTTTGGTTCCCGATTGATGACCAATATCCGAGAAGAAAAAGGTTATACCTACGGAATCGGAAGTTTTGTTTTGACACTGAAACAAGCCAGTTACCTGGTTATTTCAACCGAAGTCGGGAATGAATATATTGAACCAACACTTGCAGAAATTGCTGTTGAAATGCATCGGCTTCAGACCGAACTGGTTTCGGAAAACGAATTGGAAACCGTAAAAAGCTATTTATTAGGCGAGTTTTTGCGCGATTTCGATGGCCCGTTTGCGTTGGCCGGAAGCTTCAAAGCCATTAACGATTTTGGTTTGGATTATACGTTTTACGACGAGGCGTTGAGGGTTTTGCGCAACATTACCTCAGCCGAATTAATGACCTTGGCGCAGCAATATCTGAATCCGGAAGACTGTTACACGGTTGTGGCCGGAAATGTCAATCGGTAGAATTCATCTGATTTATCAGTTGTTAGCTTTTTCAGGAATGGGCAAAGTGAAATAAAAGGTAGAGCCTTTGCCTTTTTCTGAATCTAGACATATTCTTCCGCCAAGCAGTTCAACCAACCCTTTGGCAATCGAAAGTCCAATTCCGCTGCCTTCATATTTTCGGGTGCTTGCAAAATCTTCTTGTTCAAAGTTGTCAAATATCCGGCTTTTGTGCTCTTCAGAAATACCTATGCCTGAATCTTTAACAAAGAAATGGTAATCCTTTTTATTCTTTTCACAACCAACGGTTATTGTTCCGTGTGAGGTGAATTTCACTGCATTATCAATTAACAGATGAAATATCTTTCCTAAAAGCTCTTCGTCGGTAAATATTTTATGTTGGGTGTTGGTGGTATTTTCGGGTGTATAGATTTTGATGTTTTTTTGCTCACAGGACATGCTGAATTTTTCACTAATACTGCTGATCAGATTACACAGTTCAACTTCTTTGTTTGTTATTTTCTGAATACCAGATGCCAGCAGTGAAATATCCATAATGTTGGTAACTGTATTCAAAAGACGGTCGCAACTATCGTTAAGTCACCTGTAATATCCTTCTTTTTCCTCATTTGAAAAGTCAGGGTCTGTTATTATTTGGCTAAAACCTAAAATCCCGTTTAATGGAGTCCTTACTTCGTGCGAAATGTTATTCATAAAGGCAGTTTTTAACCTGTCGCTGGCTTCAGCTTTTTCCTTGGCAGTTATTAATTCCTGTTCGGCATTTTTTCGCTCTGTAATGTTTTTGTCTATTCCCCTGTAACCTTTGAGTAAACCTTCGTTGTCTAATATAGGTACTCCATTGGTCAGCAAACAAATCATTTTGCCATCTTTACCAGTATTCCAATTTTCCAGATCTTTTATAGGCGCTTTATTTGCAATAATTCCGTTAAAAATGGGAGCTACCCTTTTGGCTTCATCTTCCGGCATAAAATCGAATGGCGTTTTTCCGATAATTTCTTCCTGGGATGCATTGAAAAGTTCATTGCCTTTTTGCGAGCTGTAGGTATATTTCCCATTTTCATCGATTTCCCAAACCCAATCGGCCGTGCTGAAAACGATATCTCTGAGCCGTTCCTCACTTTTTCTTAATGCAATTTCAGCTAGTTTATGCTCGCTAATGTCCCGGGCAACTGTCAATATCGAACTAACTTTTCCATCTTCGGAGAGCTCAGGTACAATAAGTAACGAAAAATATCGGATGCCATCCGGGGTTTGGAATATAAATTCAAATATACTCTGTTCTGCCTTTTGAAATACATACTGCATATGCTCATTCCATACGTCAACATTTTTTTTCGGCATTCCGGCTTCTTCATTCGTTTTACCCAAAAATGCGTTGGGGGCCAATCCAGTTACTTTCTCTATAGCAGGATTTATGTATATGTATTTCCGGTCTTTATCCAAACGGGCAATAACATCGGGAATATTTTCTGTAAGTGTACGATAATTAATCTCTTTCTTTTTCAACTCTTCTTCAACAAGCTCGCGGGCTTTTTTCTCATTTTTTTCCTGAAGTGCTCGCTTTATAGCAAACGGAAGTCTTTCCAGCCTGTCTTTCAGTACATAGTCAACAGCTCCCTTTTTAAATAGTTCGATGGCCGTAATTTCTCCGATTGAGCCCGATACACATATAAACGGAACATCGGGGCAATGCTCGTTGCACAGCTTTAATGCTTCGAATGCGTCAAACTGTGGCAGGTTAAAATCGGCCAGAATAACGTCGAATCTATTGTTTCGAATTAATGATAAAAATTTAGCCTCCTCGTCTGTTCGTGAGATATTTAAATTGTATCCGGCTTTAACGAGTTGTTCGCTGATTATTTCAAAATCAATATCAGAGTCTTCCAGTGATAGAACATTAAGTATTGCTGGCATTTCATTTTTCTCAATCATACTTTTTTTCTCCATTATTGGGAAGTTCGTTAAGAACAGCCCAGAATATTCCTAAACTTTTAACGGCTTCAAAAAAATCTTTAAAATTAACCGGTTTCACCACGTAGGCATTGACTCCAAGTTCGTAACACTTCTTTAAATCAGGCTCTTCGCGTGATGAAGTAAGCATAACAACCGGTATTGTTTTTAGTTCAGGATTGCTTTTTATTTCCTGAAGCACTTCGATGCCATCCATCCGGGGCATTTTTATATCCAGAAGTATTACCGCCGGATTTTCTTTTTCCCGATCAGCGTGTAGCCCTTCATACCTTAAATATTCAATAACCTCAACGCCGTCGTTAAATACGAGCACTCTATTTGCAAGGTTTTGTTCCACCAGAGCTTCCAGTGTCAACTCAATGTCGTTTGGATTATCTTCGACCAAAAGGATTTTTTTTAATGCAATCATTTCTCTTATTATTTAGGTTTAGGTAATGTAAAATAAAATGTAGCTCCTTGTTTTAGTTGCGATTCGGCCCAGGTTCTTCCGCCATGTTTCAAAATGATGCGGCGAACATTTGCTAGTCCAATACCTGTTCCTTCGAATTCTTGAGTGGAATGGAGTCGTTGAAATACTCCAAACAATTTGTGCGCAAAACGCATATCAAATCCGGCACCATTATCGCGAACGAAAAAAACATGTTCATTTTTTTCTTCACGGTATCCAATTTGTATAATGGCAGGTTCTTTCGCTTTGGTGAATTTAATGGCATTGTTCAATAAATTGAACCACACCATTCGCAGCAGGGAATGGTCGCCTGTGAGGATTGGCAATGCCGAAATGTTCCATTCAATGTTACGGCCATGAATGTCTTGTTTTGCCAGTTTTAAAACCTCCTGAACGACCACATTCATATCCAGTTTCGTCTTCTGCATTTCCTGCCTTCCTGTCCTTGAGAATTGGAGCAGATCGTCAATGAGCGTTCCCATATGACGGGACGAATTCACGATGATACTCAGGTAATGTTTCCCTTTTTCGGGTAGCAAATCGTTGTAATTTTCGGTTAGTAAGTCAACAAATCCATTGATGTGACGAAGCGGGGCGCGCAAATCGTGCGATACCGAATACGAAAACGCTTCCAGTTCCTGGTTGGCTTCCTTCAATTGTTTGGTGCGATCCTCAACGCGTTGTTCAAGCGTTTCGTTCAATTTCCTGACTTCTTCCTCTGCCTTTTTTCGGTCAGTAATGTCAATAAAGGTGATAAGCAGGTTATCTTCAATAAGGATACCTGAAACAATCATTGTCCGTTCAACGCCGTCTTTGCAGGTGATCTTGTATTCCGTAGGTTCAATATCGGTATCATTTGCTCTTGCATTCTCCACAGCCATTCCCCATTGTTGAACGACCTGCTTCCGATATTTTTCATTTGGATAAGCTTTTCCCCACCATTCGTTTACTGTTGGTACTTCTTTACGTGAGTAACCCATTACCTGCAGGAAACGATCGTTTCGAAATACAATCTCGCCCTCCCTGTTCACATAGGTCACTGGTAACGGAAGGCTTTCAATCAGATTGCGGAATTTCTCCTCACTTTCGCGCAGCGCTTCTTCAGCACGTTTTCGCTCAGTAATATCCAGTGAAGTGCCAAAACCCATGACAGACCGGCGGTTTTCTCCTTCACTATCAAAAGTTACCCGTACGCCAATATAAAGCCAGTGAACGCTTCCATCGGGATGAATGACACGATATTCTGTTGAATATCTTCCGGTACCTGACGGGGAGGTTGCTTTTTCTATTTCCGCTACCAATCTCCCCTTATCATCAGGATGGATTCGGTCAATAACATCAGAAAGCATTACAACCGATTCCTCAAAACCATAATGACTACGCGCCCGTTCGTCGAATTCAACAGTCATCGTATTCAGGTCATTTTTCCAAATACCCAGGTTGGCTGTATCATATCCTAATTTTAGGTATTCTTCACTTTCCTGAAGTTCTTTCTCAATCAGTTTTTGTTGAGTAACATCATAGTTAATCCCCACCATCCGGACAGGTTCACCTTTTTCATTTCGGAATACTTCACCTCTGGCTTTACAATACCGAATAGTGCCATCGGGCCAAATTACCCGAAATTCTGTATCATATTCCTTGTCTCCATTTAAAGCCAATTGGGTTTGTTTGGTGCCTAATTCTTTGTCATCTGGATGAAGTCCGCTTACCCAGGCTTCGTAGGCTCCGGCAAATTCCTCTTTTTTAACTCCATAAAGTGCATACATCTGGTCATCCCAGGTTAAAATATTATCCTTAACATTCCAGTCCCAAATGCCAACTTGTGATGCACGTGTCGCCGTTGAAATACGTTCATTCAGCCTTATTATTTCTTCTTCGGCCAGTTTTCGTTCCGTAATATCCTGAAAAAAACCATAAACTCTGCGATTTCCTAAATCTGCTTTGCCAATGGTATGAACTTTTCGCAAATTTCCTTTGGCAGTAACGATTTCCAGTTCTAAATCAAAAGGTTCGCCGAATTCAATAACCCGCCGTACAGCCTTTTCGATAATTGGTCTTGATGCAGGGGTATAAAAATTAATTCCATTATCCACATTCTGGTTGAAATCGAGATCAACTTCATGTATTCGATAGACCTCCTCCGTCCAGGTCTGTTCCTTGGTATCCATATTAAATTCCCAACCACCAACCCTTCCAATTGATTCTGTTTCGGAGAGTAATTGTTTGCTTTTTTTCAACGCGTCCTCAATCTGTTTAAGGCTTGTGATGTCTGCCGTAACCAGTACTACTTTCCAGTCAGGGAATTCAACGGGAACAGCGCTCACATTTGTCCACACGGTATGGCCATCTTCCTTTACCACACCAGTGACGATATTTTGAAAAGCTTTTTTCTCATTAAATGCACGCACGCTGGCAAATTCTTCAGCAGGCTTTGGAGTTCCATCGCCTCTTAAATATTTACGTTCGCGATAATCTCCCTGTGATAAACCTTCCATGGTTATACCCAATATATTTTCCAGGGCCGGATTTTCGTATACAATTTCCTGATCCAGATCCAGAATGGAGATTCCTACTGGCAGGAGGGTTAAGATGGTACCCAATTTATTTTCGCGCTCACGCAGATTCTCTTCTGCCTGCTTACGCCGGGAGATATCTTCAATTATACCCAAATAATAAA
Organism: Bacteroidota bacterium; assembly: GCA_023251455.1. GTDB lineage: Bacteria > Bacteroidota > Bacteroidia > Bacteroidales > Prolixibacteraceae > Aquipluma. Next base: position 40,880 of record JAHEYT010000046.1, read on the forward strand.
GAAATTGACCTTCGCTATCATAGTTTGGAGTTACAGTAAGTGCTCCCCAAATCGCTTGCCTGTCTTTTCGGATATAACGCTTTTCGGTTTTATAAACCGATATTTCTTTATTCATCAGTTTCCTTACATTGGCCAAGTCTTTTGGGGTGTCATCGGGATGTGTTACATCTTTAAATGTGAGTTGCTGAAGTTCAACTTCAGTGTACCCAATGATCTCGCAAAACGCCGAATTCGCTTTTTTAAATCTGAATTCTTTATCAGCCATTACCATTCCGAAAGGGCCATTTTCGTACAGTTTGTTAAACCTGAATTCGCTTTCGTATAGTTGTTCTTCCTGTAGTTTGCGTTCAGTGATGTTTCGGTTTGTGCCACGCCTGCCTAAATATTCCCCTTCATCGCTAAATATCGGACTGCAACTGTGATTAATCCAGCGTATTTCCCCTGTTTTGGTAACGATACGAAACTCCAGATTGTGGGGTGTGTCGTCCAGTTTTGAGATACGAGTATGCTGACTGACTTTTTCACGGTCAGCCTCGAATACAATCTGATGAGTGAGTTCGGGATGACTGGTAAACTCTTCCGGAGAATAGCCGGTAACCCTTTCGCAAGCTGGTGATACATATTTAAACTGACCATCGGGCGCTACCCAATAAATCCAGTCGTCCGAATTGTCAGCAATTAAGCGGTATTTTTCCTCGTTTTCGCGCAAGGCATTTTCAATTTTTTTGCGTTCGGTAATGTCTATCGACAAAATAAATACTCCTTCAGGCACTGGCTGGATACTCAGGTCAAACCAACCACAGCTTCCATCCGGAAACGCAAATTCGTTCTCGAAATGAGAAGAAACCTGCTCTTCCAGCGTTTGCCGGATAACCTTAAAAACTTCTGTTGCCTCAATACCGGGCCACATATCCATATATCGTTGCCCCAGCAATTCATCTTTCAACCGTTTATTGTGAATCTCTGCTGTGTGGTTCAGGTAAATGTATCGCCAGTCGAACCCAATAATCTGGCAACCTTCCAGCAAATGATCGAGGGCATTGCGCGAGCGCTCTTCACTTTTTATTAATGCTTCTTCTGTAAGTTTACGCCTTGTGATATCATTTACCATCACATGCCGGGCAATGCGACCCTCATAGGTAATGGGGTGGGAGATAATTTCGACATCAATGATTTCACCATTCTTTTTTTTATGACGCCATTCTTTAGCCGGATTGTATGTTTTCTGTGTCCGTTCCACCTCTTTAATCATACTTTCCACTTCTTCTTCTGGTCGAATATCTTTTAGAGTCATCGAAAGAAATTCGTCCCGGGTATACTCGTAATGATGTATAGCGGCATCGTTTACCTCAAGGAAAGCCAGCGTTTGCTGGTCGAAAATCCACATGGGTTGCGGGTTGTTGGCAAACATGTAGCGATATTTACCTTCGTTTTCGTGCCTTATTTCAAGCTCTCTGGTCTTTAAAAGTTCTTCATGCCGCAATTCCAATTCAATTTGATGTAGCTGAAGTTCGTAAATGAGTTTTAATGTTTCTGTCTCAGAAAGAGACGCTCCAGTGATTGGAAGTCTTGATTTTAGAATTTCTTCGGCCTGTTGGCGCAATGAATCTATTGAAGTTGGGGTAGTTTTTTTCATAAAGCATCCGTAACAAGAGATGCACTGCAAAAATAAATTTCTCTTTTCGGGATGATAAACAATCTTGAAATCTTGAATTTATTCTTTACGAATGGCATCTATTTCTTAATTTGTTTTCAAGTTACAAATATTTCTGCTTAAATGACATGTATTAACTCATTTTAGTCTTTTAAACATATATTGTGGTTATACTTTGTTCAGAGAGATTTTCAAATCCGAATAAAAATCAGACGATCAATGCTTTACATGTCGGAAAGCTACTTACTTTAAAATCACAACCCGAACGAACAACTTTTATGAAATTCTTCCAAAATTTAATACTCCAAAAACACCTAAAAAAAATCAGGACGCGGAAACTATAAAGCCGCATACAATAAGTTCGCTGTATACATCTGTATACCTTAACTTTCAGAATAAAAGTATGGCATTTTATCTCTAAAATTGACGTTCGAGTTTCCGAAATCGAACGCTCTGTTTGCCGATCCAAGATGAAGTTGGCATATTTTTGTACCAATTGATCATTTTAGGTTGATTCTATTTCAGAAACGAATAGCCGATTTTTTACACGAACGGTAGATATAAGCCAATGAAACATCCATTTTTCAAATATCTTTTCTAATTTGCCTGAAATGTTTTAGAAATTGAATAATTACCAAAATGTTGTTTTATTATGTCGAAATACTTAATACCTTGGGAGTGAAAAGAATTAGAGGGGTAGGATGCAATGAATCTATTTAAAATCTTCAGATCATCTTATTCTGGATGTTAAAAAAAGCATTTTAAGTATAAGCATTGCACTATGAAAAACCAAAACGACCCGGCAAGCGAATTATCCAAACTTCGCCAAAAGGCAGAAATGCGATTGAACCCAAGCGGAACAGCTTCGCCGCTTTCTGAAGCAAATTCTCAAAAACTAATTCACGAACTTCAGGTACATCAGATCGAGCTGGAAGTGCAAAATGAAGAACTTCTGCAGGCTATATCAGCAACAGAGGATGCCGTTAGTCTTTATGATTTTGCACCTGTCGGATATTTTACACTTTCCCCGGCAGGCGAAATTATCAGGTTGAACTTTAACGGGGCACAAATGCTTGGGAAAGATCGTTCAGGTATAATCAACAGCAATTTCCAATTCTTCATTTCAAACGATACCCGACCCGGCTTTAATGTGTTTATCGGTAAAGTATTTCAAAGCAAAGTAAAAGAATCGTGCGAGGTTACCCTATCGGTCGAAGGCAACAAACTCCTATACGTTCAGCTCAATGGAATCACAACTGAAAGTGGCGAACACTGCTTGTTAACTGCGATAGACATTACCGAACGGAGAAAGACAGAAGAAGCTCAACGCCAATCCCAGATCTTCCTGAATAGCATTATCGAAAACAGCCCGAATATACTTTGGATTTCCGATGAAACCGGAACCCTTATCAGAATGAATCAGGCATGCCGTGATCATCTCCAAATTCAGGATAAGGAGGTAGTAGGTATTTATAACATACTGAATGATAATCTCATTAAAGAACAAGGTCTGATGCCTTTGGTTAAAGATGTTTTTGAGAAGGGAGCTACTGTTCGGTTCGAGACTTCGTATGATACTGCAGTCATTAAAAGTGTTAAGCTCGAAAAAACGACTCAGATTTTTCTGGATATTAACATTTCACCCATATTGAATGATCAGGGAAAAGTAACCAATGCCATTATTCAGGAAATTGATATTACCGAACGCAAACAGGCCGAAGCAGCGTTGCTTAAAAGTAAGCAACAATATGACGATTTGGTTGCAAAAATACCGGTTGGAGTATACATTTTACACACTAAGCCTGATGGCGCTTTTGCGCTCGATTATGCCAGTCCCCGCATGGCCGAAATGCTCGGCTTAAGTGTCGAAAGTTTACTCGCCGATAACCAAACCATTTTTAAAGCCATTCATCCGGATGATGTGGATGGCTTTAAAACCTTGAGCCAGGACGGAATCTATCAGCATCGGCCATTCAATTGGACAGGACGCATCGTGGCTGACGGAAATACAAAATGGATGCATTTTAGGTCGACACCCGAACCGCTCGAAAACGGTGATACTTTGTGGCATGGGCTAATTGTTGACATCACCGAACGCAAACAAGCTGAAAACGAGATTAATCTTAAAAATGAAGAACTTTCGAATCTGGTTGCAGAAAAAGACAGGTTTATCTCCATCATAGCTCACGATCTGCGAAATCCGTTTAATGTGCTCCTTGGGCTAACACATTTATTGGATGAAGACCTTCCGAACCTTACACCGGATGATATTCATAAAATGGTCACAGCATTGAGAGGTACAACACTCAGCGTATACAATTTACTTGAAAATCTCTTAGAGTGGTCGCTCATTAAAAGGGGCAATACCAGTTTCAATCCTAAAGCATTTATTCTTCAGAATAAAATGGATGAATTTCTGCTCCCTGTTTTAGAACTGGCCAATAAAAAGAAGATTGAAATAAGCTATTGTGTTCCTGACGATCTGGAAGTGTATGCCGATAAGAGCATGATGAGCTCCATCATCCGGAATTTAGCTTCGAATGCCGTAAAATTTACACCCAAAAATGGGAAAGTTTTTCTTTCAGCCCAAGTTAACGGAGATCAAAACATCGAAATTTCAGTCAAAGACACGGGTATTGGGATGAAAAAAAGCATTCTCGACAAACTTTTCAATATCGACCGAAATAACAATCGCAGAGGCACTGAAGGTGAATCAAGTTCGGGTCTGGGTCTCATTATCTGTAAAGAATTGGTTGAAAAACACGGTGGCAAAATCCGGGTCGAAAGCAAAGTTGGAAAAGGGAGTACATTTTATCTGACGTTGCCAAAAAAAAGAAAATTAACGAAAGAAATGAACTAAGTAGCGTAATTTATTTGTCGTATTAATTCACTCTCCCCGAAGACCTGTCAATCGGTCTTCTCTCCTCTCTAAGCGTAGAGAGGGGAAGAGCATCGCAGATGCGACGGGGTGAGTCAGGATTTTTGATTCGTCACTTTTTTGATACAAAACAAACATCACTGAATATGAATAAAGTTAGAAAAGCGATTCAATTCATTTTCGCTGAAAATGAAGATTTCTCGTTAGAGAACCGCCTGTTTTTATCGTCATTAGTTGTTGGAATATTAACAAGCATGGTTGGTTCTGTTCTAAATTTACTACTTGTCACCTCCTTAACGGCAGCAATCATTCCACTTCTTTTGTCCGTTTTGCTGTTCATAATTTATTATTTCGTGAGATATAAACAAAAAATTGAAACTTTTAAAGTTCCGATTATCCTCATAGCTCTGGTCAGTATTTCAGTCATATGGGTGTTTAATGGCGGTATCAATGGGTCGAATATCATGCCCGGCTTTGTCATCCTGATTCTAGGATTAGTGGTTTTTCCGGATAAAAAGAAAAAGTATGTATTCCTGCTTTTTGTGGCGCTCAATATTGTTGTTTATCTCATCCAGTTTTACCGACCCGATTTAATAACCAATTATTCATCGGAGACCGATCGCTGGATCGATTCTCTTTTTACGCTAATCTATACTTCGTACTTTATTTTCCTGTTTGTGAAATTTATTCACAAACATTATACCTTAGAAAGAACCCGCTCAGCCGATAGCGAAATGAAACACCGCTTATCTGAAGGAAACCTTGCTGAAGCCCAGCGAATTGCTAACATAGGCAGCTGGGAGTGGGATTTGAATACCAATTCGGTGAAATGCTCGAAAGAGATGTTTCGGCTGTTCGATATCGATCCCGATACGTTTGACGGTAATCCGGAATCCCTGATGAAAAGGATTCATCCTGATGACGTTCTGTCTTTCAAAGAAAGTTTGTATAACAATTTCGAACATAAAAATTCACCTTCAGTTGAATACCGGATTATTTACCGGGATTCCTCTGTCCATCATGTATTGGCTGAAACCCGCATAGATTTTGATATAACCGGCAATTCGGTCAGGAGCATAGGCACCGTGCAGGATATCACCAAACGGAAACAGGTTGATGAGGCGCTGCGGGCCAGCGAACGGTTTTTGAAAGAAACACAGCTAATTGCCCGACTGGGAACTTATGCCCTTGAAATAAATTCAGGCAAATGGACAAGCTCTGAAATGCTGAACTCCATTTTTGGAATTGCACCTGATTTTGATAAAACAATTGAAAACTGGATTACAATTATTCATCCGGAATGGCAACAAATTATGAACGATTATTTTAGTCAGGAAGTAATAGGTCGCACAACCAACTTTGATAAAGAATATCAGATTGTCAGGCAAAATGATCGGGCGGTGCGTTGGGTTCATGGCAGGGGTGAGTTGAAATTTGATGCTCAAAATAGACCAATACTGATGCTTGGCGCCATACAGGATATCACCGAACGCAAAGAAATTGAGGAAGATTTGATCAAAGCAAAAGAAAAAGCCGAAGAAAGCGACCGACTAAAATCGGCTTTTCTGGCCAATATGAGCCACGAAATCCGCACTCCGATGAATGGAATCCTGGGTTTTGCCGAACTCATGAAAGAACCTAATATTACCGGTGAAGAGAAGCAGGAGTACATTAGCATCATTGAAAAAAGTGGAACGAGAATGGTCAATATCATCAATGATATTGTAGATATCTCGAAAATAGAATCGGGACAAATGCAAGTTTCGTTTTCTGAAACGGATGTAAATAAGCAACTTGAATTTATTTGTAATTTCTTCAGGCCTGAAGCCGAACAAAGAGGACTTCGGATTTCATTTCAGAATACTTTAGCAGAAAAGGAATCTGTCATTCAAACCGATCGGCAGAAAATATATGCGATACTCACCAACCTGGTAAATAATGCCATCAAATTCACTCATAAAGGGTCAATAGAATTTGGATGTGAATATGGTTCTGGCGTTGTAGAGACAGTGCATGCCTTGTCTCTGAAAAAACCAAAATCCCTCACGTTTTATGTGAAAGATACCGGCATTGGGATTCGCCATGAACAGTTGGGAATCATATTTGAACGGTTCAGGCAAGGCAGCGAATCGTTAAACCGGAAATATGAAGGCGCAGGCCTTGGATTATCCATTTCGAAAGCCTACGTGGAAATGTTAGGTGGCCGCATTTGGGCTGAAAGTGAAGAAGGCAAAGGAAGTACTTTCTACTTTACCATTCCGTGCACGACTGGTGCGGAAGAAAAAATTGAAAGTAAAATTACGATTTTAGACAATAGCACAGAGAAACCGGCTCATATGCTAAAAATATTAATAGCAGAAGACGATGCTGAATCGGCCATACTTCTTTCAAAGATTGTTCAAAAGTTTAACAAAGAAGCATTTATGGCAAGAACCGGGCTTGAAGCTTTAGAGATTTGCCGCAAAAATCCGGATATTGACCTGATTTTGATGGACATTCAGATGCCCGAAATGGATGGTTACGAAGCCACCCGACAAATCAGGAAATTCAACCAATCGGTAGTCATTATTGCACAAACAGCCTTCGCGTTATCTGGCGATAAAGAATTAGCACTGGAAGCCGGGTGCAACGATTACATTTCAAAACCGATTAAGAGAAAGCTGTTGATGGAGACCATAAATAAACATTTTAAGATCTAGCAAATAAATTATACACCAGACTCACCTATTTCAATGTCAGATGCGTTAAGCAAATACCGCATGTTTTAAACTAACGCTGTCGGCTTGATTCTTCGAATTTCCAAAACTGCAACGCAACCGTTGTAAACGAATGCACATCTTAAATGCAAACAAAAGAACTGGCTCTCACGAACGGGTCTTGTTTAAATAACAGAAATACGGTATTTTTAAAAACAATTAAAACGCATTTTAGAATGGAAAATTTCAGAAAATTACTGGCAGGTGTTCTTTGCCTGTCGGCAGGTGTTATTTCGTTGCAATCGTGTATTGAAGACCAACCAACGTCTTTAACTGCAGTTTCAGATGTTATCGTTCAGGATATAAAAACTGACGCAGGAGTGAAATATGGTATCGTTGTTTATGCAACTGCCGATTTCGATATTAAATCGGCTCAGGTTACAGCGCCAGGCACTGGAGGCAAAGTTTACAAGCTTACTGCCACTGCAAACAAACAGCAATTTGTCTATTATCCGCAGGCTGCTGATTATACCAGCGAGATGCCGGTAAAAGGTACCTACTCGATTGAAGTTATTTCGTCGAAGGATGTAAAGTTGGTAGGTGATGATGCTGTTGGTGACGAAAAGTTGACCCCAATCGTGATTAAAACAGCGACGATGACCAGCCAGAAACTTAAAACAACCTGGGACCTAATCACTGGTGCCGATGCCTATGTGGTAAAATTGTATTCGGCGAACAAAGCTGAACTTATATTTTCAAGTAATTATCTCGCAACGGATGTAAAAGAATTCGAATTCGGAACATCATCTGCAGGCTGGGCATACGGAGTATCGCCTGTCGTAAATACCAATTATGTGGTCGAATTGCTTGGTGTAAAAGTTGAAACAGGCACAGCAACTGACAAAGCAAACAATATTCAGTTTGTTACTATCGATTCGAAGACCATTAAATGGGAATAGATTTAGAAGGTTAGTTCTACTTAAATTATAAACCGGTCAGTTTGGCCGGTTTTTTTATGCCGTAATTCGTATCTGTGTTGTTGATTTGAAATGATTGATAAATCTGGTGTCAGAAACTGTCAAGTTTGCTTTTGCAGAGAACAAGTTGTGTATTTTTGCAATCCGTTAAAATACGGCAGCAGAGGCAATCGAGTTGGTTTTCTTTAGGTTAGAATGCTCGCTGGTTCTTAAATTCAGATTACAAATGTCAGATTACACACAAAACATAGCAGTGCAAACCAACCCAATTACCGATAAAAGGCGAATACGATTCGCAGTTGCATTGGTTTATTTCAGCATGGGATTATGCTTCTCGTCGTGGGCAAGCCGTATTCCAGATATTAAAACAGCACTCAATTTAAATGATGCCCTTTTTGGCACTATTCTCTTTGCTTTGCCGGTCGGGCAATTCCTGATGATGCCTTTCTCCGGAAAGTTGGTGACCCGTTTTGGAAGCCATAAAGTTTTGTTGTATGCACTCCCAATTTATACCATTTGCCTGAGCAACGTTGGTCTGGTGCAGGCCGGATGGCAATTGGCCATAGCCTTGTTTCTATTTGGATTGTCGGGTAACTTGTGTAACATTTCAATCAACACTCAGGGCGTTGCTGCTGAACGCATCTATGAGCGCCCCATAATGGCCTCATTCCATGGCGGATGGAGCCTTGCCGGGTTTACCGGAGCGCTCATCGGATTGGCAATGATTAATCTGAAAGTACCTGTTTACTGGCATTTTGTAATTATTATCCTGATTGTTTGGACAACCGTTTGGATTAATTACCCGTTTTTGGTCAGAAGCAACCCTACTCCATTCTCCGAAGAACCTAAAAAGAAATTTTTCAATAAACCTGATGGTATTCTTTTACAGCTCGGCATCATAGGCTTTTGCAGCATGGCCAGCGAAGGAGCCATGTTCGACTGGAGTGGAATTTACTTTAAAGATGTGGTTAATGCGCCGCCATCGCTTGTTGTACTTGGTTATACTTCGTTTATGATTATGATGGCAACCGGACGTTTTGTTGCCGATTACCTGATTTCAAAAATTGGCCGGAAACGGCTGTTGCAGATTTGTGGAGTAATGATTTCGACAGGTTTATTTACCGCAGTTTTCTTCCCCTATCTGGTGCCATGCACACTGGCATTTATGCTGGTTGGATTGGGTGTTTCGAGCATCGTACCAACGGTTTACAGCGCTGCCGGCCGACATTCAAAAGTTTCGCCCGGAATTGCCCTGGCAACTGTTTCAAGTGTCAGTTTCCTTGGATTTTTGATGGGACCTCCTCTCATTGGTTATATTTCGGCAGCTGCGGGTTTGCGATACTCTTTTGCCGTAATCGGGGTTTTCGGAATTGGTATCACTTTATTGGTTTCCAGAGTTAAAGCACTGAATACTGATTAGTTTTAATTCGATATGACCGATAAAATCAAAACCCCTGTATCCTGAACAGAGGTTTTGTTGTTTCAGGCGAATTGTTCTTACAATCGAAATTATTGCCACCTTTATACCTGAATTTCTTAGGCGACAAAAGACGTTTGAGAAGAATTAATCGGATAACGAACCAACTAAACCATTTCCAATGAGAACATTCTTATTCTCGCTATTTCTGGTGCTTTTTACTTTTCTTTCCGAAGTATCAACCAACGACAACCAGAAACAAAGTGATTCCGTTCCGTTAATGGGAAACCGTTTTCTAACCTTCAATGCGGTGATCCGGGTAAACCAGATTGAAGTTGCGCGTAACAAAAATGTAGGTGAAGATGAACGAAGCCTACATACTCCGGCGGTGGTAACCAAATTCAGGAATGCCATTAGCGCCGGATTTCCTGGGGCTAAAATAACCTGGGCTTTCAGCTGGCTGGCCCTGCACGATACAACTTTTAATTATCGAAAAATTAGGGAACTTGTCGTGGGTTACCAAAAGAAATATGGCGATGAAATTACGTTCATCCCGGGGGCCTATTTTGCCAATGCCTATAATCCGAACGAACAGGTAAATAAAGATTTGCACGATGGGTTGGCCAAAGTCTCGGAAATCGTAGGTAATGGCTACCGTCCGAAGAGTGTTGTGGCTGGTTTTTTATCGGCGACAAATCAGGATTACCTGGCAAAAGAGGAAGGAATTCACGTGTGCCAGGGAAATATATGGAGCCAGTATGCGATCGATAATCAGGATGGAGATGGAGCTGTTTGCTATCCGTTTTATCCGTCCAAGGAGCATTTCTGCAAACCGGCACAAGGAAAAGTCGATTTTGTTGATTGCGTGAACCTGGATGGTTGGACAACCGATTTTTTGGCAGCCCGCCGGGAAGGTTTTAAAGAAGGTTTTAACAGCAGGATGGGTGTGGGTCCAATCGAAACATTGGGGAAATACGGATTAGAATTGGGACTGAAAGAAATGCTTCATTCCACTGCCATTCATTTCGACCGGGGATTTGAGTTGAACGGTTTTGCCTGGGTGACCAACTGCTGGGAAGTATCGCTTCCGATCGACGTGGCCGGACTGACTAGCTGGCTGAGCGAAATCAAAAAGCGTTGGCCTGATGTGAAGTTCATCACCCAGGGCGAGTTTGGCTTAATCTGGCGGAAGCACTATCGCACCAATGATTTCGATTACCGCTTTGAAGAAATTGGGTCGGGCATTGGAGGTTCGGATGCTGATAAGGAAATCCGTTGGTTTATGAATAAAGATTTTCGGCTGGCCTTACTTCGTAATTTGAAGATCGATAATTCTGAAGAGGTTATTGATTTTACGAGATATGATTTACCCGCCAGAGAACCGGCAGAAATGACCCGCCGATGGAGTTTAATGGGCGAAATCAATCAGAAACAAACCCGTCCGCAGGACAAACCAGTTCCGTTGAAACAACTTCCGGAGACGATGAAAACAATCATTAAAAGTCATTATCCAAACTTGTTGCCAACTCGGTAAAAAACAACCATTCGTTTTCGTCAGGAATATGAAATTGGAGCATAAAAAAACCGGACTAACTGACCGGTTTTTTTATGACTATATTTTGTCTGGTTTTATTTTTCAGGTTCCCACTCGTCAGTGCGGAATGATGAGACGGGTAATCCGTCGGTGCTGAACAGATCGCCAACAATAAAATCTTTAAATGCGTAGCGCACGGCAACCGGTTCGGCAACTGAAGGCGAAATTAAAGTAATGCCAGCGTTGGTAATGAATGCTTTGGCCTGAAAAAACCGTTTGTTGGCTCCCGCCACTTCAAAGCAACTCAATTCTTTGCCATACGAAGTTAACCCGTTGGGTGCATCGTCGAAGGTCAGTTTTACTACTCCTTCTGCGGCCTTCATTTCTTTCAGAACCGGACTTTGGTAGGCAATTCCTTTGATTCCATAGGTTTGAGCCAGAGCCAGAAAAGCTAAACGCTTTGAGCCAGTTTCTTTCGCCGCCGGATGGATGCAATCTTTTTCAGCAATATCCATAATACAAGCCATGCCGATGTTTTTAATAGCGGTTGAAGCTTTCAACTGGGCTTCACGAAGGTAAGCAGAACTCAATCCGGTTGGGCCGTAGTCGAAAGGTGCAATCTGAACAAAGTAAAACGGAAATTCGCCAATTCCCCATAACGAGCGCCAGTTTTCGATTAAACCCGGCATCAGTTTCTGATATTCTTGGGGCTCGTTGCGGTTCGATTCGCCCTGGTACCAGATGGCTCCGCGCATTCCGTAGCCCACAATCGGGTTGATCATGGCATTAAACAGAACGGTTGGTGTTTGTGGCGACAGGTTTTCAACCGTTTTTTTCTCCGGAAGTTTAACCCAATCGAAGTTTTTGCAACCCAGTTCGCTGATCCATGGTTCGATCCGCGTTCCGCCCCAGCTAGTATTGATCAGGCCAACCGGAACTTTCAGGGTTTTATTCAGCATCAGGCCAAAATAATAGGCTGTTGCACTGAATTCGTATACATTTTCAGGTTCACACAATTTCCAGTCGCCTGTAAAATCGTCGAGAGGTTCCACGCTGGTTGCTTTTTTTACTGTAAACATCCTGATGTTTGGATTTGACGAGGTTGCAACAGCATCTGACGAGCCCAGAATCGGCTGGTTTTTGTAGCCTTTCATGGGCATTTCCATGTTCGACTGTCCGGAGCAAACCCACACTTCACCAATCAATACGTTTCTCAGTTTAAACGATTTGCCGTCGCTGATCGAAATTTCGTAAGGACCGCCCGCTTTGGGGGTCGAAACTTTTAGTTTCCAGCTTCCATCGGCCGAAGCCTGCGTGCTGTAACTCTTGCCATTCCACGAGGTTGACACTTTGACTGTTGAATTTTTGGTGGCTTTTCCCCAAATGGCGGCTTCGGTTTGCTGCTGCATCACCATATTGTCGCAAAAAATGGAAGGTAATTTGACTTCAGCAAATACCTGACTTACTGAAAAGGCCATAACAAACAATACGGCCATCATTGAAATAGAAGTACGCTTCATTTTAGTTGATTAGGTTAATTATACTCATGAATAAGTTGAGGATGCAAGGTAGGGTAAAATCAGTACCAAAGCAACGGAATTGACCTAAAATTATTGATAAACGCAGGCTTGGGTATTGTGTTTGGAATTACCTTTTCTATCGTCAATAACATGGAAATCTTTTGATCGGCATAGAATAATGTATGGTTGAATCTGTTTTCATTATTGGCATTTTCGACCGAAAATTGGGATTGTAAACTGGCATCTCCAAATTGGATTTGGTAAACCCATGTCCATAGCGGGGAATTAAAGCCAGATTCAGATTTGAACCGGATTCTTTGTTTTTCAGATAAGGTAATTGAAGATTGTTTTCAAGAAACGGGTTGTCTAATTTTAAGGTGTCGTTAAGGGTGTGCTGATAAGAATTGAACCCGATTTTTACAGAGTCAGATTTTGACTCCGGTTTTGTTTGTGCTGATACTGATAGGGAAATCAGTGTGCAAATGACTAGAATAAATACTGAAGTTTTCATGGCTACAGATTTTGAACACCTAAAATTAGATAAAAAACTATTTCAGAAATGTTAATTATCTCTTTTTAACATTTCATGATCAGGCCATAAAAAAGCCCGGATCAATCTTTATTTTGACTGATCCGGGCTTCGATTTAGTTTGTAGAAATTATGCTTTCGGATATTCGTAATCAATCATCCACTGAATGCCAAACTGGTCGGTAAACGAGCCATAGTAGTCGCCCCAGAATGTGTCCTGAAGTGGCATTTCAACTGTCCCATTGATCGATAGTTTTGCAAACAAAGTGTCGGCTTCTTCTTTGCTATCGACACCGAGCATGAAATAATGATTATTTCCTACAACCAGATTCTGTCCAAGCGATTCGAGCGTGTCACTTGCCATCAGCATATTGCCATTCCCAATGGGTAGTGCAATGTGCATAATTTTGTCCAAAACTTCAGCAGGCATTTTTTCATTTCCGGGAACATCACGGAACCTCATCAGCATTGCAAACTCGCCACCAAATACCGATTTGTAGAAATTAAAGGCTTCCTCGGCATTACCATTAAAATTTAAATACGGATTAAATCTTGCCATTTTAAAGTGTTTTTATGTGAATGAATGTAGGATGTGCTTTGTTATTTCGCGGCCAGAATGGACTTGTACTTGTCGCGATAATAATAAGCCAGAAATAGATTCCCGAGTATTAGCAAAATTGCCAAAATCAATCCTGAAGGTTCAAGAAAAACATGGAATAACAGAATGTTCAGATTAATCGGGAAGATGACTACTGTAGCGAGCGCAACAAACCTTCCGGAGAGAAAGGCAATGGCGCAAACAAGTTCAACAATCTTTACGGTAGTCATTAAATAAACCGAAGCCGTCATTCCATCCATAAAAATTTTGACATTTCCTGTCTGTTCGGGCTGTGGCATCAGTTTGAAAAGAACAACGATGGAAGCAAATGCAAACATAAGTCCCATCAAAACGCGGACAATAATTGAGGCGATTTTCATATGTCTATAATTTGTTTTTTAATTGCCATATGGAACTCGCCAGCGATAATCATCCTTCTGAGTGAGATTATCTCTCATGGCTCGTTTCATATTTGTTTGATTTTAATGTTTCTGATTTTTGAACAGGTATTCTTTTAGTGAAGTGCCAATAAGCCAATTCCATCCTTCGGCAAAGTTTTCCCTGGCGAAGTCGGGGTTGTCGGCAGAAAAAGTCTCCAAACCTTCGTGAGTAAGTTTCAATCTGGTTTGTCCCGCTTCATCAAACAGTTCGAAAGTAACCAATGTGTTTCCTTCAAAGCCATCGTAACGCCAGGTATAGGCTAGTTTTTTCTCCGGAATTACCTCTGTGATTTTACACAAATGCAGGTATTGCCGATCTTCAGCGGGGCCTCCCATAAATCGGAATTCGAATCCCACTTCGGGTTTAAATTCCGAAAGGTCGAAGTACCAAAGTTTCATTTCGTCTTTATCGGCAATGGCTTTCCAAACGATCTGCAGGGGAGCGTGATAATTCGTTTCAATCGCAAAAGCGTCCTTTCCCATAGTTGTTTTATTAATCAGTTTAACCTGACTAATAAAACCATTTATAAATGCAAAATGTTTTCGGGAGATTTAAATGTTTTTACTTTCTGAAACACTAATCGGTAAAATCTTCTCAATGCATATTAAGTTGAGATTTCTCACTTCGTTCGAAATGACAATCAGCTAGTTGTGTAAGGAAAGCAGGGTAGGTTTGCGGCTTCGCCGCAAACCTACCCTGCTTTCCTTCAGACTCTGTGAATACCTGTCATTCTGAGCGAAGCGAAGAATCTTGGATTTTTAACCGGACACCAATGTTTCTGAAACTGATCCGAATTTTCAGTTTACTCGACCCACTTCTTTAATAATCAGGCAAGCGCCGCCTCCGGCAGCAAGTTTTACATGGACTTCGTCTTTTCGGTTTATGATTTTTTTCTCAGCTTTCAATTCTTCCCTATTGTTGAGATAATGAGCCTGATCGCCATCCTGAATAACAGTTACCTCGTATTTCCCTCGCTTCAGGAAATTGAGAGGTATCTCGAGTTCGCGGGGCAATTCGTTGGTAGCAGCGCCAACCAGCCAAACACCATCGGATGCCTGACGAGCCATCACGATGTATTCGCCAATTTCTCCTGAAAGTGTTTTGCTTTCCTTCCAGGGCATTTTTTGTGCTGCAATAAATTTTAGCAAATCAGGATACTTGCGGTAATACTCCGGAATGTCAGGAATAATAGTCGCTCCTGAAAAAACAATCAGGGTGCGCGCTGCTTCCGAAACCAAAGTAGAAGGAACCGGTTGATTTTCGTCAACGCGCGTGGTTTTTCCCTGTCGAAGATCGAACATGCCATTATTCATGTCGATTGGTCCGGCAAGCATATTTACAAAAACGGAGGTTACAAAAGTTGAAGGAACAAAAACATGGTGTCCATCCAATTGGGCATGGCAAAACTCGCGGGTTACTGCATTTGGAAAAGTGCGCATCTGGCCGTAAGGATGGACTGGCCCGTCGTGAAAATCACAAAGAAGGTGATTTAGAGCACAAAGTTCCGTAATCTTGCGTGTCCAAGCATTTTTCTCGGCAGGATTACCTTTCATAAATCCATATTTGATACCGGCTGCACCCCAGTCGCCATATTGTTTCAATGTCTGTTCAATCGGAAATTTCCGTCCACCCACATCGTTCAGGTAAAGCCAAATGCCGATACCTTTTTCTTTTCCATACTGAAGTAATTTTCGCACATCATTGGCTTTGTCGCCTTTCACCGGATCAGAATTTGCTTCATGCTCCGGTCCATACCAATTGGCGTCTAAAACGAGGTAACGAATGTTGTTTTCGGCAGCAAAATCAACCATCCGAACCCACGAAGGATAGCTCATCGAATAGGTGAACCCGTCAACTTGTGCGCCGTCAATGCGCCAATCCCAAACTGCTACGCCAGGTTTTACCCAGGAAAAATCTCCCTTTGCAGCAGGATTTAATAGTTCAATCAAATGCGAGTCTACCAATGTCCCGGGAGTTTTTCCGCAGAGAATAACCCGCCATGCCGATTGGAAATTGCCTTCCAGTTTTCCCGGATCGGAAACTATTGAAAAAGTGGTGCTGCCTTTTGTTGATTGAATCACCAGCGGATCGCCAGTCACCAGGTCGGCTTCATGAATGGCCAGATACAATTTATCGCTGGCTTTTACTGTCATCACCGGCAATCGTTTTCCATTACTTTCCGAAAGTTTTTCGGGACCAATATTGGCGTTTTCGCCATTATAGAACCAAGCCGTGTAATCGCCGGCAAAATGGTAGCTTGTTAATTCTTTAGTTGCAATCAAACTATTCTTTTCTTCGGAAGGAACGCTGTAACGAAATGCTATTCCATCGTTGTATGCCTTGACTTCGATTCGTAGATGTTGAAGTTTCGAGGTATCCGGGCCTGACATATTTAGGAATAATTCGTTGTATTCATCAGGAACAACCAAACGTTTTCCCCAAACAGGTTTCCAAACAGAGACAACCGAATGTTGTTCCGAACATTCGAGAACCCAACCCAAAGACGGCACCGAAACAGAATTTACAGCAGAATATCCCATCCGAGAATCAATTATAACCGACTGTTTGTAAGCGCTAAATGAATAAATCAACTCACCATTTTTGTTCAGCTGAAAAGTGATGGAAAGATTTCCGTCTGGAGATTGGAGTGTTTTGATTTCCTGCGCAGACAAATTCAGGATTGAAAGACTAGCAACAATAAATAGCAGTAATCGGATTGTTTGTTTCATGTCAGATTTGGTTTAGGTTTGGGATATTACTGTTCCGAAGCGATACGAAATTAATGAATTCTTCGCACATATAAAGATACGCTAAAATGAATCTGTCGTTCAAAGTTAAATAGACACTGAGGAAACCAGAAAATACAGTCGTTCACTATCCGACAACAAAATTCAACCTCAAATCATCAAATCTTCAGACTTCCTTAATGGTAAAACCCTTTTCGACTGTTTAGTGTTTAATTGCTGTTACTTTTACTATTCAATTTTGACAACAAACAACTATTCCCAAATGATGAAACGAGCCTGTTTTTTGCTTTTGATTTGCACAATATGCTTTTCGCCGATTCTGAATGCCCAGGTGGTGAATAAAAAACCATTGACGACCGATGATTTTGCAGATTGGAAAGTACTGGATAACGCTATCATTTCCAATGATGGCAAGTATTCAGCCTTCGAAATTAATCCTCAAAAAGGCGATGGAAATCTGGTGGTAAAAACCGTTGATTCGAAAAAAGAGAATTGGCTCGCTCGTGGTTATGCTGCCAGTTTTTCTCCTGAAACAGATTATATCGTGTATAAAATCAAACAACCGGCCGATTCGATCAGGATTGCCAAAAAGAAAAAACTGAAGAAAGAACAGATGCCTAAAGACAGCATTGGAATTCTGGTTTTCAAACACCACCGGGTTTATGCATTTCCTAACCTGAAACAATTTTCCCTGCCGAAAGAAAACGCCAAATGGGTAGCATTTTTAACTGATATGAAAAAAGCAAAAAAGAAGTCAGAAAAAGAAGCAAGTGAAGCGAAAACAAAAAAAGCTGACGATCAGGCTGATCAAAAAAGCCAGTTGGTATTGTTTCATCCGGCATCGGGCGATACGGTTTGTTTCCAGAATATCAGCGAATATTATTATGCTCCGCTGGGACAAAGCATAACTTTTATCCGTCAGACCAAAGACTCGCTCGACCGAACCGAAGTGCTTGTTTTTAATACCGAAACCCGAAAGTCAAATGTCATCTTTAGTCGCCTGGGAACAGCTAAAAAAATCGCATCCGATCAGCAAGGCGGACGGTTTGGTTTTGTATTTTCAGCCGACACCATCAAAGAGAAAACATACAGTTTGTACTATGGTTCCGTAACTTCAGGCGAACCCAAAGCGGTTGTTTTACCCGATCAATCGGGACTTCCATTGGGATGGTCGCCCAGTGAATTTGGCGAACTTTCGTTTTCGGATAACGGTCAGTTGCTATATTTTGGAACAAACCATAAACCAAAAGTTGAGCCAAAAGATACTCTTCTGGAAGACGAAAAACCGATTCTGGATATCTGGACATGGCAAGACAAAGAATTACAGCCCGAACAAAAAATCAACCTCGAAAAAGAAAAAAAACGCAGCTACAAAGCAGTTTATATGATTGACAAAAACAAATTTGTTCAGCTGGGAAATCCGGAAGTCAGGGATATCAAAACCATTCAGAAAGGGAATGGACTTGTAGCCCTCGGAATCGATCCAACTCCCTATAAACTTGAATCATCGTGGACTGGTAAAGCAAATGCTGATTATTACCTGGTTGATATTGAAACCGGTATTAAACGGCAGATTGTTCAGGATAAATCGTTGGTTTCGCTGTCGCCTGGAGGTAATTTCATTGCTTGGTACGATCCTGCCGACTCCTGCTATTATTCCCGTTCAACAAACATAAATTCATCCGAAGTTATCAAACTGACCAAACAAGTTCATGTTACATTTTGCGACGACCGCTGGGATATGCCAGGCGACGCTAATCCATACGGAATAGCTGGCTGGTCCGAAAACGACAAATACATTTTTGTGTACGACCGATACGACATCTGGAGGTTTGACCTGGAAGGAAACAAAGTTCCGGTAAGTGCCACCCATAACTACGGAAGGAAAAACTCGCTTCGATTCAGGTATGAAAAACTTGATCCTGAGGAAGAATTTATTGACACGAATAAACCGGTTATCGTCAGCGCATTTGATGAGCGTAATAAATCGGATGGTTATTTTAGCGCCGATCTACGGAATTATTCCGACCCGCGATTATTGATAATGGAAGATTGCCGTTTTGAAAACCTGAAAAAAGCAAAAAAAGCTGATGTTTTAATCTGGACCCGTGAAGATGTAAACGAATCGCCGGCCGCCTGGACCGGATCCCTGGCTTTCGAGCGCCGACATCAACTTTCGGATGCTAATCCTCAACAGAAACAGTTTGTTTGGCCCGGAGTAAGGTTGGTGCACTGGGATTCTTTCTCCGGAAAAGAGCTTGAAGGCCTATTGTATTTTCCTGAAACCATCGATCCGGAGAAAAAATATCCAATGGTGGTGTACTTTTACGAGCGAAATGCGGATAATTTACATGCTTATACCTCGCCTGCACCAACCCGTTCAACAGTTAACCGAACCTATTACACCAGCAACGATTACATCGTTTTTATTCCTGATATTACTTACCAGGAAGGCTATCCGGGACAGGCAGCATTTGATGCTGTGGTGAGTGGAGCTCAGTTTGTAAGCAACATGTTTCCGTTTATCGATCGCAAAAGAATTGGAATTCAGGGACAAAGCTGGGGTGGCTATCAAACGGCATGGCTAATTACACAAACCAACATGTTCGCTGCTGCCATGGCTGGCGCTCCGGTTAGCAACATGACCAGCGCTTATGGCGGGATACGTTGGGAATCCGGATTATCGCGCATGTACCAGTATGAAAATTCGCAGAGTCGGATTGGAGCAAGTTTATGGGACAGGCCTTTGCAATACATCGAAAATTCGCCATTATTTTATGTACCAAAGATAAAGACGCCACTGCTAATCATGCATAACGATAACGACGGGGCAGTGCCATGGTATCAGGGAATTGAGTTGTTCGCAGCCATGCGCCGCCTCAACAAACCAGCATGGATGCTTACCTATAATAATGAAGAGCATAACTTAAAAGCCGACAGCTGGGCCAACCGTATGGATTTGTCCATCCGAATGATACAGTTTTTCGATCATTACCTTAAATATGAACCTATGCCCGCCTGGATGAAATATGGCATACCAGCTATTCAGAAAGGAAAAGAGTTGGGGTATTAAGA
This sequence comes from Bacteroidota bacterium, assembly GCA_023251455.1. Classification (GTDB taxonomy): domain Bacteria; phylum Bacteroidota; class Bacteroidia; order Bacteroidales; family Prolixibacteraceae; genus Aquipluma. The sequence continues at coordinate 60,946 of JAHEYT010000046.1, forward strand.
AGTTTCAAGTTCCAAATTCCAAGTGGCTCTAAACTTAGAATTTGGAACCTGAAACTTGAAAAATACACAGGGTATAAAAACAAAAAAAGTGTCCATTTCTGAACACTTTTTTGAGCGGGAGACGAGATTCAAACTCGCGACCCTTAGCTTGGAAGGCTAATGCTCTATCAGCTGAGCTACTCCCGCGATTAATTTGTTATTCATGATTTATTATTGACGATGAAAATTCATCATTTATAATTTATCATTCATAATTTCATTGTGGGGAGAGCAGGATTCGAACCTACGAAGACGTACGTCATCTGAGTTACAGTCAGACCCAGTTGGCCACTTTGGTATCTCCCCAAACAATACTTTCAGAACTTCATTCTTTAAGAGCCGAATCACAGATTCGAACTGTGGACCCCGAGATTACAAATCACGTGCTCTGGCCAACTGAGCTAATTCGGCATAAAAGTGGGTAAGCTACCTGCATCGCACCGCTCAACCGTTTACCCTTGCTGCCTTCCGACCCTGGGGGAATTCAACAGGAGCTAGTCGTACAGGACTTACCCGCGGCAAAAGTAGAAAAAAAAGCCTTGCCTGCAAATGAATTCAAAGGCGGTCAGTAATTTTTTTTCAATTCGGCAAACTAATCCTTTAGCGCTCAATCAACTATTGACTCAAAAAAAGTTTAACTTTCTTTTTTCGAACTTTTAATTGAGCGTAAATAATAGTGCTGTCGATAAAATCGAATATATTTGTTAATCACTAATCAAAAATCACTATGGAAGAACAACAAACCACCAGGATGAAGTTAACAATGACTTACGGCATTTACCTTGCCGGTATTAGTATAGTTACATCTCTTTTCATTTGGGCTACAAGCCTTATCGAGCATTTGGGACTAATTGGTTCTGCTCTCATTGGAGTATTTCAATTTGGTCTGCTAGCCTTTCTTTTGGTTTATTTCACCAAGCGGTACCGCGATACCCTGTTTGATGGAAAAATCACTTTTGGGCAGGCATTTACTTTTGGTGTACTGCTTGTTGTTTTTAGTTCTGTAATAAGCGCCCTGTACAGTTATATCCTGAATAAATACATCGATCCTGAATATATGCACCGGGTAATGACAATGATCCAGGATAAAACTTACCAGATGTTGTCTAATCAAGGTTTATCTCAGGAGCAGATTGATGCGGCTATGGTGAAATTTGAAGAAAAAGGAATTCCTTCTGCTATGGAAACTTTAGTTTCAAGTCTTCAGGGAGGAATTATTGGCGGAGCAATCATGTCGTTGATTAGTTCGGCCATTGTTAAAAAGAATGTGAAGGGTGATAGTGAAGATGCTTTTGACGAAGCAATGGAAGATGTAAAAACTGAAGAATAATATCCTAATGAATATTTCCGTAGTTGTACCACTTTTTAATGAAGTAGAATCGCTTCCTGAACTGACCGCTTGGATTGACCGCGTGATGGAAGCCAACCGCTTTTCGTACGAAGTTATTTTGATTGATGATGGTAGTACCGATGGTTCATGGGAACTAATCGAGCAACTCTGCCTGCAAAACACATGTATCAAAGGCATCAAATTCAGGAGAAACTACGGAAAATCGGCAGGGTTATTTTGCGGATTCGCACAGGCCGAAGGCGATGTGGTAATTACGATGGATGCCGACCTTCAGGACAGCCCCGAAGAAATTCCGGAACTTTACCGCATGATCACCGAAGAAAAGTATGACTTGGTTTCGGGTTGGAAGAAAAAACGCTACGACCCGATTCTTTCAAAAAACATTCCAAGCAAATTTTACAACTGGACGGCCCGCCGGATGACCGGAATTAAAATCCACGATTTTAACTGTGGCCTGAAAGCCTACCGTAAAAAAGTAATTAAAAGCATTGAAGTGTATGGCGACATGCACCGATACATTCCGGTACTGGCCAAATGGGCAGGTTTTAAGCGCATTGGCGAAAAAGTGGTTCAGCATCAGGAACGCAAATTCGGAACTACTAAATTTGGCATGGAGCGCTTTATTCGTGGCCCTCTCGATCTACTTTCGGTCATTTTCATTTCGAAGTTCAGTAAGCGCCCGATGCACTTTTTTGGGGTCTTTGGCACGCTCGTGTTTTTACTTGGACTTGCAGCTGCGGTTTGGGTTGGTGCCCAAAAGGTTATGCATACCCTTCAAAATGAACTCGCACCCCGAATTACGGAGAGTCCCTATTTTTACCTGTCGCTGGCAGCCATGATTATTGGTACGCAGCTTTTCCTGGCCGGATTCCTCGCCGAACTGAATGTCCGGAACTCTACCGACCGGAATTCTTATTTGATTGATAAAAAGACCAACATCTGAGGGGAATGATGAGTTATAAGTTATTTGTCAATCTTAAATCTCCGGAATTCATTATTGACATATACCTAAATCTTGCCAGTTAACCATTTCATAACAGCATTTTCAAAACAAATCTGTTGGCTTGTCGTTTATCTTATCAAACAATTTTAAAAATGGGAACACAGTCAACAGAACAATATAGACGACAGCTCAGCACAGGCGAAGAAATTGCAAACAGCATTACCCACGGAATTGGGGCATTACTAAGCATCGTAGCATTAATTATACTCATTATTGTTGCCGGAAGATCAGGAGACATCTGGCATTTGGTGAGCTTTTCAATCTACGGAAGCACGTTGATCCTGCTTTATTTGTCATCAACACTTTATCACAGTTTTACAAGTCCGAAGTTAAAGAACCTCTTTGCGCGCTTCGATCACATTTCTATTTTTTTACTGATCGCCGGAACCTACACCCCCATCCTACTCACTTCGCTGCGAGGTGTCTGGGGATGGACATTGTTTGGAATCATTTGGACGGCAGCATTGGTTGGGGCAATAATCCGGTCAATATACCTCCATCGGTTTCGGAAATTAATGGTAGCCATTTACCTGATCATGGGCTGGATGTTTGTTCTGGCTGGTAATCAAATCTACCAAAAACTGCCATCAATAAGTTTAACTTTCCTGGTTTTGGGCGGAATCGCTTATTCGGTAGGAGTCATTTTCTATATGTGGAGGAAACTTCCCTACAGCCACGGAATCTGGCACCTGTTTGTTTTAACCGGAAGTATACTTCACTTTTTTGCCATCTATTTCAGTATTCAATAGCCAGGAAAATTATCCTGCAATTCTCTTGATAAAATCATTGTTGTTTTTGACAACCACTACGTTTGACGGCAATTTCGGTTTGTGAATACCAATTTGGCGGCCGGCAATTAAAATTTTATTCTGATTAAAAACCAGCGATAAATTAGCCAAATACAGCTCCAGTTCCGGTTTTTCGATGGCACAAATGAAAGAAGTGCACACAAAATCGTATTTATTGGCGGTCAATAGATTTGCTAAATCTTCGAAAGGCAGGCTTTGTCCAAGGTAAACACATCGTAATCCAGCTTGTGCCGCTAAAAAATTGAAATAAAGTAATCCGAGTTCGTGCCATTCATTTTCGTGAAGAAAGAACAAAACTGATTTAGAGGCTTCATTGCTTTCGAATTTGGCAGTTTCACGTATCAAGCGGTTACGAATCAGGTTTGAAACAAAATGTTCGTGTGCAGTAAAAATTGAACCCGCCTGCCACAAAATTCCAATACGTTCAAAGAAGGGAAAAATCACTTGCTGAATTGTCTTTGAAAAGCCAAGTTCACCGATTATTTTATCGATCATCGCCTCGAATCCAAAGGTATCCAGGTTAACCGTATGAAACAGCAACTGGTCAATATCTTTATCCGGATCGTTGGCATACTTATTAATTCTCAGTATTTCAGACTGAAGTTTTACCTCGTCAAAAGTTGCGACATTCGAAATTTTGTATCCGTTTTTCACCAACATGGCCACATTCAAAATCCTTCTGACATCCTGATCGGAATACGAGCGGATATTGGTATCTGTGCGGTCGGGGTCAAGCAGCGCGTATCTTTTTTCCCAAATACGTATGGTGTGAGCTTTTATACCCGATAAATGTTCCAGATCTTTAATTGAATACACCGTCATAGTTCGGTTTTTAATGTACTTTTCAGAATAACTTATAGCTTAAAACAGGCAATCCGATATTTTGTTTTAAGTTTCAACCCAATTAATAAACAAAATTTGGGCAACAACTTACAATCGGTCACTACAAGCCAATTTCAGTTAAATTCTTTAGCTTTGAATCAGCAATCACAAATTGACTTTTAAACAAAAAAAATATGAAACGACTAATTCTTTGCCTGGCCATTTTCTTATCAACTTTCATCGTTTGGGCACAGCTAGCCCCAAAGTACGCGATAGTCATTCATGGAGGAGCTGGCGTAATGGATCAAAAAGATATGACTCCGGAAATCCAAAAAGAATATCTCATAGTGCTGAATCGTGCTCTGCAGATTGGCGATTCGGTGCTTTCTCATGGTGGAACTTGCCTGGATGCAGTTGAAAAAACGATTGTAATCATGGAAGATTCGCCACTTTTTAATGCCGGGAAAGGAGCTGTTTTTACGCACGACGGACTGGTTGAACTGGACGCTTCGATAATGGAAGGCTTGTCTCTGAAAGCCGGAGCCATAGCAGCTGTCAGAGATATTAAAAATCCAATCAGGGTGGCGCGTACAGTTATGGAAAAATCGGAACATGTATTACTCAATGGCATGGGAGCATCGCAGTTTGCCAAAGAGCAAGGTTTTGCGCCAGTAGAAAACAGCTATTTCCACACCGAAAAGCGACTAAAATCACTTCAGGAATTATTAAAGAAGGAAAGGGAAACCACAACCAACGACAAACATGGAACCGTTGGCTGCGTGGCACTCGATAGCTTCGGTAACATTGCTGCCGGAACCTCAACGGGTGGAATGACGAATAAAAAATATGGCCGCATTGGCGACTCACCCATCATAGGCGCCGGAACTTACGCTAACAACGAAACCGGTGGATTCTCGTGCACCGGTCATGGCGAATATTACATCCGGCTGGGATTTTCCAGGGATATTTCGGCCTTGATGGAATATAAAAAACTGTCGGTTCAGGAAGCTTGCCGGGAAGAAGTCGGTAAACTGACTAAACTCGGAGGCACCGGCGGAGTGATAGGACTCGACAAAAAAGGAAATGTTGCCATGGAATTCAACACTTCCGGAATGTTCCGTGGCTACATCAAATCGAACGGAGAAAAGAAAGTGGCCATTTTTAAGTAGGAAATAAAGCAGAACTTTACCTATTTTTGACCAACCTAAATTTACCTGAGCCTTCCTTGAAAATGAACGATCTTCAAACAGAACAAGAGCTGGTGGCCTTATTGCAGAAAGGCTCCATAACTGCCTTTGAAGGATTATTTGAGCAATACAGCCAGAAATTGTATCGTTTTTCGTTTTCGTACCTGAAATCCGAATCCGAGTCAGAAGATGTGGTTCAGGAAGTTTTTCTTAAAATATGGGAGAACCGCACCCGCCTGAAAACCGGAAGCTCGTTTCAATCGTACCTGTTTACCATAGCATTTAATTCAATCCGTAAAAACTTCAACAAAAAGGCAAGGCAGAATCAGTTTCGTACTGATTTGTTCGATTTTCTTTCGGTCGACAACTTATCGCTGGAAAATCACCCCGATTATGAAACTCTATTATCAAAACTTGATGAGTTGATTGACCAAATGCCAGCCCGCCGGAAAGAGATTTTCCTGAAACGTAAGAAAGAAGGAAAGTCGGTACGCGACATAGCTGACAACATGAACATCTCTCCAAAAACCGTTGAAAATCAAATCACGGAAGCGATGAACTATCTTAAAAATGAATTCAATAAAGACCGGATTTCGGGAATGTTGTTTTTTTACATTTTTCTGGAGTAAAAACTTCATTTCTGAATGGGGGTTTTTCCCATTTCAGGATATAACGGTTACAAAACACGAATAAAAGTGTGTGACCGACTGATATGAATGAGAAAATTGACTATAAAATCCTGAAAAAATTTGCCTTGGGGAAATACTCCCTAAAAGATTTTAAACAGGTTACCAACTGGTTTGAGGATACCACCAACGAAACCGAACTAAAAAACGCTATCCAGCAGCATTGGCAAGAGTTTTCGGAGGAAACTTCAGAAAATAAGAAAGATCTGAACTCGATTCTTGACCAGCTCAAACAAAAAATTGCGGACCAAAAACCGGTTGTTAATTTCAGGATCAGGGCACAACGGTTTTACACCCGGGCCGCAGCAATCCTGCTCCTTCCGCTCATTCTTTATTCCATCTACTCCACTTTCTTTAGTCATCAGCCAACAGAAATGGCTGCTTCCATCGAAATCGTTTCGCCACACGGAGCACGCACCAAATTTCAACTGCCCGACGGAACCTTGGGTTGGCTCAACGGTGGTTCGAGCCTAAAATACACCAACACTTTTCTGACCAAACGAAATATTGATCTGGTTGGTGAAGCCTGGTTCGAAGTGGCACACAATGAAAAGCGACCATTCGTGGTGCATACCAAAGTTCTCGCTGTACAGGTGTTGGGCACCAAATTTAATGTTACTGCTTTTCCTGAAGAAAATGTGACCGAAGTGGTTTTACTGGAAGGTAAAATTAACGTGAATGGATACAAGGGTTTATATAACGCTGACGTAAAACCGGATCAAAAACTCACGTATGACAATAACTTGCTGTCGGGCACCATTCAGGAAGTTAAAGCCAGTCAGTTTAGCGCATGGAAAGACGGACTACTGGTTTTCAGGAACGAACCTCTTTCGGAAGTACTAAAACGGGTAAGCCGCTGGTACAATGTTGATATTGTGATTAATGATCCGGAATTAGAAAGTTTAAGGTATCGGGCAACATTTCAGGAAGAACAGGTAGAGGAAGTAATCCGCCTGATTTCGCTTACGGTTCCAATTGAATATTCGTTCAATAGCCGGGAGATAGACGGCGATGGCGTATTCAAAAAGCGAACGATAACCATACATAAAAAGAATAACTAGTTTGAATTCAAAATATTAACTAAACAATGAGCATAAAAAAAATCAGGAAAGTATTACGAGTACTTTCCTGACAAAGAAGTAGCGAATAAAACGGTAAAATTTTAATTAACACTACAAATGTAAAACTATGAAAAAAAATCGAGAACCCTGGGTATGGGACAGCTATACCCTCAAAAAATGCCTGACCATTATGAAATTAAGTGTATTTCTATTTTTCCTAAGTATCATTCAGGTTTTAGCAATCGACGGTTATTCACAACAAACACGATTGTCGCTGAAATTTAGTAAAGCAAGTCTGGAACGTGTTCTGGATGAAATTGAGAACAAAAGCGAATTCTATTTCCTTTACAATCAAGACATTGTCAACACAAAAAAGGTTGTTGATCTGGATGTGAAGGAAGAAAAGATTGAAGAGGTATTAAACACTTTGTTTGTTGGTACCAACATTAAATATACCATTAGCGAGCGCCAGATCGTGCTGACTAATTCTGAAAATCAATCAGGATTGAATTTTCCTTCAGGGCAGCAGAAATCAGTAGAAGGCAAAGTAACCGACACTACCGGCGCCCCATTGCCCGGAGTTTCGGTTGTAGTAAAAGGTACAACTACCGGAACAATTACCGATTTCGATGGAAAGTTCTCACTAAACAATTTTCCTCAGAATGCGACTTTGCTGTTTTCGTTTGTTGGAATGAAGACACAGGAGATTTCGGTTGGAAACAAGACTTCAATTTCCGTAGTTATGGAAGACGAAACCGTTGGTATTGACGAAGTTGTTGCCATTGGCTATGGAACTGTTCGTAAAAAAGATTTAACAGGAGCAGTTGCATCAATTGGCACGAAAACAATTAAAGATCTTCCGATATCGCACCCGAGTCAGGCCTTGCAAGGACAAATTGCCGGTGTTGATGTTAAGCAGTCGTCGGCAACACCAGGAGGCGGAACAGTAATCCGGGTTCGTGGCGCGGGCTCTATTTCAGCATCAAGTTCACCGCTGTATGTGGTTGACGGATATCCGCTGGGCGACCAAAACTTAAATGCGGTAAATCCTAACGACATCGAATCTATCGAGATACTGAAAGATGCATCAGCAGCTGCAATTTACGGTTCCAGGGGAGCCAACGGTGTTGTACTCATCACCACAAAATCAGGAAAATCGGGGAAACTAAATATCAACTTCGATACTTATGCCGGTATTCAGCAAGTTGGAAAGAAAATGGACGTGCTTAACCGCGATCAATTTATCGAGTACTCAAAAGAGGCTTTCAACACAAACTATCTCAATAAAGTTGCCGGAGCAAAAGCAAGCGACCCACTAAGCGTAAGGCCAAGTGCAAGCCGCTATAAATATCCTGAAGCTTTTGACACCAACCCATCAGGGTTACCCGATACCGATTGGCAAGACGAGATTTTCAGAAGCGCACCTGTCCAGAATTATCAGCTTTCACTTTCAGGAGGCGATGCGAAAACTCAATACATGTTCTCCGGCGGGTATTACAGCCAGGATGGAATTGTTATAAATACAGACTACGAACGGTATAACGCAAGAGCTAAAGTTGATTCAAAACTGACAGACTTCTTGAAAATTGGAATTAACCTTACCTCCTATTACAGCCAGGAAAACAGGCTGAATGAAGGACATTGGGCTGGTGATGGTGTTGTTCTTGCTGCATTAGCTACATCCCCAATAGTTCCGGTATATAATGCAAACGGGACTTTTGGTTCGCAAGCTATGTACGCAGTGCAAAGCGACGGATTGACAGGTGTTACAAATGCAGTTGCCAACTCTACCATTAAGAATTACTACACTACTGCACGTGTGCTGGCCAATATGTATGCCGAAATCGACCTATACAAAGGGCTAAAATTTAAAACTACAATTGGCGGCGACATTGTAAATGTTCGCAGAACTAATTTCAGGCCATCAACAGTTCCGGCTAATGGTGTAGTTGCTCCACTACCTTCAACTTTCAGAAGCGGAGTTGCCAGCACCAATCAGAACTTCAACTGGCTGAATGAAAATACATTAAACTACAGCACCAAGTTTGGCAGCAAACATGCACTTGACGCGGTTGCAGGTTTTACAGTCCAGAAAAACATTTGGGATTCGAATGAAGCTTCGGGCTCCGATTTTCCTGACGACATCATCCAAACCATAGGCGTTGCTAAAGTAAAAACAGGGGCATCTGACCGTAGTGAATGGTCAATGGTTTCTTATTTAGGTAGGGTAAATTACCGTTTTATGGACAAATATTATTTAACAGCATCCATTCGTTCTGACGGCTCTTCCCGCTTTGGTAAAAATAAAAAATACGGATATTTCCCTTCTGCATCAATTGCATGGCGTGCTTCTGAAGAAGAATTCATGAAAAACATTTCGTGGATCAGAAACCTGAAAGTTCGCACAAGCTATGGTCTAACCGGGAATAATTCAATGTCAGGTGGAAACTACGCTTCCATCGGATTGGTTTCGACCGACAACTATGTTTTTGGTAGCGGTGTTGGTTCAGTAGTAAGTGGCGCATCGCAATCGACGATTCAAAATGACAATCTGAGCTGGGAAAAAACAAAACAGTTTGATTTTGGTCTTGAATTCAACATTTTGAGCGACAAAATATTCTTTACCGCCGATTACTATAACCGGCTTACTACCGATTTACTCCTTCAGGTTGATGTACCTGCAATTACCGGATTTACCACAGCGTGGCAGAATATTGGAGAAATGCGCAATACAGGGTTAGAATTTAGCCTCAATGCACGGGTTATTTCCGGTGCAAAATTCAAATGGAATTCCAATTTCAACATCTCGTTCAATAAGAATGAAGTTTTAGCACTTGGACCACAAGGCGACCCAATCCGGAGCAACGGAGGCGTTGGTGACACTCATATTACGATGATTGGAAAACCAATCGGAAATTTCTATGGATACAAACAGATTGGAGTTTACATGAATGCTGCCGACCTGGCTGCTAATCCAAAAGAGGGAACCTCAAAAGTAGGAGACGTTAAATACCTTGATGTTTCAGAAGATGGGGTAATTAATGCCAACGACCGCACAGTAATTGGGAATAACAACCCGGATTTCACCTATGGATTCAACAACACCTTCACCTATAAGAATTTTGATTTGTCGGTAATGGTTTATGGGTCGCAAGGTGCAGAAATTCTTCATCTGGCCAAACGATTCTACGAAAACATGGAAGGTAACCAACAGCAATTAACCACAGTGCTGAACAGGTGGAAATCTGAGGCTGATCCCGGAAACGGAATAATTCCACGTGCCAATTCGTTAACCACTGGATTAAACAATGCCGTATCATCACGATGGGTTGAAGATGGTTCATTCCTGAAAATATCGAACGTTACCTTAGGTTATAACCTTCCGGAGAATTTGGCCAAACGGATAAAAATGCAAGCTGCCCGGGTTTACCTGTCAGGACAGAACCTTTATACCTTCACAAAATATAGCGGATATAATCCTGAAGTAAGTTTTACAGGCGACAACGTATTAGCTCCCGGAAGCGATTACGGCGGCTATCCAACTGCAAGAATAGTAAGCATCGGATTTAACCTGACTTTCTAATAACCGATATTAAAATCAAATAAAATGAAAACATATAACTCAATATTTTTTATACTGGCTTTCACAACCGGAATATTTCTATCCGGATGCAAAAATGAATTTCTGGAATTAGCTCCGCAATCTCAACTCAGCGTCGAATCATACTATAAAACAGCTGAACAGGTAGAGTTTGCTGTCAATGGAGCTTATTCAACACTTCAAACAGGCAATATGTACCAGAACTGGTATGTCCTTGCCGAAATTCCATCGGATAATACAACCAATAACCTTTCAGGATCGGTTACCGATCAGGACGAATTTGACAAGTTTTACATTCGTACCACCAACCCATTTACAGCAAATTTCTGGAACGAGAGCTACAACGGTATTAACAAATGCAATATGGTTCTTGGCAAAATTGACGGAGTGACTATGGACACCAGCCGGAAAGAGCAACTGACCAAAGAAGTGAAATTCCTTCGCGGACTGATGTACTTTAACCTGGTAAGAATATTTGGCGGAGTTCCTTTGGTAACATCAACAGTACAAATAACCGATGCTTATGCGATTGCAAGAAGTACTCAGGCAGAAACATACGCCCAGATTATTAAAGACCTGACTGATGCCGAAACATTGCCAGCTTCTTATACCGGAAATGATGTAGGCCGGGCAACCAGTGGCGCTGTAAAAGCACTTCTTGGAACAGTTTACATGACCATGAAGGATTATGCAAAAGGAGAAACAAAACTGGCTGAAGTGGTATCATCCGGGAAATATTCGTTGTTGGAAAACACCGCAGGAAGCCTCAACATTACCGGTTACGAAAAGATATTTGACCCAACGAACCATAACCACAAAGAATCCATATTTGATGTGCAATTCAAAAAAGGTGGATTTGGCGAAGGAAGCGGTTTTGCCAATAATTTTGCTCCTGAAAATTCAGGAACATCAGTCGTAACTGTAGGAAGTACTGGTGGAAATAATATCCCGACAGAAGACATGAATAATGCTTATGAATTGGGCGATTTAAGAAAA
>JAHEYT010000091.1 GCA_023251455.1 Bacteroidota bacterium
CTATGTGCTGGACAACGGCAAATCCCTTTTATTGGCCCTTCGTGCCGACATCACGGACAACCGGCCTTCAGAAGCCAAAGACCATGTGAAGCGATTCCATGAGCTGTTTTTTACAATGGAACCTGATAAACAGTACATCGAAAACAATGCACGGGAAGCACTGTATCTGGCCGACGGTTCGGCCATGAAGCAGTACCAGTCCTACAAGGAAAACAACGTCTATAACCAGATCATTGCTTCCGACATCAGCATGACCTTGACAACCGATTCGGTACAGATCGATTTCTCAGCCTATCCCTACCAGTTCCGGTTTTTCGGACGCCAAAAAATTGTCCGCAAATCCAACATCACGATCCGCAACCTGGAAACCTCTGGGAGGCTGCGGAACATCTCCCGGACAGACAATAACCCGCATGGTTTTATGATCGAAGATTGGCTGATAGTGGACAATAAAGATTTGGAAACCATGAAACGCAAGTCCTTTTAATTCTAAAAACAACGATTATGAATGCAGAAAATAAACAATCTAAAAACCTTGTGACCCGAATCAGCGAAGCTATCCGGTTTAAGGAGTGGATCGACCGAATGGACCAAAAGGATCAAAAACTCGACCCGGCCAAACGGAAGAAAAAGTGGACAATCATTCTGGGTGCATCGTTCCTGATTTATGTGATTTCGTTCTTTGTTTTCCCAAAACCGGCAATCATTTATGAACCCATTCAACCGGTAAGTGAAGCAAACCCGGATATAGCCAAAACCTTGAAACGCAAAAAATCCCTCTCATTTGAAATGCCTGTTGACTCGTTTGAAACCATCTTAAAACAAGAAATACATGAAAGCATACCTGAAAAGAAATAAGCCGTTGCTATTCCTTCCGTTGGTTTTAATCCCCTTTATTGTCCTGATATTCTATGTATTGGGAGGGGGAGAAAAGAAGGAAAAGGAAGAACAAAAGCAAAAAGAGCAGCAAGTGGCAAAAGGTGCCAATTACACCCTGCCGGATGCTGATAAAAGCGTCGCAATTTACGACAAAATGGACAACTATTCCGCGCAAAAAGCGGTGACTTCGACCCATGATTACAACATCGCAGGAGAGAACGATTCCACTAATGAAGAAAGCCTGGAAGAGGAAACATTGACCGAAGAAAAGCTACTTTCAGAAAAGAAGAATCTGTATAAGAACGATCCGGTTCCCGAGCTGAATGCCGATGTCTCCACCGATTTGCTGGCACACATTCGACAAAAGGAAAAGAAAGTCAGGGAAGATTTAGAAAACAGTCAGGCTGAAACGAAATCACAAAATGAGGATGCCGACTCAAATCCGGCAGATAAAGACAAAAGGGACTCCAATGATCAAAAGGGATCAACTGCAATTGCTCCAACCGGTATTGAAGAACTGGACAAAGTTTTTCGCCAAAACAGCAGATTGGCAAAACAGAACGATTCCCTGAACATCCGTTTACAAGAAACCTCCGCTGAAAACGAAAAACTGGAAGCAGAAAAGAACAAACGTTCTACTCTGGAGAAAGGCGGGAAGTCAGGATTTAAACCCAAAGAGACGGCTATTCCTGTGATTGAAGCGGAAGTTTACGAAACCACCACGGTATTAACCGGCAACCGGGTAAAGCTGCGGCTTCTGGAAGAAGCCTGGCTAAACGGAGTTAAAATCCCGGCCAACACTTTTTTGTATGGTATCTGTGAAGTCAGCAATGAACGCCTTCAGATAGAAGTGATGCAAATACCGGTTGGTGAAAAGTTTGTTCCGGTAGAAGTTACCGTTTGCGATCTGGACGGATTGCCCGGACTGTATGTTCCCGACAATGCCTCACGAAAGGTTGCGAAAGAGGTTGGCAGCAGCGCTAACACTTCCTCAATGTTCGGTGTAAGCAACAATCCGTTGACTTATATGGGAATACAGGCAGCAGACCGGACAGCCCAATCTTTGCTAAAAATGATCCGAATCAAAAAAGTTACCATCAAAAAAAATACTCTCGTTTATTTAATCAATAAAAGCAAATAGCTATGAAACCCTTTTTAATCATTTTCATTTGCGCACTGATCCAAATTTCAGTTAGTGCACAAAATATCCTAAAAATATCCGATACCAAAACCAGCCATTTGGTTTGCCCCGATAAAGTCAACTATGTGCAAGCTGGTGATTATTCTATAATACAGGCAGAAGTTGTTCCAGAATTATCAAATCTGATTCGTGTAAAAGCTGTGCAGCCTTTTGACAAGCCAACTTCACTAACGGTTGTTTGTGCTGACCAGATTTATTCTTTCGAATTACAGTATGGAAATGATGCCCCGATCACTTACCCAATTGAAACTTTTGATTCGCAAAAGGCCATGACTTTTTCCGGTAAGATGATGCCTGATTACCTGCTAAAAGACCTTTGCGATCAGGTTCTGGACAAGCACAAAGTTCAGTTTCGCAAGCGAAAAACCGAAAAAGATGGGATTAAGATTCGGTTGAATTGCATTCACCTGAAAAACGATGCACTCTTTTTTGAGCTCCAGATCACCAATAAAACCAACATGGCTTATGATGTCGAAAGCTTCAATTTCTGGATAACCGATAAGAAAAAAAACAAAGCAACCAACGTTCAGGAATACCAGGTTTTTCCGCAGTATCAGCAGAACAAAGTGCAGCGTATTCCGGGAGATGTTACGGTTCGGGAAGTGTTTGTGATCGAAAAAATGACCATTCCAGACCAGCGTATCCTAAAAATCGAACTCAATGAAAAAGCGTTGGGCAACACTGGCCGAAAACTAAGCTTCAGCCTGAAGAATAAAGATATTCTCAAAGCCAAATCCCTGAAGTAAATCGCAATTCAGGCGATTCCTCAGACAAAAGAAAATTTAAAACATGCTATTCAGAATCCTCCCAACAGGAGGGTTCTGAAAGGCTAAAAGCTCAAACCATGTCCATGACCGAAGGAAGAGAACTGGAAAAACTACACGAAGGATTTCGGTTCTTTAGTTACCTGCTATTGTTTTTATCCATGTACCTGAACCAGTTGGGCTACTTTACGGCGCATGGGATACACATTCCGGCCTTTCATCCGCTGGTAGCCAAACTGCAAAGCCTGACATTTCTGGCAAACGTTTATCAGTCCAAGACCGTTTGTTTGGTGTTTCTGGCTATTACCTGTGTTGGAACCAAAGCACACAAAGACCGAGAACTGACCGTTTCTGCTATTGTCGGGCAGGTAGTTGCCGGGTTGATTCTATACTGGGGAAGCCTGGTCCTGTTTAAATCTTATCCGGTATCTTATATCACCCTGACTTTCTTCGGCTTTGTACTTCTGAACATAGGCTTTGACAACATCTCCAAGCTGATTAACGTCAATCTGATGAAAGATCGTTTCAATGTGGAGAACGAGAGTTTTCCACAGGAACAGATCCTAAAGGAAAACGAATATTCGGTGAACCTGCCGAGTCGCTATCTCTACAAAGACAAACAACAGGAAGGCTGGATCAACATTGTCAACCCGTTTCGGGCGACTATGGTTATTGGAACACCCGGTTCCGGCAAATCCTTTTCAGTTGTGCTGCCTTTTATCCGGCAGCATCTGAAGAAAAGTTTTTCGATGTGTGTTTATGATTTTAAGTATCCGGATTTATCGCTGGTTACTTACAACCATTTTCTGAAAGCAAAGAAAAGCGGAAAACTGCCGGACTCGACCCGGTTCTATGTGATCAACTTTGAGAACATACAAAAATCCTTCCGGTGCAACCCATTGGCGCCGGAGTGGATGGAAAGCCCCATTGATGCCTTTGAATCATCGCGGACAGTTCTGTATAACCTGAACAGGGAATGGATACGGAAACAGGGGGAGTTTTTCTCCGAATCTGCCGTTTCTTTTTTTGCTGCCGTGATCTGGTTTTTGAAAAAATACAAAGACGGTCAGTTTTGTACTTTGCCACATGCCATTGAACTGTTACAGATGGACTACGATGATCTGTTCGCAGTCATGGAACAGGAAAAAGATGTCGCGAACATCATTAATCCTTTCATTAATGCCCACAAACGCGGAGCAAGTGAACAATTGGAAGGACAGCTCGGAAGCCTGAAGATCGCTATTTCTAAGATCATCAGCCCTGAGATTTACTGGATATGTTCGGGCGATGATTTCTCATTGGATATCAACAATCCCGAATCACCCAAAATCCTTTGTCTAGCCAACAATCCTTTGAGAGTGGAAATGTATGGGGCGGTTTTATCGCTTTACATCACCCGGATGCTGAAGGTGATCAACAAAAAGGGACAGCAGCCGTCATCACTGATCTTTGATGAACTCCCGACGATTTATTTTCGTGGACTGGATACTTTGATTGCCACAGCCAGGAGCAACAGAATCTCTACACTTTTAGGAGTCCAGACCATTGACCAACTGATCCGGGATTACGGAAAAGAACAAGCCAATGCGATTACCAGCAACATCGGCAATGTGTTTTCAGGTCAGGCGGCCGGGGAAACGGCACGCTTTATTCAGGGAAGGATGGGCAAAATCCTTCAGGAGCGGCAATCGGTCAACATCAACCGGAATGTCCAATCTTCCACTTTCTCTACACAACTTGATTTTCTGGTGCCGGAAGGCAAGATTGCCACTTTGCCTCAAGGCTATATGGTGGGACAAGTTGCCGACAACTTTGGTGAGGCAATTGCACAGAAAAACTTCAATTGCCTGATCAATGTCGATGTGAAATCTCAGGAACAGGAAGAAAAGCGCTTTGTGCCAATCCCCGATTTTTACCAGTTTGACAACATTCCTGATGTATTGGAACGCAACCGCACCAAGATACAGAACGACATCCGGTCAATTACCATCCAGAGATCGGTGTCAGATCAACCCGATCAACCGGATCAAACCAAACAAAAAACTTTAACTACTAAAAAACCCAAAAAATCATGATTCAAAATACCGTTTACTTTAAAAGCAGACCATCCCAAATAATCAATCTGGAAACTTTTCTGCTGACCATTCTGGCAGTACCGGTTATCCTGTTAATGGATGGGATTCTAAAACAGCAACTCCCTGTCCATTTTATTCCGGCAAAACTAATTGTACATATTTACAGGTTGCCTCATTATTTGGGCGCATTTGTTTTGCTGAACCTGGCTTATCAAGTCCTTCGGGTGTACTGCATCCGATACGAAATTCACGCTGAAGAGCTTAGATACTATTCTGGAATTTTCAGGAGAAAGCACGAGTTTATAGAAAACTATCGGATCAAGGATTACCGTGTGGAAAGGCCCTTGATTTACCGCCTGTTTGGGCTGGGTAACCTGATTATTTACACCTCCGACAAAACGACTCCGGTATTCCGGTTGGATGCCATCCATGACCCGGAAGAAAAATATAAAGTCCTTCGTGGTTTGGTGGAACTGAACCGCAGGGAGAAACATGTATTTGAAGTTGATTAACCTTTTAAAAATTAGAAATCATGGAACAACAGAAAACACGCATGAGCATGGACCAAATTCCTTTTGACAAGCTCGAAAAAGTAGGTATTAACCGTGACCTGATCCAGAAAATGGAAAAACAGGAAATGACTGATTTCCTGAACGGGTTCCGTTCAGACAAACTCTACACGGTCAACGCTAAAATCAATGGAGAGGATTACCGGATTCCAGCCAAAATCCGCTTGCAAAGCAATGAGGATGGATCGGTCGGGATTAAAGTTCACCCGATCCAACGATTGAACATCCCGGATGAGTACATGGGGCATAAGTTCACCAAAGAGGAAAAGGGAGTTTTGCTGAATGACAAAAACCTGGGTAAAACGGTAGAACTGACCGGAAGGGATGGTAAGAAGGATAATTATTACCTGAGTATTGATTCCAAAACCAATGAGATGATACCCCTTCGCTCCAGTTACATTCAGATCCCGGAGAAGATCAAGGGAGCGAACTTATCAGCGGAGCAGAAAGAGAACCTGGCAGCAGGAAAGAAAGTGACAGTTGAAGGCATGACCGGTAAGGATGAGAAAAGGTTTTCAGCCGCGCTTCAGATTGATGCCGCATCGCGGAGAATAGGGTTTTCTGATTTTAAGCAGGAAAAACAAGGTCAATCCGAAACTGCCAAACAGGAAAAATCGGAAGGAAAACGACAAGGTGCGAAGCAAAGTGTCAGTTAAGTTTTCCAGTTTCAGAAATGAATAGTCATCAAAGACGGGAAGAATTTCAAAAGGTTTTTCCTGTCTTTTTGATTGAAAAGGAAGCCGAAAGAGTGGAGGAGAATCTTATGAAAGAGGGGAATGCAAGATGTGTTTTTGTTCCACAAAAACCTTAACAAAGCTGTCCTACGGAGCATTCCCCTCATTCCCTAAAGGTTGATGATAATGATTCCCCTCTTTCAAAAACCAGTTTAAAACAGAATCCAATAAGTTCAGAAAAGTAGTTTAATGAGGCCTCTAACCCCGAAAGATAAAAAGCTTGGTGAAGGAATCCGGGTTCGTCTGACCAACCGGGAAAAGGAACTGTTGACTGAACGGTGCCGAAAAGAAGGCTACTCCAACCTTAGTGATTTTGGCCGGGCCAAACTGTTGCGAAAAAGAGAGATCCGGAGAATTGAGGCCAATCAAGAATTTTCGGAATTAATGGGCCAGATGGATTTTGAACTCAACAAGATTGGGGTTAACCTAAACCAGATTGCCAAGAAACTGAATACTTATTTGGGATACCAACTCGATTCTGAGGATAAGCGAACCCTGAATAACTCTTATGAAACACTCAAAAAGTGCTTTGTGCTTTTGCAAAAATATATGGATCATATTCCGTAATGAATAACGAGCAAAAAGTTCAAAATGGTTATCGTGATCCATCAGGCATCAAGCACTGCAAATGCTTTTTTCTACAATGAGCGAAAGGCAAAAGAAGGTAAAGCCACCTTTTACCATAGCCAGAATACACCTTCGGTGAATCCATTTATTTACTCCGCTCAACACCGCCACCAGATTTTCAAACGCATTGAGGATGCAAATACACGTGTTAAGAATAAAGGACTTCATGTCTCATTTAATCCAACCATGAATGACATGATCCGGCTTGGAGAAAAGGGAATACGAACTGAACTTGACAATCTGATGAAACAACTCGGATATGGAAATCAGCCCTACCTGGTTTACCGACATGCAGACATTGACCGGGTTCATTTTCATATTGTTTCCACCCGGATTGACAAGCAAAGCGGAAAAAAGATAAAAGACAATTTTGAAAAGGAGAAAGTACAGAAGTTCATCAAGGAGCTGGAGCAAACCTACCTGTTAAAGAATGATGACCCAAAGGAAAAAATTGATTTGAAATTCACGGCATATAGCAAGAACCTGAAACAAAACCTTGAAAACCTATTCACAGAACTCAACCGCATGGATTTTATCACCAATAAACAGATGTATAATGATGCGCTGAAGCTATTCCATATTGAAATTCGGCAGGTTCAGAAAGGGCATCTGGTATTTGTGACTGATGGAAACGAAAATCCGATCAGGCATCCGATTAAGCTGTCCGACTTTCAGGAAAAGCCGAGGTTTTATGAGTCGAAAGAGAAGGCCGAGAATATTGGACTTGCCAATGGTTATACTACGGACAAATCAGGCAATACAATAAAGAATTATCAGGGAAATTCGAGGATGTTGGTGGATTTGCTTCGGTTGATACCCAACTATTCAGATAAAAATGGGTTCAATAAAAAACGTCAAATAACTAGGATTAAAAGGAAGGGTCAAAAGAGACAGTAATTTTTGTGGAGTGAAGGTTTTATCTACATTTTCCAAACTATCTCATAAACTGTGTAAATGAAAAATACCGGGGTCTCCCGGTATTTTTTTGATTAATTTGACTATCGTCCTTTTTAAGAATACATGGAAATGAATTTAATTTTCATGAAATGAGCTCATTAAGTTCATTATCTCATCTTGGCCATTATTTAATTACTGATTGGTAAATAAAAAAGATAAAAAGATATTTTAATTCTATATGCAGGCAGCGTTTTAGAATTTCTTTCCGTACCCATTATAGAAACATTTGTTAAAAGGCCTTTAACAGGAAACATTGATAAAAATTTCATTCAAATCTTAAAACTAAAGCCATGAAAACAATTATCAAGTTCTTAACGATTGATCCTCAGACATTGGGAATATCTATTCTCTTAATTCTAGTCGGATTTACATCATGTAAAAAGAGCGACACTACCGAAATGAGCAACATGGTTAGTTATTCTGGTAGTTTTGTTAAGTCGGGTGATGCCGTTGTAACCTCAGCAACCGGAACAGTTACTGCAACGTTCGATCCAACTACTTTAGGCTTAACATACACACTAAGCTGGAATGGTCTGACATCGAATGCTGCGAATATGCATTTCCACGACGCAGGTCCGGTTATATACCCAATTACAGGTTTTGCCACAGCGACCACCGGTACGTTATCGGGTTCCGTTATACTAACTTCTCCTCAGGCATCCGATCTGGCAGCAGGGAAAATTTATGTTCAAATACATACTGTTAATATTCCGGCAGGTGAAATTTTGGCAACATTATCACGAAGCAGCAGTAACTATACGCCCACCGGTGGAGGTTATTGATATTAATTAAAGCATGCCACAAGCCCCGGTGCTGTTTTTAATCGGGGCCTTTGGCCTTACAATTTGGACATTAAAATACAGATGAAAATGAAAATATACAGTAAAATACTGATAGCTGGATTTATCCTTATCTATGGATGTACAAATATGGCACCCGAAACGATTGATGTAAATCAGGAGCAGGACGGTTGTACACCTCAATTTCCTGAGATGAAAGTTACCTACAATAATTATGTGAAAAATGTGATAGCACGATATTGTATTAACTGTCATCAGGGCGGAAATTCTTCAGGACCAGGAAATTTCACAACATACAATGGAGTTCGGCTTTACACTGATTTCTTTGCTCTCCGGGTAATTCAGGATCGTGCTGATATGCCACAGGGGAATGCACCTCTACCAAAATCTGTAAGAGATTCATTGAATATCTGGATAAGAAACTGCTCACCTGAAAATTAAAAAATAACGAAAATGAAGTATTTGATAACGATCATCATGCTTGCAGCAAGCTGGATGGTTCAGGCACAGGTTGTTATGTCGCATAATGCGAGGTTAAGCTTTTTCTCAGAAGCTCCTATCGAGAATATAAATGCTGAAAGCAATACAGGAGTTTCCGCACTGAATTTGTCAACAAAAACGATCTATTTTAAAGTGTTCATGAGTTCTTTCGAATTTAAGAAAAGTCTGATGCAAGAGCATTTTAATGAGAATTACATGGAAAGCAGTAAATATCCGGTTGCCGAATTTAATGGAAAAATAAATGATCAGATCGATCTTGCCAAAGATGGAACTTACCCGGTTACCGTTCAGGGAAAACTAAGTATTCACGGCGTGACGAAAGACTACACAGTAAAAGCTGAATTAAAGGTGAATGGAGGTGAAATTGCTGCAAATTCGACCTTCCCAGTTAAACTTGCCGATCATCAAATAAAGATCCCTAGGTTGGTTATAAAGAATATTGCTGAAATTGTACAAGTAACTGTTTCAGCGCTATATAAGCCTGATTCTAAAGGATCGATTCAAAGTCATACCTCCCCCAGAAAATGAATTAAACTATACTAAATAATTCCTTATGAAAACATTTGCAATCATATTATTTGTATTCGGTTTTAACTTAACCCTGAAGTCGCAGGATGACTTGAGCAAACTGTTTGACGATGGAGTTTCGAAGAATGGAAGGAATCCGGTAATCGCTACTTTTAAATCACCACAAATCGTTAATGGGCAATCGAACGAAACGATGCACAAACATGATTTGCTTTTTGTGGTTATGCACCGGTTTGGCGATATTGCCGGAAGCTACGGAGGAATGCAAACCTTTTATGGTCTGGATAATTCTTCGGACATCCTGATTGGCTTTGATTATGGCATATCCAACTGGTGGAGTTTTGGCTTTGGAAGAACTAAAGGAGCGCCGAATGGCACAAATACCGGTCAAAAGCAATTGTTCTATGTCAAAACAAAATACAGGCTTATAAGGCAAACAACAGATAACGGAATGCCTTTTTCGGTCACATTATTTGGGAATGGTGTTGCTTCTGGTATGGACAGGCAGAACCTGGCCACATCAGATGCCGATTTTCAAAAATTCTCAGATCGGATGAGCTTTGTTACACAGGCCATTATTACCCGGAAATTCAGCGATAATTTTTCGTTGGCCTTATCGCCAACTTTTGTCCGGAGAAACTATGTATCCTTTATGGATATGAATAATTTGTTTGGTCTTGGGGTGGGAGGCCGGATGAAAGTCAATAAACGAATGGCTCTTATTGCCGATTACTTTTTGAGTTTCAGGAGTCAGGAGAGCAAAATCTATTTCCTGCAGCAAAAGGGATTCCGGTTTTATAATCCGCTCGGAGTTGGCCTTGAAATGGAAACAGGCGGGCACGTTTTTAATTTCATCTTTACCAATTCCACTGCCATTCTCGAAAACCAGTTTATCCCAAGTACCAGTAGTTCGTGGACTAAAGGTGGGTTTCGCTGGGGCTTCAGTATTTCAAGGACATTTACCCTGTCGAAAAAGTCTGATTCATGAAAAGTTTGGAATACTTAAAATGCGGAGTTAGGTTTAAATTGAAATTTTGGATATAAATTACTGTTAATCTGAACAAAGCCATAGATAATTTCGTTAACTTCGGTAATATTTTATTGTTGTTACCCGGATGATTGAAAAAGAATTACAGCGGATTATCGATGGTTGTATAGAACAAGACCGGCACAGTCAGGAATTGTTATATAAAAAGCTATATGGTTTTGCCATGAAAATTTGTTTGCGATACGCTGAAAATCGGTATGAAGCATCTGACGTATTGAATGAAGGGTTTTTTAAGGCCTTTACCAACATTGAAAAATACGATAAAAGCTGGCCATTTAAGGCTTGGCTTAGTAAAATCATGTACAATGCTTCCATTGACTATTACCGGACAAATTTAAAATGGAGCCAATTGGTTGGCATGGATAAGTCTGATATCAAAATCAATGAAACTTCCGTTGAGCATAAACTTGACTATGAGGACTTGCTCTCAATAATTCAGCGTCTTCCTCCAACCTACCGAATCGTTTTTAATTTATATGCCGTTGATGGCTATTCTCACGAAGAAATAGCCGAAATGTTAGGAATCACCGCCAGTACTTCCAGATCAAACCTACACAAGGCACGTTTGAAATTGCAGCAAATGTTATCGGTACCGCAATCAGTACTTATTCTGTTGGTATTGGAATTAAGAAAAGCCACAATCAACCAGGCGGCGCTGGGTCGTTCCATGAAAATCCAAGAAGATCATGATTAACAGGAATCTGGAAGATATTGACAAATTATTTCGTGAAGGATTAAATCCTGATGGCGATCAATTTACCTCTGCGGATGCCGACTGGTTAAAACTAAAGGGACGACTTAATCGGAATGAAAAAAGGAAACGTGGCGTTTTCTGGTTAAGTCGGTTGGGTGGGGTAGCTGCATTAATACTGCTGTTTTTCACCATCCGTATGCTTTTGCCTGAAGACCGAAAACAAATCATTCAGCAGGCCGAAGTTCAACAGAACGATCATAAATTAAAAAAAGTAGAGCAAAACCAGCCAACTGCTTCTGTGGAAGTCAAAAAAACGGTGAGCAAAACAGAAACGCGCTCCAACGTCGTATTGGCTCAAAACAAGCACCTGGAAGAACAGTTACCTCAAAAACATTTAGTTGACAGATCATTTGAAAAAGAAACTCCTCATAATGACACCGCTCGGGTTGTAAACTTAAGTGTTGCTGAAGCATTAAAACGCCAAACGGACAATATGGAAGAGCGTAAACTTTCACCGCAAGATATGGTGAAATCTGCTGAACAGCTACGATCATCTGCTGATGAATCTTTGTTTGCGCCAAACGAAAAGCCCAATGTGCTGCCAGAACCTGAACATCAGTATCGTAAATTAGCTTTAAGTGTACTTGCCGCTCCCGATTATAATGGAGTAAACAACCTTAATAACGCGAGCGTTGGTAGTGATTTTGGCCTCATTGTAACATTTAAAGTATCAAAAAACTGGAGTTTAAGTACCGGTGGGGTTTATGCCAAAAAACTATACGAAACCGGATTCAGCAACTATAGCCCCACTAAGAATATCTGGGACGAATATTATCCCAAAACGGTAAATGCTGATTGCCGTGTTCTCGACATTCCGTTGAATATCAGCTATACATTCCTTACCAGAAAGAATACGACAATAAGTATTGGCTCCGGGATATCGTCGTACATTATGCTTCGGGAAGACTATCGTTTTAGCTATGTGGAACAAGACCCGGAAACTGCTGTGGCCTATCACGTGGTTAACGAGAATCAACACTGGTTGAGTGTCCTTAATTTTCAGGCAACTTTTGAGCAGCGGTTAAATTCGAGGGTAAGCATCGGTTTACAGCCGTATATGAAGATTCCTTTAAGCAATATTGGCTTTGCAGGAGTAAAACTTCAATCTCTTGGTATGGCGGTTATCCTAAACTGGAACTTTAATTAAAAAGCCACCCAAAATTCTTTTCAGCATTAACAAGTTCGGAATGACGTTCCGTCATTTGGCACTTAACACAGCACTAGTTTAGTCGATACATTTGTTTGTATTGTTTGTCACTTTTGCCTAATGGATTTTCATAGGCTGTCTCTTCTGTGAAAATTGAACCATTTCCACTTTAAACCATGCACATTCATGTCAATTGTGCATGTCTTGTTATGCCTCGATGTATTTCAACATGCTCATTAATAGAATTCAGCGCTATGGAGATAAATATAAACAGATAAAAAGATATTTATTTATTTATTCAGGCAGCGTTTCCAATTTTCAATCCGTATCTATTATAGAAACATTTGTTAGAAGGTCTTTAACAGGAAAAGTAAGAACTACTTTTTCATTATAAAATCAAAGCTAATGGCTATCAAATTAGGGAAATATTCATTTACCGGCCCTTTCGAAACAATTGATAAGATCAAAGACCGATCAGGAGTTTATGCGATAGTTGACGAAGTGGATAATGAATACTTTTTAATGGATGTTGGCGAAAGTTTAAAACTAAGAACAAGAATTGAAAATCATTACAAAAGAGACAGTTGGATGAAGAATTGCAATGGAAGAGTGACAATTTATTGTCACTTCACTCCATTCTTAAACCAGCAAGGCAGAATTCGGATAGAAAAAGAATTAAGAGATTTATTTCATCCTGATTTCAAAATGGAAAAAAAGATTGGGTTTCCTGAAGGTTCATTTTAAAGCATTAGTCAGCAATTTACAGTATAACAATTGAAATTTATAATAATCATTTTATTAACATCTTAAAAACTTTGCCATGAAAACACAAATTAATTTAGTACTGTTCGTTCTAATGATTTTATCGGGTTTTGGGTTAACCAATTGTTCTAAAACATCAGACCCGGCGCCAGTTGTTGATCCGGTTTTAGTGAAACTTGCAACTTCAGCAACCCTTGGAAGTTATCTTACTGATAAAGATGGAAATGCATTGTATTACTTCTCGAATGATGCAGATGGTGCCAATAACTGCACTGGTAGTTGTATTACTGCCTGGCCAATTTTCAATATAACTGGATTAACGGCAGAACAATTGGGAACTGGTTTAACATTAGGTGATTTTAATGCCATTAGCACACCCAATGGAAATCAACTTACATACAAAGGTTGGCCACTGTATTATTATGCGCCTGCTGGTGTTCGTGAAATGACAGGTCAAACAACCGGAGAAGCTGTAGGTGGAGTCTGGTTTGTTGCAAAACCTGATTATACCATTATGCTGGCCAAAGCACAATTGGTTGGAAAAGATGGGAAAAACTATATCGTTTCAGCGACTAATGTATATACCGAGGGAGTTGGGAAAACAACCTATTTTACTGATCAAACAGGACGTACGCTATATGAATTTGCAAAGGATAGCGCAAATATCAACAAGTATACCAAAGCAGATTTCTCGAACAATGCGACCTGGCCGATTTACGAAACCGACAAGATTGTTGTGCCTTCAATTCTTGACAAAACGCTATTCAGCAGTATAACGGTTTTCGGCAAAAAGCAACTAGTTTACAAAGGTTGGCCAATGTACTACTACGGACCTGATGTTGATGCCACAACCGGAAAATATAGAGGTAAAAATATGGGCGTAAGCGTTCCAGTCCCAGGTGTTTGGCCGGCATTCCTCAAAGATATTCCCGCAGCACCACACAAATAATATTTATTTAAGAAGTAATTAAAGGAGATTTAATTCATCTCCTTTTTTGCTTCTTGTATCCCTCTTTTCATGGTTGCAAGTGCGCTCTAAATTAATTAGCGTACAACCATTGATAAAAGGTACTTTAATTCTAGTATTTCAAACAAGCTTGATAAGCACAACAATATTCAATGATTATTTAACTACGTTGTCGCTTGACAATGACTTTTCACGAAGAGAATGTAACATTTTGAGAGGGGTTTCTGTGATTACCATGTTAAACAACCAAGCCGGAATATTCCCACCAGGATTTACTGAACCTTCAAGAGTCACATGCACATATCCATGTTCTTCCGGTTGCACTGTCCATATTTGCTGATACTCTTTCAGACGGACAAGATTTGATTTTTCCGGCACTTTATTGGGTAAAGGTCTTGCTACATATTTACGAACACCAGATACCGTATCAGTTGTAATCGTGGTCTCCGTAACGATATCGCGATTTTTAAAAGGCCAGGGCAAGTTAAAAACCAGATAGTACTGAATAAATTTATTCTCTACATAACCTAATACCTTAACATCAGTAATCGCTTTGTCCCACCAGTCATTATTCTTATCGTTGCCAAGCACTGAATAAACTTTTTCCGAAGATGCCTGAAAAGTGACTTCCCCTTTAAATGATTTCCATGTACGGTTCGATTCAATGCGGGTATAAACTTTAATTCCATCCTTTTCTTTCACAAAAGTCCAAGGTTGAGCCAATAATCCTGAAGCCAGAAAAATATTAATAAAACCAGAAAAGAGTAAAATCCTAATGTTATGTATCATCAGATAAACAATATTTGAAATTATACATTAACTTACAGTCAATTTTAACACGACTTGTGCGTTATTGTTTTTCTATTCATCCCGTTCAATAAAAATAAATTTTCCACTTAGCTGCCTTTGCATCAAATAAATATAGCTAATTTGGAACGTTCCCGCTTGTGATTTTCGAGCCAGAATGAAGAAATATTTTGCTAATTAATTATAATTCGATAGTGAGATAAACATTGCCTAGACATTTACTGTTAACAACTAAATTTAGTTCCTCTCCCTCATGAAATCAGCAGTTAATTTGCCAATTGTAATGTGGTTCGATAAAGGTACGGTCAAACACCTTCGCTTGCCGTTTTCTTTTTTTCTGCTTCCCGTATTTCTGTTTGCCCTAAGCCAGGCCAGCCAGATTGACTGGATGAAAACTTTACTGGCATTCTTCATTTTACATTTACTTATTTTCCCATCGAGCAATGGATACAACAGCCACCAGGACAGAGACGAAACAAGTATAGGTGGACTAAAGAATCCTCCCAAAGTAACTTATCGACTCTTTTATGCGACGTTATTCATGGATATTTTGGCACTTCTTTCCGGAATGATTATTTCGCCTTATTTCTCCATGTTATTGCTGGTGTTCGTCCTCATGTCGAGAGCTTATAGCTACCGGCACATCAGGTTGAAAAAATACCCAATTGTGGGTTTCCTTACCGTATTTGTGTTTCAGGGAGCATTTGTCTATTTCATGTCGATAACAGCAATTACCGGGTTTATCGAAGCTGATCTGTTTTCTGTTAATGCTATAATCTGCATGACCATTTCAAGTTTATTTATTGGCAGTATTTATCCTTTGACTCAAATATACCAGCACGAGGCAGATAAAAACGATGGAGTTATTTCTATCAGCTATAAACTGGGTTATACCGGAACATTTATATTTTCAGGTTTGCTTTATACATTGGCAACAATTTTAATGTTCTGGTATTTCATTCTGAAACATCAGTATACTGCTTTTATTCTTTTTATTTTGGTGATACTGCCTGTTGTTTACAAGCTTTCAATTTGGTTTGCGAAAGTAAGGAAGGACACACGGAATGCCAATTTCGAAAATACGATGGCTATTAATAGTCTGGCTTCACTAAGTATGAATTTGTATTTTTTAATTTTAATAATCAATCGCTATGGAAACTGGTTTTAAAGCGAGCAGGATCGTTTCCATCGCAACAGCTGTTCCTGAATACACATCAAGTCAGGATACAATATTGAAATTTATGGATGAAGCCTACCAGGATGCAGATGCTTCGCGTAAGCTCAAAGTATTGTTCCATCACAGCGGCATAAACCACCGTTATTCAGCTATTCCCGATTTTTCAGGAACAGCAGAACGTGTTCTTTTCCCTTCAACCCGTGAATTACCAATGGTTTCGGAACGGATGGATGTTTATAAACAAAAAGCCATGCCTTTAGCCGTTAAAGCTGTCCGGAAAGCATTTGAAAATATTGAAACTCCAATCAGCGATTTTGGGATAACCCATTTGATAACAGTGACCTGTACAGGAATGTATGCTCCGGGTATTGATGCAGAGCTTCTCCAGGAATTAAATCTCCCTCCTGATATTTTTCGCACACCGCTTAACTTTATTGGCTGTAATGCAGCTTTTCCTGCAATGAGAATTGCTGACAGCATTGTTAAGTCGCACGCTGATGCAAGAGTACTGGTTGTGTGCGTAGAGCTTTGTACGATTCATTTCCAGCCCAAAAGCAACAGTGATAATTTGCTTTCAAACACTATTTTCGGTGATGGAGCCGCAGCAATAATTATGATTTCGGATGAACTGGCGATTGATAAGAAATTGAAAGGGTTTTCGCTCTCAGGCTTTTGCCCTTTACTCCTGAACAGAGGGAAAGAATTAATGGGATGGAATATAACACCACTCAATTTTGAAATGATTCTGGATGCTGGTATACCTGAATTTCTGGGCGAAGAACTGGAACAATTACTTGCGCTGGTAGCCGAAAAATTAGATTTAAAGCCTGAGACGATTGATCATTGGGCAGTTCATCCCGGCGGCAAAAAAATACTGGATACCATTCAACGCCGGTTAAAAATGGAAAACGAAGAACTGAGAAGTTCTTATGAGGTACTCCGTAACTATGGGAATATGTCTTCACCTACTATTTTGTTTGTTTTAAACGAAATTTTCAATCGCAATCAAAAGAATGGTGAAACTGTGCTGACAATGGGATTTGGTCCCGGAATAAGTATCGAAACTGCTTCAATGGTCTGCCATGGTTTCGTTTAAAAGTCGGTCGGGTCAGTCAGAACTAATGGATTCTCCGGGTATTTCTGATCAATTGCTTCATAAAAATCTGGGTGAACTGGATATCATGAATCGTTTTATCGGTGGACATGCTATTTCTCTGGAAGGAATAAAACGCCTGATGACAGACAGCCAGAAGGAATATCATATCGTTGATTTGGGATGCGGTAGCGGAGATGTACTGAGATTTATTGCTCGGTGGGCGCGGACAAACCAATACCGCGTAAAACTTACAGGGGTGGATATGAATGCAGATGCAATTAGGTATCTGTTTGAAAAAAGCGCAGAAT
>JAHEYT010000015.1 GCA_023251455.1 Bacteroidota bacterium
GATTAGAATATTGAGAGTCCACTTTTTCAGAACCCCAGGCATCACGCATTTCGTCCATTGACATCAGCTTGCCGGACTTTTTGAAGTATTCCCCTTTATGCCAGTACCAGGCCGCTTTTGGATGTGAAAATTTGTATCCTTCCCCTTTCAATGTTTCCCGCACTGCAAAGGTGTTCCCTGTTATCCAAATCCATGAACCAATCAGCTCGATAACAATGCCTTGCAAAAAGATAATCCGGTCTAACCTTTGGCGAATTTCTTCCGAAACCTGCTGTTCATACTCTTTTCTACCTTGCGAAAAGGTTTCGTTACTGTTGATCAACTTTTTGGACAGTCGGTCGTACTGATCATTAATAATCTGCATGATGGCTGTATCGCCACCTTTGTCCGGATGAAACAGAAAAGCAAGGCGACGGTATTCCTTGCGTAATTCATCCAACGTTTTGATACCCTCGAAAAATTTCATGTGATTTTGCCCCTGCCCCGAGGACTTATTTTGGCTTCTGGCTCGCCTGTTAATTTTGAGCCAAAACCGCATTGAGCAGTCCGGATTCTTGTCAAGGGCGAATGTCAGTTTTTCATTCATTATCACTTCAACGGACTCAGTGAATGGAATGAAAAACTGAACTAGCGCCTTCGGCGTTGTATTCGGCAAAGCTGTTTTGGAAAGTCCCAAACCCTTGACTTTTCCGGAATGCGTAAATACCTTTGCACATAATTATAGGAGAGAGCCCCCCCTTAGGAAATTCACTAATAAAAGAGCATAGAAAAAGAGGCTTTTCGCCTCTAGTAGCGCAAACTGTTACGATTATTTCTCGTAACAACTCTTATAGGATTCATACTCGAACTCAAGCAATTCTTTGTCAAGCTCATCGGCAGCACCTTCGAAATAAACTGTTTCCAGATATTCAACAAAAGCTTCCCAAACTGTGTTAGTTTCCTGATTCTTTGCGGCTGATTTTAAAGTGTAAGTTTTCATACGATAGTTTTTAAAAAATTCATGCCCTTCTTACTGTTGAATTTTTCGGTAAACAAAAAGCAACTGGAAGATTTTTATGACAGTATGGAAGAAAAATACAGGGAAAATTTTTGTTTAGACGTAGTCCTTAGCCGCTAAATTCAATGGTTTCTTTGTGTGGATTTTAATAAAAACAAGTATGATAGAGGCTCTTACACAGTCAGCCTCTAAGGAACTAGGAACCGCGCAGTTTGGGATTCAACTGATCTTTTAAAAATGGTTTATCGTGGTGATCTGAATACCAAAGTGTTTTGAGTTCTGAATCCTTTATAGTTGTCGCGAATGAGTAATAGCGCCAGTTAAGTGGGATAAGTTAAGCAGGCGTTGTTTAGTTCAGACCGGTGTGAAGGCGATAGAGGGTGTCCCGGACGAAAGGATTTAGGGAGCTACTCCGGAACTTACGCCTTAGGCAACGAAGATTGTTTGGTGAACGAATAAATTAGCACGGAATGCTGTTATTCCTTACCGTCCGGCAATAAAGCCTTTTAAAGAAACTTCCACCGTCTGGAGGAAGTTCTCTAAAGAATTTTTAGTTGCCATGATCTGTCTTCGTTTGGCTTCATAATGAAAATAGCCGTTGACAGATCATCAAAATCCTGCGCTTGGATTACGGCTTTGAGGATAACCGTGCGAATGTTATACTTATCATTCAATCCGGGATCACGTTTCTCATTTGATTCCCAGTCAACATTGCATGGAATTTTGACATTCAACTGATAGGTAAGCAGGTGTCCTGCACATGCCTTGGCGGCAACAGCAAACATGTAAATCACATCCCAGAGCCGACCTTCGAGATCCTGTACTTTGTCAAAGCCCCTTGGAACTGTCACGTACTTATCCCATGCGGCACGCGTGAGGTAAACCGGAAATTTAATTCCAGCCTCTTTTGATGTTTCCGCATCAACTTTTACCAAACAGCCATCTTCAACAGCTTGTTTGGTTGAATAAGTGGAAACAATTTTTCATCCATTTGAATCGTTCATTTGATTTTGCTCCTGCCCTGAAGACTTATCTTGGCATCTGGCTCGCCGGTTAATTTTGAACCGTGAACCATTGAGCAGACCGGATTCTAGTCAAGGGTGAATGTCATAAAACCGAACCTACATTGAGCGTGAAACGGTCGAAAGGCGTTCGGTTTTTGACCGAGCACAAAGTGTGGCAAGGTAATCCGTTCGCTGAGAAGCCAATAGGCGTATCGAAGGGAAAAGGATTATCGAAGCCACCCTTGACTTTTCCGGAATGCGTAAATACCTTTGTGTAGAATTAAGTGAGAGTAGTACTTCTTTATTTTTTTTAATGTAGAGAATTGTAACAGAAACTTGTATCAGAAAGAATATTTTTCGCTTATATTATCGTGCGAAAACAAAAACCCTAGCCAGAGACCAGGGTTTTCAAATTCCACCACTATAACAAAAAAAGCTGAGTTAAACTTATTTTACTGTATAAAAAACCTAATCTAAATTTACGATAATATTTGATAAGTACAAATAAATATTTTATTGATCATAACCAGCGAAAACTTATTGTTTTAGAATGTCCACGTTTAAAATATTATTGATTGCCCTTATTTCTCTTTCCTCAATAAATGTCTCAAATTCTCATCTGTCCCAATCCGCTCCAATTCTTCTTTCACAATACCAAGCACATCCTTTTTGATCTGTTGGTAATTCAAATCAATCTCAGATTGCATAATGTCATTGCCTTTTTTATCCTTAAAATTTACTATTTCAGGAATTGGTTTGTACAACTTGGTTTCAGCAGAAACTGAGACGTTATCCACCACAATTTCAGCATGGAAAATTTTCTGCTCGATGCGCTCATCGAAGTTATCAGATACAGCCCCAACAAACATTCCTTGAGTCAGATTACTAATTTTGGACTGTGGAATCAGACTGTCCATTTGTGTGCTAATTGATGTTGATTTCTCCCGTTGGTTAATGGTCATGGATTGCCGTTTTTGCAATACTTTTCCGAAGCGTTCCGACAATGTTTTGGCCGTTTCACCGACAACCTGGCCACTGAATATATTTCCAACAGTATTCATTACGACTTTGGCTTCTTTATCGCCATAGTCTCGTGTTAATTGAGAAAAGTCCTGGAAGCCCAGGCAAACAGCAACTTTATTGGAACGCGCTGTGGCAATTAGATTATCCAATCCCCGAAAATAAATTGTCGGAAGCTCATCAATGATAACCGAACTTTTCAGTCTCCCTTTTTTGTTGATCAACCTTACGATTCTTGAATTATACAACCCCAGTGCTGCCGAATAAATATTTTGCCGGTCTGGGTTATTGCCCACACAAAGGATTTTCGGTTCATCCGGGTTATTGATATCCAACGTAAAATCATCACCTGTCATCACCCAGTATAATTGTGGTGAGATCATTCGCGAAAGCGGAATTTTGGCACTGGCAATCTGTCCTTGCAGCTGATCCTGTGCCCCACCCTCCCATGCATCCATAAAAGGGCTTAAGTAATTCTCCAAATCCGGGTATGATGTCAGAATCGGAAAAATATCAGCGTACCTGCGGTTCAAAAACTCAATGGCGTGTGGGAAGGTGCAGTATTTTCCCGCGTTGTAGATTTTCAGGTACCAGATAATAGCTGCTAAAAGGATAATTGGTGATTCAACAAAAAAATCACCCTGTTTCTGAATCCATGTCCGGTTAAGGTTCAGCATGATGGTATAGGCAGACTCGTAAGCATCCGAAATATCCGTCATAAACGTTGGGTTGATCGGGTTGCAACGGTGGCTTTTGCGCGGGTTATCGAAGTTAATTACATAGAATTTCGGTTTTACTTTATACTTGTCGACGTTTTTCAGCAAAGTGTTGTAAGCAATGGTGCTCAAATCATCGAACTTGAAATCATAGATATACATCGAGAACCCTTTTGAGATATGTTGTTTGATGTAATTATTCACTACAGCGTAGGACTTTCCGGAACCTGGAGTTCCAAGTACAATACTTGCCCGGAATGGGTTCACCACATTAATCCAGCCGTTGTTCCATTTCTTTTGATAGTAAAAACGGGTCGGCAAGTTGATGGAATACTCGTTTTTAATCAGCCGTGTTTCCTGCATGAACGATTCGTTTTCAGTATTGAAAACATCGTCCATCAGGTTGTTTTTCAGAAGTCGAGACATCCACAATCCAGCCACTAGTAAAAGGATATAACCGATTGTCAGTGTTGTGATATACAATGCCGTGTTGAAAGCTAATGAAAAAGGCAAATGCAGTAACCACCAGTTCAAAAAGAAAAAGATAAATCCGAAAAACAGACATGCCCAAATTTTTACCCAGGTTATCTTTTCTTCTTTAACGCCTTTGGTTCCCAAACAGGATAGTGCAAGAAAAATCAATGCAAAAATTTTAGTCCAGACAATGGATGAGAAAACACCGGTTGTCCGTTGAAAATTCAGAAGGATTCTATCAATAACCCCGATATGAATATTCCATTCCTTGATTGTTTGGTAGCAGAACCAGTAAATGTTGATCAGCACAAACAAAATACTGATAGCCCGCATAAACTCCATGATCCTGGCCAATCCCCTTAAATCATCCTCCTGTTGCATAATGACTGTATTTTAAACGATTAATATGTGAACATAGAGGATGATTTGTCAGATTTTGCTGTTATCCAAAGAGATGGCTGCTTGTGTCACTCTATTGGCAGTTAGTGACCAGAGAATATTTTGGAAAGCCATTTTAACTTATCTTGATAAAAGTGTTACTTAAATTCACTTTTATCAAGATAAAAATGTATTGTCAGCTTATGAATCACCTGGTTTATTTTTGAAGGCTTACATGTATTTATTGTACAGGCAGACTCAAAAATATAAACCGAGATAAAATATCCTGGCTATATGTCATTTATAACTGTCTTCCAAACCTCCGTCTTTTCTTCTTCCGTCTTCGGCCTATCGGATGGTTATCACCAATATGACGGTCAGGTTCCGGTAAAAGGACTGAAAATAAACTGCCAGTTGAATCAACGAGATTTTCAAGCCAGCTATGAGGTGAAGGACTGTTTTCTAACTTTTCTGTTTGCTGTTCTTTGTCTGGAAGCGTATTTAAATCCGCTTTGTAATTCTTACTTGTTGCTTGCTCGCCTCCGAAACGTTCATTAAACACATTGGCCGAAAACTCTTTCCCCAGGCGTGAACCGTTGAATACCACCTTCTGCTCACGATCAATAAAAGTTGTACCATAGATGCGCCCCCGTTCATTCTCCCGGAACAAAGCAGTGATTCCGTTTTTTGCCAGTTCTTTTTCAAAGCTGATCCGGTCGGGATGTGATTTTAGAGCAG
>JAHEYT010000092.1 GCA_023251455.1 Bacteroidota bacterium
AAATATGCGAGAATAGCTCAGTTGGTAGAGCACGACCTTGCCAAGGTCGGGGTCGCGAGTTCGAGTCTCGTTTCTCGCTCTTTTTAAGGAGGCCCGGATGGTGGAATCGGTAGACACGCAAGACTTAAAATCTTGTGACCATTGGTTGTGCGGGTTCAAGTCCCGCTCCGGGTACTTTTAAAAAATCTGGTTCGTCAAATTATTGCGAGAATAGCTCAGTTGGTAGAGCACGACCTTGCCAAGGTCGGGGTCGCGAGTTCGAGTCTCGTTTCTCGCTCTTAGAAAAGCACTTCAGGAAACTGAGGTGCTTTTTTTATTTTCAAAATACTTCATTTAACAGTGTAATACCTTACCATCGGTCGGTTTTTGGATGTGCGGTCAACAACTTCGAAACCTGCCTGTTCAAAAGATTTATACAGTCCGATCCAGGCAAATGAGTCCGCAAGCTTTTCCTGAGTTGGAATCGTTGGGTAGGCTTCGATGATTTTGATGTCTTTCGACCGGGCATAACTGATGACACCTTTCAATAATTCAACCGAAACACCTTGTCTCCTGAAGTTTTTGTCAATAAAGAAACAAGGGATTGACCAAACAGATTGGTCATCAATTCGTTTGTGAACGCGCGATTTCTCCAACTTCAAGAAGTCTTCACGTGGGGCAAAGGCACACCAGGCTATGGGCAAATCTTCATAAAATCCCAGAATCCCGGCAGGTTTTCCCGCCCAAACCAGTTCTTTCATGGCCAACTTGTTGCCATCGTTTTCTTTTCCTTCCTGAAAATCTTGCTTTCGGAGTCGGGGCCACATGCACCAGCAGTTTCCGCAGGCACCACGCTCACCAAAAAGCTGGACGAATTTGCCCCAATTCTCTTTAGTCAAGGGTTCGAAAGTGAGCTGACTTAAAAACTCCGGATCTTTGGTTTGTATCTTTTTTGCCATGTCTGATCTGTTTATTTCAGTTGATACATTTAAATATACTTCAGCCACCATTTTTGATGTTCTGCTTTATAGGTGCTGTACTTTCTGCATGGATAGTATAAAATCAGTACCACTCCGAGCCAAATTAGGTAGATTACCCAAAGTTCAAGCCCGCTCTCGGTGCCTTTCGGACGACCAAAATTTCCGGAAGCAAAATCCATTTCAGTCCACGAAAATCCCTGAAGGAACATGATTGCGATTAAAAGTGGGTGGACAATATACCAATGAATCAGGTAAAAAAACATGGGAACTTTTCCATATACCGATACGAAATTTGTAAATCGGTTCTCCCGTTGTTCAGCCAACGAAAGAATTATAAACATGATTCCCAAAGTGACTAAGCTGAACAGAAGCGACGGTGGGTATTTGGTCACATTAATAAATGAGAGAAAGGTAAATAAGTTATTTTTCTGTGACGACCACAAGCTAGGATCGCCGTAAATGTTGATGAAACGTAGTATTGTAAACAGTACCAAGGCACCCAAACCAATTTTTAAAAATGTATTTTTTCTTTTATCATCTGCCAATTCAAAAAGTTTTCCGGAAGCAAAACCTACCAGCATAATTCCCAGCCATGGAATAGGAGGATATCCGATAATAAAAGTTGTTTGAGGTGTTAAAGGAAATGCTGTGGTTGCAAACAATGGAGATAGGATGGCTTTCACTACGGGAAATCCTTCGAGCGGAACGAATGAAAGTAGATTATGACCAAACAGGATGGTTAAGCCTGTTATTCCAATTGCTGTTGGCGATAACTTTAGCATAAAACTCAGGATAATAAACCCAAGGCCGATGGCTGCAATCACCTGAAAAAGCCAGGTGTGAAAACCCAAGTCGAACCAAATGCCAAAGTTAATAAGCGTAAATTCAAGAAGGATCAACCAGGATCCCCGTCGGAGAAGAAGTTTTCTGCTTTCTGCCGGGTTTTCCCGATTGTTGAATGAAATATAAGCAGACGTTCCGGCAAGGAAAACAAATATGGGCGCGCACAAATGAGTAATTACCCTGGTGAAAAACAGCGCCGGGGTGGTTGTTGAAAGATCAACCGGATTCTGGGTAATTGAGCTGATGTGCATCAGGTCACGAACATGATCCAGAACCATTAAAATCATAACCAGTCCTCTGGTAAAATCGATACTGTAAATTCGTTTCATTGCATGTATTTCGTAAAAAGCTGTTTGTTTTGCTGATGGCAATTTAACGATTTCTGCAATAAAAAAAGCGTCCGGAAATTTGTTCCGAACGCTTCTGTATATAAATGTTTTGGGTTCTTTATTCCTGAGTGGCTACTGCTACTTGCCTCACTTTGCTTCCGGGATAAACTTTCAGGGCTTCTTCCAGAATTTTCAGCGAAATGGCTAAATCTTCTTTTTTCAACACGTAAGCGATACGAACTTCGTCTTTTCCGTAGCCGGGAGTGGTATAGAAACCTGAAGCCGGTGCCATAAATATGGTTTGGTTTTCGTATTCGAAATCGCTGAGCAACCAGGCACAAAATACATCGGCATCGTCAACCGGAAGGCGGGCTACCGTATAAAACGCACCCATCGGGATTGGCGAATAAACACCGTTGATGCGGTTCAGTCCGTCGATCAGGAATTTGCGGCGTTCCACGTATTCGTCATACGTGTCGTGCATGTATTCTTTATTGTTGTCGAGCGAAGCTTCAGCAGCGATTTGCCCGATCAATGGCGGACTTAAACGTGCCTGGCAAAACTTCATCACGTTCTTTTTCAGCGCTTTGTTTTTAGTAATCAGGGCGCCGATACGGATTCCGCATTCGCTGTATCGTTTCGAAACCGAGTCGATCAGCACCACGTTTTGCTCAATTCCTTTCAGGTGGAAAGCCGAAATATAAGGCGCTCCGGTGTAGCAAAACTCGCGATACACTTCATCGGAGAATAAATACAGGTCGTATTTTTTAATCAGGTCGCGAATCTGGTTCATCTCACTGCGATTGTACAAATAACCGGTTGGGTTATTCGGATTGCAGATCATGATTCCCTTTGTACGAGGAGTGATCAGTTTTTCGAATTCAGCAACAGGCGGAAGTGCAAAACCTTCGTCGATTTTTGATGGAATGGATTTGATAACGGCACCAGCCAAAATCGCAAACGCAGTGTAGTTGGCATAAGCCGGTTCAGGAACGATAATTTCGTCGCCCGGGTCGAGACAAGCCAGAAACGCAAAAGTTACCGCTTCGGAACCACCGGTAGTAATGATTATATCGTCGGCAGTTACATCGATATTGAACGTGTGATAGTACGCCGCAAGCTTTTCACGGAATGATTTGATTCCTTCACTTGGAGAGTACTCCAGAATTTTCCGGTCGATATTCCGGATGGCATCAATTGCATTTTGAGGTGTTGGCAGATCCGGTTGCCCAATGTTCAGGTGAAACACTTTTCTTCCCTTTTCCTTGGCTTTGTCAGCCAAAGGAACCAGTTTCCTGATGGGCGAATCTGGCATCAAATTACCTCGTTCCGATGTAATAGGCATGTTGTGAAAAATATTAACAGTAAAGGCGGCAAATATACGATTATCAAATCTAAATTAAAATTTTAGGTTTTTATTTAATCTGAAATATTAACGGCATAATAACTTTCACTTTCAAAGCAATAGCGTATGTAAATCCCGATATCGTATTTGGCTTGTCTGGCAGGCCTTTGCATCGCTTTGAATTCATTGTTTTTTATCATGTTTTCCGAGGTTCATAACTTCTATTTTTGACCGCAGAAAACAATAAAAATCTACGACGATGATTATAGGAGTACCAAAAGAAATTAAGAACAACGAGAATCGCGTTGCTTTAACACCAGCTGGTGTAGCCGAAATGGTGAAAAGTGGTCATACAGTTTATGTGCAGGCAACTGCCGGTATGGGTAGCGGATTTAGCGACGAAGATTATATTCACGCAGGTGCAACCATGCTTCCAACAATCGAAGATGTGTATGCCATTGCTGAAATGATCATGAAAGTGAAAGAACCGATTGCATCAGAATATAAACTGATCAAGAAAGATCAGATCTTATTTACTTATTTCCATTTTGCTTCAGGCGAGCCTTTAACAATGGCCATGATCGAAAGCGGATCAATCTGTTTGGCTTACGAAACTGTTGAAATGCCTGACCGTTCTTTGCCTTTGCTGGTTCCGATGTCGGAAGTTGCTGGTCGTATGTCAATTCAGGAAGGTGCCAAATATCTGGAAAAAACTTACGGAGGTTACGGTGTATTGCTGGGCGGAGTTCCCGGAGTTCCACCGGCAAAGGTGCTGATTATTGGTGGCGGAATTGTTGGAACCGAAGCTGCTAAAATGGCCGGAGGTTTGGGTGCCGATGTAACCATCATCGATGTTAGCCTGAAACGTCTGCGTTACCTCGACGATATTATGCCCGCCAATGTGAAAACATTGATGAGCAACGAATACAACATTCGCGAGATGGTTCGTAATGCTGATGTGATTATTGGTGCGGTTTTAATTCCGGGAGCTGTTGCACCAAAATTGATTACCCGGGATATGCTTCCAACCATGAAGCCGGGAACTGTATTGGTTGACGTGGCCGTTGATCAGGGTGGTTGTTTTGAAACAACCGTTGCAACAACTCACGATCATCCAACTTTTGTAATTGATCATGTTATTCACTACTGTGTAGCCAATATGCCGGGCGCTGTGCCACGCACATCAACCTTGGCTTTGACAAACGCTACACTGCCATATGCCTTACAGATAGCTAACAAGGGGTGGAAGGATGCCTGTAGGGAAAGTGAACCTTTGAGAAAAGGGTTGAATGTTGTTAAAGGAAAAGTCGTTTACGAAGGAGTTGCTGAAGCCTTCGGACTTCCATATCAAGACGTTCAAACAGTACTTTAAGTCCTGAAAACCCCGGTAAAACGGGGTTTTGCTTTTTATAAGAATTTTTCAAATCATAGGAAAGGCCGGAACAATTAGTTTCGGCCTTTTTTCATTTTCCCCTGAAGGTTTTATTCTGTCAACGAAGTAATTTTTCTATTTTTGCACCTTTGTTTAAATAGATAATCAGAAAATACTCAATAAAATACCAAAAATGGAAATCCCAAGTAAGTACAACCCCGCCGAAGTAGAAGACAAATGGTACAAATACTGGATGGAAAACAAATTTTTCCATTCCGAACCCGACGAACGTGAACCTTATACGATCGTCATTCCGCCACCAAACGTCACCGGCGTGTTGCACATGGGACACATGCTCAACAATACTATTCAGGATATTTTAACGCGTCGCGCCCGCATGTTGGGCAAAAATGCCTGTTGGGTTCCCGGAACGGACCATGCTTCGATTGCAACAGAAGCCCGCGTGGTAAACAAACTGAAAAATGAAGGAATTTCGAAATTCGATTTGAGTCGTGAGGCATTTTTGGAACATGCCTGGGAATGGACCAACAAACACGGTGGAATCATTTTGGAACAGTTGAAAAAGCTGGGTGCTTCGTGCGACTGGGATCGTACCGCTTTCACCATGGACGAAATTCGCAGCGAATCGGTCATCAAAACATTTGTCGATTTGTACGACAAAGGCTTGATTTATCGCGGTGTTCGTATGGTAAACTGGGATCCGGCAGCGAAAACTGCTTTGTCAGACGAGGAAGTGATTTTCCGCGAAATGCAGTCGAAACTCTATTACCTGAAATACCGGATAGAAGGCAGTGAAAGTGAATTTGTAACCATAGCAACTACCCGTCCTGAAACGATTTTGGGTGATACTGCTGTTTGTGTCAATCCAAACGATCCGCGATTCACTCACCTGAAAGGCAAGCGCGTATTAGTTCCGCTGATTAACCGTTCTATCCCAATTATTGAAGATGAATATGTGGATATGGAATTTGGTACCGGCTGCCTGAAAATCACGCCATCGCACGATGTGAACGACTACGAAATTGGACTTCGCTTCAATTTGCCAAGCATCGATATTTTCAATGAAGACGGCACCATGAGCGAAGCTGCCGGAATGTTTGTCGGCGAAGATCGTTTTGCCGTACGCGAAAAAATCATGGTCGATCTGGAAGCAGCCGGAAATGTTGCTAAAGTAGAAGACTACAACAATAAAGTTGGTTTCTCGGAACGTACACATGTTCCAATCGAGCCCAAATTGTCGGCTCAGTGGTTTCTGAAAAT
Source organism: Bacteroidota bacterium (assembly GCA_023251455.1). Lineage (GTDB taxonomy): Bacteria > Bacteroidota > Bacteroidia > Bacteroidales > Prolixibacteraceae > Aquipluma. Next base: position 6,130 of record JAHEYT010000092.1, read on the forward strand.
GGATACGCTGATTAAGCCAGCGACTGAAAACGTCCTAAACGATACTATTCAGTTTTATCCGCCGAAATTTAAAAATACTTACCGCCACTGGATGGAAAACATCAAAGACTGGTGCATCAGCCGTCAGTTGTGGTGGGGCCACCGCATTCCGGTTTATTACCTGCCCGATGGTGGTTTTGTAGTTGCCAGCAGCGACGAAAAGGCACTGGCTTTGGCTCAGGCAAAAACAGGAAATGCCAACCTAAAAATGACTGACCTGCATCAGGATGAAGATGTGCTCGACACCTGGTTCTCCAGCTGGTTGTGGCCAATTTCGGTTTTCGACGGAATCAGTAATCCTGATAACAAGGAAATCAACTACTATTATCCAACCAACGATTTGGTGACTGGTCCGGATATTATTTTCTTCTGGGTGGCCCGCATGATTATTGCCGGTTACGAATACCGCGATCTGTTTCCGTTTAAAAATGTATATTTCACCGGAATGGTGCGCGACAAACAGCGCCGAAAAATGTCGAAATCGCTGGGCAATTCCCCCGATCCGCTCGACCTGATTGATACTTACGGAGCCGATGGCGTTCGTGTTGGAATGTTGCTTTGCTCGCCTGCCGGTGGCGATTTGATGTTCGACGAAAGTTTACCACAGCAAGGCGCCGGTTTCGTGACTAAAATCTGGAACTCATTCCGACTGGTAAACGGTTGGGAAGTAGATTATAAAATTCCGCAGCCTGAACATTCTAAATTAGCGATTAGCTGGTTCCACGAAAAATTCAGCCAGATTGTGGAGCAGACCGATGATCATTTCGATAAATTCCGCATTTCGGATGCCTTGATGAACGTTTATACCACTGTTCGAGACGAGTTCTCCGGATGGTTGCTCGAAATGGTGAAGCCTGCCTACCAACAACCAATTGACGGAAAAACATACGAAGAACTGATTGATATCTTTGACGAAGTATTGCGCTTTTCGCACCCGTTTATGCCTTTCGTTAGCGAAGAGGTTTGGCAGTTGCTGAAAGAACGCCAACAAGGTGATAGCATCACCATTAGTTCATGGCCAAAATCTACCGGCTACGACGAAACGCTGATTGCACAGTTTGAAGATGTGAAAGAAGCCATTGCCGGATTACGCACCATTAGGACAAAGAATAATATTCCTCAGAAAGATCAACTTGAACTGGCTATTATGGCTGGAGACAAAGGGTTTGCTCCTGAATTCAATAGTGTTTTGGTGAAGATGGGTAATCTTTCAACCTTAAATCTGGTTACCGAAGAAGTAAAATTAGCTGCTTCATTTCTGGTGAAATCAACTACTTTCTTTGTACCGATGGGTGGAACGATCGATGTGGAAGAGGAACTGAAAAAACTCCAAGCTGAACTGGATTACACCAAAGGCTTCCTAAATTCAGTTGTAAAGAAACTGAGCAACGAACGTTTTGTAAGTAGCGCCCCCGAAGCTGTTGTCGCTGTTGAACGAGCCAAACAAGCCGATGCCGAAGCAAAAATTAAAGTTCTGGAAGAGCAGATTGCAGGGTTGAAATAACTAGAAAAGAGTCATTAGTCATTAGAAAATTTCCTGATGACTAATGACTCTTTCCAAAATTAATCATCATCGTCCTCTTTTTCGACCGTAAAGAATGCCGCATGAACTGGTGCCGGACAAATGCTGTTTAATCCATGAATGGCCGCCCAGATCACCTCATTAAACTGTGCATCAGGAACCCGGTCTTCTTTGCTGAAATCGAAAGTTTCGCTTAATCTCGACATCTTATTGTCAGCCGTATTTTTCAGGTTCAAATCCACCAAATTGGGAAGCGACTTGAAAGGAGGGTGATTGGCTGTTTTGTTAAAACATCTCCACAAAGGTTCGGCGGCGGCATCGTACTGGCTCATTGGCGGAAGTCCCAAAACTAATTCCATGGTTCGCAGTGCCGAAGAGGTTGAATACATGGTGTGATCAACAAATCCCTGTTTTACAAATCCGCCAGCCAGATAGGCAGTTGAGCGGTGCGCATCCACGTGGTCGGGTCCGTTTTGTGCGTCATCTTCCACAACTATAACTAAACTTTCATTCCAGATTGGAGAATGGCTGAGGTATTCAACAAAGAGGCCAACGGCCAGATCGTTGTCGGCTGCATGCGCCAATGGGGTAGGCCTGCCCTGTTTTAAACCTTCGGTATGATCGTTGCCAAAACGGATGCTGTTAAATTGTGGAACTTTGCCTTTTGAAAGCAATTTCTCAAAGTCCTCTTTCCACCAACGAAACCTTACCGTATCGCGAATCGACATGTCCCAACCAATGTAATTTTCGCAAAAATGATCTTTTAAAACAGGTATGTTTGGTTTATTGTTATCGCCTATAAACTCACCATAACTCCGGTACGAAACGCCATATCTTTTGCAGAAATCCCATAAAAATCCATTCTTGTTGTTTGCTACTTCACGAGATCCCTCTCCCGGGTACGATCCGCCACGACCCCCATAACTGGTCGGCCAGTTTTTCTCCAGGTAATCTGTGGCATAAGCTCCCATCGTCCAGTTGTGTCCGTCGGCGCTCACTTCACCATCCACGTAAAAGTTGTCGAGTAAAACAAATTGCCGGGCTAACGCGTGCTGATTTGGTGTTACGTTTTCGCCAAACAATACCAGACTGGGGTCACCATTTCCTTCCGGAATATCGCCCAAAACCTGATCGTAAGTCCGGTTCTCTTTGATGATGTAAAAGACATGTTTTATGGGCGACGGTTCGCCAACCCGCGATGGGATTGGATTCCCTTCTTCACCCTTCGAAAGCATTTCCTTTTCTTTTTGATAAGGAATATTGTTGTACACAGCCTGAGAATAAATGCCCAGCTGATCGTCGGTTGGTTTTGAAATAGCCTGCAATGTTCCCCGGAACAAACCACCAATGTACTGCACTTTAGCTTTCTTATTCAAATCAGCATGGTGTTCAACATCCTCTTTCTTAGGACTTGGACCAAAGGGATTAGCTTTGGAAGTCAAGCCCTTGCCATTGGCAACAAATACTTTGTTTTTCACCACCCGAACACAGGTCGGATACCAGGCTGAGGGAATGAATCCTTTGCTGAAACTCTTTCCGGGAGCGCTTACATCGAAAACGGCCAGACAATTGTTGTCGGCATTGGCGATGTACAAAGTTTTTTCATCTTCGCTCAGGGCTACACTGTTGGTTGTCGATCCTGAAGGTGAGTTGGGGTAAACTGCCGAATTCAGAATTTCAATGACTCTTTTTTGTTCAAGCGAAATAACCGAAACCGAATTGTCGTTGGCATTGGCTACAAAAAGATATTTCCCGTTGCGCGTCTGGCAGATGTCATTGGGATTATCCCCAACCGGAATACTACCGGCCATTTGCTGTTTTTGCGTGTCGAACAGAGCTACTTTATCGCAGCCCCAACAGGTAATGTACAGGGTTTTGCTGTCGTTTGAAAGTAAACAAGTGTATCCTTCGCCACCCAACGCAAATTGGTCTTTTACTTTTTTCGCCTTCAGGTCGAAGGTGTACAGAGAATTGTTTTCTTTGGTAACGGCATACAGCATCTGCTGATCATCATCCACGGCAATCCCGGCAATCGAAATTTTTTCAGGCCAGGATTTCCCAATAACTAGGGTATCGAGTGGCATCAGCTTTTTATTTGTAACCTGATACCGCATGATCCAGTTATCGTTTCCTCCGGAAGCATAAAGGTGTTTACCATCTTTTGAAAACGTCAGTCCCAGCCAACCTTTGGCAATAACCACCGAATCGAGTAGCTGCATTTTTTCGGAGTCAATAAGCTGAATTCCCTGATCGCTTTGACCATTATTGGTTACTGCCAGCATTTTTCCTGAAGGAGAAACGGCAATATTTAGCGGTAAGTCGCCAAGAGGTAATAGTTGCCCGACAGGAGTGAGTTTCCATCCATTGGCCAGCGAAACCCGGGTTGATTCAATCTCTTTCAAATTCTGACCATTCACCTGCATAATCGGAAATGACAAAAGAAAGTGTAAAATCAGGGGAAATAAAGTTTTAATTCTCAAGGTTGACATGTTATTTCGTTGTTTGGGTTAGATCTTCAGGCCTAAAATTCGCTATTTGTTTGAACAAATCAAATTGTTAAAAATAAATTTAAATTAAATTCTTCAGCCCCTTTTATTGTATTCAGGAATTATTATTGAGTTTGTATTTAAACTATTGTAATGTAGTATTTTGCTGTTGTTTATTCCTGAAAGGTTATGGTCGTGAGCAGAAATGAAAAGAGACCGATCTTATGGTATTGTTAAAATAAGTTAAATTACAAGAGCCCGATCGTTTTCAGTTAGGGGTATTTCTATCCTGAACTGTTATGTAATCGTATTGCGGAATTTTTTTTCATAAGTTTGTTTTGGTTTTTTTACTAAGACTTCGGGTCTAACAAAAAACTTTAAAGGGCATGGGGTGAGATCCGATGCCCTTTTTAATTTTTTTTACCAATCTTTTCTTATTTCCTGACAAATTTTAGGCGTCGAACGTCTTATCTTTGCAATGATAGCAGCTGAAAAGCTGGCTTTTAAAATACTCAATCCAGAAACAAACATACTATGACTTTAATTAAATCAATATCAGGAATTCGTGGTACCATTGGCGGAAAACCCGGCGAAGGTTTAAGTCCGCTTGATGTGGTTAAATATACCGCTGCTTATGCCGAATGGGTGAAACAGCAACATCACGGACAGACCATTACGATTGTGGTTGGCCGCGATGCCCGTATTTCGGGACCAATGGTTCAGTCGCTGGTGGTAGCAACCCTTTCAGGTATGGGCTGCATGGTTGTCGATTTGGGAATGGCAACCACGCCGACGACTGAAATTGCGGTGAAAGAGGAATCGGCTCAGGGTGGAATTATCCTGACTGCGAGCCACAATCCAAAGCAATGGAACGCGTTGAAATTGCTCAACCAAGATGGAGAATTCCTGAATGCTGCCGAAGGCGCTTTAGTGCTGGAAATTGCGGAACAGGAACTCTATAGTTTTGCTGAAGTTGACGATTTGGGCGAGGTTTTCGTTAAAGATTATACCGATATTCATATTCAGCAGGTGCTTGATTTGGACTTGGTTGATGTGGAAGCCATCCGGAAAGCTAATTTTAAAGTAGCAATCGATGCAGTGAATTCAGTTGGCGGAATCGTCATTCCTGCCTTGCTGAAAGCGTTAGGCGTGGAAGAAGTTGTTGAGATTAACTGCGAAGCTACGGGCCAATTCGCGCACACTCCGGAACCGCTGCCAGAAAATCTGATTGAAACGGCAGAGATCATTCGCGAGAAATCGGTTGATGTCGGTTTTGTGGTCGATCCTGATGTGGACCGATTGGCTATTATCAGCGAAGATGGATCGATGTTTAATGAAGAATATTCTTTGGTGTCGATTGCCGATTATGTGCTGAGCCAGACTCCGGGGAATACGGTTTCCAACCTCTCGTCGTCACGGGCTTTACGCGATATTACCGAAAAGCATGGAGGAACTTATTCGGCTGCTGCTGTGGGTGAGGTGAATGTAGTAGCCAAAATGAAAGCAACCAATGCAGTGATTGGCGGCGAAGGAAATGGCGGAATTATTTACCCTGAATCGCATTATGGCCGCGATTCACTGGTTGGAGTTGCTTTATTTTTGAGCCTTTTGGCCAAATCAGGATTAAAATGTTCTGAATTGCGCAAAACTTATCCCGATTATTTCATTTCCAAAAATAAGATTGAACTGACTCCGGAAATAGATGTGGATGGCATTCTGGTAAAAATGAAGCTGAAATATCAGCACGAACAAGTAACAGATATCGATGGTGTGAAAATTGATTTTGCTGATCGCTGGGTGCATTTGCGAAAATCGAACACCGAAGCGATTATCCGGATTTATGCCGAAGCTCCTTCGATGAATGAAGCCGATCAATTGGCACAAACCATTATTCAGGATATTCGTTCATTGATTGCCTGAAACTAAAAAAGGTCCGATCTTCATTAAAGATCGGACCTTTTTTGATTAATAGAAATCAGTGTTTTCTATTTCTTGTTAAACGCTTCCACTCCGGCATCCAGAAATTGGTTAAATGCTTCAATGTTAAGATCGTAGGCCCGAGGCGAAACCTGAAGTGTCCCGTCGCCATCTAAGATGACGTAATAGGGTTGGGAGTTGGTGCCGAATTTGCTGGTTTGTATTTCGCTATTTTTCTTTCCCAGTAGTTTTACTTCGCGACCATCCTTATTGGTGTACCATTCTTCTTTTGGCATTTCTATTACTTTATCATCAACATAAAGAGCCAAAATAACAAAGTTTTCACGAAGCCGTTTGAGCACTCCGGGATCGCTCCAAACCCGGTTTTCCATTTCGCGGCAGTTGGTGCATCCATGCCCGGTGAAGTCTACAAAAATTGGTTTATTCAATTCTTTCGACACTTTCAGGGCCTGATCGTAATCAAAATAGCCCTGTAATCCGTGAGGTAAATGTAATCGGTCAGCATATTTTGCAGGTTCGGTCAGGTTTCCCTGACGAGCAGCAGTGCCAATTCCCTGGTTGTTGCGAACAATGGCATTAATATCAAAATCCTGCGTTTCGGAAGGTGGAAGCCAGCCTGAAATTCCTTTGAGCGGTGCGCCAAAAAGACCCGGGATAAGGTAAACCACGAACGTAAAAGTTGCGATGATCAGCAGAAGCCTTGGAAACGATTTCACAACCGGGTAATCGCTATCGTGCGGGAACTTGATTTTACCCAACAGGTAAAAGCCCATCATGGTGAAAAGCACAATCCAGAATCCGAGGTAAACTTCGCGATCGAGGATTCCCCAGTGGTAAGTCTGATCGGGAACGTTCAGGAATTTTAAGGCAAATGCCAGCTCGATAAAGCCAATGACGACTTTTATTGAATTTAGCCATCCACCCGATTTAGGCATCTTTTTTAGCCATTGAGGGAAAAACGCGAATAGGGTAAACGGAATTGCAAAGGCCAGTGAGAAACCCAGCATTCCGATCACAGGCTTTAAGATTTGTCCGCCAACCGCCTGAACGATCACGGTACCAACAATTGGTCCGGTACACGAAAATGAAACAAGTACGAGCGTAAAGGCCATAAAAATGGTTCCCATTATCCCACCTTGATCTTCATGCTGAACGCTTTTATTAACGAGCCAGCTTGGCATCGTTATTTCAAAATATCCGAAGAAAGAGGCGGCAAACACCACGAAAATCAGGAAGAATAAGACGTTTGGAATCCAGTGTGTGCTAAGCCAGTTGCCGAAATCAGCCCCAAAAAGTACTGAAATCAGAACTCCGAAAATCACGTAAATAGCAACGATTGAAAATCCATAAATCAGTGCCTGAATTTTTCCTTTCGAACCGCTTTTCATGAAGTACGAAACGGTCATTGGAATCATCGGGAATACACAAGGAGTAAGAATGGCGAGAAGTCCCCACGCAAAGGCCTGAACAAAAAACCACCAAAGTGAGCGGTTTTTGCCTGAGAATTCGTCGTTGTTAGCTATGGTTTTTACCTCTGCTTTTGCAGTGGTTTGGTCGACTTGAGCAGTTGTAGGTTCGACTACTGTCGTTGGGTCATCAACCTTTTCATCAGGTTTAATATCAGTTTTAGTTTCAGAAACTCCGGTCTGTGCTGTAGATCCCGGAACATTGAACGAGAACTCTGAATCGCCCGGGATGCAACTTTCATCGTTGCAGGTCTGATAGCTCAATACGCCACTGACCAAAACCGGTTTATAGCTTGTCAGCTTTATCTTTTGAACAAAGGTTACCGAGTTGTCGAAATACTTCACTTTCATCTGGAACATCTCATCAAACACCTCGTGGGCGGCAGGTTCGGTTGTCGTTCCAATCAATTGAATGCCATTTAATTTTTCGAATTTAAATTCAGTTGGCATTGGTCCGCCTTCCGGAAGGTGCTGTGAGTATAAATGCCAGCCACGGTCAATGGTGGCTACAAACTGCAACTCAGCAGTGTTCGTCCCGGTCACCTTGGTTTTAAATTCCCATTTTACCGGCACAACAATTTGAGCCTGAGTGAAAAAGGAAGAAAAAATGAAAAGGATGAAGAATGCGATAGATCCTGTTATTGCTCTGGTTTTCATATATGCAAATATAATTATATCTATATATAAACGATGTTGCAAGTTATTTGTTTCTGAGTTACCAGCCTCAATTCTGAATGAGTAATAGTAATCTTTCAGAAGACTAAGTAACTATGGGCAAAAGTACTTAAAAATTTCAATGACATTTTGGAATTATTTCTTTTAATCGATCATCAAAATATGAATAAAATACATGTTTTTGCGTTGGTAATTAAGTTAGCTGAACCTGAAATCAGGACATAAAACAAATTGCAGGCGGATAAAAGAGTGAGATTTATGTAATAAAACATATGTTTTGATTACTTATTTGGCACAGAAGTTGAATGAAATAGTCGTTCTTGTTGATTGTTAACCAAAACCCTAAATATCCACCTAGATTTTAAACCATGAGCAATAAAAAGATCCTTCTGATAGCAATTCCTGCTGTCCTTTTGCTTGTTATCTACTTCGCATTTCGAAAAGGTGAAACTGATTATAATCAGGTAACTGTAAGCGTGCAGCGAGGTACTTTTAATGCCTTGATCTTTTCGTCAGGTCAGCTCGAATCCGAAAAGTCTGAAAGTATCAATATTCCTGAGAAGCTGAACGACCGAAATCTGCGCATCTGGGAATTGGCCATTACACACATGGTTGAGGAAGGTACAGTTGTCGATTCCGGAGATTATGTGGCGACATTGGATCATAAGGCCGTTGAAGAACAAATCAAACTGGCTCAGGACGATATGGATAAGATGCTGTCGGAATATGAGGACAGCAAAATCGATTCGAATCTGAATCTTAGTAATCAGCGTGACGTGATTGTCAATGCCCGCCTGGATTTGACTGAAAAGAAGATCATAGTAGATGAATCGGTTTACGAATCGCCCTCAATCAGGAAAAAGGCCAGCATGGATTTGGACAAAGCCCAGCGCAAACTGGAACAGGAACAGAAAGCTTATGGCCTGAAAAAGCAACAGGAAGTGAATAAGGTTGAACGCAAATACATTAACTATCGTCAAGTTTCGGAGCGGTCGGGTGAATTGCAAAAGCTTTTCGATGCGCTGGAAATTACGGCTCCAAAGGCTGGGATTGTTACCTATTTCAAATATCCGTGGGGCGAGATTATCAAAACAGGGTCAAAGGTTGGCCCCTATAATTCTATCATTGCTTCCATTCCTGAAATGTCGAACCTGATTTCAAGAACATACATTAACGAAATTGACATCTCAAAAGTTAAGGTTGGTCAGACTGTGAAAATTGGTATTGATGCTTTTCCTGAAAAGCAATTATCAGGGGAAGTTACTTCGGTAGCCAATATCGGACAGGCGATGCCGAACAGCGATGCCAAGGTTTTTGAAGTGAAGATTAAAATATTTGGTCAGGATAAAGACCTTAAGCCAGCCATGACCACCAGTAACGCGATTGACGCTGGACTGTTTAAAGATACTTTGATGGTTGCTACCGATGCAGTTTTCGAAAACGACAGTTTGAAATTTGTATATCTGGGAAAGGATAATCCGGTTAAGCAGATTGTATGGCTGGGCGACGAAAATGAAAACTATGTGCTGGTTAAAAAAGGCTTGAAAGAAAGTGATTTTGTTTGGCTTTCGGAACCGGTAGAAGCTGCTGACCTTGAATTTAAAGGGGCTGATATTTATGCTGAAATACTGAAAGAGAAAGAGAATGCACGAATCAAGGCTGATAAGGAACGCGAAGAATTGCTCAAAAAGAAACCTGAACCCATTCCCCAGATGCCCGGAGTGATGCCAGCAGGAGCGATTGTAAAGCAAACCAAATAGATCCCTCAAAACCTAAAACTGAAACGATGATTTTTAAAAAGTATTTTCACGACATAGTTATTGGTTTTGAGGCTATTATCGATAATAAGCTCAAATCAATTTTAACTGCTTTAGGTATTATTTTTGGGGTTGCTGCTGTAATCAGCATGATGGCCATCGGAAATGGCGCCGAACAGGAAATTCTGGAACAGATCAAGATGGTGGGCGTCAATAATATAATTATTACTCCAACCGAAGCGTCCGGAAATCAAACAAGTACTTCAGGTCAGGAAGAAAAAACCGGCACGAAGAAATTCTCCAAAGGACTTACTATTCTGGATTTAAAGGCTATCGAAGAAATTGTGCCAACAGTGAATATGATTAGTCCGGTAATCTCCTATAATTATTCGGCCATCATCGACGGTAAAAGTAAGCCAGTTGTCATCGAAGGTGTAAATACCAGTTATTTCGAAGTGTTTAATATCAATCTGCAAAAAGGCGAGATTTTTAACCGCTTGCAATCGGAGGCTGGACAGCCTGTCTGTGTGATTGGCGATAACATAAAAACCGTATTTTTTAATCAGGATGATCCGGTAGGGAAATACATCAAGTGCGGCCAGATTTGGTTGAAAATCATTGGAGTTGTTGAGCGCCGCGATTTTACGGCTTCTGCTTCCGACGAAATGGGAATTAGCAGCACCGACAATAAAATATTTGTTCCGGCGCAAACCATATTGATGCGATTTAAAAATCGTGCGTTGGTTCGTGCCGATGAAGTTGAGAAGTCGAATGCGCGCCGAAGGATTGTAGTTTCGGATGCGAATGCCAGTTCGGAAGTTGAAGACAAAAACCCGAATCAGCTCGATAAGATTGTGTTGCAGGTGAAAGAAACCGAGCAGCTTAGTGCAACTGCCGGAATTGTTAAACGTTTGCTTTTGCGCCGCCATTCCGGATTGTACGATTTCGAGGTGACGATTCCTGAACTTTTGCTCAAACAACAACAGCGTACCAAAAAGATATTCAACATTGTACTCGGTGCTATTGCAGGCATCTCGTTGATTGTTGGCGGCATCGGAATCATGAATATCATGCTTGCCTCGGTGATGGAACGAATTCGCGAAATTGGCACCCGACAGGCCATTGGCGCTTCCCGTAAAGATATTGTCGCCCAATTTTTAGCTGAATCAACACTCATCAGTATTTCCGGCGGAATAATCGGAATAATTCTTGGCGTGGTTCTTTCGAAGATCATTACTGCCGTGTTCGATATCAAAACCATTATTTCATTCTTCAGCATCTTTATTGCGTTTGGCGTTTCGGCTTTGGTCGGAATCATGTTTGGCTACATGCCAGCCAAGCGGGCTGCCGAGAAAGATCCG
>JAHEYT010000047.1:0-23524 GCA_023251455.1 Bacteroidota bacterium
AGTAAAATCAGGTAAAGAGGCGAAAGAACCTTCAATCCCAATTTAAAAGCGGTGGCAACAGTCGACCATAAAAAGACCGACAGCAGGGCATAGATATAGGCTTTTGAAATGCTTTTCATTAGGAATTTTGTTGTTGACTTATTTTCCCTCCTGAATTACAGGCGTTTCGGTTTTACTCTCTGTTTCCTCCATTTTTCGGTATTCCGCCCGGGCATCCACTACATAAACACTTCCGGGGTAATCTGTCAGCATTTTTTTGAAAAGCTCCATTGCATCCGGCTTTCGGTTCAGTTTGTTTTTATAGATCGTTGCCAATTGAAAAAGTGCATCGTCGGCTAGCATTTCCCAACTGTGATTTTTTACAATTGTATTTAATATGACCGATGCTTCCTCGTATTTTCCATGTTTCTGCAAAATTCCAGCTTTTCTGAAATCAACATCATCAATCAACGAATTGTCAGGATAAATAGCACTCACAGAATCAAGGGCAGCAATGGCTTCAGTAAAATTATTCCGGAACAAATGCAGATCGGCACGAGCGAATATTTTGAGCGGGGTAGCTGTACTGTCGGTTTCCAGATTGTCGCTGATGAAAAGAGAGAGTTCCATGGCATCGTTGGCGATGAGTTTTGATGTACTTGCGCGTAGGGCATCGAGCTGAGCTTTCGCCCAACTGAAATTGCCCATGTAATAACCAAGTTTCGCTTTCTTAAATTTTACATCATCGCCCAGCGGATTGGCTTTATTACTCTCGATCACCTGCGAATAGGTAATTACCGCTTCCCAAAGATCGCCCGAATACACATAAACATCAGAGAGCTCAGTTTTCATGGCTGAAATTTGCTGGATATTGATGCCAGCCATCGCGAGGCCATCGTTCAATGCTTTAATGGCTTCGGCCGGTTGGTTGAGGTAAAACGCCGTTAGATGCGCGTAGTCAATCAGGAGGTCTGACGTTTCAGCAGAAATGCCAAGGATTGTGAATGTTTGATTGAAAAGATTCTGAAGTTCTTTTGCACGAACTGCATCAAGAGTGCCGTCATCAATAAAACGGTCATATTTCATTCGCATTTGCTGCAGACTTGCCATGTTGTAGTATTCGGCTTTTTTGCCTTTGCTGATCAGGTAATCGTATGCTTTTGCTGCTTCATCGTAATATTTATTCGAGGCCGAAACATTGGCAAGGTCGAAAACGTTGGCATCTTCTGTTCCGGTGCGTTTATCAAGGGCAATGGCCTGCCGGGTAGCTGCTACAAAATTTTTATCCTGAATGAATAACCAGATCAGCAGCCGGTTGTAAATCAGTTGTGCCGGTTCTTGCTGAATGCGTTTCAGGACATAGCTTTTAAGTTGTTTGCTGATTTCACCATCATTGTCCATCGACAAAACCGATTGGAGGTTACTTTTTACAATTTCCAGATTGCTTTCTTTCTGCTTCATCCATTCCAGATACTCGTTCAGCATCCGGTCGTAGTTGCGCATGTAATAATAGATTCGCGCCAATTCGTAGTTGTAAATCGTCGGATTCTGGCTTGCACGCGCTTTAACGTAAACCTTTTCGGCATATTCGTATTCGCGCCGGTTGATGAATTGGTTGGCGAGGTTCGGGTATTCCGTTGGATTTTCAGAAAGTGTCGAAATAGCTTTTTCGTACATTTTTGCTGACTCGGTCATCTGTCCCTGAGCTTTCTTCAGAAATCCCCACTGTAAATACCAATACGAATCGGTTGAATTGCCTCGGAGTCCTTTTTTGATGGCTTTCTCCGCTTTTTCGAAATCCGGGATTCCCAATAAACAATCGAAATAAATGTTGAAATAGCCTTCAGATTTGGTGCTTGCATACAATTGCTCGTACAATTCGGCAGCTTTACCAAACTCCTTTTCCTGATAATATTTGCTGGCCAGATTTGCCATGTTTTGCAGGTCATTGTTCTGACCGAATAAAACTGCCGGTACCAACAGAAACAGAATTCCGAGCAAAGTCCTCATGCACCAATTTTTTTTATTGAAGTACAAAAATAACAAACCAAAACGTTTCCGGTTGGCAATTTTGGTATTTGTCAAGCGAATTGGCTGGGTATTACGAAATAACTTCAGATTTAAAACTTAATTTTGCGCAAATTTTGATTCAGATGACTGCAGAAATGAAAGGAAGAGAAAGGCTTCCGCGGTGGATGAAAATGCAATTGCCTAAGGGCGAAAGCTATTCAAGGGTGAAGAATCTGGTGAATGAGCACAAGCTGCATACGATTTGTACAAGTGGAAATTGTCCCAATATTGGCGAATGCTGGAACCGGGGAACTGCTACATTTATGATTTTAGGCGACATTTGTACTCGCAATTGTAAGTTCTGCGGCGTAACCACAGGCAAGCCGTTGGCTCCCGATCCGGAAGAACCGTGCCGGATTGCCGAATCAGTAAGGATTATGCAACTGAAACATGCTGTAATTACATCAGTTGACCGTGATGATTTGCCTGATTTGGGCGCCGGTTTTTGGGCCGAAACCATTCATGAGGTAAAAAAGATTAATCCTGAAACTAAAATTGAAGTGCTGATTCCTGATTTTCAGGGAAAGCAGGAGCTGATTCAAAAGGTAATTGAGGCTGCTCCTGAAGTGATTTCGCATAACATGGAAACGGTTGAGCGGCTGACACCTCAAATTCGCAGCGCAGCCAAATACCGCACCAGTTTGGAAGTATTACGGCACATTGCAGTCTCGGGAATTGTTGCCAAATCGGGTATCATGCTGGGACTTGGCGAAACCGAAGACGAAGTTTTACAGGTAATGGACGACCTTCGTGCTGTTGGATGCAAAGTGATAACTATTGGGCAATACCTGGCGCCAACACTCGTCCACATTCAGGTTAAAGAGTACATTACTCCTGAGCAGTTTGAAAAGTACCGAACAATCGGGCTCGAAAAGGGTTTCTCTTTTGTCGAAAGCAGTCCGTTGGTGAGATCGTCGTATCGGGCAGACTCACATGTTAGTGCTAAGTAGATTATGGACGATTAATGATTACAAATATATCGGCAAATGGCAAATTTTAATTACGAAGATCTGGGTCTGAAAGACTATAAGGAATGTTGGGATTATCAGGAAACACTGCACCAGCTGGTTGTTGATGATAAACTTACGAATAAAAAAAGCAGCGAGATTAATCGCTTTTTACTGGTCGAGCATCCTCATGTTTACACCTTGGGTAAAAGTGGCGATGAACACAATCTGCTGATCAATGGCGATTTTCTGAAGAAAATTGATGCCGTTTATTACAAAATCAATCGGGGAGGGGACATTACTTATCATGGTCCCGGCCAATTGGTGGGTTACCCGATTATTGATCTGGAAAATTACAAGGTTGGGGTGAAAGATTTCATTTTTAAGATGGAGCAGGCTATTGTCCAAACCATTGCAGAATACGGATTGGAAGGCGCACTGAAAGACGGAGCAACCGGCGTTTGGCTCGATTCGACTATTCCGGCCAAATCACGAAAAATAAGTGCCATTGGTGTTCGGGTTAGCCGCTATGTTTCGATGCACGGTTTTGCCCTGAATGTGAATACCGACATGCGCTACTTCAATTACATCAATCCGTGTGGGTTTATTACTTACGGAGTTACTTCCATCGAAAAAGAACTGGGGCGGAAAATCGACATGCAGGAAGTGAAAGAGATTGTGAAAACCAAGTTTAACGAGATTTACTGATTCCTTTCCTTACAAAATTCTCGATATAATGGCTGGTCTGGGGGCTTTAACCACCAAAATGCGCGCAACATTGTGGGTCGGATTGTAAATGTTGTGAATAATATGCGCCGGACTTTCAATCAGGCAGTCTTTTTCGCAAAGTTCTTCTTCCTCGCCCACCATAATTACCGGAGTGCCTTCGAGTACAACAAAAAATACATCAACGGGTGTTTTGTGAGGTTTTAATCCTTCGCCAGGCTGCAATGTAATGAGCGAGACCTGAGCCGATTCTTTGTCGTACAATTTCCGAACATCAACGCCATGTGGGTTCTGATGTAGTTCCTGATCCTGAAATTTGGTGACTTTCATAATAGGTGTATTAATTTATCCAATCCAATAACCGCTGTTCGCCCTGGAGGTTCCTGATTTCGGAAATTTCCTGCGATACCTCTACAACACCTTTGTAGCTGCCTTGTTCGTTGCGAACGGCAAAATATTGAATCAGGATAAATTCACCCTTCATCTGAATCCAAAAGCTTGCCTTGTCTTTTTCTCCTTTCCGGAATGCCTCCACAATTTGCTCAACCACATGAACACTTTCGTGCGGATGACAGTTTTTTACGTCGCGGCCAATAATTGAATTGGTTCGCCGGAAGATTCTTTTTTCAGGAGTAGAGAAAAATTTCACTTTGTTGTTTTCGTCCACATAAGTAATATCAACCGGCAAATGATTAAAAACAAGCCGGATCTGATCGGCGGATAAATAGCCGGTTTTCAAATCCACTTCACCTGAAAGTTCAGAAATTGCCGAGTCAGCTGTTTCAGGCAAAATCTCAGGCGAAACAAACGGGAAGCCAATCTCGAGACTTTCAGCAATTAAGGCATTCAGTTCGTTTTCAGGAACAATGCCTGAAACGATTGGGAACAGAATGCGTTCTTCGCGGAATTTGATTGCATAAATGTTGAAAAAGAGATCGCCGGACAAACGGTTGAATTTTTTTAGGTCGAAGTCGGCTACATCCAAAAGTTGAATGGCCTCTTTGAGGTTTCGCCGGATATCATCATGAAACGACCACATCACCTGCAGGCAGCGGTAGTCGGGTAAATACTTTTCCACGATTGGGAAAAATACATTCTCTTTTATCTGGTAATGCAAATCAATTCGCGACAGATCGGTAAATTTGTCTTTTAACTCACTTTTCACCAATTGATTTCCCTGGTTTATTTCTTTCAGCAATGGCCGGATGGCTTTAAGACGCAAATCAATCTGCTCGTTATTTTGATTCAGCGCATGCAGAAAACTTCCCGAAGTTGGCGCAGTATAAGGAAATTCCTGAAGCGGTTTATTCAGCAGATTGAGCGCTTTGTTAATCCCTTTTTTTAGCTGAGGCATCGGAATTTGAAGTTGTACCAATTGATCGACCACTTCAATAACATCGGCTGGTCCGGCAAGGTCAATCACCTGCTGGTAATTGGCAACCAGCTCCGAAGTCATTTCTTCCTGAATAACTAAGCGGAAGAGTTCGACCAGTTTTTCAACTCTTTTCGCTTTATGATTGGTAAATTCCGACATTGTTTCCTGTTTTAAAATTCTGCAAAATAGTCAAAAAAAGACATTCTTGTCCGCTGTGGATGACTTACCTTTCATACGTGAATAATTTGTTTTTTTATTGTCGTATGGAACTCGCATGTTGACTATCTCATATTCTTGGGTGTAAGTAATTTACATGCTCGTTTCATATAGCTTTTATTTTGTCCAAACGCAACCATTTTACTGTTTCTTTCATCTGAATAAAAAACTGAATATGAAAACGTTCCTGCCTTTTATTGCTTTGCTGTTGATTTTGACAATAGGATGCGATCAGGATGAAATAGGACCTATCAGAAAGGGCGAAGGATTGTCGATGACCATTGGCGATAAAGTAGTGTTAGCCGCAAAAGACATTGATTATTACGACCTTTCAACACATTTTATTTACCTGAAAGGAACCAATTCTTTCCTAACCGACAAACTCGTTCGTGACAGTTTCCAGATTTATGCCAATGGCGAAAAAATTTATAAGGGGACTTTTCATGCGTGGTACATGTCCTCAATGCCTTTGGGTCCTGCTATTTATACACCTGGTCTGTTTTACGGAGATTACCTGGTTCCTATAGCTTACGGCAGTTATTTCAATACGGATGGGGTAAAAGTACCTCCAGCCGATCCGCGAAGCGATCCCCGCATTATTGAAGCGTTAAAATCGTGGAATCAGTTTCATGTAGGTTTGCAGTGCGAAATCCGTTCCGTTCAGTTTAAATCGGTTGGTAAAGTTTCGCTGGAACTGGAACTTATTAACAATGATTCATTTAATTATTATTATCTCGATCCGGAAAAAATGGGCACGGGTTTGTTTCATTATTTTACCAATGGCTTATCATTCTGGAGTCCGACACTGAAACAATCTTTTGAGAATCACATTCAGCACATCCAGCCCGATCCGTGGGATTCATGGGACATGAATTGGCTGTCGCTGATCCGCAGTCATGAAAAAAGGACGATTTGGATTAATTATACCAATTTTGATCCTATATCATCAGGTTCATACAAATTATATTTCCGTTTTCCGGGGCTTTCGCATGTCGAAAAAGCTGAATTAGTTCAGAGAAACGGGCGAATCTGGTTGGGCGATCTTGATCTTTCTCAGGACTTTCAAATCCGCTAAATTTTATTTCAACGGTATTCCATTGTTTCCCTTTTCCGGCTTTTATCTCCAGAAAAGGTTTGCTACCTTGCGCTGAATTTCATGAAAAATTCATAATTCATAACTTATAACTTATCATTCTCATGATTGATATTGACGAATTGGACGATAAATTCAGCATTGAAGGTGAAGTTGGATTTGCCGAATTGGAAGAAGATTTGGCTTTCATAACCGTTTCGAACAAATATGGCGATGCCGACATTTGCCTGTATGGCGCGCATGTTACGAGTTTCAAGCCGCGCAACTCAATGGATTTGTTGTGGATGAGCCCGGAGAGTAGTTTCGAGGTTGGCAAACCAATCCGTGGCGGAATTCCGGTGTGTTTCCCGTGGTTTGGCCCGCATAAAACCGATTCGGAGAAACCTCAACATGGCTTTGCCCGACTGATGTATTGGGAGGTTGTTTCCACTTCAACCAATGCCGCTGGAGAATCAATTGTCAAATTAACGCTCTGTTCATCAGACGAAACCAAAGCATACTGGCCGTACGATTTTTGTGCTGAAATGACTTTTGTCGTGGGCAAAAAACTAACGGTAACGCTAAAAGTTACCAATACTTCTGATCAGCCATTCGATTATACTTGTGCGTTGCATTCGTATTACAGTCTTTCTGCCATCGAAAGCATTACCATCGAAGGGCTGCAGGGAAAAACTTACTACAACCAACTGACTGGTGAGAATGGCGTTCAGGAAGAAGAAATGCTGGAAATCAACGAGCCACTGACCCGTCATTATTTGAATACCGAAACTCCTGTGATTATTGCCGACAGCGCTTTCCGTCGGCGGATAAAAGTGGACAAGGCCGGAAGTAAAGTAACAACCGTTTGGAATCCGGGTGCTGAAACTTGCGCCAATATTGGTGATTTGCCCGATGACGGTTACGAAACCTTTGTGTGTGTTGAGGCAACCAATGCGTTCGATTATCCGGTTCACCTGAACGCGGGCGAATCGTTCGAAACTTCGACTGTCATCGGAATTGACGATACTCCGGTATTTTGATTCTGAAAAATTTAACTACTAAGGCACGAAGACGCCAAGGAATAATTAAATCTTTGTGTCTTTGCGCCTTTGTGGCTAAAAAGTCTTCATCATGAAAAAGACCAATGCTGCCCGCCTGCTCGATGCCAAATCAATCAACTACGAACTTGCCGAATACGAGGTTGATGAAAATGACCTGAGTGCAACTACTTTGGCCGCGAAATTAGGACAAGATGTGGAACAAATTTTTAAAACGCTGGTGCTTCGTGGCGATAAAACCGGTGTGTTTGTTGCCGTCATTCCCGGAAATGCCGAAGTTGACCTGAAAAAAGCAGCCAAAGTTTCCGGAAATAAGAATTGCGCTATGGTTCAGCAAAAGGAATTGTTGGGCTTGACGGGTTACATCCGCGGTGGTTGTTCGCCGCTGGGTATGAAAAAACCTTACCCGATTTATATTCACGAAACCTGCCAGTTGTTCGATTTGATCTACATCAGTGCCGGACAGCGCGGCTTGCAGCTCAAACTCAATCCTGAAGATTTGGTCAAAATGACTGGTGCGGTTATTTGCGATGTGGCAGAATAAAACGTTTCGGGTTACGAGATTCGGGTTGTTTTTTCACCACTCGTAACTCGTATCCTATAACAATTTGCCGATTTCCTTTCTCCCTTTTCCTGTTTCCTTGCTTTTGGTTTACACTTCATCCACCTTTTCCGACAGTTCAGCAACTGATTTTTTTAGCTTCCATCGCTTTGTCTCAACTTTGGGTCATGAAACAACAGAAACTCAAAGTCATGAAACGAACAGTTATATCAATCATTACAATTTTAATAGGCCTGAATGTTTTTTCCCAGACCGTAATCATGGGAAAAGTCACGCAGGAGCAAGGCGAAGTTTTGCCCGGCGCCAGTGCCTATTTGAAGGGAACTTACGATGGGACGACCAGCAACGAAAGTGGAGAATTCAAGTTCAAAACCAGCAAAACCGGTCAGTTTACTTTAGCCGTTGAGTTTATGGGCTACGAACCATTTTCACGAATGCTGGATTTGAAGGGCGACACCATCCGGATAAATGTGGAGCTAAAAGAAGCTTTTAATCAGCTAAATGCGGTCACAATCACTGCCGGGACTTTTGAAGCAGGCGATAAAAAGCGCGCAGTTACCATTACGCCACTTGATATGTTGACCACTGCCGGAGCTGCCGGCGATGTTTACGGCGCATTGCAATCGCTTCCGGGAACAACCACCAATGGCGAATCGGGCCGTTTGTTTGTAAAAGGTGGCGACAGCGAAGAATCACAAACCTACATCGATGGGGCGCTGGTGTCGGTTCCCTACAATTCGTCGGCTCCCAACATGGCTACTCGCGGGCGCTTCAGTCCGTTCATGTTTAAAGGAACGATGTTCAGCACGGGCGGTTATTCTGCCGAATACGGGCAGGCACTTTCGTCGGTTTTGTTGCTCAATACCAACGATATGCCCGAGGAAGATCAGCTCGATCTGTCGTTTTTAATGGTTGGCGTTGAGGCTGCCGGAACCAAAAAATGGAATTCAGGAGCAATAACCGGAACTTTAAGTTACAACAACCTGAAACCATACATGAGTCTGGCACCGCAGAATTACCATTGGACCGACGAGCCAGAATCAACAACCGGAGCTATCAGTTTTCGGCAGAAAACCAGTAAAACAGGCATGTTCAAGTTTTATTCGAGCCTGGATAATGGCAGCTTTACCGTCAGTCAGAAGAACCTGGATGCCGGTGGACAGTTGACTGACTACAAACTGGCGAACGATAATGTTTTTATGAATGCCTCGTGGAACGACAAGTTGGGCGAAAAATGGGCGATCAGTTCAGCCGCTTCGTTCACCAAGAACAAAGACGATATTCATTTCGACCAAACTCATGTGGTTAAAAAGATACAGGGAAACTACCTGAAATCAGCGCTTTCGTATCCTTTCAGCGAAAAGTTTATCCTGAAGTTCGGGGGCGAATTATTTGCCAAAACGTTCTCGCAAAATGCACAGATAAGCGGCGTGAATCACGACAATAGCTTTACCAATCATACTTTTTCAGGATTTACCGAAGCACAGATTTATACCTCTTCGAAATTTGTGAGCCGTATTGGAGGCCGCGTTGAATACTCCGATTACCTGAATAGCTTCAAGTTTGCGCCCCGTTTATCGACAGCTTATAAAATCACCGATAAAAGCCAATTTTCGCTGGCTTACGGCTGGTTCTATCAAAATCCGGTTGACGATTATTTGCTGTACACCAATCGGATTAAGCCCGAACGTGCCGATCATTATACGTTTAGTTTTCAGTCGTCGGCCAACGACCGTACCATTAAAGCCGAGCTGTATTACAAGGATTATCGCGAATTGGTAAAGCTGAATGGCGGTGAATTCTATCTGCCAACCAGCTACAACAACTCCGGAAGCGGTTATGCCAGAGGACTCGACCTGTTTTGGAGGGACAAGAAATCGATCAAAGGTGGCGACTATTGGATTTCATATTCGTTCGTAGATGCCAAACGCGATTACCGAAATTTTCCGCATGAAGCCATTCCATCGTTCACCAGCAAACACAATCTATCGGTGGTTTACAAGCATTGGTTGGGTGGTTTGAGATCGCTGGTGGGGATGAACTTTAAATACTCTTCGCCGCGTGTTTACAACGACCCAAATTCGACAGTTTTTAATGGCGAAAAGATGCTGCCATACCGAAGCCTGGATTTAAGCTGGAGCTTCCTGTATCGCCAAAACATCATTTTTTACTTTGCAGCCAACAATATCACTGGCTTTAAAAATGAGTTTGGCCGAACCTATGCCAGTACTCCTGATGTTTCAGGAAACTACCCGAGTGCTGCCGTCGAACCCAGTTCGAACCGCTTTTTCGTGTTGGGTTGTTTCATCACCCTGACCCGAAAAGGAAATGCGAACCAGTTGGATAAGGTTGATTAGGAGTAAGCCTCATCCCCAACCCTTCTCCGAGGGAGAAGGGAGCTTTTATAATGAAAGTTCTGAATATTTTGATTTTGAAAGAGTACCTCATCCTGATTTGTAGGATCAAAAGTCCCCCGTTTGGGGGATTAGGGGGCAAGGAATAGAATTTTAAAACGTTTAACTTAAATAATTACAATCATGAAAAAGATCATTTTATCAATCGCAGTTGTGTTGATTAGTTTAGTTTCAATGGCACAGAAGCCTGAATTTTTTAAAGCTATGGGCGAAACGCTTCCGCAGTATGGCGAATGTAAAGGAGTTGCCGATTTTCAGGCTCTGGGCAATAAGTTTGAGATGATTGCCAATGTTGAAAAGTCGGAATGGCTGCCTTTGTATTACCATGCCCATTGTTATATCCTGATGAGTTTTATGGAACAGGATGCTGCAAAAAAAGACAGTTACCTCGATGTGGCTGAAAAATCGGTTAACAAACTGATCGAAATGGCTCCGACCGAAGCAGAAGTTTTTGTATTACAGTCATTTTACCTCACTGGCCGTTTGGTGGTGAATCCCATGGAACGCGGACAGGAATATAGCGGACTTTCAGGACAAGCCATTGGCAAAGCTTTGGCTCTGGATGCAACCAATCCACGTGCTCAAATGATGAAAATTCAGATGGATATGGGCACAGCCCGGTTTTTCGGTACCGATCCTAAATCGTTCTGTCCCCAGGCCAAAGAGTTACTAGCCAAGTGGGATAATTTCAAACCCAAATCGCCGCTTTATCCAAATTGGGGAAAAGATCAGGTTGTTGGGATCGTGAAAGGCTGCGAATAGGAAAGTGTTCAGTCGCAGTGGCAAGTGTTCAGAAAAGAATACTGGTTACTGTTACTGAACACTGTTTCCTTTTTCCTCGATTTATCTTTACTTTACAATACAAACAACCACTCAAAATTCTTCTGTCACATGATGCCTCTCGAAACAAAAAATATAAAAGGAAGTCCAGTTGGCTACGTTCTTGGTAGTGCAATTTTGAGCCTTTTCCTCCTTATGACTTTGATGCGCGGAGCATTTGCCGATTGGAAGACTTTTGCTTCCGGATTTCTCTGGGCTTTCAGTATCAGTATTACCCAATGGGTTGGATTGGACATTATTTACGGATGGATAGATCGTCGGATTTCGTGGATCGAAACGCCGGTAAAAAAGGTTTTCGTCCAAATATTCTCTTTCCTGATGTATTCCGCGACTGCTTTTGCAGTGGTACAGTTTGCCAATTATTACATCTGGATGGATGTTTTGCCTGAAAAATCGTGGGGATGGATACTCAAATCGTTGCCATACACGCTGCTGATATCGTTTATTATTTCGCTGATGTTTACGGCGATTGGGTTTTTTAAAGCCTGGAAAAACGCTTTCGTTCGGGCAGAGAAACTGAAAGTTGAAATGATGGCTTACAAATACGAATCGCTACGGAACCAGATCAACCCGCACTTCCTGTTCAATAGCTTGAATGTATTGAGTGATTTGGTGTACGACGATCAGGCGATGGCCGTGAAGTTTATCCGCCAGTTGAGCGATTTGTTCCGTTATGTGCTCGATAGCCGCGACAAAGAACTGGTTCCGCTTAAAGACGAACTGGAGTTTATCCGTTCGTTTACCTTTTTACTGAAAACCCGTTTCGAAGATAAATTAAAGATTGATGTTGATGTTCAGGCTAATCCTGACGAATATATTGTGCCGATGACTCTGCAACTTTTGATCGAAAATGCGGTAAAGCACAATGAGGTTTCTGAAGCTTTCCCGCTCCGGATTTCGGTACGGAAAGTGAATGATTGTTTGGAAGTAGAAAATAATTTACAACCGAAAAGTGTAGGCGACGATTCGAAGAAAACCGGGCTGAGAAACATTACTCAGCAGTTCGCTTTCTTCTCTGAAAAGCCCATTAAAATTATCACTTCCGACGAGCGATACATGGTACGAGTTCCCATCTTAAAATCTCTGGAGAAATGAAAGTCCTGATCTTTGAAGACGAAACGCGCGCGGCCAATCATTTGGAACGCTTGCTGGCAAAGGTGGCGCCAACAATTTTGGTTGTTGCCAAACTCGAATCGGTGCGCGACGGTGTGAAGTATTTGCAAAACAATCCGGAGCCCGATTTGATTTTCTCCGACATTCAGCTCGCCGACGGACTGAGCTTTGAAATCTATAAACAGGTGGCGGTGAACTGTCCGATTATTTTTACCACAGCATACGATCATTATGCCATCGAGGCATTCAAAACAAACGGAATAGACTATTTACTGAAACCTATTGAGGAAGATCGACTCAGGCAGGCGATTGAAAAGGCGAAACATTTTTCACCTGGGCTGGTGCTTGAAAAGCTGCTGGCAATGAATCGACCAGCCGGAGAAAAAGCCTACAAATCGCGGTTTATGGTGAAGGTGGGCGATAAAATAAAAAGCGTTCCGGTTGAAGAGATTTTGGTGTTTTTCAGTCAGGAGAAAGCCAGCTTTATTCGTACCAGCGATGCCCACACCTATTGTATTGACTATGCACTCGACCAATTGGAGCCCATGCTCGATCCCGAAAAATACTTCCGCATCAACCGAAAATACATCGTTTCCATCGAGGCCTGCACCAACATTATGGCTTGGACCAACTCCCGCCTCCGCCTGAAAATTGATGGCATCGACGATTCAGATATCATCGTTGCCAGGGAAAGGGTGGTGGAGTTTAAGAATTGGCTGGACAGGTAAATAAGTTATAAGTTGTGAATGATGAGTTATAAGTTCGACTTTCGCTGAAAGCAGAGACGATATTTTGTAAGCTTTTCTGAAATCTTGATTTTGTGTGCCTTTTGCCCCGGAGGGGCTAGATATTTATAGCCCAGGGTAAAGTGAGGAACGAACGACACCCTGGGTTAGAATTGGTTTGTTGCGCCGTACGTGGGAAAAGGATATTCAAAGTGGTTCTCTTGTTTCGGACGGAAAGGAGCCAGGCATAAACAAAAATTCCATCCCTCTTTCGAAGAATGGAATCTCTTGTGTTCTTTGTGCTTTTCTTGGTGTGCTTCGTGGTTAACCAATCTCAGCAAAATATTTATAGAATAACGGAATGGTCCGAATTCCATTGAAAAACTGCTCCAAAGAGTAATTTTCATTGGGCGAATGGATGGCATCCGAATCCAACCCAAAGCCCATCAGGATAGATTTGATGCCCAACACCTGTTCGAAGGTTGAAATAATCGGAATACTTCCGCCACTACGAACTGGAACAGGCCGTTTGCCATACACATCAACGTATGCTTTTTCGGCTGCCTGGTACGCAGGTAAATCAATAGGGCAACCATAGCCGTATCCGCCATGTAAATAAGTCACTTCAACTTTTACCGTGTTTGGAGCAATGCTTTCAAAATGTTCTTTAAACAGAATGGCTATTTTTTCGTGATCCTGATTGGGAACCAACCTGCACGAGATTTTAGCAAAAGCTTTCGATGGCATTACCGTTTTGGCGCCTTCGCCCATGTAGCCGCCCCAGATTCCGCAAACATCGAAACTCGGACGAATGCCGGTGCGTTCGGTGGTCGAATAACCCACTTCTCCGGCCACTTCAGCAATGTCGAGCGCTTTCTTGTAATTATCCAGATCGAACGGAGCTTTGGCGAGCATGGCGCGTTCTTCAGCCGAAACTTCCACTACATCGTCGTAAAATCCGGGAATGGTGATGCGCCCGTTTTCGTCGGTCATTTGGGCAATCATCTTGGTCAGTACATTCGCAGGGTTAGCCACTGCACCGCCAAATAGTCCCGAGTGCAAATCTTTGTTCGGGCCGGTCACTTCCACTTGCCAGTATGACAATCCGCGCAGTCCGGTGGTAATCGAGGGCATATCCGGAGCAATCATTGAGGTGTCCGAAACCAAAATGATATCTGCTTTCAGCATTTCTTTGTGTTGCTCGCACCATTTACCCAGGTTTGGAGAGCCAATTTCTTCTTCGCCTTCAATCATGAATTTCACATTGCAGGGAAGTGTATTCGTTTTTACCATCAGCTCAAAAGCTTTGGCGTGCATAAAACTCTGGCCCTTATCGTCGTTGGCGCCGCGAGCCCAGATTTTACCATCACGGATTTCAGGCTCGAATGGCGGCGATACCCATAAATTCAGCGGATCAACCGGCATTACATCCATGTGGGCGTAAATAAGTACGGTTGGTTTTGCCGGATCGATGATCTTTTCGCCGTAGGTTACCGGATTTCCATCCGATTCATAAACTTCGGCGCGATCGGCACCGGCATTCAATAAGGTTTGTTTCCAGTATTCGGCAGCCCGGTGCATTTCAGGTTTGTTCGCTTCCAGCGAGCTGATTGATGGAATGCGGATCAGGCCAAATAGTTCGTCCAGAAAGCGGTCTTTGTTTTCTTCAATGTATTTTTCGATATGTTCCATGGAGATAAAAAATTAGTTATCGTTGTTGTATTAGTTGTCAGTTGTTGTCGTTGTTGGTAAAAATAGTTATTCAGTTTTGTTTGATTTATGAATTTCTTCAGGCTTAAGAGGATTGAAGGATTGAATTACTGAAGGACTGGTCTTCGGCAAGCTCAGACACCGAATATCTCTTTCCCTGTTTTAAACAGTGGCTTTTAAAAATTGTTGTTGGTACTCGCCCGGTGTGTATTCGGTTTGCCTCTTGAACATCCGGTTAAAGTTCGAAATGTTGTTGAACCCACACTCGAAACAAATTTGAGAAATAGATAAATGATTTTCAATCAGCAGTTTGCAGGCATATCCAATGCGCATTTCATTCACAAAAAAGATAAATCCCTTTCCTGTCTTTTCTTTGAAATAGCGGCAAAATGCAGCGGTCGTCATGCCGATTTTGGAGGCAACCTCCTCCTGCGTAATTTTCCGTTGGTAGTTGGTATTGATAAAATGCATGATTTTATCGAGACGGTTGTTCAGCTCTTTGTGCTCCTCCAACAGATAAGCTTTGCTGGCCAGAATGCGGTAATTCTCGGTTCTGGCCATGGTGTCCATCAGTTTGATAAAATAAAGCATCCGCTCCAGCCCGTTCATTTTCAGGAGCCGTTTTAGCATCTTCCCGATTTTCTCTCCTGATGTTTTACTGAAATGAATTCCCCGCTCGGCTTGTTTCAGTAACTCACTAATGCGGTGAAATTCAGGGTACGAGTTGATCTCTTCCCTGAAAAAATCTTTATGAAACTGAACTACAATTGCGTTCACGCGGCTGGCATTCTCAACGTCGCCGGGAACATCACTTTTCCAGAAATGCGGAAGATAACTGCCCATCAGCGTAATGTCGCCCTCCTGAAAGGGTTCGACACTGTCGGCCACAAAGCGTCTTCCAGAACTTTTCAGTACATAAACAATCTCGAATTCGCTGTGAAAATGCCAGGGATAGGTAAAGTGCGGAAAATCGTCCCACTTGACCTTCAGCATGGTGCGCGGAGCAAAGCTCACCTGTTCGTGCATGATCTTCATTGGCCAGAGTATTTGATGTTTCGCAAAAATAGTATAAATGCTCATCAAAATAGTACTGGACAAGCTGTCGTGAAACAGCTACTTTTGAAAAACAACTAAATGCATATTTATGACTAACGAACAATGGAGCTTGCTGGTTGACGTCATTAACCGGAAACATCAGGGACCTGCACCTGTCGGGTTCATCATCGATAGCCCCTGGTTGCCAGGCTGGGCTGGCATTTCAACCCTCGATTATTATGCCAGCGGCAAGCAGTGGTTCGAAACTAACAAAAAAGCAATCGATACTTTCCCGGATGCAATGTTTTTACCCGGTTTCTGGTCAGAATATGGCATGTGCAGCGAGCCGTCGGCTTTTGGAGCCAAACAGGTTTGGTACGAAAGCAATCTGCCTCACGCCGATAAAACCATTCATTCCATAGAAGGTATTGCGGAAATTAAAAAGCCGAACCCAAAGTTGGAAGGTTTGCTGCCGTTTATCATTCAACGCCTGAAAGAATTTGAACCATCCATTCACGAAATCGGGCACGAAATCAAATTTGCCATTGCCCGTGGTCCGCTGAATATCGCCACGTTCCTGATGGGGACTACCGAATTTATGATGGCCCTGATGATGAATCCGGATGAGGCTCACCAACTTCTGAAAGTTATTTCCGAATTCACCATCGACTGGCTTCGATTCCAAAAAGAACAATTCCCTTCCATCGAAGGAATTCTGGTTTTGGACGATATCGTTGGTTTTGTGGGCGAAGACGAGTGCCGTGAGTTTGTGGTTCCTTACCTGAAACCGATTTTTGCTGCCTTCGAAACCAAAGTGCGTTTCTTTCACAACGATGCGCAGGGATTAATCAGCACGCCTTTCCTGAAAGAAATCGGAGTGAATTTGTTTAATTTCAGCTTCGAACATTCGATCAACGAAATACGTGAACTGGCCGGACCTGAAATCGCTTTGCTCGGAAACCTGCCGCCTCGCGATGTGTTGATGGCTGCCACTCCTGAAGAAGTGAAATCACAAACAGAACAGATGTGGAACGAAGTTCAGGATAAAAAAGGGATCATCTGGTCGTGTGGTGGCGGCGTTCCGCAGAATGTATCAACCGAAAACATGCAGGCGTTTATCAAAACTATACAAAAACTGGAGAATAACTGAGATTAATTGTTGCGGGTTACGAGTTCCGGGTTTCGAGAGAACCTGCAACTCGCAACACGTAACTCGAACCCAACTGACGATGAAACTAATAACTATACTTTTCGCCACCCTGTTCACGATGCAGGTCGCCGCGCAAGACCTTTTTAAATTTGAGGTTTCAGCCGGAAATACCAATCGTACCGATTGTCCGGTCAGTCTGTCCATCGACCAGTTGAATTACAATACCGACTCGCTGAAACTGGCGCTTTTCGAAATCAAAGGGAAAACCGAATCTGCTGTTCCTTTTCAGTTGGAAACCGCATCAGGAGCCAAAGCCTGGTTTATTTTAAGTGGACAAACGCTTAAAAATACCAAACGCACTTTTGTGTTTCGGAAAACTTTAAATCCGCAAACCTTTAAAGCAGGAATCAATGCCATCAAAAAAGATGGAGCTTTAAACCTGAAGTCTGGCGACAAATCAATTCTGAGTTACCAGATCGAAACAGTGAATCCGCCCAAAGGAGTTAGTCCGTTATATAAACGCTCAGCATTTATTCATCCGGTTTATTCTCCTGAAGGTGAAGTGCTGACCCGCATTCAGGCGCCCGACCATTATCATCATTACGGAATCTGGAATCCATGGACTTTAACTTTCATCGGCAAACGCGAAGTGGACTTCTGGAATTTGATGAAAGGTGAAGGAACCGTTCGTTTTGCAGGCTTGATTTCGCAGGTTGAAGGCCCTGTTTACACCGGATTAAAATCACTTCAGGAGCACATTGATTTTGGAGCTGTTGGCGGCGATGCCGTTGCAATGAACGAATTGTTCGATGTCCGCGTTTGGAATATTGCCAATCAGCGCTATCTGTTCGACTATGCAAGCACATTGAATACACCGCTCGATTCAGGAATTTTGCTGGCGGCCTACCGTTACGGTGGCGGAATTGGGTATCGCGCTACCGAAAAATGGAACAAAGACAACAGTTCTGTTTTAACATCTGAAGGAAAAGTTCGTAAGAATGCGGATGGAAGCAATGCCCGCTGGTGTATTATTGAAGGGGAATCGGCCACCAAAGAAGGCCGTTCAGGAATATTATTTATGAGTTTCCCGGCCAACCGGATGCATCCGGAACCGATGCGCGTGTGGCCTGAAGACCAGAACGGACGCGGCGATGTGTATTTCGAGTTTTGTCCAATCAGGCATAAAGACTGGAAAATAGAAAAGGGGAACGACTACACGCTTCGGTATCGTCTGGTTATTTTCGATGGAAAGATGACTCCGGAAGAAGCTGAAAATTACTGGCAGGCATTTGCCAATCCACCGGCAATCAGTATTTTGAAATGATAAACTAACTTATACTAAACTATGAAATTCAAATCTTTTCTTTTCTGTTTTATGGCTGCCCTCCTTTTGGTGGGACAAATACAGGCACAGTCCAAGATTTCGGCCGTCAAAAAAGGCGCAAAAATAGATGTGACTATCGACAACCTGTTTTTTACCAGTTATCTGTTTCCAACTGATGAAAAATACCCGTTTTTCTATCCGGTGAATGGCCCATCCGGTGCCAGTGTAACATCGATGCGAAACGGAACGTATCCGCACCACAGTTCACTGTTCTTTGGTTGCGATCGTGTGAATGGTGGAAACTACTGGCAGGAAGGTTTGGATCGCGGGCAAATTGTTTCGTTGCGTGAGGATATTCTCGAAAACGATGGTCCGAGAGTGGTTATTGAAAACGAATGCATCTGGAAACGTCCGGGTGCGGTCTCACCGGTAAAAGATCTCCGGAAAATCACGATTACTGCGTCATCCAAAGAGTTGTTTCAGATCGATTTCGAAGTGACCATGGAAATGTTGCTGGATGTGACCATCGAAAAAACCAACCATTCGCTCTTCTCCGGAAGAATGGACCCAGCTTTGGCAGTGACCAACGGCGGAACAATGATTAATGCAGAAGGCGAAAAAGGTGAAAAAGGAACATTTGGAAAAGCATCGGCATGGATTGATTGCTTTGGTAAACGAGGCGATAAAATCGAAGGAATGGCCATCATGCAGCACCCAGGCAACAACTGGTATCCATCGCAGTGGTTTACCCGCGACTATGGATTTTTCTCGCCAACACCAATGTATTGGCCTGCCGATGACAAAGCAACTGTTCTGAAAAAAGGAGATACCATCAAGCTGAAATACCGTGTTCTGGTTCACGCCGGAACCAACGAAACAGCTAAGATTGCAGAAGAGTTCAAGAAGTATGCAGCACAGTAGTTTCAAGTTCCAGGCTTCAAATTCCAAGTTGGGTCTACACTTGGAACCTGGAATTTGAAACTTGGAACCAATCAAAGAATCAATAACTAAATCACAAATACTAAACCTATGGAACGACGAAATTTTTTGAAAAAAGTGAGTGCTGGAACTGCCGGAGCCATTATTTTACCAACCATTATCCCATCGAGTGTGATGGGTAAAAATGCACCGAGTAATAAAATAAACATCGGTCAGATTGGTTGTGGCCGCATTGCGCGCGATCACGATATGCCCGGCACCATGCAGCATGATGTGGCCCGGATGATTGCCGTTTGCGATCTGGATAAGAACCGTCTGGTTGACGGGAAAAAACTGGTTGAGGATTACTACAAAAAGAAAACCGGTCAGGACAACTACGTTAACGCCAAAATGTATGACGATTATCGCGAAATGCTCCTGAATAAAGATATTGATGCCGTGGTAATCAGTACGCCCGACCATTGGCATGCACAACCTGCCATTGAAGCTGCTCTGGCAGGCAAACATGTGTATGTGCAGAAACCTACTTCATTAACCGTTTCTGAAGGCCGCATCATGGCCGATATCGTAAAGGAAAAAGGAATTATTCTTCAGGTAGGTACACAGCAACGTTCATCACCGCAGTTCCGGGTTGCTGCCGAGTTGGTCCGTAATGGACGCATTGGTCGTTTACATACCGTGAAAATCGGTTTGCCCGGCGATCCCGCAGGTCCCGAAGCAGCAGAAATGCCGGTTCCAAAAGGCTTCAATTACGATATGTGGTTGGGCGAAACGCCGTATGTTCCTTATTCCGAAATAGGTGTTCATCCGCAGGTTGGTTACGGTCGTCCGGGTTGGTTGCGTCGCGAACAGTTTGGCGCCGGAATGATTACCGGCTGGGGGCAGCATCATTACGATTCAGCCGCATGGGGAATGAATACCGAATTAACCGGACCAATTTCAGTTCAGGCAGTAGCTGAATTCCCGAAAGCTGGATTGTGGGATGTTCACGGCGATTTTATGGCCAAAGCCGAATATGCCAACGGAATTACGATGTATACCAGCGGTGGTTATCCAAACGGAATCCGCTACGAGGGAACCGAAGGTTGGATCTTTGTTTCGAGGGGTGACTATGTTGCTTCGGCCAGCGACCCTGTTTCGAAAGCGAAAAGTGCCAAAGCACTGGATGCCAGTGATCCGAAGATTTTGGCTTCAGTAATCGGCGAAAATGAAATTCATTTATACAAAAGCGACGAACAACATGGCAACTGGCTCGAATGTATCCAGACCAAAAAGGAACCTATTTCTCCGGCCGAAATCGGGCACCGGGCTTGTTCTATCTGCCTGATTACACATATTGCCATGAAGCTGAACCGCAAATTACAGTGGAATCCAGGAACAGAACGTTTCGAAAATGACGATCAGGCCAATGCCATGCTCAGCCGTCCGGAACGCTTCCCTTATGGAATTAGTAATATCAAAAGAAAATAATCGCAAAAATCCCTGTCCGTCACATTTATGTGGCGGCAAAGCCTGCCAGCCGAAGGCAGGGATATCGCTCTGATTGGCTAAATTGTTTATTCGGAGCACTATCCTTTGCCGTTGGCTTCAGACTTCGGCGTGAGCTCAGTCGAACGCCAACGGACGGGATGCTGATAAAAAAACCGTCCGCGCAGAAGTTTTTATCATGGGGAAAACCTTGTTGCGGACGGAATAGTATTGGTCGTTAGAAAAATAGTTGCGTAAAAGATGTTGACAATCAGATTAATAATTTAAATATTTTCACGTGAATAAAGCTTTTGAAGTCCAGAGTCCCGATCTGGAGTTGAGTCCATATACCGGGATGTCGAAAAAACATTACATCGAATTGGCAAAGTACCTGTTGGAACGAACTTTTGAACATGTTGACTCGCTTGAAACCCCGTTGACATTTCCATCGGTTCCCGGTAAAACATATCCTGAACCTAATGCTCCGGATTGGAGGTATCGCTCTGCAGATTTTGAAGCGCTCGAACGGACATTCACACTGGCAGGCCCGCTAATCCATATCGATCCTGAAACGACAATCAAAGGCATCAATCTTCGTGATTATTACAGTTTGCAAATTTACAATGCCTTGACTCCGGGACATTCGAATTCGCTGCCTTTGCCTGAAGAGTTGCCCGACTCCAACTACCAGTTCACCTGCGAATTTGGTGGGTTGTTTAAAACACTGCTTTTAATGCCTGAGACCATTTGGTTTGGTTATACCGAAAAGCAAAAGGAGGAGATGGTGGTTACCATTTCGAAATGGGCGCACCACCGGACAACACAAAACAACTGGCGGATTTTCAATATCATCACCCTTTCGTTCCTGAAAAAATACGGATACGAGATTGACGATGAGTTGTTGAAAAGTCATTTGTTGTGGGTGGCTTCCTATCATTCAGGGAATGGCTGGTACCTCGAACAAACGTACAATTACTATTCAATCAGTCTTTTTATCGTTTATACCACTATCTGGAACCGGACATTTGGCGACGAATATTATCCTGAAGTGGCCGCCATCATTGAGAAATCGGCTCAGAAATTAATGGAATCACTCACCAGCTTCTTTGCCCGTGATGGCTATATCAATATGTGGTCGCGCAGTATTTGTTACCGCACATGGGTTTCAGGAGCATTCCCCGTGGCGTTTATGCTGAAGGATAAAACTTTAGTGGATGCCGGTTGGGCCCGAAGACTTTGTTCAGGCTCATTACTGCAATTTGTTACCCGTGAAGAATTTTACCACAACAACATACCTAGCCTCGGATTTTACGGTCAGAAAGAATACATGGTGCAAAACTACAGTTGTGCCGCCAGTCCGTTCCTGATGTTTTTACCATTTATCTGTTTGGCCTTGCCCGACGATTCGCCATTCTGGACAGCCAAAGAAAATGAAGGTGACTGGGAAACTCTCGGAGATCAATCGCATAAGGTGGTTCTTGAAAGTCCGGGACTGGTGCTTGTGAACCACGGAAAAACTGGTACTTCTGAAATTATTCCAGGAAAGGTTTATTACGACGACCCGAATTATTCCAAGCTGGTTTACAACACGCATTTCCCTTGGGAAGACCACAATCCACAGGGAGGTACGTCGATGGAATACAGCTACCGTAGTCAGGATCCGAGAGACGTGCGTGGCGATGATGTTAATTTTTACCTCACCGGTAAAAAGGTTGAAAACGATTCCGAGAAAAACCGTTCATTCACGATTTCGCAAAGCATGTTTTTTAATGGTGTGCGAAAAGATGTTTTATACCGTCAGGCAATCATGCGCCGTCCGCCAAACAATGGGGTGGGGTACATCATCGATTTGGCCGAAATTACCATTCCGGGCGGAGTGATTCGCGTTGACCGCTCGCGCCTGGCTTTTGAGTATGAATTAACACTCGGGCATTTCGGGATGCCGCATATTGATGGCAAAAAGGCTGAAATCAATCAGTTTGAAGTTGGTGACAAAAAAGTGATGACAGCTTCCATTCCCGGAAGAAGAATAGCATTGATAACTTATAACGGATGGGACAAGCTGGATAGTTTGGTACACACCAATCGGAATGCCGAGGCTGATGAAAGTACAGTGATTTATGCCTACAAAAAACGCATGGCTAAAAATCCGCCGATGGAGCTGATGATCAGTGTGATGTTGCATCGAATGGATAATCAGGAATGGACTGCGGAGGAGTTGTCGCCAATAAAGGATATTCAGATCATGGATATTACGCCGGAATATTCGGCTTTGGGTGCAACGATTACGCTTTTCAACGACGAAAAATATGAAATCGATTTTAAAGACATCGATGGAAAAAGGTCGTGCTAAGTTTTTCTTCGGCGGAAAGTTTTATTTTTGCTGGCAATAAATCAGACAACCCTAATTTTTAAACCATGAAATGAGCATGATTGCTGAAACACCAATTGAAATGATTACTTTCCCATCATGCGAATTCCATTTGGCCAATTAAAAACTAAAAATAATCAAATGAATAAAAACGTAATTCCTGTGTTAGCTATGGTAACACTTTTATCGGCTTGCGGCGGAGGCGGACAAAAGCCAGCCGAAAAAGAACAAGCAGCAGCTAAATTTACCGGTGCTAAAGGCGAAGTAAAATTGATGACTCTTGATCCCGGCCATTTCCATGCGGGTCTCATCCAAAAATCGATGTACGACCAAATCGATCCGACAGTTTATGTGTATGCTCCTGAAGGGGAAGATGTAAACCAGCATCTGGCTCGTATCGAAGCATTCAATAAACGGGCTGATAAACCGAC
>JAHEYT010000047.1:23534-67926 GCA_023251455.1 Bacteroidota bacterium
GGTCGAAAAAGTATATACAGGTACCGATTACCTCGAAAAGATGTTGGCCGAAAAACCTGGTAACGTGATGATGGTAGCCGGGAACAACGCAAAAAAGACCGAATATATTCAGAAAGCGGTTGAAGCGGGTATCAATGTTTTTGCCGATAAGCCTATGGTTATTACGCCTGAAGCATTTCCGGCGCTGGAGCAGTCGTTTAAAACTGCCGCAGAAAAGGGCGTTTTGCTTTACGACATCATGACCGAGCGTTTCGAGGTTACCAACATCATTCAGAAAGAATTGGCGAATACTCCCGACGTGTTTGGTGGTTTGATTGATGGAACTGTTGAGGAACCAGCGATTGATATTTTAAGCGTTCACAATTTCTGCAAAATGGTTTCCGGAGCTGCATTGAAACGTCCGGCATGGTTTTTCGATATGTCGCAGCAGGGCGAGGGTAACGCTGATGTGGCCACGCACCTTGTTGACCTGGCCCAGTGGAGCGCTTTCCCTGAAGTGGTACTGAATAAGAGCGACGTTGAAATGATTTCAGCCAAACACTGGACAACCGATTTTACTCCCGCACAATTTGAAAAGGTGACAGGAATGAAAGAATTCCCTGAATTCCTGAAAAAAGATGTTGCTGATGGTCAGCTGAAAGTTTATGCCAACGGCGAGATGCAATATAAGTTGAAGGGCAAAACGATGAAAGTTACTGCTTTGTGGGACTTTGAAGCACCCGAAGGAGCCGGCGATTCGCACTATTGCCTGATGCGCGGAAAGTTGTGTAATGTGCTGATTAAACAAACGAAAGAAGAAAAATATAAGCCTACCGTATATATTGAAGCAACCGGTGCAACTGATTTGGCTGCTTTTGAAGCCAGCCTGAAAAAAGCTGTTGAGGAAACTATTTCGGCAAGAAATGCAGGCTTAAAGTTGAGCAAGCTGGGCGATAAAAAGTGGGTGGTTGAAATTCCTGCACAATACAGTGTTGGTCATGAAGCACACTTCGGTCAGGTAACTGAAAAGTATCTGCAATACCTGAAAGATGGCAAATTGCCGGAATGGGAAGTTCCCAACATGATTGTGAAATATTATATTAGCACCGAAGCGTTGAAGTTGTCAAAAAAGTAAATAGAAAGTTCATAAGTGAAAATATTAGTCAGGGTTTCATTCCAATGAGGCCCTGACTTTTTTATTTATTGAATATCCGGTTGCGCCCAGGTTATTCTCTGCCGTCTGCTTTAGCTGACGGAAAGAATGATCAACGAAGCCAATGGCTTTAGCCCAAATAGAACTGTGGGGCTAAAGCCCGGAGTATTGGTCTTTCTTCGAACCGTTGACTGAAGTCAACGGCAAAGGATATCATCGCAATTTTCGTTCATTTAGGTGCTTATAAGGATGTTCATATTTTATTTCTCCATAGGAGATTAATGCGAATAGAGGTGTTTCAGTAAAGGGTGATTATTTCCCGGAGGGAATCAACCCCTTTTTGTTTATGTCCTAACGGACAAAAGATTTTTGCAATCTTGTTTTCTATTGTCGTTGATGTCCTGTGGACAAAACTCCTCAATAAATCGTAATTTTGGTTTTTAAATTCATCAAAATGGACTCAATTCTTAGCCTAATAACGCTAATTCAGGGCGACATCACCAAACTGGAAGTGGATGCGATTGTGAATGCAGCCAATTCATCGCTGATGGGTGGTGGAGGAGTTGATGGCACTATTCACCGGGCCGGCGGACCAGCCATCCTGGACGAATGCCGCGAAATTGTTGCCCGGCAAGGCCGCTGCGAAACAGGTCAGGCTGTGATCACTTCAGGAGGAAATCTTCCGGCGAAATTTGTGATTCATACCGTTGGCCCTATCTGGCGTGGCGGCAACAATAACGAGACAAACTTGCTTCAAAATGCTTATTTGAACTCGTTGAGTTTAGCTGTGGAAAACGGAATTGAAACCATTGCTTTTCCTAACATCAGCACCGGAGTTTATGGTTTCCCAAAGGATAAGGCATCACTCATCGCCATCGAAACTGTATCTCAGTTTTTATCTGAAAACGAGCAAATCAAGCAGGTTTATTTTGTTTGCTTCGATCAGGAGAACTACGATTTATACCGAATGTCCAAATTAATTCAGTGATTTAAGATTCTCCAATGCTTCGGGGACAAATTGGTGCAAGTTCACCAGTAAAGCACAATTCTCCAATTTGTCGCAATCGGCGCAGGTTTCAAAGTTCTTCGATTTTGCGCAATTCCTGATTTCACATTCGTTGCAATGCGAAAACTTAACTCCTTCTTCTCGGCATCCGGTACAGTTAATCATTTCATGTGTAATGTCTGAGGCGCCATACTGAGTTTTCCATTTCTCTGCCGTCAGGGTGCGCAATTCGTTGTCATTCGCAATTGTGGCTATTCTTGCATCGCAAGCAGCACAATTTAATCCGCAACAGGCTATTAGTTTTTGCATATTGGTTCGATTTTAAGTAAAACTTAAATAACTCATTCCCAAAGTTAAGGCGAAAAGATTACAAATTCATTTCCAATCCAGATTTACTGTAAATATGAATGTTGAATAATCAGGAATCAATGAAGGTTATATGCCAATTTAATTGCATTTGGTATTTTCCAAGTAGACTCAAAATCGCCCAATTCATCGGTAAAAACAGCCCAAACGTCTATTGCATTTTATAAGGTTACAAAGCCAAGGTAGTTTTGGTTCAAAATTGTAACAAGCAATAGAAGTCATGAAAACAATTAAATCAATTCAAACAAGTTTACTGATCGCCGGGTTCCTGATTATCTTTTCAGGATTCACAGGCAAAGCACAAAGCAAAACCTGGACTCTGGAAGAATGCATCAACTATGCGTTGAGTAAAAACATTCAGATTCAGAAAACAGGATTGACGAACGACAGAAATCAACTTAATTCGGCCCAGGCTCAGGCTAACCGTTTGCCATCGGTTAATGCTTCTGTTCGCGAAAATTTCAACTGGTACAAAGGCTTCGACTCTACAACCGGCTCGTACGGAAGCAGTAGTGGAGCAAACAGTACCAATTATTCGCTGAATTCAAGTGTTTCCCTGTACAATGGACAGAAGCTGACCAATCGGATCAAGCTGGCCGAACTCGATTTGCAGAGCGGACATCTTTATTCGGAAACGGTAAAGGAATCGGTTGGTTTAAATATTCTGAATGCTTACCTGCAGGTTTTGTATGCCTACGAAAGTGTGAGCAATGCTGAAAAGCAAATCGTTTCAACAACTGAACAGCTGAATCTGTCGAAAGAGCGTATGGATTTGGGTGTTATTTCAATGTCGGACTATTTGCAAATCAAATCGGAACTTGCTGCTGAAAAATCGACTTTAGCTTCAGCTCAAAGTCAGTTGTCAATGGGCAAGATTACCCTGATGCAGCTGATGGAATTGCCCGTTGATTCCAACTTCGAAGTTAGTTCACCAAATCTGGATAAATTGCTGATCGATTCAGCTTCTCCTAATGCCCAGGAAATTTACAACCTCGCATTGGGAATTAAACCTCAGATTAAAAATGCTGAACTAACCAAAGAAAGCGCCAAGCTGGATGTTGAAATTGCAAAAGCTGACGGGCTTCCAAGTCTTTCGATGGATGCCGGTTTGTCTGCCGGATATTCAAGCCTGACTAAAAACTCGGGTTACACCCAACAGTTAAAAGATAAAATGAATCCATCGGTTGGGCTATCGCTTTCAATCCCAATTTTTCAGAAGAAACAGATTAAAACGAATGTAGCGATTGCCAATATTTCGGTATCTGATGCCGAACTGGACGAAATCAATACTAAAAATGAACTTCGCAAAAACATCGAGCAAGCTTGTGCTGACGTGGTTTCTGCCAAAAGTCAATATGCCGCCAGTCAGGAACAGAATCAATCGACTCAGGAATCGTACGATGTGACAAGTGAAAAATACACGCAAGGTTTGATCAACTCGGTTGATTTCCTGATTCAAAAAACCAACCTGATTACTTCGGAAAGTAAATTGTTGCAATCGAAATTCAAGATGATTTTTAGCTATAAGATCGTTGATTTCTACAAAGGTATTCCTCTGACATTGTAATTAATCCATCAGAAAAATTTAAAACACAAAATATATATCATCATGAAAAAGAGTATAATATACATCGGGTCGGCAGTTATCGTGCTTGCCGCAGGTTTTCTGATTTACAAATCGGTTACGAAAACCAAGCAGACGGTTTCGATTGAAACAGCCAAAGTTGAGAGAGGTACAATTAGCAACACAGTTACCGCAACAGGAACGCTCGAAGCTGTTAAAACAGTTGAAGTTGGTACCCAGGTTTCGGGAGTTATTGAGAAATTATTTGTCGACTTCAACTCAGAGGTTAAAAAAGGTCAGTTGTTGGCTCAATTGGACGAAACTCCTTTGATGGCGCAACTTGACCAAAGTAAAGCATCGGTCGATCAGGCAGAAGCACAGGTAAAATACCAGAAAGCGACTTACGAGCGATACAAAGCCCTGCTTGCTAAAAAACTGATTGCACAATCTGATTTCGATCTTGCTGAATTTAATTACAACAATGCATTGGGTTCGCTAAACAATGCCAAATCGATGTACGATAAAAATAAAATCAACTTGTCGTATGCACGTATCTATTCGCCAATCGATGGTACGGTTCTCGACCGTGCGGTAGAAGTAGGACAAACTGTAGCAGCCAGCTTCAATACACCAACACTTTTTACCATTGCCAACGACCTTACCCAGATGCGTGTGGAAGCCAAAGTTGACGAAGCCGATATAGGTCAGTTGGTTGCCGGTCAGCGTGTTGAATTTACGGTTGATGCCTTCCCTATCAAAAAATTTATGGGTGAAGTAACCGAAATCAGACTTCAGCCAGTTACAACCAATAATGTAGTTACCTATACCGTAGTTATTGGAGCTCCTAATCCTGACAACATTCTAAAACCAGGAATGACAGCCAATGCAACGTTCTTTGTTACCGAACGGAAAGATATTCTGTTGGTGTCAGCAAAAGCTACCCGGTTTACACCCGATCCTGAAACTTTGGCAGCATACATGCCTCCAATGGGCGGGGACGGTGCACAGGCTGCCGAACTTCCTGCACCACCGATGGGAGTAGGCGCTATGCCTGCTGAAAATGCAGGTAATGATTCAATCCATACGGTTTGGATAAAAGGAACTAATGGTGGATTGCATCCGCAAAAAGTTACTGTTGGCGTTACCGATGAAATTAATTTTGAAGTAGTTAATGGATTAAAAGAAGGAGATGAAGTGGTTACATCAATAACTACAACAGGTACAGCAACCCAAAAAGGAACAACATCAACAAGTTTTTTCAAGCCTCCGGGAAGTGAAAAGAGAACAGCAACAACAAACACTCAACGTGGCGGTCCACCACAATAATCCAGGCTAGCCGATCTTGGTTTAAGTGAATCCGATATCGATTCTTCTGAGTTTGGATAAGAAAAGTAGAAAAATGAAATGAACCCCGGGTAACCGGGGCGAATTCCCTGCCTCGCCGGCAGGCGGGCATAAGGCTATTAAAAATTAAAAAGGGAAAGCATGAAAAAGACAATTATAGAGGTTAAGGACCTAAGGAAAGATTTCTATATGGATGAAATCACGGTTCATGCCTTACGTGGAATAAACCTTGAAATAAAGGAGGGTGAGTTTGTTGCCATTATGGGAACCAGCGGCTCGGGCAAGTCAACAATGCTGAATGTCTTGGGATGTCTTGACAAGCCTACCTCAGGAAGCTATATGCTGGACGGAATAAGCATGGGAGAACTTTCGAGAAACGAACTCGCAGGCTTGCGGAATAGAAAACTGGGCTTTGTTTTTCAATCGTACAATTTATTGCCTCGTACTTCGGCTTTGGAGAATGTTGAGCTTCCGTTGTTCTACAATTCAGATGTAAAACCGAAAGAAC
This sequence comes from Bacteroidota bacterium, assembly GCA_023251455.1. GTDB lineage: Bacteria > Bacteroidota > Bacteroidia > Bacteroidales > Prolixibacteraceae > Aquipluma. The sequence goes on from JAHEYT010000047.1 coordinate 29,455, forward strand.
GAAAAGAAAGAGCCATTGCAGCGCTCGAAGCTGTTGGTCTTGCCGATCGGATGCACCACATGCCAAACCAAATGTCGGGTGGACAACAGCAGCGTGTGGCTATTGCACGTTCGCTGGTAAACGACCCTGTGGTTATTCTGGCTGACGAAGCGACTGGTAACCTCGACACACGAACTTCATACGAAATCATGGCATTGCTTCAGGATTTGAATTCGAAAGGCAAAACCATTGTATTTGTGACCCACGAACCCGACATTGCCAAATTTATGACCCGCGAGGTTGTTTTCCGCGATGGACACATTATTCGTGAAGATTGGGTGACAGATAGACACAATGCAGCTGAATTGCTAAAAGCTCTTCCGGCGGAAGAACTGGTTTAACCGAAAAAAAGTAAAGTCATGAACTACACGAATACAATAAAAATATCAATGAATGCTTTGAAGCGTAATAAGTTCAGGGCATTCCTAACCATGCTTGGAATTATTATCGGTGTGGCGTCGGTTATCGTGATGCTTGCCATTGGGGAAGGATCGAAACGAAGCATCGGAACCCAAATGTCGAGCATGGGAACCAACCTGATTATGGTTATGCCCGCATCGCAACAACGTGGCGGTGTAGCAATGGGAAACACGAATGCGCAAAGTATGACCTTGGATGATATTACAGCAATAGAAAAGGAGTGCCCGGCGCTATCTGCTGTGTCTCCTGAAGTTCGTTCAAGCGGACAGGCAGTAGTCGGTAATTCAAACTGGCCAACTTCGGTTTACGGTGTTAATAACAAGTATTTCGGAATCCGTAAATATACCATCAAATCGGGACGCAGTTTTTCTGATCGCGAGATACAAACTTATGCCAAAGTTTGCCTGGTTGGTCAAACCATTATCGAGAAACTATTTGAGGGGAAAACCGATCCAATTGGTCAATCAGTCAGGTTTAAGGGTATCCCGCTTATGATTATTGGTATTTTAACAGAAAAGGGGGAAAACGGAATGGGACAGGATCAGGACGACCTGATTATAGCTCCATATACCACCGTTCAGAAACGCATCCTGGCAATCACTCACATTCAAAGTATTTATGGTTCTGCGGTAAGCGAGGAAAAAAATAGTGAGGCAATCAGTCAGGTTACCAATTCACTTCGCAAAAGCCACAAACTAAAAGATGGTGAAATCGATGATTTTCAGGTTAGGTCGCAGGCTGAAATGGTACAGACATTTTCATCAGTAATGGATGTTTTAACCATTCTGTTAGGGGCAATTGCCGGAATCTCATTGTTGGTAGGAGGTATAGGTATCATGAATATCATGTTTGTATCGGTTACCGAGCGCACCCGCGAAATTGGCTTGCGTTTGTCGGTGGGCGGTCGTGCCCACGATATTATGATGCAGTTCCTGATTGAATCGGTTCTTTTGAGTGTATTTGGCGGAATAATCGGGATTCTTTTTGGAATGATGATAACCTATGTTGTTACTTCATTAATGGGTTGGGGCATGATAATTATGCCAGAAGTACAAGCTCTGGGATTTTTGGTTTGTTCTGCTATTGGTATCTTCTTCGGTTGGTATCCGGCACGGAAAGCCTCAAATCTGAACCCGATTGATGCGTTGAGGTACGAATAATAATCATTTACGATTTTACTATTTACTATTGATGTACATAAAAGTCAGGTAAATAGTAAATCGTGAAATGGTAAATTGTAATTGGTATATTATCTTTGAAAAAAAGTCATCAATGGGCAAATCAATGTCATTCTCCGATAAATGGATTAAGGTTACGCTTCACACAATCGTCTGGATCATTATATTCCTTTTTGCGCTATACGTACACAACTCATTTGGGGGGGGAAATATGTTGCGCCTATATGGTTTTTATCTGCGTACCTTATCTGCTGCAATCATTTTTTATGTCGGTTATCTTTGGTTAGTGCCCCGTTACTTTGTTCAGAACAAACAGTTAGCATATCTTCTCATTCTTATTGCTTTTATTCTTGCTACTCATTACGGTACCAATTATATCGACAGGACTTTCTTAACCGACCCGGTTGCTGAGGCAAAGTTCCGCGAAGCCATGAAAATGCTTAATGGCAAGGACGAAGGTCCGAGAAATGGGGATGTGTTTGGCTTTTTTAGTCATCTCTTTTCATCATTGCTGGTTTCAGGTTTTGCTGTTGGCCTTGGGGTAATGGAAACATTGAAACAGAATGAGAAGAAACAAAAAGAACTGGAAAAGGAAAAACTGAATTCGGAATTGGCATTCCTGAAAAACCAGGTCAGTCCTCACTTTTTCTTCAATACCCTGAATAATATTTATTCACTGATTGGCATCGACGGTCCAACAGCGCAGGATTCGGTGCTGAAACTGTCGAAGTTGATGCGTTACCTGCTATACGAATCGGAACATGGCGAAACCTTGATGAGCCACGAAATCGATTTCATGAACAATTACATCGACCTGATGAAGTTACGGCTGAGTCCAAGGGTGGAATTGCAGATCGATTTTCCAAAAGATTTTCCTGATTTTTCAATACCACCATTACTTTTTGTGTCGTTTATTGAAAATGCGTTTAAACATGGAGTCAGCCATCGCGATCGTTCGTTCATTCATCTCCGGATGACGATTGAAAATGACCAAATTACTTTTGTTTCTGAAAATAGTATCGGCAAAAGCAGCCAGCCAGGCGATATGCAACATTCCGGAATCGGTCTCGAAAATGTACGAAAACGTCTTCATCTGTTATTTCCCGATAAGCATGTACTAACTGTTGAGCAAAACGAAACGATTTTCCAAGTCGAACTAACCATTACTAAAACAAATACAAAGGTATGAAGCTGAGAACCATTGCCATCGACGATGAACCGCTTGCACTTCGTTTAGTGAGCGATTACATCAGCAAAACACCTTTTTTGGAGTTGGTGGGCGCTTTCGATAATCCGTTGGATGCCATCGATTTTCTTTCAACCCAATCGGCTGATTTGATTTTTGTCGACATTCAGATGCCCGATCTCACTGGAATCGAATTTGCCCGAAGTCTGGAGAATGCGCCTAAAATCATATTCACCACCGCATATGAGAAATATGCGCTCGAAGGTTTTAAACTGAATGCCATCGACTATTTGTTAAAACCATTCAGTTATGAAGAATTTCTGAAGGCCGCCCAGAAAGCGCGAAAACAATCGGAACTGGAAGCGAGCGCCCTTCCGTCGATTGAAGCAAACAGCCAGTTCCTGTTCCTGAAGTCGGAATACAAAATACGGCGCATCAACTTCAACGATATCCTTTACATTGAAGGTTTAAAAGACTACATCAAAGTATATACTACGGGCGAAGACAAGCCGGTTCTGTCGCTCAATTCAATCAAATCGCTCGAACAGAAATTGCCCGAAGATCAGTTCATGCGGGTACACCGGTCATTCATTGTCAACCTCAACAAGATCGACACGATCGAGCGCAGCCGCATCATTTTCGGCAAAACCTACATTCCGGTGAGCGATCAGTACAAAGACAAGTTTCAGGAATACCTCGATAAGAATTTTTTGTAGGAGGGATCATCAGGTGTATAAGAAATCGTCGCGCTGAAGCTCAGCCTCCAACCGGTCGAAGTTTTCTTCGTTTTTCACCTGAACAAAAGCCCGAAGCGCATTGCATTGTTCTGCCGATTTAAAAATCATCCGGAAAGTCAACCTGGTTTTGGTTTCCTGAAGTTCGTCAAACGTGGCCACAATCTGAAATTGAGGCTGCGAAAGATGATCAAAGATGATTAATTTGGGCGCTTCAATTCGCACAAAAACGCTTTCGTTGGGATAATTGGTTCCGTCGGGGCCGTGCATCGTGAATCTCCACATTCCTCCGGGCCGCAGATCGAATTCATCAAACGTGTTGGTAAAACCGTTCGGACCCCACCAATTTTTTAGGCAGTCGGGATTGGTCCATGCTTCAAAAATCAACTCCCGGCGATGCTCAAAAGTCCGGACTGAAACAACTTCGCGGTCGGGCGAAGTGGCGGTCATTTTTTGCTCTGTTCCCATTTTTTTTTCGGCATTAATTGTTTCTGAATGTTTTCAACAAAGAAATACAATTAATGTTTCCGTCACGTAGAGACGCCCAATTTGGGCGTCTCTACAAATTTGGGCATCTGGTGCTCCCCCTCGTTTGTAACATTCTGTCCCGATGTATATCGGGAAGGGAAAAATGGTTATGAGTTTATAGCTCAATCCTAATTTCATATTTATTTCAAAACTAAAATTCATTCAGGATAATGTCAATTAAACGTATCTACCTGCAATGTTTTTTTATACTTTTACCTTAAACCTGAAATTTATATGCCTATGAAATCAGCTAATCGAATTATTCGCATTGTACTTATTCTGGCAACCTTATCATTTGGCTCCTGTGAAGATCCATCAGATATTTCAAGCGAGAACCTAAGGATTTTGCCCAATCAAATACTATCTGCCAATATTGATGCGAATGGTAATATGTACTTTATGCCTCAGATGCTAATGGCAGAGGGGGGAAATCCATTTCACTCCTATGATTGGTCCTTGGATGCAGGTTCAAATCCACCATCCGGAGTTAGTATTGGGGCCCTTGATGGAATTGTGACTCGCTCAAGCACTTCGGGTGCTGGATTTAGTAAAGGAACAGTCTCTTTTAAAGTGAAGGTATCCGACGGAGATAGGACAAGAACCGAGTCCGTTAGATTAAATATTGGTAACTCATCGATAAGTCCAGTTGCAGATGTGCAGCAACTTCCGGTAAATGAATTCCAGTTGATGGACGCAAAAGTGAATTCGAAATATTGTGCTTCCTTGTTTGTCATGGGAGGAACACCGCCTTATACCTGGGTTATGGATTCTGATTTTTCTCCTATTTCGAAAATGGAATCCTATGGATTGAATGTCGATCCGATTTATGGAATTGTTTCTGGAACAGTTCTGAATAGTGCACCTGAAACTGAACTAAAATTCAAAGTTATTATCCGGGATTCAAAAGGTAAAACAGCATTATTTAGTCCTACCTACAAAATCCGTATTAATAAATAGATTTGAGAACTGACATTGCTGGCGCGAATTAATTACATCCAATGTTCCCGAATACCATTTCCCGGATGCGGCCTCTGTCCGTTGGTTTGGTCGGTTTCGTTGGCGCCGGTCGTTTTCATTGGTAGAGACGCCCAATTTGGGCGTCTCTACCGACAATGTTCGTCTCTAAATATTTGCCAGCTTATTTATGCACGGATTATAAATCCGTGCTAGCGGAGGTACGTAATTTATTGTATTTCATTCTCTTATTGTCCATGTTATACAATTTAAAGCTCCATCAAATTGAACAATTTCTCACATATCCAATTTGTCAATTCTGTTTTTAGCTGAATATTCCGGAAAGTGTTTCGAAATCTGTATTATTGCTTCTTCATCATCTTTTGGTCGATTTAAGGATGGAACAATTATTAAATCTTTGGTCTGTAGGAAATTAATATAGGCGATATTGTCCTCAATTTCTTTTTCAGAAACCCTTGTCATCGTGTATTGTTTGCGTGTCATCGGGCATTGTTCACTTGTCATCGGTCATTGCGAAGCTGTCATCGTGTTCCTGTCGGCTAATTTAGATTCTCCTGAAACTGCAAAAAATGAAATTTTGAATGGTGTCAAATGGAGTTTTATGGTCAACTGTTATGCAGTTTAATTTTTCGAAGTATTTATTCAGTCGATTAGTCAACGAAACTTCCGAATATTGTTTGATTTCTATTCCACTGCATTTCTTCTGTCCTTGTTCCGAAAAGGTTCCGATCACTAAAATTCCAGACGAATTCATACTTCGCTGAATGGTGTCAATATAGTTTTCTATTTCCTTTTCGTGAGTCAGAAAGTGAAATGCAGCCCGGTCGTGCCAGAAGTCATACTTTTCGGTCGGATTAAAAGCTGCTGCATCTGCAACAATCCATTTTACTTTTTGCGCACGGTCTCCAAGCCTTTGCCGGGCACGTGCAATTGCAGTTTCCGAAATGTCGAGAATGGTAATGTCCTCATAACCCAGATCAAGCAGGTGGTCAACCAAAAAGCTGTCGCCACCGCCAATATCAATAATCTTTGCAGTTAACGGCACATTAAATTGGCTAAAGAAAGACAAGGATACTTCAGGTATTGGCTGATACCAACTTACTTCATTCAGCGGTTTAGTCTTGTAAATATTCTCCCAGTGTTCTTTACTGTTTAATTCTTCCATCTTTTAGTTATTTAAAATGCTTGTGGTATGAGTTGATTACAAGATTAGCTAATTCTTCCCTGAAAATCAAGATACAAAAAAAGAGCGACCCAAATGAGCCGCTCTTTCCAGATATAATTTTGATTCGATTATTTTACCAGTTCTTTGAATTTAGCTTCATCGAAGTATTTTGCAAACTCCATATCGGTAGCAGCAGTTTTCTTCAGTTCAGGTTTCAATTCAAACGCTTTCTGCAGGCTTTCGTACATCAGGTTTTCTTTGGCAGTGCGGGCGCCAACAACACCTTTGAAGTATTCTTTCCAGTAGCAACCTTGCCATGTGCAGTTTTCCAGCGATTTTAAAGCTCCGTTGTTATCGCCTGTAAGAATTTTAGCTAAGCCAGTGTTTGGAGAGTCAGAATCGTTAAAATATTTAACCGCTTTGGCATAGTCGCCTTTAATGATGCTTAAAATTCCGAGGTTGTTGTTTACAGCATCGCCAGCGCCTGAAGCAGCTCCGAAATAAGTTTCAGCTTTAGCTAAGTTGCCTTCTTTCAGTTCGCAAACGCCTAAGTTGTTTTTAATGATAGGTTCATTGTTGTTCAGCTTTTCAGCTTTTTCGAACAAGCTTTTAGCATCAGCATATTTCTGTTGTTTTACCAAAGTCATACCTGCATTGTTATAACCTCTCCAGTCGTTCGGGAATTGTTTCATGAACGAATTGTAGATAGCCAGTTGTTTGTTGGCGTCTTTAGTTAAAGTAGCAGCATAAAGCAATTCAGCAGGGTTCAGTTTCGATGGATCAGAATCGGCCAAAGCAGCAATTTCTTCGTCGGTTTTACCAATCAGGTCGATGCTTGTGGTGAATTTTGAACGACGCAATTGTGGTAAAACTTCGCTGGCAACACCAGTGAAGGCAGCCGAAAGGTTTTTGATTTCGCGTTCGCGAACTTCAGGATCAGTGTACATTGAAAGTACGCGTAAGATCAATTCTTTATCCTGAATGTTCGATTTGCCCATCATTTCTTTGAATCCGTCCCAATCTTCAGGGGTGAATTTAGTTTTGAATTCGGCTTCAACTTCATCTTTTTTCAATTCTTTGGTTAAGAATTTTGAAGAAGCATCCATACGTTTTTCAGCCAGTTTGGTGTTCAAATCCAACGCGCCGTCAGGTGAAGCATAAGAAGAAACTTCCATACTTCTGATTTTTTTGCGTGGGTCTTTAGCGGCTTCCCTGTTGTATTCGTTCAAACGGGCAATTTCGTCTTTAGTCAATTCTTCTTTACGAATATCTGCTTTGTTGATCAGGTATTTGATGTCAGCAGTGTATTCGTCAGGAACAATGCGTTGGAAAGCATCGATGTTTGGATCGTATTTGCCAGTGTTATTTTTTTCGCGGGTTACGCCAATCAATGGAGTTGGGTAATTTACAACCAAAGTTGGAGTTGCAAGTACACCTTTAGCCAGCTGAATTGGTGCAAAGTCAACGCTTTTTGCTCCCTGAGATGCCGTAATGCGCAGTTCAAGGTTCGATAAACGCATGGCTTCTGCATAAGCAACTGCATCTTTATAGGCAAAGCTTCCGCCACCTTTCAAAGTGATTACTTTGTTGTTGGCATCTACTTTTTCGCCCTGAAGAGTTACAGGTTCAAAAGCTTTTTCGCCACCTTCGTATTTCAATACTGGGGTAGCAACCATGGTTACTTTTTTAGCGAAATACTTAGCAGGGAATTTGCCGTCGATGGCAACATCAACCTTTCCTGCATGAGTTTCAAGGATTTCCGGAGTAGTTTTGAAATTGATCAAGTTTGCGTTTTTCTTCATCTTCTGCAAACTTGCGCAGCTTGATAACAGCACAGCTGCCAATGCGATAAGGGCAAGTGGTTTTAAGTTAAATCTTCTCATAATGCGTATATTAAATTTAAAGTTGGTGTAATTGAATGAATGACCACAAAATTAGTAATGTTTCGTTTATAAAAAAGCATAAAACTGGTTTAATCCAATATTACACGGGTCATACCCTTGTCAAACTGACCGTTAAATATGGTAGCAGTAAGCTTTTCAAAGTCAGCAGGCTTTTTTACAAAATCTATACCATTTGTGTCGATAATCAGGACCGGAAAGTCGGTTTGTTGCTTGAAATAGCCAAAATATCCCTGTGTAATCTTTTCGAGATACTCTTTGGTGATGAACGTTTCGTAGGTTCTTCCTCTTTCTGCAATATTTTTCAAAAGCAAATCGGTATCCTTGTGCAGATAGACGTACAGATCGGGTTTAGGCATTTTCTCATAGATGATGTTGAAAAACTGCCGGTATAAATTGTATTCGTCGGGCTGTAAAGTGTTCTGAGCGAAAATAAGCGATTTCATGAAGTAATAATCCGAAATCGTGAAAGGGCTGAACAGGTCGAAATGACTGAGTTCGCGGTTTAACTGATTGTATCGTTCGGCCAAAAATGCCATTTCGAGCGGAAATGAATATTGATCCTGATTTTCGTAAAACTTGGGAAGGAAAGGATTGTCCGCAAATTGTTCCAATACCAGTTTAGTCTGGTACTTTTCACTGATCATTTGGGCGAGAGTGGTCTTCCCGGCTCCAATGTTTCCTTCTATAACCAAATAGTTTAAACTCATAATCAGGACATAAAAAAATCCCGGATGTTATTTTTCGGGATTTTAAAATTACAATATTTTGCGTCAAAAGAATGGGGAAAAGTCAATAGTCATTGGAAAATATTTCAAAGGTAATCTGTTGTGTTTCGCTTTTCTAATGACTAATGACCTTTTTCTTTTTACTCATTCTTAATTTCCATTCCCAAATGATAGAAAACAAACGACCAAACATCGGTATATTCTTCAATCACTTTGGCCGTTGGTTTTCCGGCTCCGTGACCAGCTTTGCTATCGATGCGAACCAAAAGGGGCAATTTGTTTCCTGCGCCATATTCCTGAAGCCGGGCCATGTATTTAAATGTGTGTGCCGGAACCACGCGGTCGTCATGATCGGCTGTGGTTGCCAGAACTGCCGGATAGGCGACTCCTTTTTTAATGGTATGATATGGTGAGTAATTGTACAGGTATTTAAACATCTCCTCGTTGTCTTCGCTTGTGCCGTAATCGCCTGCCCATGCCCATCCAATGGTGAATTTATGAAAACGGAGCATATCCATTACCCCAACCTGCGGAAGCCCTACTTTAAACAATTCGGGACGTTGATTGGTAACCGCGCCTACAAGCAAACCTCCGTTTGACCCGCCCTGAATGGCTAGCTTTTCGCTGGAAGTATATTTTTGGCTGATCAGGTATTCGGCTGCTGCAATGAAATCGTCGAATACATTTTGCTTTTGCAATTTGGTTCCTGACAGATGCCATTCTTCTCCATATTCGCCACCACCGCGAAGGTTGGCAATTGCTAAAACTCCACCATTCTCCATAAATGCGATACGCGCTGCCGAAAACGAAGGTGTCAGGCTAATGTTGAACCCTCCGTAGGCATAGAGCAGTGTCGGATTTTTGCCATTTAATTCAATCCCTTTCTTGTGAACAATGAACATCGGGATTTTGGTGCCGTCTTTACTGGCGTAAAACACCTGGTTCACCTCAAAATCTTCCGGATTAAATTTTACTTCAGGCCTGAAATGTAGTGATGATTGGTTGGTTGCAAAATCGTATTTGTAAACTTCGCCCGGAGTATTGAATGAGGTGTAACTAAAGAACGCCATGGAGTCAGCTTTCTTTCCTGAAAAAGCGCTCACGGTGCCAATTCCAGGAAGCTTAATTTCCTGATCAAGCACACCCTCGTACGAATAAAGTTCTGTTTTGCTACGGGCATCAGTCATGTAATTAACCACCAGTTTTCCGGCAATCATGCTAACCGATTCCATCACATCTTTTTTCTCAGGAATAACATCCACCCAGTTCTTTTCCTCCGGATGATTGGTATTGATTTTTACCAGTCGGTATTTGGGAGCTTTGTAATTGGTTCGCACATAAAGATCGTCGCCAATGTTGTCAACCGGATTGAATTCAGATTCATAGGTATCCAACAAATTGATGAATGTGCTGTTCTTTTTGCTGAGATCTTTGAAGTCGAGTGCGTTGCCGTTTGTCCCGATGCTTTTTGAAATCAGCAGGAAGCGTTTGTCTTCTGTCAGACCTGCACCAAACATGAGTTTCGGGTTTTTCGTGTCATTTACGATCAGCTGGTCAGTCGATTGATCGGTTCCCAATTTGTGAAAATAAACTTTCTGAAATTCGTTGGCTTTTGATAATTCGCTTCCGGCTTCCGGTTTGTCGTAGGCGCTGTAGTAAAATCCGTTGTTGCACCAGCTCACACCAGAAAACTTAACCCATAAAATGTGGTCAGGAAGCGTTTCTCCGCTTTCGATATTCTTTACAAATATCTCGTTCCAGTCCGATCCTGATTTAGCAACCTGATAGATGAGGTATTTGCCATCATTGGAAACTTCGGCGCTGGTAAGTGCCGCAGTTCCGTCAGTTGATAAGGTATTTGGATCGAGCAACACTTTCGGCTCGGTGGAAAGGTCGGTGGTTGTGTAAAGTACACTTTGATTCTGGAGACCATTATTTTTAAAAAAGAAAAATTTCCCAGCTTCTTTAAATGGAGTTCCGTATTTCGGGTAATCCCACAATTCAGTCAGGCGGGTTTTGAGCTGTTCACGGTTGGGCAGCTTTGCGAGATAGTCGAAAGTCAACTTGTTCTCAGTTTTCACCCAATCGGCAGTCTCCGCCGAATTATCGTCTTCGAGCCAGCGGTAAGGATCTTCAACTTCGGTTCCGAAATAAGTATCTTTTACGTCACCTTTTTTTGTTGGTGGATACTGGATTGGTTTTTCAGAGCAAGACATCATAAACGACAGTGCTAAAAAGGAAATAATAACTCGTTTCATAAAATATGATTTGGTTGTAAATATACTGTTTGTGGGAAACAAAATTCTATCTGTATCTGTTTTCATATTTTAATTACATCCTTAATTCCTGAATATGCCATGAACGATCAACAGTTGTTTTATCAACAAAAGCTACAATTCGAGATGGATTCCTGGGATTTATCTGTAGCATTATCTAGTGGGACCAAAATTCTGGTGATTGATGCCAGATCTGCGGAGGCTTATCAAAAAGAGCATATTCCGGGATCGATTAACATTCCTCATCGGACAATGACAGAATCTTCAATATCTCATCTGGACAAGGAAGCATTGGTTGTTACCTATTGTGATGGGATAGGCTGCAATGCATCAACCAAAGGAGCCTTGAATATGGTGAACCAGGGATTTAAGGTGAAGGAATTAATTGGTGGACTTGATTGGTGGAAACGAGATGGGCACCAAACAGAACGTGCAGGCTCTTCAGGTAAAGACCCAATTGCTTGCGGTTGTTGATGAAATTTGTCTACACATATATTATAAATAAAAATGCCCGACTAGCGGGCATTTTTATTTATCTGTGATATTTTAGTTCTGATTATCGGCGATCACCACCACCGCGGTTATCACGGCGATCACCACCACGATTGTCGCGACGGTCTCCACCACCACGGTGGTCATCACGACGTGGAGGACGGTCATCGTTGCTGCGTTCTGGTCTTTCCGGACGGTCTGGCATTCCTTCTGGTTTTGGAAGCAATACACGGCGAGATAATTTCATCTTGCCATCGCGGTCCATATCCAAAAGTTTCACCTCAATTTCCTGACCTTCCTGAAGTTCTTCTTCAACCGTTTGTAAACGGTTCCAGCTGATTTCAGAAATGTGCAGTAAACCTTCTTTTCCCGGCATGATTTCAACAAAGGCACCAAACGAGGTGATCGATTTTACTTTTCCTTTGTAGATTTCGCCTTTTTCAGGAATAGCTACAATCATTTTGATGCGGGCAACGGCAGCTTCGAGTGATTCTTTGTTCACGCTTGAAATCTGAACGTAACCGATGTCATCGCGTTCTTCAATCGAAATAACGGTTTTGGTTTCTTCCTGAAGTTTCTGAATGTTCTTTCCACCAGGGCCGATGATTGGTCCGATGAATTCTTTAGGAACCTGGATGATTACCACACGTGGAACGTTTGGTTTGTAATCTTCGCGTGGTTCAGAAATCACTTTCAGAATTTCGCCCAGGATGTGTTCGCGACCTTGTTTAGCCTGAAGCAATGCCTGAGAAAGAATTTCGTATGACAAACCACCAACTTTTATGTCCATCTGGGTAGCAGTAATCCCTTTTGAGGTACCTGTTACCTTGAAGTCCATATCGCCCAGGTGATCTTCGTCGCCCAGAATATCTGAAAGTACAGCAAATTTATTGTTAGCAGGATCGGTAATCAAACCCATAGCGATACCAGAAACCGGACGTTTCATTTTCACACCGGCATCCAACATACACATGGTTCCGGCACAAACAGTAGCCATTGATGAAGAACCGTTTGATTCAAGAATGTCAGAGACCACACGAACAACGTATGGGAAATCTTCAGGAATCATTTTTTTCAATGCACGTAAAGCCAGGTTTCCGTGACCGATTTCGCGACGGCCAACTCCACGTGGCACTTTAGCTTCGCCAACAGAGAATGGAGGGAAGTTATAGTGTAACAAGAATTTTTCAACTCCCTGGTAAGTTACGCTGTCGATTTTCTTTTCGTCCATCTTTGTTCCCAAAGTGATCGATGAAAGCGACTGAGTTTCACCACGAGTGAAAATGGCTGATCCGTGTGATCCCGGAAGATAGTTCACTTCTCCCCAAATCGGACGGATCTGAGTTGTTGTGCGACCATCCAAACGGACTCCTTCGTCCAGAATCATGCGGCGCATGGCTTCTTTCTCAACGTCGTGGTAATATTTTTTGATCAGTTTGATGTTTGTTCCAAGATCGATTTCGGTATTTTCAGCATTGGCTGTTTTGTATTCCGAAATGTATTCTTCAACGATGGCATGAAAACCTTCGATACGAAGCGCTTTGTCGTTGATGCGCTGAGTTGCCAAAGCATAACAAGCAGGATAAAGATCTTCGAAAACTTTAGTTTTAAGATCGGCATCGTTTACTTCGTGGCAATAAGTACGTTTAGTTTTTCCAACCAAAGCGGCCAGTTCTTCCTGAGCTTTACATTGAATTTTGATGGCATCGTGAGCGATCTTAATGGCTTCGAGCATTTCTTCTTCAGAAACTTCGTCCATTTCGCCTTCAACCATCATGATGTTGTCGTACGAAGCGCCAACCATAATGTCGAGATCAGCTTTTTTTAGCTGCGAAAGGGTAGGATTCACAATAAATTTTCCGTCGATACGAGCAACGCGAACTTCAGAAATTGGAGTTTCAAATGGAATATCAGAAACGGCAATAGCAGCAGAAGCGGCAAGTCCGGCCAATGAATCGGCCATTACTTCAGAATCTGATGAAATCAGCGAAACCATCATGGCAGTTTCAGCATGAAAATCAGCAGGGAACAGCGGACGCAAAGCGCGGTCCACTAAGCGGCCAATCAGTACTTCTTCGTCAGAAGGACGTGATTCGCGTTTAAGAAATCCACCGGGGAAACGACCGGCAGCGGCAAATTTTTCACGGTAATCAACCGAAAGTGGCATGAAATCCACGTCTTCTTTTGCGTCTTGTGCAGCCACAACGGTTGCCAATAACATTGTGTCACCCATTTTAACAACTACCGCACCGTCGGCTTGTTTAGCTAAACGGCCTGTTTCAATGGTAATGGTGCGGCCATCCCCAAGGTCAATTGTTTTAATAATTGCTTGATTCATAATTTTTTCAAATAAATAAAATTTTTACAAGGTACTACAAATGGGCGTGGTGGGGTATTTTTATTCAGAAAAAACGAGTTTGCTGAAGTTTGCCGTTAAAACATGGTACCTACATGTTTTAATAAGGCGTATAAAAATAAGAAAAGGCAATAAAAATATTGCCTTTTCAGTGATAAATTATCGACGTAAGTTAAGGTCTTTGATAATTGCACGGTAACGAGCGATGTCTTTTTTCTTTAAATAATCAAGAAGACTACGACGTTTACCTACCAGGGTGATCAAAGCACGCTGAGTGCTGAAATCTTTTTTGTTTAACTTCAGGTGCTCGGTCAGGTGGCTGATGCGGAATGAAAATAACGCAATCTGAGCTTCTGATGATCCTGTGTTTGTTGCTGTTTCTCCGTATTTTTCGAAGAACTCAATTTTCTTTTCAGATGATAAATACATGTAACGTTTTTTAAATTGTTGTACAATGTTTAAGCAGCAGCATCGCTTTCAATAACAACCGCTTAAAATTAATTTTTAAAAGCTGCGCAAAAATAATCAAATATCTTTGAAATTCAAGAGGGTACCGAATTAAATTATGGAACGATCACTTTATTTATAACGTGTACTACCCCGTTTTTGCCCTGAACATCAGCTTTCGTAACATTTACTGATCCGTCAATAGTTACTCCATTGCTGCCCACAATTACATTAAGCGACTTTTTTGAATTTAATGTAGGTACTGATCCTGAGGTCAAACTGCCTGATTGTAAGTTTCCGCTTACCACATGAGCTAAAAGTATTGGGATCAAAGCCTCTTTGCTAAGTGCATCAATTCCACTTACTCCCAATGTTTTAAATAAGGCTGCAAAGGCATCGTTAGTTGGTGCGAATACAGTGAAAGGGCCGGCTCCAGATAAAGTTACAGCTAAATCAGCCTTAACTACTGCAAGGACAAGAGTGCTGAAACTACTATTTTGCTGAGCAATTTCAACAACTGTTGGTGGCAACAGAACCTTATCAATTACATGAACAATACCATTTGTCCCTACAACATCAGTAGCAATTACATTCACTGTATTGTTAAGTTTAACTCCTCCAGTAACACTTAACTGCAACGATACGGTTTTGCCAAATGCGGTGCTAAGCGTTGGCACATAACCAGCAGCGACTGCAGTTGAAGGCACATAACCGTTAACAACGTGATAGAGAAGGATCGGCGACAAGGTAGCTGCCGAAAGGTCATTTAATGTTGCTCCCAGTGCTTTAAGTAATGCAGCGAAAGCGTCGTTGGTAGGGGCAAAAACAGTGTATGTTTTTGTGTCATCGTCTAAAGCGGCTACAAGGCTTGCTTTAGATAGTGCTGCTACAAGTGAACTAAATGATGAATTGGCTACTGCATGATCGGCTATACTCATTGGTAAAAGCACCTTATCAATCACATGAATTACACCGTTATCGGCCATAACATCCGTTTGCGTGATTTTTGAACGTCCATTTATTTTAGTGGCAGTCATATCGACATACAATGAAAGTTTTGATCCTTCAGCCGGCCCGGTGGCCAATGATGAGTAATAGCCCGATGTAATTTGCATGGCTGTTGATTTTCCGGATTTAACATGGTAAAGTAAAACTTTAGTGAGCGTTTCAACCGGAATATCATTCAATGATGCAACTTTCAATTCAGTAAGAAGTGCTGCAAATGCTGCATTGGTAGGTGCAAAAACAGTTAAGTCGGATGCTGGATTTGCAAGTTCATCGTCTAAGCCTGCTCTTTTTAAAGCCAATACCAAAGTTGAAAAATCAGGATTGGAGGCTGCAATGCCTGTAATTGTTTTATCACTCATTGCCGATTCGGTAACATCATCCTCACAACTGACAAAACTAAACGAGCTAATTAAAAGAAATACGAACGTAAATAATTTGAATGAATTTTTCATGGCTAAAAAATTTAGATTGTTTTAAATGTTTTAAATTCAATCTATAAACGATTATTCTTTTATTTTTGTTTAAAGAATTAATATAATTCTTAAACAAAAACTGTTGTTCGTTTATCAAGTGTTTGATTTGCAGATTATTCAGCTAATAAAAATATTTTTCTAATTTTAGATATAGGAAAAAGAAAGGGCTGTAAGTCAATTGACTTACAGCCCTTTCGGCAAATAATTATTCCTGATATTAATTATCCTCTTCTGCCGGAATTGAAGTTAGTGCCGGTACGTTTAATGCAAAACCGTCGTAACCAAAATTCTGATTAATTCTTCCCTTGGTATTCGTACTGATAGAAGCCTGAGGTATTGGCCACAGCACATGGTATGGACTCATGGTGTATTGTTGGCCATTGTTTGCCTTTACTCCTTTATTATAGAAATCGGTGTATTCCATAATCCGGTCGTAATAGAAATTTTTAGTTCCGAAACTGGTTGCAGTATAGGCGTTGCCTCTGTATGATTTTCCGGTTTGAGCAAACAAAAATGCGATACGGTTTAATTCTGTTTTCCGTGGTTCTTCCCAGTACAATTCACGGGCACGTTCGTCCAGAATGGTCCCAATGTCGAATTTGCTGGCATCGGTGTAAGGTGCGGCTCCAGCGCGTGTATGTACTTTGTTCACATCAGCCATGGCATTCACAATGTCGCCTTTCCACCAGTAAGCTTCGGCACGTAGCAAATAGGTTTCGGCTAAACGGAAAACGTACCAGTCGTACGAACCTCCTCTGGGTTGAGTCGCTCTTGGATCAGGATTGTAAATTTTATAATGAGGCCAGCCAAACCAGTTACGGATGGTGTCGGTAGTTAAAACTTTATTGTTAGCATCTCTCATTTGTAATGGTTTGCCGTAAAAAGCACTCTTCCCTTTCAGGTTTGGATGGTTGTAAACCAGATCTTCCATATTCATCCAGTTATACTTTTTATGACGAAGATCGTTTGGGTCGTCCCAAATCTTTTTGGTGTGGTAAGAAGTTCCGCGTGCGCGGCCAATTCCACGTCCAAAAGTTTTAACCTGATCAATTTCCTGATTGGCAAGGTCGGAAGTCCCAGGTGCAAAACCATCAGGTGTGTACAACATGTTTGAGTTGGAAACTCCCCAGAATGGAACTGCCTGGCGCATGACCTGTAAATCTTCACGCGAGTCAACGAGCTCTTCACGTGAAAGGACCATAAATAATACTTCTTTATTGGCTGCAATGGCTTTGTTTTGCCACCAATGTAAACGGGAAACCACATCGCTGCGAACAACACCCAAATTAGTAAGATAAGCACCATCTTCCTTTGGAATACTTCCAAAAGCTGAAGTCATTAAACTATAGGCACCACCATCAATAACTGCACTTGCCGAAGCAATGGCTTTGTCGAATTCACCCAATGCCAGATTGATTTTGGTGAGCAGATGACCTGCTGCCCCTTTAGTTACCCGGCCACGGTCAACATTATCGAGGCAATTTGCAGCTGCAAATTCCATGTCTTTTTGCATTTTCTTCAGAATAACTTCCCGTTTGGTAGAATAAAAGTCAAGCTTGGGTTCTTTAACTTCTTTGCCAATAAACGGAACATCTCCAAACTGGTTGCACAGACGGTAATAACGATATGCCCGATGAAAGTAAGCAGATCCAAGAATCGCATTGCGCTCGGCCTGGCTCTTATAAGTTGCCTGATCAATTCGGTCGATTACCACATTGGCATATTTGATTCCCTTGTATTGTTCCAGCCAAAACCAACCGATTTTATTGAAGTCACCATGGTTTAACTGAGAAGTAGGCGTGATCTGGATGTTCATATTCTGAGCTGGCCCTGGTTTGTCGGTGGTTCCTTCAACACATACTTCTGAGAAAGTCAGTTCAGTAATGATTGGAGAGCCGTCACCATACCATTCGTAGCGCATGTTGCGTTCGCAGGCGGTTAAAGCAGCGTACATCCCTTTTGCATCGACCAATGAGTTTTCAGGAGCAAAAAAGGAGAGTGGCTTGGGCTCGAGGTAGCTATCCTTGCAGCCAATTGTTCCCAGGATAAACGAAACAACCAGCAGAAGTCGGTAATGAAATTTTATATTTGTAGTTTTCATAACAATCATTCTTAAAATTTATTAAAGTGTTAAGTTTACTCCTATAGTGTAGAACCGTGGATTTGGTCCACTGTTTTCAGGATCCCAGAAATTCCATTTTGGTGCCCACCAACCCACGTTGCGGATAGTCGTATACACTTTCAGGTTTTGGATCTGTACGATGTCCAGAATCGATTTCGGAACATTATAAGATAAGGAAATATTATCGAGACGGATGAATGAGCGGTCTCTCCACACATCGAATACAGCGCCACCTTCAGCTGAATAAATACGGGCATAATCGTTATACGGAGTTTCTGGTGTCCAGAATTTCATTTTGTATGAATTCACCCTTTCAGGGAAGCTGTCACGGTTCTTGGCCGAGTTCATAGTTCCTTTGTGTCCCCAGTAGGAATATAACATAAATGATGCTTCGAAATTTTTGAAGAATGTGAATTCGTGGCGCATATTCCAACGGAAGCGAGGTTCTTTGTATCCCAGGAATTGTTTGTCAAGGTCGTTGATTTTATAGTCACCATTCAAATCCTGAAGATGAAAGTCGCCAGGAAATTGACCGAATTTAGCGGCTTCAGTTTCTTCACCAATTTGCCATACACCTACAATTTTAGGTTGCCAGATAATGTCAATTGATTTTCCGATAAACCAGTTGTTGGTGTAATCGTCGGGTTCTTTCTGACCGATCACGGCTCCACTGGCATCTTTTACATCCACTTTATCGCCATACAGACTCACAATCTTGTTCCGGTTTAAAGTGAAATTGAAGTTGGCACTCCATGAGAAATTTTCACGTTTCATAATTCTGGAATTCAACACAAATTCAATACCGTGGTTATTCACCTGTCCAAGATTGGTAGCTACACTGCTAAATCCAAGAATATCAGGTAATGCACGGCTTACCAATACGTCTTTTGTATTTGCCACGTAATAATCAATCGATCCGTCAAACATGCCGTTGAGGATAGAATAATCTAAACCAAAATTGAACGATTCGGTCTGTTCCCATTTTAGGTTTGGATTAGCCATGCGGTTCACATACAACTGCGTTCCTTCATATACTGTTCCTGAAAGGGTTTGATAAGGATATTTTCCGGTTGACATATCAGATAAGCCATCATAACGTCCAATGGCACGGTTTCCGTTGCTTCCCCACGAAAAGCGAAGTTTCCCATAGCTCAGGAAATCGTTTTTTGCAAAAGATTCTTCAGTTATTACCCAACCCAAGGCTGCTGAAGGGAAATAACCGTATGGATTATTTTGTCCGAATGCCGAGAATCCGTCACGACGCATGGTCATGGTTAACATGTACCTGTCTTTTAAGGAGTAGAATATTCTACCCATAAGCGCGTTGGCGGTTTCGTACTGGTCGTTACTGGTAATTTGGAAAGTTGTTCCTGTTCCGGCTTGCATACGGTGAAATCCGAGAGCATCGGTCGGCTGGAAATTTTGAGCCGACTGGTAGCTTTCCCAACTTTGCAATTTTTCTGCATTAACAAGCAAGGTCACATCAAATTTGTGGATTTGGTTAAAGGTTTGGTTCCATTTGAGCAAGTTGTCAACCTGCCAGCTGTAAGTGGTGCTGTTCAAACGTTTTGCCTGACCACCGAACAAGGCCCAATCTTCATGTTTGGTAGATTGGTGATTCTGAAATTCATACCATTCAAACCGAGGTGCAAAATTTATTTGATACGAAATATTGAAAGGCAATTTCACATTTGCATACAATGTCGTGTTCAATGTGTTGTAGAAACGTCTCCTCGATTGGAAAGTCATATCATATAAAGGGTGTTTGGCTCCACGTCCAAGGTCATCGACCGGACTGATACGCCATGTAACGCCGTCGTCTTTATAGATTGAACCCCAAGGGGAGTTATTTACCCGAAGTCCCCAGTCTGCTTGAATCGTTGGATCAGGATTTGATCCGTCACTGTTCGAACGGTTCATTTTGCTTTCGTCGCGGTTGGCAAACTGAGTGTTTATTCCTACTGACAACCAGTCGGTTACTTTTGCGTCCAGGTTAACCCTGCTTCTGATTGATTTAAAACCATCGCCTACGATAATACCATCATTGTTATTATATCCCAGCGAAAAGTAATAAGTAATCGCATCATTTTTTCCTGATAAGGAAAGGTTGTGGTCTTGCCGGAATCCATTTTTAAAAACCATGTCGGTCCAGTCAACGCTTTGTCCTGCCTTGTAGTTTTTAATTTCTACCGGAAGAAGTCCGATTCGTGCAAGCCAAATGTCGGTCAGTTCACCGGCGCTTCCATCTCTCCATTGGGTTTCGGTAACTCCTGAAGGAAGTTTAGACGGATCGACAAATTTGTATAGTTTTTGATTGGTAGCAGCATTGTAATAGTTCAACGATTGCATTACCTTGGTACGCCAGTCCAGAAACTCATAAGGTCCGTAAACTTCTTTGTTTGTTGCCATTTGAGCCATTCCAATACTGGAATTCACATTGATAACTGGTTTTCCCTGTTTCCCTTTTTTAGTGGTTACCAGAATTACTCCGTTAGCCGACCGAGCTCCGTAAACCGCAGTTGATGAGGCATCTTTCAGAACGTCGATAGCTTCGATGTCGTTGGGGTTGATATCTTCCAATCCACCCTGATAAATCACACCATCAAGAACGATCAGTGGATCTGAACCTGCTGTTAAAGTGTTGTCACCCCTAACTTCCATATTGCCTCCACCCTTTGCATTGGTTGAGAAACCAACCTGGAGACCGGCAATATTTCCGCGCAAAATATCCTGCAAAACCTGAGGTTTTTCATTTTCAACCTGCGATGATTTTACCGATGAAACAGAACCGGTAAGGTCACTTTTTTTCATGGTGCCATAACCAACAGCTACAACTTCTTCCAAACCAATGGATTCTTCTTCCATGGTCACGTCGATGACAGATTTGTTGTTTACTTCAATTTCCTGGGTTTTTAGTCCAACGAATGAAAACGATAAGACCGAAGTTCCGCCAGGAGTATCCAACGTGTAATTTCCATTTGCATCAGTAATTGTACCAATGGTCTTTCCTTTTACCGCAACTGTTACTCCGGGAATGGCTTCGCCACTCTGAGTTTTTACATTACCTTTTACACTGAATTTTTGTTGCTGAAGGAACATATTTCCATCGTGCTCCATGTCGTTGGAAATAACGATGTAACGGTCGACGATTTTATATTTCAACTCGGTGTCGGCCAAAACCTGATCCAAGATTTTATCAATTGTCTGGTCTTTTACATCCAGACTAACTTTTTTGGAAATATTTACCGCATCATTTTTAAAGAAGAAATAAAACTCACTTACATCTTCAACTTTAGTGAAGAAATCGGTGATAGATGCATTTTCAACCCGAAGGTTTAGTTTGGTGTTCTGTGAGTAACTTGCTGCGCTCACCGACATTAAGCCAACCAAAACGAAAAAGATCGTTAGTTTCATGTAGCGAATTAGTTTTTGCCGGTTTATTAGCAAACCGGTAGGGTTACACTTTTTTTTCATAGATTTGAAATGTTTAAGTTAATTACTGAATGTCTTATTGGAGTAAGACATGATTTAATCCGAAGACAGGCAGGATGTTGGAGCATCCTGCTTTTTTTTCATTGTTACCTCATTTATTGTTGTTTTTAAGTGAATACAATATAACCTCATTCTTTTCATTAGGTTTAACTTTTATATCGAATCGGATTGGAGCCGATAGGGTAATTATTTCAAGTACCTGACTTAATGGTTTATTCTTCAGGATGGTTCCGGTAAATTTCATATGGCTAACGTTCTGATCGTTAAAATGAATTTCAACATTAAACCAGCGTTCCAGCCGTTCCGAAATGTATTCCAGTGTACGATCTTTAAAGATCATCTTCCCATCTCTCCAGGCTTCGTAGGGCATAATATCAACTTCTCTCTTCAGTTTGACACCTGTTGCCTTTTCATATACCAGCTGCTGTCCGGGTAAAAGCTTTGCCAGCCGCTCCCCGTCTATTTCTTTTATCCCTACTTGCCCTTCGATGAGTGTGATTTCAGAGTTTTTTTCAGAAGCATACGCACTAACATTAAAAGAAGTTCCCATCACTTTTATGGATAATTCTTTGGTATTTACAAAAAATGGATGAAGCTGATCTTTGGTAACATGAAAAAATGCTTCTCCTTCCATCGAAAGAATACGGTGCTTTGCGCTGAAACTCACGGGTACTTTAATTCGAGTACCCGAGTTCAGCCAAACATGTGTTCCGTCGGATAATTTAAATTCCGAAATCTGACCCTCTGGAGCGAAAAATTCGTTCGTTAATTCATTTTCAGCCGACGAAGGGAAAATGTACCTGATTTCAGACGCAGAAAAACCAATGAAAAGAGCAGCAATCAGAATGGCCGCATATTTAAGGTAATTTCTGAATGATATTGGTTTAGTTGGTATAGGTTCTTGATTAATTTGACGGGATAGCTGCATAAAATCGTCTTCGATTTGTAAGATATGCTTTCCTCCGGCTGCAAATGCGTGGATGTTTTTTAATCGGATAAATTCATGTTTATTAGCTTCATCAGCATTAATCCAGGTTCTGACATCCTTCGCCTCTTGCTCATCCAGATTCCCTGTTATGAATTTTATGACTTGTTCCTGATCCATTTATTGGGTTTGTATGTGCTTATTACGCCCGACCACATCGAAACCCTATATCGAAATCAAAAAAAGATTTTAAAATTATGGTTTTGGACAAAACTGGTTAAAAAAGGAAAGATCTAAAACCGGGTATTGAATAGCAGAAAGAAAACCAATTCAGGTAAATATTCTTTGGTGTTTTCGCGAAGTTTGGTGATAGCCCGGGTAATGTTGGCTTCAACGGCCTTGACTGAGATATTTAGCTTCTCAGCAATTTCCTTGTTTTTCATTTCTTCGTAGCGGCTCATTAAAAAAACTTCGCGGCATCTTTCAGGCAGTGAATCGATGGTATCCTGAATCAATTTCTCCAATCTGGAAAAGTCAATCTTTTCCAGATTTAATTCCTCTAGCGCTTCATAGTTGAGCTGGAGATCTTCACTGTTCCGTATTGATTTTTCGAAATAGGCATTTTCTACCCGGATATGGCGGATGTGCGATAAGCAGGCGTTCCGTGTAGCCATGTAGAGGTACGATTTCAGGTTCGAATCCGGATCAACCAATTCGTGTTTTTCCCATAATCGCATAAATATATTCTGAACAATATTTCGCGCTGATTCAAGGTCGGAAATGTATTCGTCGGCAAAATGAACCAATGGCTCATACCAAAACTTAAAAACCGATTCAAAAGCTTTTGAATCGCCTTCCTTTAACCGTTCAAGTATTTTTCTTTCAATTAAGTTGGCCGTTGGCATAGGTTGAATAATCTGATATTCAGTATTTTTAAATGCTTGTTTATCTAAAACTATTCTGGGTGCATAGATACAAAATTCCCACTCTCAAACCAAAGAATCGCAATCAATCTAATTTCTTTCCTTTAAACCCGATATAAATTGTAATCGTAGTATAATTTGAAGCATAGAAATTGGAAAGTTTCTGTTTTGTCCATAAGTAGCTTACCGATAATCCAATAATTTTATTTTCAGTAAGAGCAGATTCAAACAGTCGTGCTTTTATCCCGTAACTTGGATTGTTAAAGAAATCCCGACTTAACACTGAGTATCCTTTGATTCCCGAACTGGGGGGATTGGTGAAAATGGTAGAATAAGAATAAGTAAGATTATTGTTCCCCAAAACAAGGAATTCGGCTACAGGTCCAATGCTGAAAGCGAGTGTGCTGTTAATCCTGAAACGAGCCAACATCGAGGCTTCTCCAAAAAGACTAATAATATGACCAGAATAATAGCCTTGGGCTGCGAGCCCTCCGCTTTCGAGGTTAATTTTCGAATATTGGAAATTGATTCCGAGTTCTTTCCTCAATGAGATCCAATGATCGTCTCTGGACCAACTTCTAGTAATATTGAACCTTTGATATATGGGAAGTGGACTGTCATTCCAGTAATTTTGCTGCATTGGAGCCGTTGTTTTGACAATGCCGAATGCCAGGTCGGTTTCACTGATTTTCTGTCCGAAAGTAATAAATGTGGTTGAACACATTAAAAAGCAAAGTAGAATAGTAAAGTGTTTCATGGTAATAGAATGAACAAAGTGAATTGGCGAATTCACCTAAAGGTAACTGATTAGTATTCCATAGCACTATCCTTAATCACTTACTTTTAGCTATAGGCTGCTTTATCAAATTATTTCTGATTCTCCAGCAAGTTTCTGAATTCTTTGATTTGAAGCGGCGAACCCAACACAAACAATTGGTCGCCGCGGCTGAGAGTCAGTGCGGGATCGGGATTGAACACATATTTTGCGCCACTGATTTTAATGCCGATAATGTTGATCCCCGATTTGTCTTTGGCTTGCAATACCTTTAGCGGTTTGGCTACAAAATGAGTGGCCATGTGGGTACACGAAATTTCTTCGAGACTAACATCGTCGCTTTTCTGTAGAAGAATGTATTCTAAAAATTCGACCACATCGGGTTGAGTAACCAGTTTAGCCATTCGTTGTCCACCAATGCGTTCGGGCATAATTACGTTGGTTGCTCCGGCTCTGCGAAGTTTGGTTATGGATTCAATTTCCGAAGCCCGACTGATGATTTTCAAGGCCGGGTTCATACTTCGTGCCGTAAGAACCACAAAAACATTGTCGGCATCGTTTGGCGTAGTGGCAATCAGTGCTTTGGCATGTTCTATCCGAGCCTGTGAAAGTACCTCTTCGCGTGTGGCATCACCGCGGATGTACAACAGATTGTCATCTTCGCAAATGCGGCCTATCACATTTTCGCGTTTGTCAATAACCACAAAATCAACGCCATAATCGCGTAATTCCATGGCAGCCTGCTCTCCGTTTCGTCCATAACCAATTATGATGGTATGGTCTTTCAGTTTCATGATTTTTTTATCCACGCGGTATGTTTTTAAGTAATTTTTCAATTCACCATCGAAAATAAACCGGGCCAGATTCGATCCTACCCAGGCTAAACTTCCCAGACTGAACATGATCAGCCCCGAAGTGAAAAGCTTTCCCACATCCGAAAGCGGATGAATCATTCCAAATCCAACAGTTGAGATGGTAATGATGGTCATAAAGAAAGCATCTATCAGCGGATACTGCTCATAGCCCCAATAAAACACTGTGCCAATTGAAAGAAGTAATACAAGCAATATTACACCAGTTCGGATGGTCTGATTGGAAACTGCCTGAAATTTATTGTATGGTTGGCTCATTTTATGAATGATTGTCTGAAGTTATAATCTTCGCTCCCAATTGGCAATGTAAACATTTTTTGTTTTCGCAGTAGCTGTTTTTTAACTGAATCAAAGCCTGAGTTTCGAATGCCGACCGACTGTCGATTCCCAATTCGTTCCATTTTCGGATGATTTGGTTCGACTCCGGAGCCAGTTTTTCTAAAAGTTGCAAGGCGCGATCTTTCATCCCCTGATCCAAATGTTGGTCGCCGTAAACAAAAAGCAACGGAACAATGGTGTTGATCACCAAATTATTAAAGGCACTTTCTCCCAAAGTTTTTTGCCTGTTTTCTTCCGAAATTTTATTGAATCGGTAATGGGTATCCCAATATTCTGAGGCCGAAACGTCGAATAATTTCCGCAATTCATCCAGATTCTCGGTTTCCAGAACTCGTGAGAACAATGCTGTCGAATGATGGATTAGCATCGCTAGCTGGGCAATTCGAATGGTTGGGAAGTTGATGGGGCGCAGTCGCATAAATTTCCAGATGTGCGATTCCATTCCCGATAATCCGTATTTCTGATACAGGTATGAATACTCTTTCCGGAGCGATAAAAAATAATCGTCGCCCAACAAGGTTTCGTTGAGCAAACCTGACTGACCAAACAACAAAGCTTCTATTTGAAACAGATCGTTTTTGTGTTTCGAAAGGATATTTAAAGGAAGTGATTTGGCCAATAACTCAAATGGAAGGGCATTGGTTTTCATCCCGAAGTTACGCGACAGCAACTGGTAAAAAGTTTCGTTCCAGTTGTTTTTGTTTTGCTCAAGTATGCCCAGGATGTCGTTTGTTTTTGATTGAAGCCGTTCGATCATCAGTGAGCTAAACCAAAACCGAAGAATGAACGGATCAACTTCCGGGAGTTTCTCCTCGCATGCAATCCATCGTTCCGATTTTAAAAGTTGTTCGAAATTTTCCAGGATTACTGCCGGATAGCTGATTTCGAGAGTTGGAAGTTCATGGTTTTTTACATGGACAGGCTTGTCGTGCAGTTCAACAACATGCAGGATAACATTGTCATACGCTGCGTCGGCATCATGCTTGTGTTGATACCAGTGCGATGATTTCTGATGAATCTCGATATTCCCGGCCCAAACGGTTTCTCCAATCCTGATCCGGGCATTGAAAAAATCAGGACCCGAATCGGAGTTCTGTCTTCCGGTCGAAATTATCTCAATCGGTTTCCCATCAACGGTTTTCAGGTCTGTTCGGTGGAACAAGCCGTGTTCCCAAATAAATTGCAAAAACTCTTCTTTCATTCGTTTGGTTTGTGGAGATCCGGATAATGTTCACTGATTGATCTCAATAAATTTAACAAAACGAATTCAGAATACCTTCATCTCAAGCCCGTTTTTTAATTACCTCCCAGCAGACCTGTTAAAACCTAACTTTATATCCTGCTTTTTCAACTTCTTTCCAAGCTTGAACAAAGGAGTCTTCACCATCAATCTTGATTTTGCTTTTCCGGATAAGTTTTTTGATTGGTTTTTGCAATGGAGTATCAAATTTTGCGAGTAACCCACTTTGGCTTAGCCTGACAAAAGTATAACCTTTCTCAGGAGAATAGAAATAGAATTGATAGAGGGGGGTGTAAGCCATATTTTTTAAAATGCCGTTCATATCATGGTAGGCCGAAGTTACATTCAGTTCAACTTTTCGGTAAGCCAGCAAAGAGGTTTCTCCTGACGAAAGAATCTCGAAATACCGTTCGCTTTTTGCGGAATTATCAAAGTGCTGTTTCCGGAACGATCGGGTTCGACCATCGGCATCGGTGAATGTAAATCCATTCAGGCTTTCTTTGTCAATGTTAATCTGAGCCGCTGCGTCTTTGTTGTAATAAATCACTTCGTCTTTATACGAACTGTACTTCAAATATAAACTATCGGCAATTTCACCGGTAGCAAATTCGATCTTTCCCGGGCGCCAGGTGTCGGTCAAAAAAGGTGCTCCCTCGTAGGCGGGGTAAGGATACAGGCGAACTCCTTTAATTTTCCGGGCATCCCAATTCGGATTTGTGGGTTCCTGTGCACAAACTATCTGCGTGAAACTCCACACCAGAAAAAGCATCATTATATTTGTAATTCTGAGTGCCATATTATTTAACTTCAAATTGTTTTTCAGCTAAAATCATTGTTCCGTTTTTTAATCTTCCTCTTACCACCAACTTGAATTTGCCCAGTATTGAAGAAGTACTGAATTTTACAGAAAGTGTATCCTTTGGTTCTTCTGACGGATTCCAGTAGAAAGTTTGTCTTAAATCGGGAATGCCAGGCTCTGATTTTTCGGGTTCTGCAAGGTTCGCTTGTCCCTGAATGGCTTCCAGTTTCAGCCGAATGAACTGATCGGTATCCGGAATCCGCGAATAATCTGACTTTGTGGTATAAATCGCAACAATTCCGGGGAAACGAAGATTGCCGAAATAGCGCTCGCTCTGGCAAATTTCCACACGTTTAATGTCTTGGGTTCCCATATCCTTGATCACATTCAGATTTCGGATTGGAATTCCGTCGATCAGTATTAGTGGCATTTCTTTAAAGTAATCTCGCGCCGCAGCGTTTATCACCTGCATGGTAGGTTCGTTGTTGTAATTTCTGAATTTCACACCCGGCAAGAGTTCTCTTGATATTTCAGTAAAGTTAGGGAGGTCGATAAACAGATGCGGATCAACGATGTTCGATGGCTTTCCGTAATAGGCATACGGTTCTAATGTTTTCGCCGGGGTAGCCTGAAATTTCAATTTATCCTGACCAAAAACTTTCTGAAAAGTAACCGCATCAATGTTTCTGGTGATGTTGTTTTTAAATTCTTCTGAAATGGGCTGTGGACTGAACTCAGGCAAAGTTCCAGGTTCAGCAAAAAGCTGATCCATTTTAATTTTTAAACGTTGTTCGGGCGTGTTTCCAAAACATTGTACAAATGCCTGTACTTGGCCGTAATAATTGTCCAGCTGAAAATAGAACCTACCGTCATCTTGTGTCTGGTAATACTGAAATCCCGGTATTGAATCTGGAATGGTCAGGTAAACAGTTATGCCAGATGCCGGCATCGAGTTTTTTTTGTCGATTACCACACCTGACAGGATGATGCCTTTTTTCTCGGTCAACCCATCATTCCCATGATCAGAACTCCATGTAAATGAGCCTGACTCAAATGAAGGATCGGTTTGGGCAACTGAAACCAACAGGTTCCCATCGATTTCTTTCAAAAGCGTTTCATCAATTTTGATGCTGGCATCGGCGTTAGTGTTTGTCGCATATTCAGGAATAATACCCTCGATATTAATTTGTTGTGTGCTTTTGTGCTGAATGGTTTGTGATGCGGCAACCCGCTTCACCTGTTTGGTTTTTTCCAAACCATCAAATCGGTTCGAGATCCAGATTTCGCGAATTGTTTTAAGCTTTTCAGCAGAGTTTTTCATGTACGCTCTAAGCAGATAGGTTCCTGTGCTGAGCGAGTCGGGTAGCTGAAGAAAACCGCTGGCTTCATTATTTTTAATTTCAAGCGAAACTCCTGAAATCCGTAAACCAGACTGGTTAACCAGATCCAGATAAACAATTCGGGATGAATTATCGGTAGGATTATATATTTTGGCTAACAGGATTTCTCCGCTGACATAAACATCGCGATCGGTGAAAAAGCCGAATCCCGTTTGATTTTGTGCGTTTCCTGATATTGTCGCAATAAACAGGAGTATAAATATGATTTTTTGCTTCATCGTAAGTTGTTAATTTGATTCCCAGAATACAGGACGCTCTCCAATCAGGTATCCATCATAAGGAATATCCAAATATCGGTTCATTCGTCGTTGATTGACCTGCCTATCGTCACCGGCTCCTAAATTCAGGAAATATCGGTACTGATGGTGTGAATTCATATCAAAAAAACCGAGAACAATTTTCGTTGGGTCACTTGTGCAATGTATGTTTCCGTAAACTTGTGTTAATACCGGATCAAACAGACTTCCTTCTGCAGCGAACTGTTTGTTCAGCTTTTCATGAAAATCGTATGAGCTTTTTGTAATTCCATATTCATCAAGAATCAGTATCCAGTTACTTCCAACTTGAGTAGCAGAGTCGAGATATACCTGACTGTTGTATGCCAGAG
This sequence comes from Bacteroidota bacterium, assembly GCA_023251455.1. GTDB lineage: Bacteria > Bacteroidota > Bacteroidia > Bacteroidales > Prolixibacteraceae > Aquipluma. The sequence continues at coordinate 58,855 of JAHEYT010000047.1, forward strand.
ATAGAATGGGATGTTTGGTTACTTTATCGGAGTTACTGAATTCTTTAGGACCTGCAAGATTAAACATTCCGATATCATATTTCGATTTCCATCCAAACCAAGCTGGAGGCGGTGGCCCAACCGCAGGTGCAGGCGGTGTATAAACCCATTGAAGAACTGCGCGCCAGTCGAATCGGTAATATTCAAGCGACGAAGTAATTGGCGCGTCAATATAAATTTTTCTTCCCGGTGTTTCTACCAATTGAGGTGATCCAAACACATCAGTCCGATAGCTTTTTTCAATATTATTCAAAGTGTAAAGCGTATCGATTTTAGGAATTGGCGGCATTAAAACCGTTTCTGACTGATAGATATCTTTCTGATTGGTAATCCTGAGAAAATATTTTTTCCCGGGGATGGGTGTTGACGGAAAGGTGAAATATCCGGTACCACCATCAATACCTTTTATGGTTTGGCCGCCAACCTGAACCAGTTCAACTTTGGCTCCAATCACTTTTTGTTCCTCAGTTGTATTGTAGAAGTCTTGAGTCATTGAAAGTTTTACGAAGTTTTTTGCCGGATTATTTGTCAGCTGCGATTCAACGACCAATATGGATGGAACGACATCTAGGTCAGGGTTATAATACTCCTCGCACGAAACGAAAAGCGCTAAAAATAAAGCCAGATATATGATTTCTTTTCGCATCAGAATTTGAAATTATAGGTGATTGACGGCACTGGCACGCCAATAACCGAAAGTTTGTAAATTGCATATTGATCTTTATTGATCTGTTGAATCGAAGCATCCTTCCGGTAAAAAATGGAATATGGATTTTTTCGTCCATAGAAGTTGTAAATCGAGAATGTCCAACTCCCTTTCCACATGCGTTTTTTGCGCAGGTTCTCGTCCAGCGTAATGCTTACGTCCATCCGGTGATAGGGAGGCATCCGGTATTTGTTCCGGTCAGAATAATAAACAATTTGCCGGCCATCGAACGTGTATTTCTGTTCGGGTAAAGTTACCGGCCTTCCCGATGAAAGTACAAAATTGCCCGAAAACCGCCAGCGACGACTGATCTGGTAATTCATTACAGTTGATAAATCGTGTGGTTTGTCGTAAACCGATGGATAGTATTTTCGGCCATTAATCACATCTTCAGTAAACTGGTTGTCGGTTTGCCTCATGGTTCGGGAATAAGTATAGCTTACCCAGCCATTGAGTCTGCCTGCGTTCTTTTTCAGGAAAAGTTCAAGCCCGTACGAATAGCCATCAGCATTAATAATATCTGCTTCAACATGGTGGTTCATTACCAATACCGCCCCATTCTTGTATTCCAGAAGGTTTCGCAGCCTTTTGTAATATACTTCAGCCGAAGTTTCGAACAATCCTCGTTGCGGAGTTTTAAATAATCCAACAGCAAACTGATCACTGATTAACGGCTCAATGTGTGCATCGCTCGATTTCCAGAAGTCGGCGGGCGAAATAACCGAAGTATTCGAAACCTGGTTCATAAACTGATGGATGCGCTGGTAGCTCAAACGTATCGATCCGTTGCTGGCCAAATTGAATTTCAGGGAAAGGCGTGGCTCAATACCGTGGTACATTTTGGCAGTTTGCCATTCCCCAAAAACGGTTGAATCGATCACCGAACCTGAATTGATGGTCTGAGTGGGATCGTAATTCATTACTGTAGTTGGCCCCATGCTCATAAACCGGGCATATCTGACACCAATATTCAGTGCTGTTGATGCGGAAAGGTCAATATCGTCATCGATGAAAGCTCCCATTTCGAGGGACTGTTCGTTGGCTACTTTTTCAGGAATTACGTTGGATGGGCTACCAGCCGGACGGATTTCGCCTGGACGAATCTTGTATCCAATAGCCTGGAAGCCTGTATTTACGCGGTGTTTTTCATTGGGCAGCCACGAAAGTATGTATTTCATACTGCTATATTCCAATCCAGTTATCAATTTGTAATCGTCTTCAGCCAGATTTGGATCTTTTTGGTCGAGTTGAAAATCATATTTGCTGTAGGCCAGGTTCAGATTTGAAATCAGCTTTTTCGAAATGTTTGCTTTCCAGTTGGCCGAACTAATAATATTTCCATAGGTGTAAAGCGAATTTGAATTCAGGTTGAATACATCGTTACTGGCATAGCCCATCAGTTTCAGTGTATTGTTTTGGCCAAGAACCAGGTTCAGTGTTCCGTTGATGTCGTAAAAATGGGCCACGCTATTCATAAACTGCGCGTTCTTCGATTGTCTCATAATCCAGTCTGAATATGTGGTTCGTGCACGAATCAGGAATGTGCTCTTTTTCTTTTTTGCAAATGGACCTTCCAGTGTAAACCGGCTGTTTATTAGGCCAATGCCTCCGTAAAATTTAATGTTTTCGTTGTTGCCGTCTTTCAGTTTTACATCCATGATTGACGAAATGCGTTCGCCATACGAGGCCGGAATCCCACCTTTGAAAAGGGTTACATCCTGCACTGCATCGGGATTGATCATTGAAAAGAACCCGAACATGTGCGAAGTATTGAATACCGGCGCACCATCCATCAGAACCAGGTTCTGGTCAGTGTTGCCTCCACGTACATTAAATCCCGACGACATTTCGCCAACACTCTGGACACCAGGCATCATGATCACACTTTTGATAATATCGGCTTCGCCCATCATCACTGGAAGCTCCTTCATTATTCTGGAATTCACTTTGATCATGCTCATTTGAGCCTTCGAAGCTTTGGAGCCATCGCCCGTAATGGTTACTTCTTCCAGATTGTGCGTTTCCTCAAACAGTTCAAAATCGCCACGACCATTTTCAATCAGTTTTATTTTTTGGTTCAGAATTTCGTAGCCCATAAACGAAACCTGAAGTGTATGATCGCCTGTAGGTAAGTCAAGTTCATAATTTCCGGAGGCATTAGTTGTGGTTCCAACCCCGGTTTGTGGGTGAAAAATGATGGCTCCGGCTAGTGGCTCACTGTTTTTGCCATCCAGAATTTTACCTTTCAGCTTGGCCGTTGCATACCGTCCCTCATTTAAAGGGTCGCCTATAACTATTACTTGTGGCTCATCGCTTCCTGAAACATTGCGTCCATCACTTCCTTTCGGAAATATGACGACTGAATTGTTCTGGAAAAACTTAAATGTGAGTGGCTGACGATCGAACAGCAGATTGAGTGCCTGAATTAAAGGCATTTCCTTGAAATCCTGATTGATGACATAGGATTTTATCCATTCCGTTTTGTAATAGAAGTGGATTCCATATTCTTTTTCAATGGTTTTGAAAAACTGATCAAGACTGGTTTTTTGAAATTTTCCGGTAACTAGTTTCTCCTGAACATTTTGGGCCGAAACCGTAAAATTTAGAAGAAGTATAAAGCTAAAAGCAAAAAATAATTTCAGATAGGGTGATGCAAAAGGGTTCTTCACGGATTGGAGCTTCTGGTTGTTTAGTTTTATGGCTTGGTAAAATTAGATATTTATGTTGGATAAAGGCAATATAATATTGTGTTTTTGACAAATAGAATGTGAAAAAGTTTAATCGGTTGGTTTGTTCAGCTTTTGCTTTTTTGTGAAACTAAAATCCACTTCCAATTAAATCATCTATTTTTGATTTCAGAATCCTAAATTGTATGGAAAGAGTTAGCGAAAGTACATCAGATAGAATCAAGGCTAAGGCAAAAGAACTTGGCTTTTTGGATTGTGGAATTTCTTCAACCCGGTTTCTGGCTGAGGAAAAGGATCGTTTGGTGAAATGGCTTCAGGATGGAATGAATGGCGAAATGGAATATATGGCCAATCATCTGGATAAACGACTTGATCCGCGCCTTTTAGTTGAAAATTCACGTTCGGTTGTTTCTGTTTTGCTGAATTACTTTCCGGCAGAGAAACAAATCGATCCGGAGGCGCCAGTGCTTTCGAAATATGCTTTTGGCACCGATTACCATTTTGTGATGAAAGATAAATTGGGCGAATTGCTGCTGTTTATTCAGTCGGAGATTGCACCGTGCGACGGGCGATGTTTTGTTGATTCGGCTCCGGTTTTAGACCGTGCATGGGCTGCCCGTGCTGGTTTGGGTTGGATTGGTAAAAATACCAACCTGATTTCGACTGAGCATGGCAGTTTCTTTTTCATCGGCGAACTGATTATTGATCTGGAATTGCCAGCCGATGACAAAATTGTCCGGAACCATTGTGGAAATTGCACCCGCTGCATTGATGCATGCCCTACAAAAGCCTTGGTTGAGCCTTTTGTATTGGATGCCCGGCGGTGCATTTCATACCAAACCATTGAAAATCGAGGCGAAATAGATCCGGCATTAAAAGGAATGTTCGAAAATCGTGTGTTCGGTTGCGATATTTGCCAGGACGTTTGTCCCTGGAATTTAAAATCAGAAGTTCATCGCGAACCGGCATTTACGCCTGACATGAAACTAATGAGGTTGACCAAAGAGGAGTGGATAGAGATGGACAGATCCGGATTCAACGAACTATTCAGGAGCTCGGCCGTGAAACGTGCCCGATTCGAGGGGCTTAAACGAAATCTGAAGTTTTTGGAAGAAGACTAAAATAACAAAGGGAAGCAATTTGCTTCCCTTTGTGGTGCCACCTGGATTCGAACCAGGGACACATGGATTTTCAGTCCATTGCTCTACCAACTGAGCTATGGCACCATTTTGAGTCCGGTGCGGACTTTTTTTTGAAGCTTATGGTTGTCGCTTTGGGCTATTCCGTTTCGCTTTCGGGTTGCAAATATAGACCAAATATTTAAACTACAAAAAAAAAGAATTCATCTGTTGCATTTTTTTTTGCGGAAGGCGCCGAACCGTTTCTTTTTCATACTTTTGCAAACCAAAAATTTTTACACTTTTCAGGAAAATGATGCAAACATTCGTTTTAAAGAACGGAATCCGGATCATACATCAAGAGGCCAATTCGCCAGTTTCGCATTTTGGTGTGCTCATTAATACCGGATCAAGAGATGAAGAAGCAGACGAACAGGGCATCGCTCATTTTATTGAGCACGTGATTTTCAAAGGCACTCAAAATCGCAAAGCTTTTCATATACTCAATCGTATTGAAGATGTTGGCGGAGAATTAAATGCCTATACCACCAAAGAAGAAACCGCTGTTTATGCCACTTTTTTAAGTGAATACTACCAGCGTTCAATGGAACTGATCAGTGATATTCTGATCAATAGTACTTTCCCGGCCAAAGAACTGGAGCGCGAAAAAGAGGTGGTTATTGAAGAAATAAACTCGTACAAAGACAGCCCTTCGGAACTGATTTTCGATGAATTTGAAGAAATTCTGTTTGATGGACATCCAATTGCCCGCAATATTCTGGGTACACCCGAGCTGATTAAAACTTTCAATAAAGAGAGCATTCTGAAGTTCATGGACGAGAATTACCATACCGATCAAATCGTGTTAAGTTCAGTGGGTAATATTTCGATGACTAAATTTATTCGTTTGGCAGAAAAGTATTTTGGCCCTATTCCGGAGAAACCGAGGACAAAAATGAGGTCGAATGTGTATCATTATCAACCTGAAAAACGTGTAGTGCAGAAAGATACGTTTCAGGCTCATTGCATTGTTGGAAATATTGCGCCCGATATTTACAGCCCAAAACGAATGCAAATGGTTTTGCTGAATAATATTCTGGGTGGACAATCGATGAACTCGCGCCTGAATATGGCGCTTCGCGAACGCCACGGGATGGCTTACAATGTTGAGTCGAGTTATACCGGATATTTTGACACAGGTGAATTCAGCGTGTATTTTGGCACCGATAAGGAAAATCTCGATCAGGCTCAGTGGCTGGTGAATAAGGAATTGCGGAAAATGAAAGAAATTCCGATGGGAATTGTGCAATTGAGCCGCGCCAAAAGGCAATTGGTTGGGCAATTGGCCATCTCAACTGAAAATCGTGAGGATTTAATGCTTTCGATGGGCAAAAGTTATTTGTTTTTTAACCAGGTTGATTCGCTGGAAACTATTTTCAAAAAGATTGAAGGAATCGAGAGCCGCGAAATCATGGAAATTGCCAACGAGATATTCAACGAATCGCAAAACAGTATTTTAATTTACCAGTAAAATGACCGATCCCGTTCTACTCGATCAATACATTATCAATCATATTTCTCCTGAAGATGATTTTCTGAACGAGCTCGACCGCGAAACTCATCTGAAAGTACTCCGCTCGCGTATGTTGTCAGGTCATTTGCAAGGGCAGATACTAAGCATGATCAGTTGCATGATCAAACCTAAATATATTCTCGAAATCGGAACTTTTACAGGCTACTCGGCTTTGTGCCTGGCTAAAGGATTAACTGCCGGCGGACAATTGCACACCATTGAGATTGACGACGAACTGGAAACGATCGCTCAAAAATACTTCCTGAAATCAGGAATGTCCGATCGCATCATTCAGCACATCGGCGATGCCCGCGAAATTATTTCTTCAATCAACCATCCGTTTGACCTCGTGTTTATTGATGCCGATAAACGCGAATATTGCGACTATTACAATTTAGTCTTCGACCATATTCCTGTTGGTGGTTTCCTTTTGGCCGATAATATTCTTTGGGACGGTAAGGTTGTCGATCCGGAAGCTGCAAACGAAGAACAAACCCGTGGAATCCTTGATTTCAACGACCAGATTCAAAACGATACACGCGTCAGAAATGTAATTCTTCCGGTGAGGGATGGAATTATGCTGGTTCAAAAGGTTTCAGAATAAAACTATTCATTCCCAGTTTTCGAATATCTTCTGCGCAGGAAAAAATAAACCGGTATTCCAGTTAAAATCAGAATCATGCCTATGCCAGCCTCACGTGGGCGGGTTGCAATAGTGTTGATTATTAATCCGACGCAAAAGAGAATAAATATAGCTGGTACGACAGGATATCCCCAAACTTTGTATGGTCGGTGCGCATCGGGCATCTTACGACGCAAAATAAATACTCCCAAGGTTGTGGCTCCGTAAAATATAAAGACCGCAAAAATCACCATGTCGGTCAGCTGATCGAAAGTTCCGGACAAAACCAACACCGAAGCCCATATTCCCTGCCAAAAAAGCGAGTTTCCGGGGACATTGTTTTTGTTCAGCTTTCCGATACCTGTAAAGAAAAGCCGTTCGCGCGACATGGCATAATAGGGGCGGGCACCGGTGAGAATACTAGCATTGGTGCAACCCAATGTGGTGAGCAATATCAGCAACGAAATAAACAGTACCCCGCTTGTTCCCCAGAAACTCCGTACAGCCTCAACAGCCGCAATCTGGTTGCCTGCAGTGTGAATTTGCTCAAGTTGTGGAATAGATAAGAGCGAAAGGTAAGTCACATTGACCAGTAGATAAATGAAGATCACCACCAGGACGCCAATCACGATTCCTTTCGGGATATTTCTGTTCGCATTTTTTACCTCTCCGCCGATAAATCCGACCGAAACCCAACCCTGGTAGGCCCAAAATGCAGCAAGCATGGCTGTGAAAAACGATGATAGCGTAACGGTTCCGCTTGTCAGTTCTTTTACATCCATGTAATTTGCAGGCGTGGCAGTTATGTGGGTCAAACCAAAGAAAACAATCAGGAAAAGACCTGAGAACACAAGCATAAGGATGGCTTTACTGGTACCAGCTCCGCTTTTTAGCCCAGAGATGTTGAGTGATGTTAAAAGCAAAATCAGCAGAATAGCTGTCAGCTTAACTCCAAAATCCTGAAATGGGAAGAAAATACCCCCAATGGAAAAATGCTGCAGGGAGGAAAAAATCTCAGGTATGGGAATGATGCTGTTCAGCGATTGGGCAAAAACATAAGCTAATGAAGAGATGGTTGCGGTTTGAATGATTGTAAACAGCGACCAGCCATATAAAAATGAAAAGAAACGGTTGTAAATTTTTTTCAGATAAACAAATTCCCCTCCCGTATCGGCCAGTAGTCCGGCAACTTCGGCGTTGCTCAATGCACCAAACAGGGTAATAATACCTCCAACAATCCAGGCCATCAGTATCCAGATGGAAGAATGAAGTTCGGCAGCCATTGGAGCAATTTTTTTATATACTCCTGATCCAATGATATTAGCGACTACGAAAATAATTACATAACCTAAGCCCAATGTCCTGACTAAATTCCTTTGATTATTCATAGATAAGCATTAGAAAATAAATGAAGATCCGAAATTAAGAAAATAGTTGGTTTTAAAGGGATGAAAAAAGTATATCCATTTCAAGACCTCCAATTACTAACGAAATTCATTAATGGTTCTATTTGGAAGTGGGTCAATTTAAATCAGGATTATGTGGCCAATTAAGCGGCAAGTTGTAATCAGCCTGACCAAATAAGTTTCTATTGTAATATATCAGTTGATTTCTTTAATTTCTTCCTTCGGATCAGGTTGTAAGCTTTATCAAGGTAGATTGAGATTACAGTAAACGAAGCAAATACAGCCAAAAACCAGCCAACAGTTCCTAACCTGATTTTTTGCCCATCCCGGAAATCGCCACCTCCATGCCTACCACCCACGCATCATACCACCTTCGGTCGACATTCTATCTCTATTTCCGCTATCACCGAGCTGAACCTTTGTCTGAGGCTGTCAGGAATTGGCTTGTCTCGTCTTTCAAAACCTTCCATTCTCACCTCATCTTCCACCTTCAACTTCTTCCCCTCCCGCCATTCCCCAATCCTTCTTTTGCCAGTTTGATCTGCTCCAACAAATCGCGGGCATCGCCATCGGTGGGGAGTTGTTCCAGCAGTTCGCCACGGAAGGCTTTGGCCAGCAGGGCTTGTGGCAGCTGCTCTGTTTTTGCTTTTGGTAGCTAGCTTCAATTTGGTCAGCTTTGGCAAAAAGGCATTCAACTCGACGGACGATTTCTTGCTGCTCGGTTAAAGTTGGTAGTAAAACGGCTAATGTTTTCAGTTAGTGGTATTTATTCCGGCTGCTTCAAGCTCCTCTTTCTCAAACCAATATGCTCCGGGATCAGGCATATTTACCTCCTTTTTGAATTGATTTAAAGAAATTTAGTTGAATACTTTTTATCTGCCGTACATCTGTTTTGCAGATGGTACCATAATTACATTCAGT